>QWOP01000001.1 GCA_003669605.1 Planctomycetota bacterium
CCTGACAATGGTGCGTTTTTCCCCAGCAGCGCAGATCCGAGTCGCCCCTGGGCCCGTTCCGTTACGCCAGGATCGGCGTGACGACGTGGCCGTGGACGTCGGTCAAGCGGTAATCGCGGCCGGAATGGCGATAGGTGAGTCGGGTGTGGTCGAGGCCGAGCAGATGGAGAATGGTGGCATGGAAATCGTGGACATGGACAACGTCACTGGCCACGTCGATCCCATGTTCGTCCGATGTCCCGTACGTGATTCCCCCCTTCACTCCCCCGCCCGCCAGCCACGAGGAAAACACCCAGTGGTGATGCTCGCGGCCCGCCGCATTCGGCGCGGCATTGAAGGGCGTACGACCAAATTCAGTTGTCCAAACGACGAGCGTGTCCTCGAGCAAGCCCCGCCGCTTCAGGTCTTGGAGCAGCCCCGCAATCGGCTGGTCGACATTCTTCGCCAGGGGGAGATGCGTCATCATGTCACCATGCGCATCCCAGTTTGCCGATGAGCCGACATCGATCAACTCGATGAACCGCACTCCCCGCTCCGCCAGTCGGCGGGCCACGAGGCACTGCCAGGCAAAGCCCTGCGTGCTCCCCGGCTCGAGCCCATAGAGCCGGAGCGTTTCGGCAGTCTCTCCCGACAAGTCAAAGGCCTCTGGCATCTCAGACTGCATTCCAAAGGCGGTCTCAAACGACTTGATCCGCGCGGCCAGGAGTGGGTCGGCACCGCGACCGACAAGGTGCTGGCGGTTCATCACCTGGAGTGCCGCCAGTTCCATTTCCTGGAGCCGCTCCGAGCGGCTGCGGCGGCGGACGTTGGCGATCGGTTCCGGCCCCGGCACGACGCGCGTTCCCTGATGGGCCCCAGGAAGAAAATCACTCCCCCACACCTGGTTTCCCGCGTAGGGGGATTGCGGGGCGAGGACGAGAAAGGAGGGGAGATTGCGATTCTCCGTCCCCAGGCCATAGCTGACCCAAGAGCCGATGCTCGGCCGCGCAAACGTGAACGAACCGGTGTGGATGCCGAGGGTCGCCTCGTAGTGGTTGGTGTGATCGGTTTTCATCGACCGGATCACGCACAGGTCGTCGACACACTCCGCTATCCGCGGAAACAGCTCGCTGACCAAAGTTCCGCAGCGGCCATGCGGCGAAAACTTCCACTGCGGGGCTTTGAGAAACATCTCAAAGGAGCCTTTGCGCCCCTGGAACTCCGGCACCGTGACAGTCTTTCCCGCATCGGCCCAAAGCCTCGGCTTTGGATCCCACGAATCGACGTGGGACACCCCACCACTCATGTGGAGGAAGATCACCCGCTTCGCCTTGGCTGGGAAATGGGGGGCGCGGGGGGCGAGCGGATCGGCCGCCGACGCTCTGCTAGGGGCCGAATCTTCGGCGAGCAACTCGCTCACAAGCGCCGGCCAGAGGATCGATCCTGCCGCCATCGACTGGAGGAGGCCACGGCGACAGGGATCGGGGGAGCGGTTCATCGGATGGCAAGCCGTGGGGATGTTGGGCAATCGAGTCGAGAGGAATTGCGCCCTTCACTCGACATGGAGAAATTCATTGCTCGCCAGGAGCGTCCGTAACCAGGCCGCGAGCGCTTCGTGATCGGGGAGGACGGAAGCGGCTTGTCCGGCGGGGTCTTCGCGGAACGCCGCCCGATAGGCTTCCAGAAACCGTTCGGCAGCGGCGAGTTCCGCGCTGTTGGCCTCGCGTGACCATGCCGCGAGCGTTGCCGCCGCAATCTGCCCGCGGCGGTCGGCCGACTGTTTCTCGAGCTGCCCGGCCCAGGCATCGGCCGCGTCATGCACCAGTGGGTCGTTGAGGAAAAAGAGCGCCTGCGTCGGCACGGTCGTTCCGAGCCGATCGGCCGTCGAGGCATTCGGATCAGCCCCGTCAAAGAGGGAAAGGAATGGATGTCGCTTCAGCCTCCCTGTCATCAGGTACATGCTCCGCCGATCATGATCGTAGACGGCGCTGAAGGGCCCATGCTGTGAGTAGCCCCATTCGTAGGGCGGCGGGAAGGGATGCCCCGCGCCCGGCGATCGATCAAGCCCGCCGCTGACCGCCAGCACTCCATCACGGATCTCCTCTGCCGAGAGCCGCCGTCGCAGGAACCCGACGTACAGACTGCGGGTATCAGACGCAGCTGGAATGTCGCTGGAGAGCGCCGTTGCCTGCTGCCAGGCAGCACTGTTGAGAATCAGTCGGTGGAGGGCCTTGATCGACCATCCGCCGCGGACGAAATCGGTGGCCAGCCGGTCGAGGAGTTGCGGATGGGTCGGAGGCCGGCCACGGACGCCAAAATCGTTGGGAGTGGCGACGAGGCCGCGACCGAAGTGATGTTGCCAGATGCGGTTGACCATCACCCTCGCGGTGAGCGGATGATCGGGGCGTGTCAGCCATCGGGCCAACTCCAGCCGGCCACTTCCCGTCGGCAGTTCCGGGAGCGTCGCCTCTCCCAGGACGGCGATAAATCCCCGCGGCACTTCCTCTCCCGGATCATCCGGCTCGCCGCGGCGCTGGATGCGGGCGTCGGCCGGCGTCCCCTCGGCCATGGCATAGGCCATTCCAACCGGACCGTCGGCCAGGAGCCGGCGGAGCTCCGCGGCTGTTTCGTCGGCCCGGGCGTCGATGGCTGCGATCGAGTCGCGTAAGCCAGCGATCTCCCGCTGGCTGTCAGCCGACGATGCAGCGGCCGCAATTGGGCTGTCGAGGGGGCGCAGGGGCGCAGCGGAAACGAGAACATTGTCGACGTCGAGGGCGGGGCGGACGCCGCCGAGATGTCCGTAGCTGTCAATGAAAGTGTAGTCGATACCACCGTCCCAACCGCTCGCCACCGCCCCGGAGAAAGGGACGGAGAGCGGCGTGGACGAGGCTTCTGCGGCAGGCTCTGTGAGGAGGAGACCGCTGTAGGTCCGCTTTGCGATATCAACAACCAGTTGCACCTGATACCAGCGATCGGCATCGAGTGCTGCCACCGGCGACGTCACCTGTCCGTCGCGGGCGAAGAACGAACCGCCGTTGAAGAACAGCTCGACGGCAGCTGACGGGCCGGGCCCATGACCGATGTAATACCGCCACGACCCATCTCCCCCCCGATCGCGAGCGCCGAGCCGGAAATCGAAGGCCACATGGAGCCGACCGTCGGCGTCGGGAGGGATGGGTGGGAGTGCCAGCCCAAAGCCGTCGTACTCACCGCGATTGGGAAGCGTGAGGCCGAGACGGCCTGGCGAATAGTGATTTGTGAAGGGGCTTTGGCCGCGGGTGTCCAGGCGCACGACACTCGCTGGACCAGGGTTCCACGGGCTGACAGGCGCCGTGCCCGGCGACTGCATCTCCAGATCGCCGTCGATCCCGGAAAGTTCCCGGAGGCGGGAGCGGATCGCCTTGGCATTCGGTCGCTCGCCCGCTGCCGCCATGACGGGGAGGTCGACGCTCACCGGGGGAATCGGGAACGACTCAACTGCGATGTTGTCACAGTCAAGGGGGATGGCTGCGTAGGGGAGCGACGACTCGTCGACCAGCGCCGCCAGTTCCACTCCCATGGCCGCGGCGCGTGAGTCGCTCCGCACGGGAAACGGCCCGAACACGCGGGCCGTTGCCGGGCTTCCGACACTCCCTGTCACTCTCTGCGCCGTGCGGTCGATCGCCAGTTGGAGATTGAGCCATTCTCCGGTGGGAATCGTTCCCAGGTCGTGCCTCTGGCCGTCGGCGACGAGCGTCAGGCTCCCCGCGCCAAAGACGACCTCGACTGGAGTGCCGTCCGCTTCACTGACGGTCAACCGGTGACGCCCTGTGGCGTCAGTCGGTGGAGTGGCTGTCCGGAAGTCGAGATTGAGAAACACCGTGGCGCTCTCGAAAGGTGCCAGACGGGCTGTCTGCCGGCACCGGTAGCGGCCAGCCCCCGCGGCAACGCTTACGCCGCAGCGGCCTCCCGGGTAGATATTTCTGAAGGGACTCTGGGCGGCGGCGGTCACGAATATCGGTCCCTCATACCGCCACGGTGGAACGAGGACGCCGTAACTCCCCCCGCCGGCCGGGGCCTGGAGTTCGAAGTCGCCATCGAGGTCGGTGATCGAGCGGAGCGTGGCTGCGGGGACGGGGCGTTCGAGGGCCGAGAGTTCCTCCGAGAGCCGGGCGACGCGGGCCTCGAAGTCGCGAAACCACCGTCCGTCGCTCCGCGGGTTTGCCAGGGGAGCAAGCGATCTCGTTCGCTGCTTCTGTTCCGAGCCGGGGAAGGGATAGCGGCTGCTCTCAAAGATTCCGTAGAGCGCGTAGTAGTCACGCATGCTCACCGGATCGAATTTGTGGTCGTGGCAACGCGCGCAGCCGATGCTCAGAGCCAGGATCGACTGCCCCACAGTGTCGATCGTGTCCTGAATGGTGAGATGGTGGTATTTCTCCGAGTCAAAGCCGAAGCGGCGCGAGATCGCCAGAAATCCGGTGGCCACCACGCGCTCGGCGTAGACGTCCTCTGGCCCCTCAGCGGCCAGAATGTCGCCAGCGATCTGCTGGCGGAGAAATTCGTCGTAGGGCAGGTCACGGTTGAAGGCATCGATGCAATAGTTGCGGTAGCGCCAGGCGACCGGGACTGGGTAGTCGGCAGTCTCCCCCGCGGTGTCCGCGTAGCGGACGACGTCGAGCCAGTGTCTGGCCCACTTCTCGCCATAGGCCGGGGAAGCGAGGAGGCGGTCGACCACCTTCGCAAAGGCATCGGTGGCGGGATCTTGGACGAACGCTGCCACCTCCTCCGCCGTCGGCGGCAGCCCGGTGAGATCGAACGTGGCCCGACGGATGAGTGTCTGTCTGTCGGCAGCCGGTAGCGGCGTGACGCCCGCCTCTTCCTGGGCTGCCCGGAGGAAGCGATCGATCGTCGTCCGGCACCAGGCCTCGTCCGCGACGGTCGGCGGCTGCGGATCGGAGAGGGGTTGGAAGGCCCAGTGCCCGGCGACTTCGAAGGCCGCTCCCTTTTCCGGCCAGACCGCATCGGCTCTGATCCAGGCCTCGAAGGCGGCGACCTGCTCGGGGCGAAGCGCTTGATCAGCCTCCGGAGGCATGGCCGATACATCGGCGTGACGGGCAATCGCCGCGACCAACAGGCTCGCGGTCGGGTTTCCCGGCACGATTGCCGCTCCGGAATCACCCCCGGCCAGAAGCGCGTCGCGCGAGTCGACTCGTAATCCTCCCGAGTCGCGTTCACCGCCGTGGCAGCGGAAGCAGGAGTCGACGAGCACCGGGCGGATCGCTGTCTCGAACAGGGCATCGTCGGCTCTGATTCGGCCCGTGCTGATCACGGACCAACCGGCGATGATCACCAATGCCAGCGGCAGTGCGCCGGAAACGGTGACAGTCGATCGGCGGAAAGATTCTTTGCACGTCATGGCGCGTCACTCCGTGACGACTCGATCGCTGCATCAAGAGCCGCCAAGGCCGCCCCCACTGGGACGACATCCTCTCCCAGGGTCGCCAGACGCACCGGCGGGCCCGGCCGGAGCGGCGCCATGATGAGGGGCTCAAGTTGCCGCTCCACGCTCGCCCGCCAAGGTTCGCCGATCGTCGCCACGCCACCGCCGAGGACGATCACGTCGGGGTTGATCAGATGGACAACGTGCGAGAGGCCATGGGCATAGTGCCCCGCCGCCTCGTCGAGGATGGTCTGTGCCGTGGCGTCGCCGACAGCGAGAACTCCAGGGAGGAGTCGGGCCGAGGCTGGCATGGTCGTGGCTGCCGCTTCCCGGGCGAGGGCACCCCCGGGATCGGCCGCTACCGCCTCGCGGACGCGCCTGTCGATTGCCCAGCCGGCAGAGGTTTCTTCCAGAATCCCCCCCTCCCGCGTCAGTCGGATGTGGCCCAGTTCCATCTCGCCATCTGCCCGGCCGCGGTAGAGCCTGCCATGGATCACCAGCCCAGAGCCGATGCCAGAGCCAGCATTCGAATAAACAACCACCCGAGCGCCGCGCCCCGCGCCGACGAGCGCCTCGCCAAGCGCTGCGGCATTGGAGTCGTTCTCGAGGATCACCGGCACCTCACCGAGCCTGTCACGGACCTGCTCGGCGACCCATGCCGCCAAGGGGAAGTTGCTCCAGCCACCGACATGAAAACTGGTCGCTACGAGGCCACGATCGCGGTTCACCGGCCCGCCGAAGCCGATGCCAACGGCATCGATAGCGAGCCGGTTTTCAGACGCGTCCTCCACGATGCCGGCGATCTGGGCGGCGAGCACGCTCCGGATCCCCTCAGCGCCGCCGGCCGGATCGATCCGGTCGGCACGGCACAGGAGGACGCTGCCGTCGGCGGCGACGACCGCCGACTGGAGTTTTGTGCCGCCAATTTCAATGCCGAGGGCTGCGGGAGTGCGGGTGCCTGCTGCGAATTCGGTCATGCCATGATTGCCTGTCACGTGCCTCTGCGATTGCACTGCGAAAACCAGTGGGACTACTGCGTGATCCACCGTGCCGCGGCCCCTGCCACATCCGCAGGCGCCCCGTCGAATCGACTCACCGAGTCGCCGGGCCCGGTGGCTTTCGCGGCCGCCGTCACCACCTCCGGCACCGTTGTCTCGCCGGCGAGCCACAAGCGTCGTGGCGCAGCAGCCGCCAGCGCCCCCGGCAGATCGAGATACTTCCCAGCGCCGGGGAGAAAGTCGGGGGAGCGGTAGTCGAGGACATTCTTAAATCGGAAGCCCCTGGTGTCGATCGCCGCTTGGTCGATCTCGTCGCCGGCAACGGCCCGAGCGGCGGCGACGATTGCACCGCGGCTGCCTAGCCCCACGACCGCCACGCTCTTCGGCGCCGGGTGGTCACCGATTTTCGCGGTGCGAAGGAAGTGGACGACTGAGAGGACATCGTGGGTCCGCTCTGCAAAGAGGGTGGAGTTGTAACCGAAACTGTAGCCGGCAAACTCGCGGGGATTCTTCACCACCCGCTGCCCCCCTTCGGCATCGGACGGGGGCGAGAACAAGTCGGCGACGACGACCGTCGTGCCACCTTTGAGGATCTCCGCAATCGGCGGAAGTGGTCTGTCGTCAGCTTCAACGCCCTTCGTTCCGGCGTCATCGAGCCACACCACCACCTTGCCATTCCACTGCTTGGGGTGGAGCCAGAGAACGGGAATCTCCTCGTGGTGCGTCGTGTTCACAAGCTTCCCCACCATGCGAACGACGCCGCCTGCTTCCGATTTCGCTTCCATCTCCCAGGTAACGTCGCCGCTGCTGTCCGCGGTGCGGGCGATGACGGTGGCCCAGGCCGGAGCGAGCACGGTGAGAAGGCCCTCCTTGGTGGCTGCGGCGACTTGAAGGGCCGCAGTCGAATCGATGGTGAGCTGCTCGAGCAGCGTCCGCTCGAATTCTGGATCGGCCGCTGCAGGAGCCGGGTGTTCCTCGTTCCACACATGGAGCTTCGCCGGCTCGATGATTTCGTAGTCGCGCTCAATCACTGGCTCGGCAGACCCGAGGCCGAAGTGCCTGTTGATGAAGGTGTAGAAGGCGGAGCGGGTGATGGCGTTGTAGTTGTGGGGAAAGTGCTCGCCCCGCTTCAGGGCGACATGGTCGCGGGCGCCTGCCAGCAAGTAGAGCGCCTGGAGTTC
The DNA here is from genome assembly GCA_003669605.1 of Planctomycetota bacterium. Lineage (GTDB taxonomy): Bacteria > Planctomycetota > Planctomycetia > Pirellulales > UBA1268 > QWOP01. The sequence continues at coordinate 7,578 of QWOP01000001.1, forward strand.
GGGAAAGCCCTTGGTGGCAAATTCCCTCGTCCAGTCGTCGGCGGTGTTCATGATCTGCGGCTTGGGGGCGAAGAGCGCCGCGAACTCGACGTTGCCGGTCCCGACGCGGAGCAGCGACGCGTTTTCGCAGGTACAGCCCCCCTGCATCGACGTACTGACCATCACCATCGGCGCTGAGAGCGTGACGCGGTCATCGACCGCCGCCACGAGCATTGTCTGCGTGCCGCCGCCGCTGGCTCCGGTGATCGCGATCCTGTTGGAATCGACTTCGGGGAGCGAGAGGACGAAGTCCACGCCGCGGATGCCGTTCAAGGTCTGCAGCCCCATGATGCTCTGGAGGTGCGACTCAGCCTGCGGGCTATAGAGGCCCCACCGCTCTTTGGTATTCATCTCCGGCCGCTGCTTGGCGAAGCCGTGGACGATTTGACGGGAAAACTGGATGGCGTCGGAATCGGAGAGCATGTCCCACTGCCATACGACGCATCCCATCCGGGCAAGTTGCACGCACAGCGACTGGAATCGGCTCCGCCCCCCCTCTTCGAAACGCTCCTCGCCGGCGGCGATCTCCTTGCGCGTGGCGGCGGCGTCTTGATCGGAGTGGCGGGCGTTTTGCCAGTGGCCATGCGCAAACAGCACGGCTGGGACTTTCTGGTTGTCCTTCAGTCCCAGGGGCCGGTAGAGGTTGCCGGTCACGAACAGGCCAGGGGCACTCTCGAAGGAGACGTTGGAGACGGTGTAGCCACCGGTCCCCTCGTTCCCTTTGGCGTCCGGTCCCTTGACAATGGTGCCGAGGATCGATGGGTTGAGGGGTGTCTTCGCCGGCATCGGCCATAACCCCTGCGAGACAAGAATTCTCCTGCGAACGTGTGCGGCGCGATCATTCCAGGCGTCGAGCGTGGCGGGGGGGGTAAAGGGGAAGTAGCCGTCGAGATCCTTGAGCGGTTGGAGGCGGACGTCCTCGGCAAGGGCTGGGAGCGTGGTCGTCGTCCCCAGGCACAGAGCCAGGGCAAAGAAGACTGCGCGGCGGATCTCGGGGGCAGCAGAGCGCATCGGGTACTCCAACGGAGGAGGCAGGCACGGAGAACACGAAAGAACGATCAACGAATCGGAAAGCATCGGGAAGAAAAGTGAAAAATCATGGTGGGGGGCCGACGGGGCGACCGGCGCGGAGAAATTCCAAGAGATCGGCGAATTCGAGTTTGGTAATCGCGCGACCAAACCCTTCCGGCATCAACGATTTGGCGGTGCCGCGGATCGATTCGATGGCATCCCGCGGAATCACCTTCCGCTCCCCACCGCTGCGAACGAGGACGACCGAATCAGATCCGACGGCGGTGAGAACGCCGTCGAGGACGGTGCCGTCGAGGGTCACGACCACCGTCGCTTCATACCGCGACTCGACTGTCCGGTTGGGATCGACGATGTCGGCAACCAACTTTTCAATCGGGCGATCGGCCGCCTCAGCGAGATCGGGCCCGACTTGATTGCCGATCGACTGCTCACCGATCGACACCGGACCACCCGCTGATCCCGCCCGATGGCAGCCCGCGCAGTGCCTCAGAAAGGCGTCGCGTCCCTTCTTTCCGTCACCGCCGAGCCGGACCGCGGCCGTCAGATCGGCCAGTTCATTGCTCGAGAGACCGGCAGTTGCACCCTCCTGCCAGATGCGCGAAGCGGTGTCCTTCACCGCAGCGTCGGGTGACTCAAGCAGCCCTTGGCGGCGCTCAAGGGGGATCGCACCTGCGGGGATGGCACCGCTAGCCACCGCGGCCAGGAGCAGCGGCACTGCGTTGCGGCGGTCGAGGAGGGCCGTGATCGCTGCCACGCGGACTGACGGCTCGAGCCCTGGAGCGGTCGCGATCACCTTCTCGATCGCCCCCACGTCGGCGCTTGCCACCAAGCCGCGGACCACCTCGGCTTGGACCTCGGCCGGTTGGCTGGTGACGAGGAGTGCCATCAGTGCTTCGCGGGCCCGCGTCGCCGCTGGCGTATCACCGGCAGCGGCCAGGCCGAGTGCTCGGAGACCGAGGTTCCGTTCGTCCCTCGATACCGCCATCGATTCGGCAAGTGCCGCGGCATGATCGATGATCGAATCCAGACAGCCCGCCGCGAAGCCGTCTGTGAGTAAAGAAGCCACGGGACGGCGGACGGCGAGCCCAGCGAAGACCGCCGTGTCAAACCAACCCGTCTGGGCTTGGCGGCACCGGGAACCGAGCAGATGCCGCACGGCCTCGAGATCGGCAGCCTGGCTGTCGGCGATGGTGGCGAGTTTTTCCACCAGCCACAGCCGGTCGCTGGTCGGCATCAGATCACGGTTGGAAATAGTGACGGCAGTTCCTGTCGCATCGCCGGGCGCTGCATGCCGGGCGATTGCCGTCAGGAGTGGTGCCGCGCGGCCGATGGCGCCTGAAACGATGGCCCGCGCGATCCAGGGGTCGAGTTGCTTTGAGATCGTCGCTGACTCCAGGCCGCTGGTGGCGGCGGCGGAGGGGGATCCCGCCAGGGCCAGGATCGCTTCGCGGCGGACCGACCCGTCGGAGTGGTCGAGCGACGGCACGGCGACAGTATCGACCAAGGCCGCACGATCAGCGGCGGAGATCGGGTTGCCGTTGCTGATCACCCCCTCGCCAGACACCGCCAGCCGGATCGCCGTCTCCCGCACCGCTGCCGCATCGATTCCTGAGGCCGCGGCGACGTCGACGGACTCAAGCCGGTTCAATCCGTCGAGCGTCCAGAGGGCGTGGACCTGTGCCCGGGTGTCACTGCCGACGGCGAGCAGGTGCCGCGCAGCAGATGTGGCCTCGTCGACATCATAGCGCCCCTCAACGAGGAGTCGCTGCGCGGTATCGCGTCGCCAGCCGTTGGGATCGCTGAACAAGGCCACCGCTTCGTCGGCATTCGCCGGCACGGTCCAGGGGCGGGGCTGGAGATCCTGGCGACGGATTCGCCAGATTCGCCCGGCATGGTCGCCGGCCCGGTGATCGACGGTAGCAGCGACACCGGGGGGCATGTAGTCGGGGTGTTCGACACTGGCCCGGCAGAAGTCGACCACCCACAGCGATCCGTCGGGCGCAGATGTGGTGAACACCGGCCGAAACCAAGTCTCGCCCGAGGCCAGGAACTCCGTCCCTTCAGCCTCCGGATGGGAGCTTGTGAAGCCCGATCCGAGCGCTGTCAAACGCCTTCGAACGACGAGGTGCGACACCGGTTCGCAGGTGAAGGAGTCGCCGTCGGCGTCGGGGCCGAGGAGATCGCCGCGGTAGATCGAGAGCCCGCAGGCGGAAGTGTGCGTGCCGGTGTGGGAGATGGCGGTGGCTTTGGTGGGCGCCACGGCAAAGACGCGGCTGTCGGCACCGGAGGGGGCGGCATCGGTGAAACCGGGGCCGAGGTCGACAAGGGTGGTTCGCTCGAGGGCTTCAGGGGGCAGGAGGCTGACCATCAGGGGGTTGCGGTTGCTGGCGGTAAAGCGGTGGCCGCGGGAATCGAACGTGTTGCCGAACTGACCGAAACCGGTGGCGGGACGGATCGTGCCGCGAGCCAGGTCGATGCGCACGTCGCGCCGATCGATGGAGACGCCAGCGTCATCCGGATCGGAAGGTTTGCGGACCTTTCCGCCGGAAAGCCCGCCGGTGATCCAGACGGCATTATCGGGGCCGATCACCGGACAGGCAGCCCGCAACTGCGGATTACCGACGCGGAACCCAGTGGCGATCGTCTCCCGGGTGTCCAGCGATCCGTTGCCGTCGGAGTCGGAAAGCAGGAGCACGTCGGGCGATGCGGTGACGAGGAGGCCTCCGCGGAGCGCCAGTATCCCTTGCGCGAACGGCAGTCCATCGGCGACGACGGTCGATGATTCGTAATGCCCGTCGTGGTTGGCATCGTCGAGGCGGACGACGCGCGAGAGCGGCGGCGATCCGGCCGGAGGGCCGAGTGGATAGTCGCGGTATTCGACGACATACGGCCGCCCAAGTTCGTCGAATGTCACCGCCACCGGATCGACGACCGCCGGCTCCGCGGCGACCAGTTCCAGGAGATACTCTGGCGCGGTTCGCGTGCCACGCTGCACCGCGGCGGTGGAAGGGGCCTGCCGGGCCAGCTCGCCGGTCATGGCGACCAGCGCGTCGAGCAACGTCGCCGCTGCGCCTGCATCGAGTCGGTTCGTGCCCAGCCAAGTCTCGTAGCCGCCGAGGCGATGCTGGCGGGCGGAGGGGAGGTAGCCGAGGTAGCCGTGGGCCAGCGACACGAAGAAAGCCGGTTGCACGGGCGAGCGCCGGACAAAGTCCATCCCGATCTCGCAAAACACCTCGCAGGGCATCGTGGCAAGGACTGCCGGACCGATCCGGAGCACCTGCAGTGGCACGCGCGTGGTCGCTGCGTGCCCCTCGAGGCTCAGGACCCGCTCGGAGTAGATCCGCGGCAGGTCGGCGCGGCTGGCAGCCGGCGCGTCGGCGGCAAGTGTGGCCCGCGCCCAGGCGAGCTCGTCGTCTGAGGGGACCCGATGCCCCACCTCAACTTCGCGGAAGCGGGCTGAGAGCGGCGCCTCGCGGGCGAAAGCCACGACGGGCAGGGCGGCGGCGATCTTGGCCGCCAATGACGTGGCCACCAAACGCATCTGTTCATAGGGGGCCTGCGCCGGCCGGGGGGTGAGAAAGTCGATGTTGTTGATGTCACCGCTTGCGCCATTGGCGAGGATCGCGACTGGTGCCGGTGCGTTGCTGGAGGTAGTGAGACTGGCGACCTCGTCGCAGACCATGGCGAAGTAGTCGGCGGAGATCTCCCCTCCGCCGGTGCCACCGACATAGTGGAGTGAATAGGTGGCGAAGATCGCGATCATCCGTGCGTCGGTGTCGCGGATTGCCAGGAACGCGATCGTTGGATCGGTGGGGCCGGCTGGTTCGAGCAGTTCGGGACTGCCGGGGGTGGGATTCATCCTCACCCGGTCGATCCCACCGAAGGGGTTGGGGGTCATCGCGCCCGGCTTGAGATGCCAGCGGCGATTGAAGACGTGTTCGGGGGCCTCGGCTGTGCCGCAGCCGATCTCGGCAGGCCGGAGGGAAGCGATCGCGTCGCGGACGCCGGACACGATCCGGTCGACAACGAACGCTTGGTAGGGTGTCAGCGGCATCGCCTCGTCGAAGCGGTCGCCGAGGGCGCTGGTCGCTGAGTGGGTGTGGGTTGCCGAGATCATCACATGGTCGGCGGGGATGCCGAGATCGGCTTCGATCCGCTTGCGCGCCTCGTCGCTCACCGAACGATGGATGCCGAGGAGATCGCACACCACCAGTGCCAGCCGTGTCTGGCCGTCGTCGAGGACCAAGCAGCGGGCGCGGAGCGGATCGTGGACGGCCCGCGACGGCACCGGAAGGAAGCCGCCGATGATCTCGCCCCGCCCCGCGATCGGATCGTCGGCGGGGGTGATATCGACCAGCGCCCCCCCGGCGACCAGCGCCCTCCCGGCGGCGGTGTCGTCGGCCCACGCCGGCGGGGCAGATGCTATGAGGCAGAGCCCTGCGGCGAGGAGCAAGGCTGCGATCGCGATTCGCACCACGGGAGCGTTCATCCGAGCAGTTCCCTGATCGGCTCGCCAAACGGAAGGATCGGCATCGGCCGGCCGGCGAGGTCTGGCACGGAGAGTTCTTGGTCGATGCCGAGGTGGCTGTAGACCGTGGCCCAGAGGTCATTCGGTGACAGGGGCCGATCCTTGGGATAGCCGCCGCGAGAATCGGTGGAGCCGATCACTTGGCCTGTGCGCAGGCCCCCTCCGGCGACGAGCACAGACTGGGCACCGGGCCAGTGGTCGCGCCCCGGTTGGCGGACTTTAGTCTGCGTCCCCACTTGGTTTTCGATGCGGGGAGTCCGGCCGAATTCGCCGGTGACCACCAGCAGGACCCGTTTGTCGAGTCCGCGGTCGTAGAGATCATCCACCAGTGCCGTGACGGCCTGATCGTAGAACGGCATCCGCCATTTGGCGTCGTCGAAGATGTGGCAGTTGACCGCGTGCGAATCCCAGTTGTAGCAGCAGTTGTGCGGCATCTCGCCGCCGGGATGCTCCATGACGACGGTCACGAACGTCGTCCCCGCCTCCACCAGCCGCCGGGCGAGGAGGGCCCGCTGCCCGAAGCGGTGGCGGCCGTAGCGGTCGCGGACAGCGTCACTCTCGCGGGAGAGATCGAAGGCGTTGTGGGCCGCGGTGCTCGTGAGGATCTCGATTGCCTTGGCGTCGAAGGTATCCCGGGCCCGTAAGCCGCTCCCGGAGTCGAGGTCGCGACGGAGTCGGTCGAGGCTCTTGGAGAGCCCGGCCCGGTCGGCCAGTCGTCGCTCCATCCCCTCAGGCATCGACAGGCTCGGCACCCCAAAGGTGGCTGTGGAGGGATCGCCATCGACGATGAACGGTGTGTGGGAGGTGCCGAGATAGGCGGCCCCGAAACTGAACGTGTCGACATGAGCTCTGCCGCCATCGACCAGTGCGGTGTAACTGGGCAGGCCGCGGATCTGCGGGGGGCGGAAGCGGGAGACGAACGATCCTGCCATGGGAAAATCGTTGACGAAGCCCGTCGGCTCTTTCGGTGCCCGGCCGGTGAGAAACCGCTTGTGGCCGCCGCCATGGTCGGCGAAATCGTGGGATATTGAGCGGATGATCGAATACCGATCGGCGCAGCGGGCGTGGAGCGGCAGCAGTTCGCAGACGTCCATGCCGGGGACATTGGTGCCGATCGGACGGAAGGCACCGCGGAACTCCGCCGGGGCCTCAGGCTTCATGTCGTAGGTTTCAAGGTGGGGGGGGCCACCAGGGAGCCAGACGAAGATCACCGCCGTGTCGTCGGCGGGGGTTTCCGAGGCCTGCGCGTCACGGACCCGGAACAGGTCGGCCAGCGACAGGCCCCCCGCCCCCCACCCCCGATTCCCCAAGGCTTGCAGCCCAGCCCCGAGCATGCCTGCGGTGAGGACGCCGCGGCGCGGCAGCGGCCCGCCGCAGAGTCTGGCCGGGGAACGGCCGCCAGCCGGTGTCTCGGATGAGCCGTCGATTGGCATGGAAAGGTGTTCCCGCTTGTGGAGGTGGCAGCGCCCCAAACGCAGCCCTGGCGAGTATACCAACGCCCGCCGTGGAGAGGATCAGCGGAAACCCCGCCAGCGGCAGCCGGAAAATGCTTTCTGGACGGTCTCCCGGGGGGGTGATAAGTTGCCTGTGCCGGGCGGGCGGGCAGCAGTTTTCCCATTCAGATTTAGAGAGTTGGATCCCCAGGTGTGATTGCCATGCGCACGTTGAATGCATTCCGGTTGAACGCGGTTGGTTGGATGAGCCTGTTCGTTGTCGTCGGCGTGCTCGTGGCACCGGCAGTGGCACCGGCAGTGGCGCAGGCGCAGACCAAGCCACCGCAGTCGAAACAGGCGCCACCCAAGTCGCAGCCCAAGCAGGACCAAGCCCGCAAGGCATCGGCCGACGATGACGCCGGCCCCGCGGCTGATCCGGCGGAGGCGGTCGATCCACTCCAGCAGTTGGAAGCTGATGCGGTTTCCTGCCGGACCGCGGCGGAGGCCGTTCAGGTCTACAGAATCTTTCTCGCCAACCAGAAGCTGCCGGCTGCCCAGCGGAAGCAGGCCGAGGAGCGGTTGCGCCACTGGGAGAAATTGGAGGAGGAGAAGCGACTCCGTCTCGGCAAGAAGTGGGTCACAGAGGATGAATTCGACGAGATCAATCGCAAGACCACCAACATGATCATGCACAGTTTTAATTTGCTGAAACTGGGGCAGATGAAGTTGGCCAAAGAGGAATTGATGGCCGCCAGCCGGCTCAATCCGGAGAGCGGCAAGGCGGACTTCGTGACTGGCATGGTCTATCTGATGGTCGCCAACAACGACCTCAAGGCGGCCGAGCACTTTTCCGTGGTCGTGCATCGGGAACCGAACAATGTCTACGCGCTCAACAACCTCGCCGTCGCCGAGATGCTCTGCAAGAAGTACGGCTACGCCACCAAGCACTTCCGCAGGGCCTTGGAGATCATGCCCGACTGCCAGGCACTCGCCGATAATCTTGGCGTGGCTATCGGCGCCGGTGGGATGACGTTGAAGCACCGCCTGCCGGAGAAGAACGCCTCCGAGCTCAACGACCTCTACCGTATGGCCATTCATGACCTGAAACTCAAGCCCTACGATCCTCGGAAGGGGCCCGATGGTGTCCAAGGTGGCAACCAAGGGGGCAACCAGAACGGCGGACCCGGACAGGGTGGTCCCGGTGGTCAAGGTCCCGGTAGCCGGCCGAGGGGGATGGCCGGTGGGCCGAACGGCTCGTCATCGCCGGGCGGCGGCGGTGGCCAGGGGGGAAACGGCCAGGGTGGGATCACGCTTGCCTACACCATCATGACCCCCTACGGCCGCGCCATGGGGAGCAACGGCGGCGAGGGGGCGATCAAGGGATTGCTCGACGAGCCTGACGAGGTGGTGGTGGGGATCGCCACCGGCACTGGTTTCGTGATCGCTCCGGGCTACGTGCTCACTAACCGCCATGTCATCGAGGGGGCCAGCGACCTGGTGATCCTCGACCCCATCGGCCGTGAGAAGCAGATGGTGGCGACGGTGGTGGCCGAGTCAGAGAACCCCGACTTGGCCCTGCTGCGCTGCGAAGAGTTGGCGGAGGTCGACACCACTCCGCTGAACCTCGCCGAGAAACTTCCCCGTCGCGGTACCGACATCATGGTCCTCGGGTACCCAGGCGGATCGATGCTCGGACTCGAACTCAAGAGCACCCGCGGCTCGATTACTTCGGCCACCGACGCCAAGGTCGACGGTGGTTCGTTTCTCTACAGTGCCACCGTCAACCCTGGCAACAGTGGTGGACCGGTTATCGACCAGTCTGGAAGGGTCGTTGGGGTGGTGGTAGCCATGATCAAGACCCACCAGTCGGGCAACACCTACAGTCTCGGGATTCCGATGGAGCGGGTCTGGCCTTTCTTGGAAGAGCACCTCGCCGACCTGCAGCCGTATACCGAGGAATCGGAGCCGGAGGAATGGCCCGACGTCGATGAGCGGTGCGGCAAGTCAACCGTCTTCATCACCGCCAAGATCAAGCGGGGGGGCAAGAAGAAGGAGCCCGAGCAGTCTGGCGATAACTTCGCGCAAGGGGGCGGCGGAGGACCTCCGGGGGGCGGCGGAGGACCTC
>QWOP01000040.1 GCA_003669605.1 Planctomycetota bacterium
GACACCAGAATCTAAGTTAGGGTTTTGCCCTCCAAGAGACCAGCCCTGTGCGGTTGCTGCTGCACCGCCTCGTGTCGAACGCTTCGGGTGACCTGGGAGGCGAGCCCTCTGGCCGTGGCCATCTACTTCATGCGATGCCGGAAGAGCCATGACGCGGAAAGGAGCGTCACACTGGCGATCACGGCCAATGGCCAGAGGTGCACAAAGACTACATCGAAGGGCATGTTTTTCAGCATGATCCCCTTGACGATGATCATGAAGTAACGCAAGGGATTCCCATAGGTGAGCACCTGCAGCCAGTCGGGCATGTTCTCGATCGGGCTTGCATACCCAGACAATAAGATCGACGGCACGATGAATACGGTCCCCCCGAGAATCGCCTGTTGCTGGGTGACCGCCAGCGCCGAGATGAAAAGCCCCACGCCGATGACCGCTAGGAGATAGACCGTGATGCTCCCGTAGAGCAGCAGCAGCGACCCCAGCACTGGCACGCCGAGCAACACCCTCCCGAACACCAACATCACGGTGGCCTCCATGAGGCCAAGGAGCAGAGCGGGTAGTGTCTTGCCGACGATGATCTCCCCCGACGACAGCGGTGAGATGAGTAACTGTTCGAGCGTGCCCAACTCGCGCTCGCGCGCCACCGAGAGGGAGGTGATCACAAGCCCGATGATCGTAGTCAGCGTGGCAACGAGGTCAGGAACCGAGCTCCAGATGACGCTCCCGTTGGGGTTGAACCACACCCGGGGCCGCAGCGTGCTGGGCGCACCGGGGGGCGATGGGCCGTGCGCCAGCCTTTCGTTGATGAATCGGGCAACGATCTCACGGGCATAGCCGGAAAGGATCTGGGCCGAGTTCGACCGGCGACCATCGAGCAGCAGTTGGACCTGCGCTGGCTTCCGGGCGATGACGTCGCGGGAGAAATCGGCAGGTATGTGCAGCGCTGCAATCGCGACACGTCCGTCGAGGGCGCGTTTGAGGTCATCGACTCCCCGCATGTGGATAACTCGTGTAAATATCGGTGTTCCCTCGAAGCGGGCCACGAGATCGCGACCGACGGTGCCGGCATCCTCGTTCAATACCAGTAGCGTCGTGTTTTTCACCTCCAAGGTGGTTGCGAATGCGAGAATCAGCAACTGGATCGTGGGCGGCGCGATCAAGACCATTCGGCTGTTGGGATCGCGACAGATCGTGATCAGTTCCTTCACGAAGAGCGTCAGAATGCGATGCCACATGGGATTTACTCTAATCGCATCCGAGTGATTGCTATCAGACAGGCGAGAGGCACGCAGCCAATGGCAATCAGCGCGAGCGTGGCTGGTATGAGCACCGCTGGCACGTCTCCAACGAGAAACATGGTCTGGAGTGCGGAAACAAAGTGACGGGCCGGCAGGATCCAGGAAATACATTGGATCGGCAGGGGTGTGCTGTCGAGTTCAAACACGAAACCGGACAAATCGAAGGCTGGCAGAAATGTGGCGATGATCGCCGTCTGGCTGGCCGCAAACTGGTTGCGTGTCACCGTCGAGATCAGCAGGCCGAGGGACAGCATGGAAAAGAGGAACGCCGCCGATACAGTAGCCAGCATTGCTGGCGACCCCCGGAACGGCACACGAAAGACGCAGACGGCGGCCGTGGATGCGATTGCCATGGCCCCCATTCCCAGCAGGAAGTAGGGAATCAATTTGCCAAGGAGAAACTCGGCCTTGCCGACGGGCATCGCCATCAGCGCCTCGATCGTACCGCGCTCCCATTCCCGGGCCACCACCAGCGCCGTCAAGAGGGTGCCGATCATCGACATGATGACCGCCAGGGAACCCGGAATAAGACAATTCGAACTGCGGGTGTCAGCGTTGTACCAGACGCGCGACACCACGGTGATGCCTGGCACACCGCGCAATCGGGCGAAAAGGCCGGGTGATTTCGGGGCCTGTTGCTCGAGCCAACTGTAAAACACGCCGGATGCGTAGAAGGCCACAAGTCCAGCAGTGTTCGGCTCGCTGCCGTCGAGCAACAGTTGCACGGGAGCCTCTTCACCACGGGCGACCCTGGCCGCGAAGTCGGCTGGGATGACGATGATCCCCTTGGCACGTCCGGCGACCAGATCCTCTTGCACATCAGCCCGATGGCGCGAGACCTGCACGTGAAAAAACGGCGAATTGCGAAACGACTCAAGCAGACTGTTGGCTTCCGGTGTGGCCTGCTCCACGACCACGGCGATGGCCACGCTCCTCAGGTCGAGCGAGACGGCGTGGCCGAAGATGAACAGCAGCAGCAGCGGTAGCAAGCCGGCGATCAGATAGCTGCTCGGATCCCGCCTGATCTGCTGAAACTCTTTCAGCGTCAGCGCCCGCACGCGACGGGACCAAGCCCACCAGCCTGTCACTATCATACTCATGCGGCATCCGCCCCGTCGCCAGAACGGTTCACGAGGGTGATGAAGGCTTCTTCAAGCGTGGGCTGGTCAGTGGGGTGACTGCGGGCGATTTCTTTGAGTGCGTCGGGCGATCCTTCGGCGATGATCCGCCCACCGTAGACCAGCCCAATACGGTCGCAGTATTCGGCTTCATCCATGAAATGCGTCGTCACCATCACCGTCACGCCCTGCTCTGCAAGGGCGTTGATGTGGGCCCAGAACTCACGGCGGGTGATCGGATCGACGCCCGAGGTGGGCTCGTCGAGAAAGAGCACATGCGGGCTGTGAATCACGGCACAGGCCAGCGCCAACCGCTGCTTGTAACCGATGGGCAGTTCCCGGGTGGTGCGGTCGAGATACGCTCCCAAGCCAAAGATCTCTGTCATCTGCATGACGGCCGCGGTCAGCTGACCGCGGGCCAAGCCGTAGATTCCGCCAAAAAAGCGGAGGTTCTGGCGGACGCTCAGGTCGCCGTAGAGCGAGAATTTCTGCGCCATGTAGCCGAGCAGACGCCGTGCTGTACCGCCGCCACGATAGAGGTCTTTTCCGGCCACAAACGCGCGGCCCGATGTGGGCCGCAGCATGCCGGATATCATCCGAAAAGTCGTTGACTTGCCAGCGCCGTTGGGCCCCAGAAGGCCATAGATCTCGCCCCTGGCAATTGTGAAACGGATGCTATCGGCTGCCACAAAGCTGCCGAACCGCTTGGTGAGGTCGATGGCCTCGATCACGACGGTGCTGGCCGCGGCACTGCGTGGCAGCGAGGCAAAGGGCGACTCAAGTGCGGAACTGCCCCCCAAGAGATCGATGAAAGCATCCTCAAAGCGTGGGGCCGTGGCGACGATATTGGCTGCGGATGTGCCCAGTACCGCGGCATCGGGGGCGGCGCCGGAGGCCATCACAAGACGGATATTGCTCCCCTGGATCACGCCATCGACGACGCCGGGCTGTCGGAGTCCGCGGGCGAGTATCTGTCGGCGCTCGGTGCCGAGGGTTGCGACGAGATACGTGCGGCCCTGGGCGCGAGCAGTGAGTTCTGCGGGTGGCCCGTCGTACAGCGCCTGCCCGTCGTTGATGAGGAGCACTTGGGCACACCGCTCCGCCTCGTCGAGGTACGATGTGCTCCATACGACGCCGATCCCCTGCGCGGTCAGATCGTAGACCATGCTCCACAGTTCGCGCCGCGAAATCGGATCGACGCCGGCGCTTGGTTCATCGAGGAGCAGCAGCAGTGGTCGCCTGACCAGCGCGCAGGCAAGGCCGAGTTTCTGCTTCATGCCGCCGGAAAGACGCCCCGCGAGGCGGTTGGTGAACGGAGCCAGCCTCGTGAATTCCAGGAGGCGGTTCAACGCCTCGCGCCGCTCCTCGCCGACGACGCCACTTAAGTCGGCATACAGGTTGAGGTTTTGCGCCACGGAGAGATCTTCGTAGAGCCCAAAACGCTGGGGCATGTAGCTGACGACGTTGCGAATCGGACTGACGTCACCGGTCGTGGGATGGCCGCAGACGGTGATCGTGCCAGATGTCGGGAGCAGCAGCGCCGCCAGCAACCGCATCAGCGTGGTTTTTCCCGCCGCATCGGGGCCCACCAGTCCGGTCACTCGGCCGGGTTCAATGTGCATGCTCAGGTTGTCAATCGCAGGCCTGAGCGCGCCGGAGAACCAACGGCTGACATCCTGTACGTGTGCCAAGGACGCGTCCGCCATGACGATTAGTTCTCGGAGTCAAGGCGGATAATGACCGTGACCGGCATGCCTTGTCGGAGGCCGTCGTCCGGTTCATCGATGACGACGCGCAGCCGGTAGACCAAGTCGGTCCGTAGTTCGCGGGTCTCGACAGACTTGGGGGTGAATTCGGCGGTCGGCGAGATGAAGCCGATGCGGGCCAGATAGGGCTTGTCTGGCGCGGAGTCGGTGTACACCTCGGCCGGCATATCGGGGCGGATGCGGCCGAGATCCCGCTCATTGACGTAACTGCGTACCCAGACAGGTTTTTGGAGCGTCAGTGTGTAGATCGTGTCACCGGCATTGACGATGGCACCCTGCTCACGGGCCCTGGTGAGAATCGTGCCCACCGAGGGAGCAATCAATTCGGAGTCTTCCCGCCGTCTTTGGGCCTTGACGACGGCAGCGTCCTCGATGGCTAACTGCGCCCTCGCGTTGTCGATGTCTTCCTGCCGGGGGCCCAGTTCCGCCAGCCGCAGCACCTTCTGGGCAGAGGTGAGACGGGCCTGCGCTTCGGAGAGCGTGGCCCGGGCCAGATCGTGGGTTTCGTGGCTGACCGCTCCCAGGCTGACCATGCTATCCGCACGCTCGAAGTCGGATTGGGCGCGCTGCACCGTGGCTGTTCGTTCCGCCAGAAGTGCTTTGGCCTCATCGATCTCTTCGGGCCGCGATCCGCGTTCGAGCTTGGCGAGGCCCGCGGCCGCGGCTGCCCGCCGGGCGCGAGCGACGGCGATATCATCGTCGAAATAGCGGCGGTCGAGAGTGGCGATGACAGCGCCCGGTTCGACCGACTCTCCCTCGTCCACGGCGAGGCTCATGATCCTGCCTTCGACCTTGAAGCCGAGGTCGACTTGGCGGACATCGATGTTTCCCTGGAGCGTTAACTGCCGTCGATCTGTTTCCGCCTGCTGGTGGCGAAAGCGCTCCCAAGCGGCGCCACCGACGGCAACGGCTACCAGGACAGGAATGGCCCACAGCGCTCGGCCGAGAGCGGTCACCGCAAACCGCCGCGACTGCGGGGGCGATGGGTGCAGGGGGGGTGTTCCAGCGTTGAAGTCGCTCGGCATTATGGAGGCCCCTGAGAACTCAATCGTGGACGGTGTGGCGGATGATGGGCTGGGAATCGAGGCGGCCGAAGTCAAAGAGCGGTCGACCTGGGGGCTGGGAAATCATGGCAGCGCGATCGGGCCATCGGGCTCCTCCAGAGCAGAAACCGTCAGCGGCGGGGCCGACTCGACGGCGGGCAAGTCTTGCGGTGGCGGAATCGACTCGGCCTCTGCAGGTCGCGGCCCGCCGGTGGGGGTGACATCGACAGGCAGTCCAAGGTCGTCGGCGGTGATGGTCTCCGCGGCGGCTGTTTCGGCAGCGATGGCGTCGGGAATGGGACCGGCCTGCGACTGGTCGGCAGGCGGGCTGAATGAATCCCAGCCGCCACCGAGGGCCCGGAAAATCTGCACGAGGTTGATGGCGATGTTGCCGTGGGCAACAGCCAGTTGATCCTGCTGGGTAACAAGTGCCCCCTGCGTGGTGTAAACCCGATTGAAGTCGGTCGCTCCCCCCTTGAACTGCACGATCACGAGTTTCACCGCCTGCTCGGTCGCCGCCACCCCCTCTTGCAGATAGCGCGCCTGGTGTTGTGACTGGACGTAGGCCACGAGTCCGTCCTCCACTTCGCGGGCTGCCGTGAGAACCGTCTGCCGATATTGCAGGGATGACTGCTGGAACCGCGCATCCTGAACCTGGACGTTGCTCGCTATCCGACCGTAGTTGAGCAGGTTCCACTGGAAGTTGGGTAAGGCGAGGGCCACGAGACTGCTGGAATCGACGAGGCTCTGCAGGTCATTGGGGGCATACCCGACAAAACCGGTGAAGCCCGTGAGGGCGACGCGGGGATAGTAGTCGGCCTTGGCCACGCCGATGCGGGCGCATTGTGCAGCGGCCTCACGTTCAGCCTGCCGAACGTCCGGACGGCGACACAGCAGATCGGAGGGAACTCCCACGGCGACCGAGAGTGGTGGTCTGGGGATCGTTCCCTTCCCCAGACGGGCGGCGAGATCGGAGGGGGGGATTCCCAACAGGATGCACAATTGGTGACAGGTTTGGCGGCGGCCAATCTCCAGCGGGGCGAGCATGGCTTGTGTCTGCGCCAGGTTTGCCCGGGCCTGATGCGAGTCGATGGCTGTGGCGGCGCCTTTGGCGAAGCGGATCTCAGCGAGTTGCAGCGAGCCTTGCTGGATGTTGACGTTGCGGCTAGCCCAGGCAATGCGTTGTTCGTAGGTGCGCAGGGTGATGTAGTTGGCAGCCACATCCGCCAACAACAGGACCAATGCATCGCGATAGCCCTCCACCGCGGCGGTCAGATTCGCGTCGTAGGACTCGATCGTCCGGCGGTAGCGGCCCCAGAAGTCTGGTTCCCATGAGGCTTGGAGTCCGGTGGCCCAGGCGCTGAGGTCATGGGGGAGCAGTGGGAGGAACCGACAATTATCGATCTGTCCATACGCATACGCCCCCGTAAGCCCTTGGCTTTGGGGAAACAGACCCCCAACGGCGATGCTCCGTTGGGCGCGGGCCTCGATGATGCGGGCGCCCGTGGTTCGAAGGTCGAGGTTCTGTCGGTGCGCCTTCTCGATCAGGTCATCCAAGACAGGATCGCCAAAGATGGTCCACCAGCGCTTGGTCTGCGCTGGAGACGAGTCGATCCGTTCTGTGTCGTCACCCACCCAGTCCGCTTCAAAGGCGGCGGCCGGACGGCTGTACGACGGACCAACCTTGTAGCCGTTGCGTACCCACTGTCTGAGACCGGCACAGCCTGCCAACTGCACGATCAGCAGGCACGTGATTACCAGTCGGACGCAGCGGAGCGCCGCGACCATAGGCCTCCCCGGGGTGTGCGGGGCATTGCGGGGCATGGACAGCCGGAGGGCAGTGGGCGGCTTGGGTTGGCAACGCGCGGAGGTTCGATGCGGCAAGGAATGATGATTCCAGGGGCTGCTTGCTTCCTGAATGCGCATTGCGGAGCCCGCCTGTTTTCTCCACGGCGGAGAATCGGTTCAATCAACGCAATCGGCATTGTCAGCCATCGGGCATGAGCCGCGTATGGCTGTGGTCGAGTGCGTGCCGGACCGGACGAGCCCGACCCGGGTACGCAGAACCCCTCAAAAACCCCAGGTGCTCAATCCACCGCGGGCACCGCCCTAATGTCAGGGCATCACAAGACCCACAGCCAGATGCCTCGGTGTGGGGCGGAGTGCGTTGCGGCATCAGGGCTGCCGCGGGAGCCTTACCGGGCGAATGCCGCGGGCTGCTCCAGCACGAACATGTGACCGTGGTCGCTCGTCACGATCATCGCCGTGTCGTCCCAGCCGCCGTGCGATTCGACCCAGGACACGATTGCGCGGAAGGCGGCATCACCACTGGCCACAGCGCCGATCGCCGCGTCGATGTCGTTGCCGTGGCTGGCCCAATCGACATCTCCTGCCTCGACCATCAGCCAAAAGGGCTTCTCCTTGGCAGCCAAGACATCGAGGGCGGCGACGGCCATCTCGGAGAGCGTTGGATTTTCCTCGAAGTCAGCCGGAGTGTAGTGGATCGGTTGGCTGTATTTGAGCCCCAGGCCTGACTGTGTGCCGAGATCGATGAGCCGCGTTCGTCCCTGGTCGGAGACCACCACCGGATCGTGCTGACCATCGGCAGTGGCGAAGGGGAGGTTGCCTTCGCGGGTTCCAAACCAACCCAGAAACCGTTGCTTGCCAACGATGGCCGCGCGGGCCCCCTCGGCCAGCACCTCGGCTCCTTTCCGCCCCTGTGTCCGGGCAGCGATCCGGTAGCGGCCGCCGCGGTCGGAGTCGATCGACTGCAGCGTCGAGATGGCGATGTACTTGAGCGGGGCCTCGTAATTTGCCCCTTGATCGTCGCGGTCGTCGGGGTCGCCGACGCCGATACCGCAGCCGATGACGACATCCATCCCGGGAAGCGGCTCGGCCTTGTGCGACACCGAGCGGACACCGAGCATGTCGCGGGCGATGTCCTGGTAGTCGTCGCGGCCGACGTTGTTGGCATAGGCACACGCTGGCGTGGCGTGCGGGATCGGCACGCTTGTCACCACCCCCACCGAGAAGCCCTGCTTCTGGAGCGTACGGGCGATCGGCTCAATCTGGTTGCCGGCCGCATCGACGTTGATCGCATCGTTGTAGGTCTTGTGACCGGAGCAGAAGGCGGTAGCAGAGGCGGCGGAGTCGACGACGGCGTGCGGCCGTGCCCGGTCGCGGCCGATGAGGTAGGTCGGCAGTGCATCCCGATCCCAGGGCGTGGCGCCCCCCTTGGTCGGGTCGTAGCCCCCCGGGGTGACGCCGCCAGGGTTTTTCAGGGCTTGGGCATTGACGTCAAACGTCGTGCCGTCGTTGGCCGGCGAGGTGCAGCAGAATCCGAAGTCGGTCGGGGCCCCGGCGTAATCCTGGAACGACAGCCCCGTGCCGCGGCCAGTCTCGTAGGCCACCTTCCCCGACAGCGCGATCGCCGCGGTGCGGGTGGTGGTCCAGTCGAGGCCGTCGAAGACCATGAGGATGATCCGCTGCTTGCCGGCCGCCGCCGCCGTGGCCTGAAGGCGGTGGATATCAGTCTGGTCGAAGTACTCAGCCGCCGGGTTGAGGGTCTTGTCGGGGAGGCGGCCGTAGAGGGCTTTGAGCCGCACCGCGTCGCGGTAGAGGCTCTGTGCCCCCTTCACTTCCTCCAGTCCGATTCCGAACGTGTAGACCGGAACGAGCCTGTTTGAGTGACTCGACCAGGAGATGTAGTGCTGTGGCTGATCCCCCCACCACCCCCAGGGTGCGCTGCCAGTATGGGTAGCCTGCCACTGCATGGTGGCCAGACGGTCGTCGGCTCGTGGCGGAGCCTGCAACACCGACTGAGCGGACAGCGGGGAGTCTGCCAGGGGCAGCACCGCCGCAATGACAACCAGAGCAACACCAATCAAGGTCGGGCCGATGCGCATGGCGGACGGTTACTCCGTGGGCGATCCCCGCGGGCAGGTGCCCGCAGGATGGCAACACAGTACCAGCGCGGAGTTGGGGTTTGGTGAGCGCCGGAAGGCTCAGTCGCAGCGCGTGATCAGGCCGGGACATCATCCCACACCGGGCACCACAGCGGTGTCCGGGGGAACAGAACCGACGCCAGTTTGAGGGCGGTTTGGGTAGAGGCTTCCATTGTTCCCCGAGCCGTTGCCTCGATCGGGTCACACTGACTGAGAAGCAGCCGGGCGAGTTCGTCATCGGACAGCCGCAGATAGGAGCGGCCAACACGCCCCAGCTGCACAGACGACTTGCCATCGGCGACGATCACCGAACCGCGGAATGCGGGGGATTCAATCCCCAATTCGACAGTCTCGCGGATCCCTGCCGCCGCCACCCGGGCTGCCGTCGCCGGTGCCACGGCCTGCAACACCACCAGCGGTTTGAGCAGTTTGGCGACGATCATCCGGTCGTTCCCCTGCACGAGGCTCTCCCCGCCAGCCACATCGAGGTGGAGCGGATCGGAGGCGCTCGATTCGTACACAATCGCCTGCCGGTCGTTCTCGATCGACTCGGCGCAGACGCGGGCCAGGATCTCGCGCTCCAGTCCGGGAAACTCCGGATCGGCGAGCAACTCCAGAATGCGGTTGCCCGATTGAATGCAGTAGCCGACGATCCGCGCGGAGGTCTCGTGGAGGTCGTAGCGATCCTGACCGACGAGGGCGACGATAATCGAATCAAAGGCACCCCGGCTGACAAGCCAACGCGAATAGGCTTCGCCGCGGTCGGTCGGTCCGATGAAACGGGGGGTGTTCTGACGGTAGATCCGCAGGATGGCCGGCAATTCGACGTGCCGCCATTGCCGCATCGTCACCGTCTCGCCGTTGCGCTGGGTGCCGAGACCTGCAGACGCTCCAGTGGAGGGGCGAATGGCGGTCGACCCGGTTTCCAAGAGGCGGGCGAGGATTTCGGTCGGTCGGCCTGGAGTTGCACAGTCGCGGCCCATCACCGACCAGCCCATCTCGTGGAACGACGGTGCGATCCGGGTGCGTGAAAATGCCACAGCCGCACCGATCTGACGGATCCGCTCCTCGGCCTCGCGGACGAGGCGCTGGCCGTGACCGGCGCCGCGGCACTCTGGCAGCACCGCCACCCGGTCGATCGATGCCGCTTGTACGACGGCGCTGCCGAAGAGCACATTGCGCGGAGTGACTTCCGCGTGGCCGACGATCCGGCCGGCCAACCTGGCCACCAGCCGGTTGCCGGCATCGTGGTCGGGGTGGTCGACAGCGGCGTGGAACTCGGCCTTGGTCGGGGCCGCGGGGAGCCCGGCAAGGAGTTGCAGAATCTCGCTCTGATCGCCGGCCCTGGCCGGCGACACCTGACACTCTTCCATCATCCACGAGGGCGGCTTCGTGGGGAGGGTGGGATGATGCGGAAGATGGACGATGGCGGGGCGGTTCTGGATCCGCCGCCGACTGACAACAGTGCCGGCTGGCCTGATCTCGACTGAGTGCACCACCTTCGTCGCCAGCAGATTTGTGGCATGGGCCTCGGCGACACTCGCCGGCGCCAGACGGATGGTGTCGGCAGCGAGCGTCTGGGCTCGGGCCTGAGTACGAGACTGGGCAACGGCCCGAGCCTGAGCACGAGAAGGAGCAGCCATGACGGCCTTCTCCCCTGCACTCCGCACCAAATCATCGGAGCCGATCTTCCGATCAGCAACGGCCACAGACGCCGCAGCAGATGCTTTGGAGGGAGCCTCCAACCGCAACTGCAAGCGTGCCGGGAGCCTGGGAACGCGAACCTGGGAACGACCCGCCCGTGACATGGTGCCTCCTATCCTTGGAGCCAATCCGACAATCCATTGCCGGGGACAGAATAGGCGGATTCTCAACCGTTCTCAAGTAGCAGGAACGACCGCAACGACTTTTCTGAAAAAAAGCACCAAGGGTATTCCCGCGACCCGAGAATCTTTGCCGCCCGAATGCGACTTGCCAGCGGACCTGCGGTATCGAGCAACATGCGACGGATGGGCTGGGTGTGAGAGGCCAACTTTTCGTTGGCCGCGCGGATCTCCCGGCAGCGCCGGCGCGCGAGAGTGGGGGTCGGGAAGGTGCCGATCCACCGATTTTTCTCCACGATCAATTCCCGCGCATCGTTGGCCAATGCTTCCAGGGGGGGGAGATGCCGTTCGGGGTGGTATTCAAGATCGCGGAGTTGCCGATGCAGGGCGGCAAACTCTCTCTCCGGCTCGCGACCGGCGTCGTTGGGGAACAGCCTGTCGATGGGGAGTCGCAATGTCCCCGACACCACCGCATGCCGCGGCGGATCGCAGCCGGTGAGCCGCTGCACGATCCCATCCGTGATCCGGTCGTAAGAGGCGCCTCCGATACCGTGCACGAAGACGTCGGCCACCAGCAGTCGGGCGATGAGCGTCGTCAGCAGGGCCCTGGGCCGAAGCCGCAGTTCATGCCCCTCCATCCGCGACAGGGCGTCGACCCACTTCGAAGGAGCGACGTCACGTGAGATTGGCAGCTCTACCCGCAGCGTCTCCATGTCGGAGAGCAGCAGAGTGCCGGCGGTGGCGACATTGGCGAACACGCGGCGGCGGCGCGGATCGTCGCGAGACCAAATCCACCACGGCACCTCGAACCACGGCCCTTCGTCGGCATTGTCGGTGCGGACGATGAGATCGGGCATTGGGCGGGAGCGGCCGCGGATCCGATGGGTGCGGCGATGGTCGGCGAGTGCCGCGTTGTAGGCTTCGTGCAGTTCGCGGGCATGGGCGAGAAGCCAGCCGGTGAAGACCATCACCGTTGGCAGCCGCACCAATTCACTCACCGGCAGTTCGAGCGTCTCCAGCCCGAAGCGTGCCTCGAGGATGTGGCGGGCCTGCGCCAGCGCCAGCCCGAGGCGGTGGCTCTCGGCGGCCCGTTCCATCACCAGCGGCCACCAGCGGCGGAGGATCGGCGAGGGCTCGAACGGCGCCAGCAGATCGCTGACCCGGTCGCCGAAGGCTGCGAAGGCGTGGTCGTCGAGGATTCCCCGCTCTTCCCAGGCCATATCAGGCGCAGCGGCGTCGAAGGGGACAGTTTCCAGATGGGCCTCTGCAGGCGTCCCCACCGGTACGCCGACGGCTGTTGCATTGCAGCGGTCGGAGTCGACGATGAGATTCACCGCCGTCCCACCCAGACTGCGTGCGTAGGCATCGAGGGCGGAATTCTTCAGCCACACGCCGGGGTGAAACAGTTCCGGCTGGTGGCCCCCCATGATGATCGGGCGGGCGATCCAGTCGGCCACGTCACGCGGCCGACTGGCGTCACGGTAACTGGCTGTGTATTCGGTCGCGACGGTGAGCACCTCGCGGCGCGTGGCGGCGACCAACTCCCAAAGGCGTAAGTCACCGATCCGGGTGTCGAAGGCTGCTCGCAGCAGCCGGTTGTTGTCGAGGAGCGTCTCGATCGAGTCGGCGGGCGCCTCGGGCGTGGCCTGGACGGGGGGGTGGATCAGCCGCCCCCCAGATGCCGTCGGCGCCCGGAAAATGCGAGTCTTTGCAGAGCGGCGGGATGGTGACGACATTGCGGAGGGGACAGCAGGGAGGGCTGAAGATCCGGCTGGGGCAGACGCCGACAGCCAACGGCGCCGACTACGCTTCCCCGTGTACCGTGGTGGCGACGGCGGCCTCCGCCCGGTCGAGGACACCACGATAATAGGCCAGACGAGTCTCTTCGTCGTCCAGTGCGCCCCCGAAACTCCGCGCCAGATCAAGGTACAGGAGCGGCACGGGCAGCTCGACCACCTTCAGCCCCGCGGCGGCGGCCTGCACCCAGGCCTCAAGTGGCATGGCGTATCCAGGTTCGGTGATGTGGAGGGCGGCGATCGCCCGACGGGTGTAGGCCTTGAATCCGCAGAAGGCATCGGTGAGATCGAGGCCGAGGCGGGAGTTGATCTCGGCGGTGATCGCCGCGTTGATCCGTCGCCGGCCCTCTGGAGGGCGGCTGTCACCCTCAAAATGCTGCAGGTAGCGACTGCCGCTGACGATGTCGGGGGTGGGCCCTACCAGACTGCTTGCCGCCGCGATGAACTCGGGGATCAACTGTGGCTGGTGCTGGCCGTCGCAGTCGATCGTTACCAGCCCGTCCCATCCGCCGGCGAGCGTCTCCTGAAAAGCCGTGGCCAGGGCCGCACCATACCCCTGGTTGCGGGCATGGCGGACCAAGCGGATATCCCCCTGACGCTCTAAGCGCTCGGCGAGCAGCCGCGATGTGCCGTCGCTCGAGCCGTCGTCCACCACCAGCACGTGGGGCGTGTGGCGGAGGACTTCATCGAGAACCCCCTCGACGTGCCGGACCTCGTTGTAGACCGGCAGGGCAGTGAGGAACCGTCGTGGCTGGGACATGAGGCGTCCTTCGCGGAGGGGCTTGAACCCGGTCGATCGGGGAATCCATCGATTGTAGCGCCGGGTTTTCCCCGGGCAACGAGCCGGTACAGCCGTCACAGCCGGCCGAGGAAAACCAGCGGATCGGCCTCGTCCGCACTGGCACGACAGTCGAGCCCGGGCACCGCAGTGGCCAGTCGCTTTGCCAGCACCGGCATCGAGAACCGTTCGCTGGCATGGTGGCCAAGGACGATCACCCCCATCCCCATCGCCCGGGCGTGGATGGCGTCATGGAGGCGGATTTCGCCGGTGAGGAAGGTGTTGCAGCCGGCTTTTCGAGCGATGGAGATCCCGTCGGCACCGCTGCCGCAGACGATCCCCATCCTGCCCACCGGCACCTCCTCCCCCCCCACCACCTGCACGCCGCGGGTGGCGAGGCCGTGGGTCAGTTTCCGGGCGAGTTGGCCGACGGTGAGCGTTCCGGGGGCGATTCCCATCCTGCCGAAGCCGAGCTTGGTGCAGATCGCGTCGCAGACCAACGGCGTCACCGCCCCCAGTTCGCACAGTTCGGCAAGCTGATCGTTGATCCCCCCGGCAGCCGAATCCCAGGCCGTGTGGCTGCTCCAGACGGCGATGCCGGCGTGGAGAAGATCGAGGAGCACGCTGCCGGTGGGATCGGTATCGGTGATCCGGGCCACCGGCCGGAAGGGAAGAGGGTGATGGCTGACGATCAGGTCGATCTGCTCGCGGATCGCCTCCCTGGCCACCTCCGCGGTGAGCGAGAGGCAGCTCAGTACCTTTTCGATGTTCGTTCGCCGACTCCCCACCAGCAATCCGACCGCATCCCACTCGGCAGCCAACCGCAGTGGTGCGAGGTCTTCCAGCGCAGCGGTGACAGTGGCGAGCGGCGGCATGCCCCACAGCATACAATCGGCGGCTCTTCGGCGATGCTGCCGTGCCTTCCCCTGTCCCTTCTCATCCCCTTGAAGCACCATGATCGAACCCTCCCGACTGTGCGTCGCCGCCGCCCCGTTGGCCCGCGACCTCCGCGGGGCGTTTCGCCGCGCCCGGTCTCTCGGGGTGCGGGGTGTGGAACTCGACGCTCGTGGCGATCTCGATGCTGCACGTCTCTCCGCAACCGGCGTGCGGCAGATCCGCAAGTGGCTGGCCGACGAGGGGCTGGTAGTCGCGGCGCTGAGTTTCCCGACTCGCGGTGGCTACGGTGATGCGGAGCGGCTGGAGTCACGGATCGATGGCACCAAGCGGGCCTTGCAACTGGCCCATGATCTGGGGGCGAGCGTGGTTACCAACCATGTCGGTGCCATCCCGGCCGACGATTCCCCATCATGGAATCTGCTTCTGGAAGCGCTGCGTGACGTGGGGGCCTGGGGGGAGCGGGTGGGGGCGACGCTGTGTGCGGAATCGGGGCGGGCGGCGCCAGCCGACCTCGTGCGGCTGTTCGCCGCGCTCCCGGAGGGGGCGATCGGCTGCACCCTGGTGACCGGGGCGCTGGTTGTTCATGACCACGATCCGGCCGCTGCAGTCGCTGCTCTGGCCGGATCGATCCGGCATGTCCATCTCACCGATGCCGTCGCCGGATCGTTTGCCGGGCACGGCCGACCAGCGGTGCTGGGGCGGGGGCAGGTCGACCTCGTGGCGACGCTCGGCGCCCTGGAGGAACGCGGGTACCGCGGCTGGCTGGGGCTTGAACCAGTTGACGGCCACGACCCAGCGCGCGAACTGGCCGATTCGATTGGACTGCTGAGCGGTTCGTGATTCCATTTTTCCGCCGGCCCGCTCAGCGGCTGGCTTGCCCGGCCTGGCGGCGGAACGAGTAGATCCCTTTGCCTGTCGGGGTCAGGATCGTGAAGTAGACCTCGCCCGCCTCATCCTCGCCGAACGCCATCACCGGCAGCCCTTCGGCCTCGTGCGGGATCGGCCGATTGGCAACGACCTGCCTCCGCGAGTCGTCATACTTCAGGCCCCACAGGCGGCCGGAGACGTAGTCGGCATAGAGGTAGTGCCCGTCGAGTTCGGGGAGTTGCTGGCCGCGGTAGACGCAGCCGCCGGTGATCGACTTGCCGATGTCGTGGCTGTACTGCCAGAGCGGATCGATGAAGCCGGGGGCAGTGCTGGTGTTGGTGGGGGAGTAAGGCTGATCCCCCTCGCGGAGGTTCCAGCCGTAGTTTCCCCCCTTCTTGCCGAGATTGATTTCCTCCCACAGGTCCTGCCCCACGTCGGCGATCCACAACTGGCCAGTGCGGCGGTCGAACGACATCTGCCACACGTTTCGCAGGCCGTAGGCCCAGATTTCCTGCCGCACCGGCGGCCGCGGCGGCTTGCTGTCGTTGGCGGCCATCAGTTCCACCAGAGGATTGTCGGCCGGGATCGTGTAAGCCTTCGTGTCGTCGCGGTGATCGACGTCGATGCGGAGGATTTTGCCGAGGAGTGTCTGCAGGTTCTGGGAGTTGCCGTGCGGATCGTTGCCTTTGCCGCCGTCCCCCTGGGAGATATACAGCATCCCGTCCGGGCCGAAGCAGATCGTGCCCCCCTTGTGGTTCCAGTACGGGTGCTCGACGCGGAGGATCTCCTCCTCGCTCTCGGAGTCGGCCCGATCGGGATTGTCTTTCGAGACGCGGATCCGGGAGAGGACCATCGTCTGCGGCGCCTCAGTCGTCGTGTAATGGACGAACAGTTCACCGTTTTCACCGAAGCGCGGATGGAAGGCTAGGCCGAGGAAGCCCGACTCACTCTCGCTGTCGCGGTAGTGCACTTTCTCTCGGAGGTCGAGGAAGACCTTCGTCTCCGCGTCGCCGTGGCGAAACGCGTGGACGATGCCTTGCTGCTCGGCCACGAACAGTCTCCCGGAGCCGTCACCGGCATGCGTCAGCAGGACCGGTCGCAGCGATTGCGGGACTCCATCGCGATCGGGTTGCCAGCCGCTCCACTGCAGGTCGGGGAATGCGGCGACCGCCTCGATGGCCAGCGGTGTGGTGTCGACTGGTGCTTTGTCTTCGGCACTGGCGCCTGTGGCCCCCAGCGCAGTGATCAATACCGCGGCGAGGAAGCGGCGGGCCAGCGGAGTCTGCGTGCTGTGCGACAGGACGATATTCACAATCGGCGTTCCCAAAGGGAGGCAGGACTTTCAGTGGAGGGAACAATCGACCATCACGGCCGATTCCCAGGCTGCAAAGTGTAGCCAGCCGATCGATCGGCAGTGGACCGGCCTGGAAAGCAAGGCAGTGGCGCTTGGGAGGCGGTTTGACCACCCCCTGCGGGGCTCGTATCCTGGCAAGGTCCGAGCCGTAGGCTGTGGTCAAGCGGTGCGGTCTTGACCCGCTGTGGTCTTTTTAGGTTGCTTCGACCCCCTCCGGGAAAGTCCCCCGGCCATGCGGCCTCTTCTCACGTGGCTCTTGATCCTCGGCTACGGCTTGGTGGCCTTGGGCCTGCCACTGCCGCTGGGAATCGAACGCCCTGACGCAAGCCCAAGCCCGGCGGGGACGAAGTTGCTCGCGGCCAAGGATCGCTCCCAGCCGTTCCCCTGCATGGACAGCCCCTGCGGATGCGCTACCGCCGAGCAGTGCTTCCGGGACTGCTGCTGCACGACCTTCGCCGAACGGTTGGCCTTCGCCCGGCGGCACCGGCTGGGGGGAATTGTCCTGGCGGCGCTTGAGGCACGGGTTGCCGCCGCGGCTCCCTCAAAGCCTGCAGGCGAAACGGAGGAGGCACCGAAGCTGGCAGATTCCTGCTGCGCGGTCAAACCATCCGGCCCGCCATCGGGCCCGGCCTGCTCTGCTGGGTCCAGCGGGGAAGGCGCAGGGGCCCCTGAGGAAGCGCTGCGCCAAAAGCGGCCGACAGTCATCCTCCGGGCGATGCTCGCCTGCCAGGGGATCGTGGCGCAGTGGCTGGCCGTCGGTGTCTCCCTGCCACCGCCGAGAGTCGAGTTCTTCGCTCTCCTCTGGTCGCGTGAGCGGCTGGTTGTCCTTGATGAGAAGGCGGAATCACCGCCGCCCGATCCGGTCGCCCATCCTCCCTGGGCAGCCTGACTGACGCCGCTTGGGCGCGCGTCATCGGATGTTTCTCGATTGCCGGTAGCAACCACGGTTCACGCGCCCCACGCGACCGTGCTGCCAGCCGTGCTGTTCGCGGCGACCGCATCATCCAAGGGAGATTCCATGTCCGTTGGTGTCCATCATTCCGCGCGGAGGCGGCGGGCGTTCACGCTTGTTGAATTGCTCGTCGTCATCGCCATCATCGGCACGCTCGTCGGCCTTCTCCTCCCTGCCGTCCAGGCGGCACGCGAGGCTGCTCGGCGGAGCAGTTGCTCAAGCAACCTCCGCCAGCAGATCCTGGCGATGGTCAACTACGAGAGCGCCCGGAGGTCGCTGCCACCGACCGACCTGCCTGGCGGCTTCTCGATCCAATCCCGCCTCCTGCCCTTCATGGAAGAGGCGAGCATCGCCGCGCAGCTCGATTTCAAACGGCCAGCGACCACCGGCGCCTACAACGCCCAGGTGCCCAATCCGATCTTCGCGGCCCTCTTCGCGACGGCGATTCCAGTGATGCTCTGCCCCAGCGATCCCTCTCCGGCCATCCACACCGTGACGGTCATCGCCGGCGGGCCGTTCACCTACGGCGGCTTGAGTTACATGGTGAGCACCGGCTCCGGCACCGGCACCAGGTACGACCAGCGCTGGCCCACCGACGGCATCGTCTACGAGGGATCGAATGTCCGCCTCGCGGCGGTCACCGACGGCCTCTCGAAGTCGGTGTTCATGAGCGAAACGGTGCGCAGCGACGGCGACGACATCACGCTGCCGGCCGCCACGCCGCCGAAGTTCCCCTTCCAAAAGACGCTCAACGGTTCCGGGGGAGCCAACAGCACCAAGCAGGCGACGCCTGGCTATCCCGGCAGCGGGGCTTTCGGTGGGTCGGTGAGCGGTGGCATGATCCAGAATCCAGATCTGACTCAAGTCTGGACGAAATTCACCGGCTGGCGCGGGGCCAACACCAACACCCTCCGCGGCCGGGGCACGTCGTGGGCGATGACGGGGGCGTGCAACACGCTCACCAACGGCTACACCACTCCCAACAGTCGGATCCCCGACGTGGTCATCCATGCCACCGGTTTTTTTGGTCCGAAGAGTTTCCATCCGTCCGGTGCCCAGGTGGGGTTTGGCGACGGCGCGGTGCGGATGCTCTCCGATTCGATCGACGCCAATGTCTGCCGGGCGCTCCACAGTATCAACGGCGGTGAGGCGGTGTCGGCCGAGGACTGACGATCCCTTCCAGTAACGAGAGCCCTCCCCCACCACGCCGTCCCTGGAATCCCCCTCATGCCAGCACCGAATTCCCTGCATCGCTCCTGGCCCGACTACCGGGCCGTGTGGCGCTGGCACTTCTACGCCGGTATCGTCTGCATCCCGTTCGTGGTGATCCTGGCGCTGAGCGGTGCGGTGTATCTCTTCAAGGCGGAGATCGAAGCGTGGCGCGAGCGTCCGTACGATTCCCTGGCGACGGAGGGGAGCGCGAGCCCGGTTTCGGCGCAGATCTCGGCGGCGCTGGCCGCGTTCCCTGGGAGCCGCTTTGAGGGATATGAACTTCCGTCAGCGCCGGGACGGGCGGCACGGATCCTCGTCCGCGACGGCAGCGGCGAGTCGCTCCGCGCTTACGTCGATCCGCGGTCGCTGGCGGTGTTGGGGAGCGTCAAGGAGCGGGAGCGGTTCATGAAACTGGTCTTTCGGCTCCATGGAGAGTTGCTGATGGGGAACCGGGGATCGAATCTCGTCGAACTTGCCGCCTGCTGGACGATCGTGATGGTCCTCACGGGGCTCGTGCTCTGGTGGCCGCGGCAGCTGCGCGGGCTGGCCGGTGTCCTCTATCCACGATTCCACGGTGGCCGACGGATCCTGTTTCGCGACTTCCATGCCGTCACCGGCGTGTGGATCTCCGCCTTCACCCTCATCCTCCTTTTCAGCGGCCTGCCGTGGGCAAAGTTCTGGGGGGATTCTTTGAAAAAGGTGCGGCAGGTCACCGGCACGGCTGTCGTGAGGCAGGAGTGGTCGAATGACGGGGGCCGTGGCGCGGAGGGAAGCATGGGCCGGGGGGCAGGCGGAGAAACTGCCGGCAGGGGCGATCATGCCGGGCATGGCGGGGGCCGTCTGCGCGAGGCGCCCGCGGAGTTCACTGCGAACGATCTGGCGGCGGTCGACATCGTGGCCGCCGCCGTCAGCCCTCTTGGTCTCGACGCGCCTGTCGTCCTGGCGCCGGCGCCGGGAAAGGCGCCTGGTCGTTGGACCGCGAAGTCAACAACCGCCAACCGGCCGCGGCGCGTCGACCTCGTCATCGACGGCACCAGCGGTGCGGTGATCAGTCGCAGCGACTTCGCATCGAAGCACATCATCGACAAGGTGGTGGCTGTAGGGATCGCGCTCCACGAAGGTCGGCTGTTCGGCTGGCCGAATCAGCTGCTCGGGTTGCTGACGGCAATGGGACTGCTGATCGTGTGCGCAAGCGCGCTGTGGCTGTGGCTACGGCGCCGCGATCCCGGCACACTCGGCGCCCCGCCGCCGGGGGTCTCGGCCCGGCGTTCAGTGCCTCTGTTGATCGCGGTTGTCGGACTGGGAGTGCTGTTGCCGCTGTTCGGCCTGTCGCTCGTGGCCGTGCTGCTTCTGGAACGGCTTGTCCTCCGGCAGGTGCCGGCGGCCCGCGACTGGCTGGGGCTCGTTTCAACTGTCCGTGGGAAAAGTTAGCGGAGACTATTTTTCACTTTGGACAGCGCCGGTGTTTTCGCCTGCGGCGCCTTCGCGACCGCCGCAGGCGACGGTTTCAGGCAGCGGCAGTTTCTCAAGAGCCTGCTTGTGCTGCTGCTTCAGGCGAGCCGTGCAGCGGCGGCGATGGCGGCAGTCTCCACGCGGAGAATGTGATGGCCAAGCGACACCCGCGTCGCCCCGGCGGCCTCGGCCGCAGCCACCTCGGCGGACGTGAATCCCCCCTCCGGTCCGACGAGCACCAGAACTGCGGTGCTGGTGTCGTGCTCGGTAAAGAGGGGGGCCGCGAGCGGGACGCCACCGGGATCGGCGATCATCTTCCGCGTTTCTGCAGCGATCGCTGCCAGCACTCCCGTGATCGACTCCGCCCCGCCGATCTCCATCAGGGTGTCGCGGCCGCACTGTTTGCAGGCCTCAATGACCCCTCTTTCCAACCGTGCCGTGGCGGCATCGGTGGCCTCTGCCACACCGCGGGTGGTGATCAAGGGCACGAGTCTGGCCACGCCGAGTTCGGTGATCTTCTCCACCATCCATTTCTGCCGGTCCCCTTTGGGAAGGGCGACGGCGAGTGTCAGGGAGCGGCGGCCGACGGTTTCCGTGGGGTGCGCGGCGCCGATGTCCAGCGACACCTTCTCCCGCCCCAAGGCGGCGACGGTCGCCTCCCATGCCTGCCCGCGGCCGTCGAACACAGTCACCGCGTCGCCGACCTTGGCGCGCAGGACACGGGCCAAGTGGCGGGCCTCGTCCCCCACCAGCACAGCAACGCCGTCGCGGGGGGGGGTGGCGAGGAAGAAGCGTTCGCTCATGGTGGAATCTGTACTGGTGCTCTGGAAACGACGGCGTTTCCGGGGGGAAGTTCGTCCTGACCCGGCGCGGCAGGATTGGTAGAGTGCGCTGCATGGTACTTGATCGTTGGCAGTTCACCGCACCCCCATTCGGCGGCGGCTCCGAGCCGGCGACGTTTCATCCCGGTGCGCCCCAGGACGAGGCCCTGGCACGGCTTGAATGGCTCGTCGAACAAGGGCAACGCTGCGCTTTAGTGGTCGGCGCAGAGGGGTGTGGCAAGAGCCACCTCTGCCCGGTGGCTGCCCGCCGGCTGGGGGGCATGGGGTGTGAGGTGGCGATCCTCTCCCTGCGAGGGATCAGTGACGACGACTGGCTCGCACTCCTCCTCGCCCGCTTGCCGCTCGATCCCCCGGCCCGGGACGAGCCGCTCCGTCTCTGGCAGAAACTCGAGGACCGTCTCCGAGAGAACACGCTCTTGGAACGGACGACGGCCTTGGTGTTTGACGATGCCGACCATGCACCCCAAGGCGCGCTCGACGGCTTGGCGCGGATCGTCTCCGCTGCCGAGCCACTCTATGCGCGGACACTGGTGGTGGTCACGGCAACCCCCGCCGGGGCCGAGCGTTTGCCGTCGGGACTGCGGCAGCGAGCCGCGGTGCGGATCGAATTGGGCCCCTGGGATGAAGAGGACGTTGCTGCCTATCTGGCCGGAGCGCTGCGGCGTGTCGGCGGATCGCCGCAACTGTTCTCGCCGCAGGCCGTGGCCACGCTCGCTCGGTTCAGCGACGGAGTGCCCGGCACCGTGCAGCAACTGGCCCGCCTCGCGGTCGCGGCCGCCGCCGGTGACGGGCTGGAAAACGTCGATGCCGCCACCGTGGAGCGGGCCTGGCGGGATCTGCGGCCGCGGATGTCACCAGCGTCGGTCAATGGGGCGAGCGACCAACTTGTCAACCCGCAGGTCCGCGTCGTTCGCCGGCTGTGGGGCTGATCACCGGGCAATCGCAGCGGGCCTCCGGTTCGCCAAAGCGCCGCATACCGTTGTGCAACCACGAGCGCCACTCCGGCAAACCATGCCGTCATTGCCGGTTGCACCTCTTCTTCCCCGGCCGCTCGTTTCCTGTCGGTTCACCGGCCCATTGGGAGCCTGCGACTGATCGCCTACACTGGGGCGGTCAGTTGCCGTTGCCTCAGCGGAGGACTTGTCTGTGCCACATCCCGCCCGAGATCCGATAACGCCTTCCTCCGCTGGGGAACGCGTTGCGCCGCGGACCGTGGCGATGTCCCCCGACGATGGCTCGGTGATCGATCTCCACAATCCGTGGTTGGCGGCGCTGCTGGCTTGGTGTGTGCCCGGCTTGGGGCACTTCTACCAAGGACGCCGTCACAAGGGTGGGCTGTTCATGGGGGTGATCCTCGGCATGTTCCTCGCCGGAGTGTGGCTCGGGGGGGGCAAGGTGGTCTACGCCTCGTGGAAGCCGGCCGAGCCGCGTTGGGCGTTTGTCTGCCAGGCTGGCGTTGGCCTCGCAGCCATGCCCGCCCTGGTGCAGTCGATGCAGTTAGCCGGGGCAGCGAAGCAGCCGCTGCTGGCGAGCACGTTCATGGCACCGCCACTCTTCCCAGGCCAATACGTCTCCCGGGCCTACGCCGAACGGCTGGTGGCTTCCGATCCCGACATCGACCAAGAATTGTTCTTCGACAAGCCGCCGCTGCGGCAGTTCCGTGCCGACCAACTCTCCATGTGGCAGCGCCGTCTGGGGCGGTGGTTCGAGTTCGGCACGCTGTACACGATGCTCGCCGGAATGCTCAACATCCTGGCGATCTACGACGCCTTCGCCGGCCCGTTGGGTGCCGCTGCGCGGGATGAATCCGATCCCCGACGCTCCTAAATCACGCCGCCGATTCCTCACTCAACTCCCACCCCCACGGCAGCTCGGAAAGCCGGTCGGCTGCGGGGACTCCAGGGAAGGAAACCAGATGTTCCCGATCGCATTGCTGGCCGTTGCACTCCCGCTCGAGGCGCTGCTGGCGAGCAGTTTTTTCGCCCCTGCGTTGCTGGCGACGTTGGCCGACAAGGCACCTGGTTTCCTCTTCGGATTGCCGCTGGTGGCGCTGGCCAGCCTCGTGTTTGCCGCCACGCATCACGAGGATCCGGCGGAGATCCGCATCGCCGCGATCCACTGGACGGTGTGGCTGGGGGGCATCCTGGGGATGGTGTTGGCGGGAGTGCTGCTGTTGGGCTGGTTTTCCTGAGCCCTTTTCGGATTGATCGCCCAGGCTGGGAGGGCCTCGGGTCAGGTGCCGCTGGCTTGCTGGTCGATTGCTTGCTGGTCTATGAAAAGTGGATCGACGGCGGCCTTCTCCACCGCGAGGCGCGGCGCACCGAGGGCAAGCCGCCGCAGTTGGCCGCAGGCGGCGTCGATCCGCGCCCCCTTCCGCCGCCGCACCTGGACATTGACCCCCGCAACGCGAAGCACATCCAAGAACCGCTCACGCGAGCCCTGCGAAGGCTCCCGCCACGGCAGTCCCGCGACGCTGTTATAGGGGATGATGTTGACCAGTGCCGCTCGCCCGCCGAGCAGCCGCACGAGATCGCGGGCGTGTGTCGGCGAGTCGTTCACCCCCCCGAGGAGCACGTACTCAAACGTCAGTCGTCGCCCCGATGCTTCCCAGTAGCGGTCGGAGGCGGCCATCACCTCGGCCAGACCGATCGCCTTGTTCACCGGAACGAGCCGGGTGCGGAGGGTGTCGTCGGCAGCGTGCAGCGACACGGCGAGGTGGTAGCCCGGATTCTCGGCCGTCAGCCGGTCGATCGCCGGAGGCAGGCCGACGGTTGAGACCGTGATCCGGCGCTGCGAGATCCCCAGCCCCTGCGGGTCTTGGGCGAGGGCCAGTGCTGGGAGGAGTCGATCGAGGTTTGCCAGCGGCTCTCCCATTCCCATGACGACGACGTGGCTGAGCCGCTCCCCGGCGGGGAGCAGTCGCGCAAGCCTCAGCAATTGCTCGATGATTTCGCCGGTGGTGAGGTTCCGGACGACGCCGTCGATGCCGCTGGCACAGAAGACGCAGCCCATCGCGCAGCCAACCTGCGAACTGATGCACACTGTCCGCCGGTCGCCGTCGCGGAGCAGCACGCACTCGATCCGCTGGCCGTCGTGGAGTTCGAGGAGGAGTTTCTCCGTGCCATCGTCGGCCTGGGAATGCGTGGCGATGGTCGTCGTCCAGATGCGGAACTCCTCCTCCAGCACTCCGCGGAGCGCCTGGGGGAGATCGGTCATGTCGCTGAAGGCCGCCGCCCGGGTGCCGTACAGCCAGCGGCGGATCGCCTTCTCCCGCCAGGCAGGCTGTCCGTGGGAGGCAAGCGCCTCGGCGAGGGGGGCGGAGGGTTCGAGGATGTGGTGCATCGGGCGCCGTGGGGAAAGGGCCGGGGGGGCCGCCGGACCTCTGGCATCACCCTGGAGGACGGGGTAGAGTTCACGGCTCCTGCCATCATATCTTCCTCTCTCACCGGCCCGCTTTCCCCCCGCACGGGATTCCTCCATGAACCAACGCCGTCTTGAGGAACGCACGCAGTGGGTCTATGACGACAAGACGTTTCCGGTCTGGAACAGCTCTTTTGAACGCGCTGAACGCACTGAAATGATCCGCGATGATTTGTGGGCAGGGAGGAGCATTGCCATCCTCTTGGCGGTGCTGGTGGCGATCGGCGTCATCCTTGCACTGACGACGGTGATTTTCCTCCTCAACTGGCGCTAGCAGGCCGTGGATAAGCTGCTGGTCCGACCGCACGAGGCGGTCGCGAGTGCGTAGCACTCGAAAAAACCGGAGGTTTTCCAAGGGGAAAAAGGTCAGGGATGACTTTTTCCACGGGTAGCGAGAGCGGCACGGCTCCCCGCCGCTGTCGGATTCCCCTATGACGAGGGGGGGGATGGGGCCTCGCCAAAGCCTCCGCGAAGCGTCAGCGTCTCGCGTTCCCTGAAATCCCCCTTGACCGGTTGACCGCTCACGCGGGCGGGGGGTACGTTTCTCCCTGGACCGAGGGGGATTTTTTCGCGGCGTGGGTGGGCTGTGATGGCGATGCAATCCGATGCGACAATCGATGGCAACCTGCGATCGTCCGCACTGGCCGATGGCTGGCTGCAATTGCTCGCCCCCGCCAAACTCAACCTCTCCCTGGCGGTGCTCGCCCGGAGACCGGATGGGTACCACGACATCGAGTCGCTGATGGTGCCGGTATCGCTGGCCGATAGTCTTCACCTCCGGGCTGTCGATACGCCGGGGACCAAACTGGCAATCCGCTTCGGCGGCCGGCTGGCCGGAACGGCGGGTGCGGTGCTCCGCCGCGATGTGCCCGCCGACGACAGCAACCTCGTCGTCCGTGCGGCGCGGCTGCTGGCTGAGGAGGCTGGTGTGGCGCGGGGGCTGGAGGTGACGCTCATCAAGGAGATCCCCTCCGGGGCTGGATTGGGGGGAGGATCGAGTGATGCTGCGGCGGTCCTGCGGGGCGCGGCGGCCGTATGGGATCTCGACTGGCCGGCTGAGCGGTTGGCGGAGATTGGCGCCCGGATCGGCAGCGACGTGCCCTGGTTCTTCGCCGGTGGCCCGGCAATCGCCAGTGGCCGTGGAGAACGGATCGAGCCCGTCCCTGGCCTGCCTTTGCTCCATGCCGTGATCGCTTGCCCGGCCGACGGGCTCTCCACTCCGGCGGTCTACGGCCGCTGTGTCCCCGACATCGCCCGCCAAGGTGACGCTCATCGACTGGCCGCAGCACTCGCCAAGGGCGACCTTTGCGGTGCTGCCGACGCGATGCACAACGCCCTTGAGGATCCGGCACGGAGTCTGTCGGCCGACATCAATGGATTACTGGCGGCGATCGAGGCAGCCGGTGGCATGCGGCCGATGCTCACCGGCAGTGGCAGCGCCTGCTTCACGCTTGCCCGGACTCACCAAGAGGCCCGGTCGATCGCGGCGCGGCTCGATGCGGCCGGGTGGCCAGGGGTGTTTGTGGTGCGTGTCGGCGGCAGTGGTGTCGCCGGGCCAGTGATCGGCTGACGCGGGTCGGCCGTGAAAGGAAGCGCGTCGGTCGGCGGGTTTAAAAGTTGGTGACGGGATGGAACGCTGGGGGAGAAGAGGATGGGTCGACGATCCGCGGCGGTGCGGACGTGCTCCGGCCCATGGTCCGGGGACGCCAAGGGGAGATCATGGACATCACCGAGGTACGGATCAAGCTCATCGACGATCCCTCTGAGCGCTTGCTCGCCTTCTGTTCAATCACGCTCTCCGGCGCCTTTGTCGTCCGCGATCTGAAGATCATCGTCGGGCCGACCGGACCGTTCGTCGCCATGCCCAGCCGGAAACTCTCGAGCCATTGTTCGGGCTGTGGATTCAAAAATTCGCTCCGCGCTGTGTTCTGCAACCAGTGCGGCCGCAGGCAACCCGAGATCACCGTGCCCCGTGATGGCGAGGGGAGGCCGAGGCTCTACGCCGACATCGCGCACCCCATCAATGCCTCGTCGCGGGAAACGATTCAGAAGAGGGTGGTGAGCGAGTTTGAGGCGGAACTCGAACGGGCCAAGCAGCCCGGCTATGTCTCCCGCTATGACGAGATCGGTGACGAGGAGCAGCGGCAGCCGCGGCACGGCTGACAATGGAACGGGGCAGGCGGTGCTCGATGGTCTGGCAACATCTCCTCGGCGGCGAGGAGGCAACCGACGCGTCCCGCTGATCGATCGGGTGATCAGCCGCCGCGGACATGAGCGTGGAAATCGGCGGCCAGCCGCTTGGTGATCGGGCCGGGAATCCCATCGCCGATCTTCCGGCCGTCGATCTCCACTACCGGCACCACCTCTGCTGCCGTGCCGGTGATAAACATCTCATCGGCGGTGTACAGATCGTGGCGGGTGAGTGTCGCCTCGCGGCAGTCGATGCCGGCTGTCTTTGCCAGATCCATCACGGCGCCGCGGGTGATCCCCTCCAGGATCCCGGCATCGGGTGGAGGAGTGAGCACGATCCCCCTCCGCACGGCGAACACGTTATCGGCCGTGCACTCGGCGACCTCGCCTTTGTGGTTGAGCATCAGGGCCTCGACGCAGCCAGCTTGCTGCCCCTCGAGCTTGGCCATGATGTTGTTGAGGTAGTTGAGCGACTTGATCCGTGGCGAGAGTGTGGCTGGATGGGAGCGCTGCGTGGCCGCGGTCACGATCCGCAGGCCGCGGTCGTAGAGCTCGCGTGGATAGAGGCTGATGGTGTCGGCAATGATGATCACCTGCGGATTCTTCGTCCGGGCCGGGTCGAGCCCGAGCGTGCCGGCGCCGCGGGTGATGACGAGGCGGACATAGCCGTCGGGGAGCTGGTTGGCGGCGAGGGTCTCATCGACTGCGTGGGCGAGCGCCTCTTTCCCAATCGGAATCTCAAGGGCAATCGCCCGGGCGCTGTCCCACAGCCGATCGAGGTGCGCCTGCATGCGGAACACCCGCCCGGAATAGGCCCGCATCCCCTCGAAGACGCCGTCACCGTAGAGCAGGCCGTGGTCGAAGACGCTGACGCGTGCCTGCTCCTCGGGAACGAGGCGGTCATTGAGGTAGACGATGCGGGACATAGCGGAGACCTTCGCGGGAGCAGCCATCCGGCTGCGGGGACTCGGGAAACGAAGAAACAGCAAGTGCGGCCTGGGCCAAGCCGTGGTCAGAGCCCTTCAACCCGCCCGGATACCAGTCGCACGATCCGGTCGGCCCGCCGTGCAATCGACTGATCGTGTGTGACGAGAACTATAGAAAGCCCATCATCGCGGTTCAACTCGCAGAGGGCGTCGAGAATCCCCGCACCACTGGCCTCGTCGAGATTTCCGGTGGGCTCGTCAGCCAGGAGCAACCGCGGCCGGGCCACGAGGGCCCGGGCGATCGCGACGCGCTGCATCTCCCCGCCAGACAATTGCCGTGGCTTGTGGTGGAGGCGGGCGCTGAGACCGAATCGGCAGAGGAGTTCCTCGGCCCGTCGTCGGGCCTCTTTCCGGTGGCGGAACCAGGCCCCAACCCCATGCCGGACAAGCAGCGGAGCGAGCACATTCTCCAGGGCGTTGAGTTCTGGGAGGAGGTGGTACGCCTGGAACACCATGCCAATGTCGGTGTTCCGCAGCCGGTCGCGGCGGGAGGCGGGAAGGTTGTCGATCCGTTCGCCCCCTAACAGCACCTCGCCCCCATCGGGCGAGTCGAGCAGTCCCATGAGATGGAGGAGCGTGCTTTTGCCCGATCCGCTCTGGCCGATGACAGCCACGAAGCCGCTCGGCGGGCACTCGAAATCGACGCCGCGGAGCACCTCCAGCATGCCGCCGCCGGAGCGGTAGGCTTTGTGGATTCCCCGCACCTCCAGCAGCGGTGCCTCCATCCGACTGGTATCAATCATGGCGCAGCGCCTCCACAGGGTGTAGACGCGCCGCCCGCAGGGCCGGCAGCACGCTGGCGGCCACCGCAATCCCCACGGCGCCGGCGATGATCCACGCGATCGTGGCCGGATCGACGATCGTGGGGATACGGAAAAAGTAGTAGATCGAAGGATCAAAGACCCGTTCCCCCGTGCACCATTCGACGAGCACGCGGATGCGGTTGATGTTCCAGGTGATTCCCAGGCCCAGCGCCAGTCCTGCTCCGGCGCCGAGGAGACCGAGGAACAGGCCGTAGCCGAGAAAGATCCCGGCGATCCCGGCGGAACTCGCTCCCAGTGACTTGAGAATGCCGATGTCGCGTGTCTTCTCGACGACGATCATGAAGAAAATCGCCAGAATCCCGAAGCCGGCCACGGCCACGATCATGAACAGCAGGATATTGAGCACGGCCATCTCCATGTCAACCGCGGAGAGTAGCGGGCCCTGCTTGTCCTTCCAGGAGGAGACGGCGTACATGTCGGGAGGGAACGCGGAGCGGAGCCGATCGCGAACGGCGTCCAGGTCGGCGCCGGGGCGGAGGCGGATTTGGATCGAATTGACGCTCCCCACGCCGGTCTGGGGGTCGATCATTCCCCGCATCCGTTCCAGTTGGCCGATCGGCACGAAGACGAAATTGGAGTCGTATTCGCTCATCTTGCTTTCGTAGAAATCGACGATTGTGAAGGTGTCGGTGACCGCCTTGGGGGGCGTGGCGGCGGTGGGAAAAGTGATTTTCACGTCGTCGCCGGGGAGCACCAGGAAGCGATCGACCCCTGAGGCGTCACGAAAACTCGCTAGCCCAATCCCGGGCACGATCCCGGTGAACTGTTCCTTCGCCATGTCCATCGTCCGCCCCTCCTCCGGCTTGGCGGCCTTGAAGGGGTCGACCGGAGCCGTCGGCGGATGGGCCTCGGCGGTGGGGGCCAGGGCCTCTTCGGGGGCGGGGGCGTTGTTGGTGGCCGCGAGGACCGCATCCACCTGGTGGTCGACTGGCCGCACCGGACCGCTGCTGTCGGCGCCACTGCTTTGCGAACCGCCATCGCCTGATCCACCGCCGGCCTGCTCTGTGCCGCGTTCCTGGGCCTGGCGCTCCCGCCAGAGGCGTTCCCGCTCCACCCGCATCCGCCGGTGGGGCCAGCCGGCCCCCTCGAGCGCCGGGCGGGTCGCCACCTGTGTCTCTCCCTTGGTCTGGCTGTCGATCGTGTCGTAGCCCCCTTCGCGGAGATCGAACGAGAGTTGGCTGCGGTTGTCGGGGTGCTGGAGGTAGCGTCCGAAATCGCTCACCGCGGCGTGGGTCTTTTCGTCGATGCCGATGAGCATCACCTGCCGAGTCACCCATTGGCCGCGGACGTGGAAGTTGAGCATCGCCGGCACGGCAACTGTCGGCGTCATCCCTTCGACATCGTCCCCGGCAGCCCGGCGAATCTCCTCCATGTGCCAGTCGGGGTCTTGGAAGCCGGAAAGCGAATGGCTCTCGAAGACCAAGTCGGAGAGGATGCCATGGATCCTTGATTGCATCTCATGGGCGAAGCCGGCCATCACAGCGTTGACGACGATCATCGTCGCCACGCCGAGCGTCACGCTGATGACGCTTGCCAGCGCGATCCAGCGGGTGCGGAGATAGCGCCAGCAGAGGAGGAGCGTGTACATCGGGGGGCCGGCGAGGGTGGATTCGTGTGGGAGAGCGAGTGCGGGGAGAGCGGTGCGGGAGGCCGCCGTTCAACCCTCGGACTGGGGGCGGTGGATGGGGAACAGGATCACATCACGGATTGACGCCGATTGCGTGAGGAGCATCACGAGGCGGTCGATGCCAATCCCCAATCCCCCTGCTGGTGGCATGCCGTGGCGAAGCGCACGGATAAAATCTGTGTCCATGCGAGCCATCGATTCGTCGGATGCCAGCCCCGCCAATTGCGTGCGGAAGAGTTCCTCTTGGAGATCGGGATCGTTGAGCTCGGTGTAGGCGTTGGCCAGTTCCATTCCGGCGACATAGAGCTCGAAGCGCTCTGCGAGATGGGGCTGCCCACTCTTTCGCTTGGTGAGTGGGCAGATTGCGGCCGGATAGTCGATGACGAATGTCGGCGCCGAGAGCGTCCCCTCGCAGGTGGCCTCGAAGAGGTCGCTCTTCACTACATCGGGATGGCGGCCGGCGGTATCGATTCCCAGGGCAGCGGCTGCGGTGGTGATGCTCGCCGGATCGGTGGGATCGCAGCCGACGACCTCGCGGAGGAGGTCGTCGTACGTCGCCCGGCGGAAGGGCTTGGCGAGGTCGATCGCGTGCCCCATCCAGTGGACCGTTGACGGCGTGCCGGCCACTTTCGCGGCATCGCGGATGATCGCCTCGGTGAGGTCCATCATCGTGGCGTAGTCGCCGTAGGCCTCGTAGGCCTCAAGCATCGTGAACTCGGGATTGTGACGCGGGCTCACCCCCTCGTTGCGGTAGACCCGTCCCAACTCGAAGACGCGTTCCATGCCGCCGACGAGGAGCCGCTTGAGATGCAATTCCAGCGCGATCCGCAGCACCAGCGGCATGTCGAGGGCGTTGTGGTGGGTCTTGAAGGGGCGAGCTGCGGCGCCGCCGGCGGAGTCTTGGAGCGTCGGTCCTTCCACTTCGAGGTAGCCGCGATCGAAGAGAGTCTGTCGGACCGAGGCGACGATTCGGCTGCGGGCGATGAACCGCTCGCGGACCCCCTCGCCATGGATCAGGTCGACGTAGCGCATCCGCTGCTTGAGTTCGGCATCGACCAGGCCATGGAACTTGTCGGGGGGCGTCTCGATCGACTTGGTGAGAAACGTGATCGCCGTCGCGAAGACCGTCATCTCGCCGGTCTTGGAGTAGCCGAGCCGTCCGTCGATGCCGATCAGGTCGCCGAGGTCGAGGCAGTCGACGAGTTTCCAGGCATCGGGGCCGACCTGCTTCTTGCCGAGCATGATCTGGATTCGCCCCGCCCGATCGGCGAGGCTGATAAAGACAAGGCTGCCGGCGCTCCGCAGGAGCATGATTCGGCCCGCAACGCGGACGGTGGGGCCGTCGTCGGCAGCCGGCTCCCCCTCGGCGCGCCTCAACGGCTCGCCGAGGTGCCGCACATCTGCGATCGGCTGGGCGCCATCGAACCGGCTTCCCCAGGGATCGATTCCCAGGGCAGCGATTTTCAGCAGTTTGTCGCGACGGGCCTTTTCCAAGCCGGCGGCGGTGCCGGACATGGGTGTTCCTGAGGCGGGGGAGTTGTCGGGGGATGGATCGGGGGGCACTGCAGGCATGCTCGTCCCGGGCGGGAGGGAAGAAAGGGCGGAAGAGGGGAATTGTCCGGTGTGGGAGCAAAATCGAGAAGCCCAGTCGTGGGGGCGATCCGCGGCATTTTCCGGGCGAGCCAACGCTGTGGCGGCCGAGATGCTCCTCCGGCAGGGATTCCCCCGGGTACAACACTCGGGAGACGCCGAGCCCTTCCCCCCTCAAGTCCAAACCGCGCACGTGCCTCCGCCCGCCCCGCCCGAACTGTTTTCGATCGAACTGCGGACCACGCGGTGGCGGGAACTCGTGGAGTGGTACCGGAGCGTGCTTGAGCTGCGCGTGCTGATTCGCGCCGTCGACGACGGCTATGCCCTCCTGCAGGCGGGGACGGCGCGGCTGGCGATCCTCGACCGCCCGGAGACACCGCCGGCGAGCAACCGCTGGAGTCTGAGCTTCGAAGTCGCCGATCTCGCCCTTTGCCGCAACAGGCTCCGTGCTGCCGGCGCTGTCGTCCATGACCTGCCGCCTGGGCAGGAGGGTTTTTTGGAGATCGTGACCCACGATCCCGACGGCAACCGCCTCCGACTCTTCGCCTGGGGGGCGTAGCAGGCCGTGGAGAGACGGCCCGCGAGAGCGGTTGAATCCGCGTTAATCCTCCGCGGTGACCGCCGCCGCCGCATTGCCGACGTCCAGCGGAGGAGCCTGGGAGACAGTCTCTGGCGGATCGAGCGTGCTTCCCGGCGCGCCTCCCTCCGTCATCCGTTGAAGTTCGGTTTCCAGCCGCTTGAGGCGGTCCCTGTCGGCCGGCCCAAGCCGCTGCTCGAGCAGTCCACGGTTCGTGGCGGCTTCGAGCGCCGCCCGGGCCTCGTCTGGGCTGCCGTTCTCGAACTGGGCCGTCGCAAGATGGAGGTATTTCCGGGCCGTGGGAACCAGGAGCGATTCCTGGAATTCCGAGATGGCACCGAAGAAATCGCCGGCTGCCAGGAGCACCAAGCCGTGGGTGTCGAGCACCTCAGGGTGTGGACCGATCTCGTCGATCGCCTCGTTCATCAACACCTTTGCCTCCTCGACCGTGTCTGGCCGGGCGAGGAGGAGGGCAAGATTGTTGGCCACCAGAGCCCTGGTCGCCGGAGGGATTTTTTCGCTGGTCAATGCACCGCGGCAGAGCCGTTCGGCCTCGTCTTCCTTGCCAATCAACTCCTTGATCGCACAGCCCTGGATCAACAGAGGGAGCGAGTCGGGGGCCTTTTCCTGCGCTGTGTTCCACCACGACTCCACCCGACCATCAGCGATGGGGGACGGCGCGGCACCGTTATCGACGAGCACCTGGGTGCCGACGGTGATCCGTGCCATGGCGGGCAACTTGTCACCGGCCGCCTCCAGGAGGTCGAGGGCCTCGTCACTTCGATGCTGTCTCCCCAGGAACGCTGCGCGGGCGAGAATACCCGCCGGGGAGGCCTCAGCGAAGGCGACCAGGATCCGATCCGCCTCCGCGATGAATCCCAGTTCCTCGCAGCGCTTCGCTACCGGAACGATCATGGCGGGGTTGAGCGACTGCATTGACTCCGGCGACACGAGTTTGTCGATGGCCTCCCTGGCGTCATCGTTGTTCCCACCCTTCGCTGCCGACTGCGCCTCAAGGAGGAGCGTGGCTGGGTTGTCGGGAGTGAGGGCCCGGATCTTGGCAAGGGAATTCCTCGCGTCGGCTATTTCTCCGTGCTCGAGCAGACGCTCTGCGATCACCGCATGGACGTGTGGGGGAAGACCGGGAGTGTCGGCAAGTTGAAGGAGCGCCTCACGGCACTCCTCCCAACGGTCGAGTTTCTCCCACAAAAGCGCCTGGGAGAGCCGATGGTCGAGCGAGAGCCGTTGCCTTGCGGCGAGATCCTCAAGGAGATCAGCGGCCCGCCTCCAGCATGGCGGCTCGACACGGTTGGACAGCAGGTTCACCTCGAGCAGGGTGTCATCGGCGGAGAGACGCCCCCGGGAATCGGCATTCTTCTCCAGGACCGCCACCCATTCGTCGAGTTCTCGGAAACTGGCCGTCCGCGCCATCAGTTCGGCGAATGACCGTCGGGCCCAGGCGAGTGCTGGAGTGCCGATGGCCTCCGGCATATCGATGATCTGTTGGAGGGCAGGGCGGGCCTGCTCGGTGCGGCCGTTGCGGAGATAGAAGTCGGCCAGAAGCCGGCGCGGTCGCGGGGCGGTGGGCGCGGCGTCGACCGCCCCTCTGTAGAGAATCTCCGCTTTTGCTCGGTCGCCGAGGAGATCCGCGGTGGTGGCGGTGAGGAGTTCCTTGTCGGGGCTTGCGAGCGCCGCCTGCCCCGTCCGCATCGATGCCTCAGCAGCCGGACGGTCGCCGCGGGCGGCCTGCGATTGGATCAGCGAAACCCAGACGTCGAGCCGGTCTGGGGCCACGGCAACCGCACGATCGAGGATCATCCGCGCCCGCACCTGCTCGCCGCAGCGGTTGAGCAGGGCAGCGAACCAGAGGAGTTGGTCCGGATCCGTGGCGTTGTTTGGCGTGAGGCGCTGACCACGGGCAATCGCCTCCGCGAAATGGCCGTCGCGGGCGTCGATGTCGGCGGCGGTGCGCATTGCCTCGATCCCGGTCGACTCCTGGTCGCCCGCCGAGAGGCTCAGCGCCTCGTCGAGCCGGCCGGCTCCACGAAGGAGTCGTATGAGCATGTCGATCGACTCGGCATCATTCACGCCTTGCGAAACAAGCCGCTTGAGCCGATCGATCGCCAACTGGGATTCCCCCTGCTGCGTCTCGATTCCCGCTAGCATTCGCTGGATGATGAACCATTCCGGGCGGTCCTGCTCGGCGAGGAGCAGG
Source organism: Planctomycetota bacterium (assembly GCA_003669605.1). Classification (GTDB taxonomy): domain Bacteria; phylum Planctomycetota; class Planctomycetia; order Pirellulales; family UBA1268; genus QWOP01. The sequence continues at coordinate 34,572 of QWOP01000040.1, forward strand.
AGCTCGCGAGCCCGGGAGAGATCGCGGCGACCTGCGGGGGTAAGCTCCCGGAGGGAAGTGCTCTCCATGACCGGTTTGCCGTCTTCACTGTTTGGGGTTCCGCCGACTGCCCCGAGGACGAGCAGCATCGCCTCTGCCACCCGTGCCTCGGGCGCGTTGTCGCCAGCCAACTCCGTGAGTGCCTTGGCTTGTCGTGTCAATTTCTCCGCATTCCGCTCGCGGAGCGAGATCCGCAGCAGCGTGATCCAGGTGCGGGCGTCGGTGGGATCACGCTCGAGGATCTTTTCCGAGAGCCGCTCGGCGTCGAGGAAATTGCCCTGCCCGACACGGATGTCGATGATCGCTGTCAGCACTCGCGTGGCATCGGTGGGGAGAAGTTGGGCGGCGATTGTTTCGATATCGCCGATCCTCGCCTCCGCGATCTCTCCCTGTTCTGCAGCGGCGATCGCCACGCCGACACTGAGCAGGTACGGGGAATGTTGGATCTCGATCGGCGCTTCGGCGAGAAGGGCCTCGGCCTCCTCCTTTCTGCCATCCGCCATCAGCAGCGTCGCCAGCCTGGCCACCACGGCCGGCGTGGCTGGATCGGCTGCGATCGCCGCGCGGAGGATGGCTTCCGCCGCTTCCATCTCACCCCGGCGGGTGAGGACGTCGCAGCGGAGGATCGCTCCCCGGACCATCCCTACAGAGGGAGAGGATGTCAGCAAGTCGAGCAGACGATCGACGCTGCGCCAGTCGCGCTCCTCCTCCGGCCGACGGAACTGCTCGGCGATCCTCAAGTTGATCAGTGGTTGCCACAACCAGGGCTGTTCGGCGAGGAGTTCGGGGGTCGTGTCGGCGGCCAGTGATTCGTAGTCGGCAAGCGCTGCCTCAAAGCGGCCCCGCTTCAACCGCCCCCGTGCCAGCACCATCCTGGATGGAACCGCTGCCGGATTGGCTGCAGCGACACGCTGGCTGGCCTCAAGGAATTTCTCCGTCTCGCCGAGGGCGTCGTAGCAGTACACCAGCGCCATGGTGATGCTGTTGGCCAGCGGACCAGATGCGCTGACGATCGGCTGGAGGCTTTCCAAAAGTGGCCGGGCCTGGCCCCACTCCCCGCGCCCCATCAACAGACGGGCTTCCGTCCAGATGATGGCTGGATGCTGGTCGCCAACAGCTTCGCGGAGGGCCTCAAGGAGGGGTTCGACCGCTGCGGGGCGGTTGAGTTGGAGAAGGACATCGACCAGCCGCATCCGCAGTTGCAAGTTGTCGGGATTGCGGCGGAGGCCGAGTTGCAGTGCCTCAAGGGCGTGGAGGCTGTCGCCTGTTGCCAGGGCAACGTCGGCCCTCCCGGCCGCCACGGGGGGCTCTTTGGCGTAGGCCACCAATCCCTCCTCGATGATCTTCTTCGCCCGCACGTAGTCTTTGGCGCTCATCGCCAGGCCGAAGGCCATGAACTTCATCTCGGCTTCATCAGGGGCGATGGCCAGCCCCTGGGCCAGATCCTCCTCGGCCCCCTCGGTGTCGCCGTGTGCCAGATTCCATCGCGCTGATGTCAGCCAGCCCTCGGGACGATCTGGATAGGCCACCGCGATCTGGCGGATCACTCTGGCTGCTGTTTCGGTGTCATTGTCGGTCTTCTCGAGGACTCCGGCGATCAATTCGGAGACGAGGACCGCATCGGTGCAATTGAGGAGCGGCGTGAAGCCATCGACGAACGACTGGCTGTCGGCATCGAACCCGATCAAGCCCCCGGCCACGGAGGCCGCCTCGTCACGCTCTCCGGCGGCGACGCAGGCAAAGACGTACTTCAACTCCAGGTCAACAGGATCGAGTGGATCTTCTGCGGCGGTCGGCGAGCGGGGCTTTCCGGCGATGGAATCGATGGGAAAACGCTGGCGGAGGATGCCGAAATGCCGGCGCGAATCGGTCGCCTTCCGGGAGTCGAGGAGTGCCAGAGCCAACGTGGCGCGGAGGGCGTCGTTGTCGGGATTCCGCTCGACCTCAGACTCGATGACCGAGCAGACCTGCAGATAGCCGGTGCGGTTGACCCGGGTGGCGTCGACAACTTTTAAGATCGACTCTGCCAGTTCGACATGGGTGGCGAGGTCGTTTGGTCGCAGCGCTACATAGGCTGCGAAATAGCGGATGCTGTCGTCGTGGAACCCTTGCGTGAGTCGCTGCTGAGCCAGCCACGACATCGAATTGGCATTCCGCCACACCTGAAATCGCCGCAGCGCCACCAGCCCGCCGACGCTGCCGACGACGAGGACAAAAAGGAGGATCAGCAGACGGTAGTTCAGCCGCTTCATGGCCCGGCGTCCTGACACAGTGACATTCCCTCATAGATTCGGGGAAAAGACGGCAAACGCAACCCGTGCCCCGTCGCTCACGGCCCCGGCAGCGGTCCTGCCGTCGAGAGCATGATGCGGCACAGGTGGGAGTCGGCGGTCATATAGAGCGTCTTGCCATCGTCGCCGAAGCCGCAGTTGGCGGTTGCCTGTCCGGTGAGGATCGTTCCGAGGTGTGTGCCGTCGGCAGCAATCACGAGCACGCCGCCCGGGCCGGTGGCGAAAATGTTTCCCTTGGAGTCGACTTTAAGGCCGTCGGGAAGGCCCTTCTTTCGGGACTGAAACAGTTTCTTGCCGTCGAAGAAGGTCTTGCCCGTGTCGAGCGTGCCATCGGCCTGGACGTTGAAGACCTTCCAGATCGGAGCTTCGGGATCGGACTGCGCAACGTAGAGCCGCTTCTCGTCAGGGGAGAAGCAGATGCCATTGGGGCGGGTCATGCTGTCGCACAGCAGCGTCACTGTGCCGTCGGGGGTGACGCGGTAGACACCACAAAAATCCAACTCGCGGCGCTCGTCGTCAAACCCCTTGGGAAGGCCGTACGGGGGGTCAGTGAAGTAGATGGCACCGGAGGAATGGACGGCGCAGTCGTTGGGGCTGTTGAATCGCTTTCCCTGGTAGTTGTCGGCGACGGTCCGCTTCCCACCACCGGGGGTGAGCCGGCTCACGCGCCGGTCGCCATGCTCGCAGGAGATGAGGTTGCCTTGGCGGTCGAGAGTGAGGCCGTTGCTGCCGCGCTCGTTGCCGTAGGCACTGGGGCCGGTGAAGCCGGCGGGTTCGAGGTACACAGACAGCCCTTCCCCCTGCTTCCAGCGGTTGACCCGGTTGCGGGGAATGTCGCTGAAGAGGACGGCGCCATCCTTCTTGACCCACACCGGCCCCTCCGCCCACTCAAAACCACTGGCCAAGACCTCGATCACGGCATCTTTTGGAACCAGGGCATCGAAACGCGGGTCAAGGCGCTCGATCGAGCCGAGATTCGGCAGCAGGTCGGCAGGCCCCCCCTCCTCGGCATGGAGGCTTGCGATCGGGCAGGAGAGCAGTGCGGCGGCGACCAGATGGGCTAGGCGGAAGCGGAGCATGTCGGTCTCCTCTGGAAGGACAGGATCCGCGCTTGAGGCGCGGAGGGGAGGGAGGTGGAAAAACAGACAACGCTCTCCGACCCGGCCGGCAGTCTACCCGATCAGACCGGCTCGATCAGACTGGCCCGCTGACGCCAGGATTTTCACTCTGGCTCCAACTGCCCCTGGTCATCTGCGTCGCCGGTGCCGATCGCAAACCACAGCGTTGCCGCTGCCATCGTCAGGCCAAAGAGGAGGATCAGCGTTAGGGCGATCCCCATCGCACAGCCCGCCTGCGCGTCGTTGGTCCGGAAAGAGGAGAGTTGGGCGGCGGAGAGCGTCGGGGTGCTGTTGGGATCACTGGCTGCGGCGGAGCCGGAGACGGGGGTCTCGGCATTGACCGTACTGTCGATCGCCAGGAGGCAACTTCGGGCCCAGCGGAAGAGCAGCAGCGGCAGGATCACCGCCACCGCCAAGCAGGTTGCCAGCGCCCGCTCCGGGGACCATTCCAGGGCCAGCACCAGCACGCCGAACAGGGCGCCGGTGGAGAGGGCCGTGGCCGCATAGTTGAGATAGATCGACCCCAGATAGAACCCCGGTTCACGGCGAAAATCGAGTCCGCAGGTGCCGCAGCGGGAATGCATGCGAAACCAGCCGGAAAACAGCCTGCCGCGGCCACACCGCGGGCAGCGGAGCCGCAGGGCGGATAGCAAAGGGGCGGGGAATGGCATGCGAGGGGGGCTCCCCGGGGGTAGAGGGGGTGGAATCGTTGCCATCCGATCCTCGGCCCCTTCCAGAGTGAACGCCGGAAAACCGGAGGTATGTTAGTGGAGGGGGTACACCACTGCCCTCAGATGGGCCACGGGTGATGGTGCACAGGTGGGGAAGATCCGGCGGCCGTACCATGAACGACAACGAAGAATTCGTGCGTGAATTTCTCGTCGAGTCGGCGGAGAATCTCGATCAACTCGATCGTGACCTGGTGGCGTTGGAAGAGAATCCCCGTGATTCTCAACTCCTTTCGAGCATCTTCCGCACCGTCCACACGATCAAGGGTACCAGCGGCTTCTTCGGCTTTGCGAAGCTCGGCGCCATTACTCACAGCGGTGAGCACCTCCTCGGGCAGTTGCGCGACGGAAAGATCGAACTCGACGACGATGTCACCGGCGCCTTGCTGACGCTCGTCGATGCGGTGCGGTCGATCCTCGATCGGATCGAAAAGACAGGTGCCGAAGGGGACGAGGACTTCCACGACCTCTCCCAGTCGCTCTCCCGGATCGCCGACGAGGCGGTCGCCAGACGCCGCGACGACGGGGGCGTTGTCGTCACCCGCCTGACCCCCCCGGCCAGCCTCCCCCCGGTCGCCGTGGTCGCAGCGGCGGAGATCCCACCCCCGGTCGCTGTGGAGCCGGTTGTTGTCGCGGAGCCGGTTGTTGTCGCGGAGCCGGTTGTTGTCGCGGAGCCGGTTGTTGTCGCGGAGCCGGTTGTTGTCGCGGAGCCCCTGCAGGAGAAGACCGCTGCCGGGCAGGCCCCTGGTCTGTTTGAGCCAGCCGCTGCGGCCGTCGCTCCAACTATCAAAGGAGAGCGGGGGCCTCCAGCCACGGTTCCGGTTCCCGTGCCCGCCGTCCCGCGGTCGAAGAAGCCTGCGGTTGCTGAGCAGACGATCCGTGTCGATGTCGGTCTGCTCGGGTCGCTTGTCGATCTCGTTGGCGAACTGGTGCTGGCCCGCAATCAATTGGAGTCGACCGTCCGCAATCCAGCCGCGGCCGCGCGCGACGACCATCCCGAACTGCTCAAGGTGGTCCACCGCATCGACTCGGTGACCGCGTCGCTCCAGGCTGCCGCCATGAAGACGCGGATGCAGTCGATCGAACAGGTGTTCAGCAAGTTTCCGCGGATCGTCCGCGACCTAGCCGTGACGTGCGGCAAGGAGGTGACACTCGAGATCGACGGTGCTGACACCGAACTCGACCGCTCGTTGATCGAGACGATCCGTGATCCGCTCACGCACTTGGTCCGCAACGCTGTCGACCACGGCATCGAGACGCCAGGGGCCCGGGTGGCCCGCGGCAAGCCCTCGGCAGGACGGCTGTTTCTCCGGGCCTACCACGAGAGCGGACAGGTGACCGTCGAGATCCGCGACGACGGCGGCGGGATTCCCGTCACCGCAGTCCGGCAGAAGGCGGTGGCCCGTGGTCTGGTGACAGCCGATCAGGCCGCGGCGCTCTCGGATGAGCGGGTGCTGCAGTTCATTTTCGAGCCCGGGTTCTCCACCGCTGCCAAGGTCACCGATGTCTCTGGCCGTGGCGTCGGCATGGACGTGGTGCGGACCAACATCGAGGCCATCGGCGGATCGGTCGACATCGCCAGTCAGCCGGGAGCAGGCACCACCGTGCGGGTACGGATCCCGCTCACACTGGCGATCATCCCGGCGCTGATTGTCTCCTGCGGCCGGCAGCGGTTCGCCATCCCGCAGGCCGCCGTCCGTGAATTGATCGCGCTGCGCTCTGGCGGGGGGGGCGGGGGCGCCACTGCGGCGGTCGAGGGACTCGACGGCAGTCCGGTGATGCGGCTTCGCGGTCGGCTTTTGCCGCTGGTGTTTCTTGGGCCACTGCTCGGTATTCCTGCCACCGCCTCGCCCGGCGGACCAGACACTCCTGCTGGCGGTACGGTGGTCGTGCTGCGCAGCGACGATCACGAATACGGCCTGGTGGTCGATGGTGTCGCCGTCAGCGAAGATATTGTCGTCAAGCCGATCGTGTCGGCGTTAGTCGCGCTTGGGCTCTACGCGGGCGCGACGGTCCGCGGTGACGGAGCGGTGGTGCTGATTCTCGATCCCCGTGGCATCGCCCAGGCGGCGCATGTACCGGAGCGTCCTGCCGTGGTGGCCGGCGATGGCATGGCGGATGCCGCCGAGGGGGCGCTGGCCCGCTACTTGGTCTGTGAGTCGGGTGCTGGCCGGGTGGTGGCGGTGCCCCTGGAAGATGTGGCGCGTCTGGAGATTTTCCCGCGGGAGCGGATCCAACAAGCGGCGGGCCACGCGGTGGTTCACCGCGAAGGTCGACTGACCGCGATCGCCGACGTCGATGCCCTGCTTGTCGGCTCAGCATCCCCGCTCGATGCCCCTTCTTTCACGGCGGTCATCCTGGCGGCGTTGCATGGGGACGTCGGCTTGAGGGTGAAGCGGATCCTGGAGGTCGTCGCTCCGTCATCACCGCTCAACTGCGATCTACGATCTGGCGGCGTGTTGGGGACGATTGCCGTGGCCGGACGGGCGACTGAGGTGATTGATGTCCGCGCGGCGCTGCCACGCGGCGATTCCGCCGCCTCGCGGCAGGTGAACGCATGACCGCCGCGGTCCCCAGCCAGTCTTCAGCCCCACACGCTGCGGCCAGCCGCAGGTTTTGCACGTTCGTGGTGGCGGGAAGATCGTTCGCCGTCGACGCCGCGGCGGTGACGGAGGTCTTCCGAGGCCCCCCCACCACGCCGGTGCCGCGGGCACCGGAGGCGATCCGCGGGTTGCTCAACCTTCGTGGCCGGATCGTGCCGGCAATCGATATGCGGCGGCGGTTGGGATTCGAGGCCGACCAGCGGGTCGGCGACGGGATCCATGTGGTGCTTGTCTCCGGTGGCGAGGCCTACAGTTTGATCGTCGATGCTCTGGCCGACGTGGCAGACATCCCTGCCGGGGCGATCGAGCGGCCGGTGGCGGCCTCTGAAATGGTGGGCCGGGACTGCGTCGAGGGGGTGTATGCCGCCCGCGACGGGCTCGTGCATTTGCTAGGAGTCGAAGCGATCATAGCGGGACTGGGTGACACGGCAGCCGAAAGGAAAATGCGATGAGCAGCAAGCAGGCGGTGGCGGAGAGTGACAGGCGCGGATGGTTTTGGGAATTGATGGCGTTCGCCACCAATCCACTGCTGCTGTCGCTGCTGCTCGTCTCGCTGCTGCCCCTGGGTCTGATGGGCTACGCCACGTACCGCAGCGCCCAGACAGCACTCGACGCCCAGGCCGCCACGCAGCTCACGGTGGTTCGTGGGATCACCATCAAACAGGTGGAACGGTACTTTACCGGGCTTGAGGATCAGCTCCGTGTCCTCGCGGAGGATCCCTCCACCCGCGATGCGATCCGCGATTTCCGCGACGGCTTCCGCTCTGTCCTCCAGGACGACGCTGTCGCCGAGGAGGAGCAGGCCCGGGCCCGCCGCGACCTGGAGGGCTGGTACGACGGAGACTTTGCCAACGAGTTCAAGTCTCGCAATGACAAGGAGATCGCCGCCAAACCGTTGGCCGAGGTGCTCGGCGACGCCGCCGTCTGGCTGCAGGATCTCTATATCCGCCGCAACGAAAATCCACTCGGCGCCAAGGATGCCCTGGAGACTGCGGCCGATGCATCAGCATATTCCAAGGCCCACGCCCGCCATCATCCGGTGCTCCGCAGCCTGCAGAAGAAGTACGGCATCTACGACCTGTTCCTCGTCGATGCCGAGAGCGGCGATATCGTCTACTCGGTCTTTAAGGAGGTCGACTTTGCCACCTCGCTGCGGAACGGCGCCTACGCCGATACCTCACTGGGGAAGGTTTTCCGCCAGGCGGCGTCGAGTGGCCGCCGCGATGCGGTGTTCTTCGGTCACTTCGGCCCCTACCTCCCCTCCTACAGCCAGCCGTCAGGCTTCATTGCGGCGCCAATCCTGGAGGGGCGGAAAGTCGTGGGCGTGGTGGCTTTTCAACTGCCCCTCGATCGGATCAACACCGTTGTCGGCGAGACGCTGGGGATGGGAGAGACGGGGGAGACGTATGCCGTCGGCCCCGACCGGCTGTTCCGCACCGATTCCCGCTTTCTCGACAAGCTCGGCGTGAAGACCACAATCTGCAATCCGAAGTTCAAGGTCGAGACTGCTGCGGTCAAGGACGTCTTCGACAACGCCGGCAGTGGCACCGCCAATTCGGTTGACTACCGCGGGATGCCGGTGCTCTCCTCCTGGGGGCCGGCGACGGTCCACAAGGGGGACGGTGCCGGCAACGACGACGTGCGGTGGGCGATCGTCTCCGAGATCGACCTCGCCGAGGTGTCGCGGCCGGTGTCCCTCCTCAAACGGTTTGCAGGCTGGATCTTCGGCCTGACGACACTCGGCGTGGCCCTGCTCTCGGCCCGCATCGCGCAGAGTTTCAGTCGCTCGTCACGCCGTCAGGCGGCGTTGGTGGAAGGGATCAAGGACAACACCCACACCCTGGCAAGCGCCTCGGAAGAGCTCACCAGCGTCAGCCAGCAGATGAGCGCCGCCGCCGAGGAGACGACCGCCCAGGCGAACCTCGTTTCCGCCGCGGCAGAGCAGGTCAGTGCCAACACCAAGACGGTGTCATCGAGCGTCGAGAACTTGGTCGCGAGCATCTACGAGATCGCCCGTTCGGCCCAGGATGCCGCCGGCGTCGCGCGGCAGTCAGTCGATATGGCCCGGGCCACATCGCACACCATGAACCGGCTGGGAAGCAGCAGCGGAGAGATCGGGCAGGTCGTCAAGGTCATCACCTCGATCGCCGAGCAGACGAATCTCCTCGCCCTCAACGCCACCATCGAGGCCGCCCGGGCCGGCGAGGCAGGCAAGGGTTTTGCGGTGGTGGCAAACGAAGTCAAGGATCTCGCCCGCGAGACCGCCAAGGCCACCGAGGACATCGGTTCGAAGATCGAGGCCATGCAGGCCGACACGTCGCGGGCGGTGACGGCGATCGCCGAGATCGTGGCGGTGATCGAGAAGATCGACGGACTGCAGACGAAGATCGCTGCGGCGGTGGAGGAGCAGAGCGTGACCACCAGCGAGATCAGCCGCAACATCGGCGAAGCCACGGCTGGTTCGACAGAGATCGCCCAGAACATTGGTCAGGTGGCCCAGGCTGCGCAAAACACGGCCGAAGGGGCCACCAACGCCCAACTCTCCAGTCAGGAACTGGCCCGGATGGCGCAGAACCTGCAGCGGTTGGTGGAGGAGTACCGCAACTGACCACCATCTGCCGGCGGCACAACCGGGAGCCGATCGTTTGAAAGTCCTCGTCGTCGATGACTCCAAGCCGGTGCGCAGCATCCTCGCCAAGGTGTTTGGCGACTTGGGGTATGAATGCCATCAAGCCGCCGACGGCCGCGAAGCGCTCGAAGCGCTGGCCCGCATCGGCCTGCCCGACTTAGTCACCGTCAATCTCAACATGCCGGTGATGGACGGTCAGGAATTGATCCGCCGGATGCGCGCCGATCGGGTCTGGAAGGCGGTGCCGTTGCTGGTGGTGTCGGGGGAGCAGGACCGAGGGCGGATCGACCTCGCCTTGGGGGCGGGGGCGGGGGGCTTTGTCGCCAAGCCGTTCACCGCCACTGCGATCGCCGAGGCACTTCCCTACCTGGGTTTGAAGGTGGCGGCTCCTGTTGCAGCAACCCCTGGCAGACGAACTCCAGGAATCGTGGCCGGTGAGGCGCCACTGCGGGTGCTCGTGATCGATGACTCGGCGGCGATCCGTGGCGTGGTTTCCGCAGCGCTCTCGGCCGACCCCGAGTTGCGGGTGGTGGGGACTGCCGTGGATGGCCGTCAGGGTCTGACGCGGATCGCCGAGCTCGCCCCGGACATCGTTTTACTCGACGTCGAGATGCCGGTGATGGATGGCCTGTCGATGCTCCGTGAACTGCGCCGGATCCAGCCGCGACTCCCGGTGGTGATGTTTTCGACGCTCACCGAGCGGGGGGCGAAAGTGGCCCTCGAGGCCCTCGTTGCCGGCGCCAACGACTACGTCGGCAAACCGAAGGGTTCGTCTCCGGCGGAGGTCGCTGAGCGGATCCGTGAGGAAGTGATCCCGAAACTCAAGCAGTTCCGCAGGCGCGTTGCAGAGCCTGGCGAGGGGGCGCGGACGGCGGTGGTCGTCCGGGCGCCAGCCCGGCCGCGGACGGAGTCGGTGGCGGCGGTGGTGGTGGCGGTGTCGACCGGTGGTCCGGTGGCGCTGGCGGAGTTTCTCCCGTCGTTTGTGTCCCGCGATGGAGTGCCGGTGCTCATCGTCCAGCACATGCCGGCGGTGTTCACCAGCCATCTGGCCGAGCGGCTCACGAAGGTCTGCTCGCTGCCGGTCCGCGAGGCGATTCACGGCCAAGTGGTTAACCCCGGCGACATCCTTCTGGCGCCGGGGGGGAGGCATCTCCAGGTGTTTCGCAGGGGAACGAAGGTGATCGCCGAGCTTTCCGACGCCCCGCCAGAGAACTCCTGCCGTCCGGCGGCCGATGTTCTGTTTCGCACCGCGGCCGTGGTCTGGGGGAGTGAGACTCTCGGCGTCGTCCTCACCGGGATGGGGAAGGATGGCCTGGCAGGCTCCGGGGCGATTCGCTCCGCCGGTGGGACGGTACTCGCCCAGGATGAGGCGACGAGCGTGGTCTGGGGAATGCCGGGGCATGTGGCCCGCGCGGGACTCGCTGACGCGGTCTTGCCGCTCGGGCCGCTTGGCGTTGAGGTGGGCATGCGACTGCGGCGGCGCAATTGATCCCCGGGAGGTTGCGGTGAAGGTCACGCCCCCACAAGTCTCCTTTCTGCGCGAGTTTCTCAAGCGTCGTTCCGGCGTCGTCATTGATCAGAGCAAGGCCTATCTCGTCGAGGCACGGCTGCTGCCGGTGATTCGCCAGCGGGCATTTGCCGGCTTTGAGCAGCTCGTCGAGCGACTCCGCAGCGCCCGCGAGCCGGCGCTTGAGCAGGATGTGCTCAACGCGATGATGACCCATGAGACCTCGTTCTTCCGCGACCGCTCACCGTTTGAGACGGTGAAGAAGATCCTCCCCGATCTGATCAAGCGGCGGGGGGTCTCCCGCCACCTCGTGCTCTGGTCGGCTGCCGCGTCGTCTGGGCAGGAGGCCTACAGCCTGGCGATGCTCCTCAACGAACACTTCCGCGAGGCGCTCGCCGGTTGGTCGGTTCGGATTCTCGCCACCGACATCTCCGAGCCGGTGCTCGCCCGGGCCCGCGAAGGACTCTACAGCGACATCGAGGTGGCCCGTGGCCTGCCGGTGGAGTTGCGTGACCGGTATTTTGTCCGCCTCCAGGGGAAGTGGAGCATCTCGCATGACTGCCGGCGGTATGTGGAATTCAGACGGATGAACCTCCTCGATCCCTGGCAGGGGGTGCCGCCGTGCGACATCGCCTTCCTCCGCAACGTGTTGATCTACTTCGACGTTCCGACGCGGGCGGCGATCCTGGAGAAGATGCAGCGGACCGTGCGCTCAGACGGCGTCCTGTTCCTCGGGGGGGCCGAGACGATGCTTGGCGTCTGTGACGGCTACGACCGCGTGGAGGGGGTCGGTTGCAGTGCCTATCGCCCGCGGAGCGGCCCGACGGCGAAGCGGAACTGAAGCCACCCCACGATTGGAGCCAGAGCAAGAGGATCGCCCCGCCGTCCTGCGGGGAAATTCTGTGGGGACATTCTGCGGGGAAATCCTCTCAAGAGGGCTCCTTGCCGTTCCACTCCACGCCAAGAATCGAGACGTCGTCGAGTGGGCCCTTCGGTTGGCACCACGCCTGCACCGATTCCAGAAGTTTTGTGACGTTGGTCTCCACCGACTGCCCGCGGAGCGATTCCACCAGCCCCGTCATTCGTTCATTGCCGAGTTGATCAAGCTTCTCGTCCATCGCCTCCGGCACACCGTCGGAGTAGAAGTAGACCCGGTCTCCGGACTTCAATTGCAGCGTCTCCTCGGTGAACTCCACGTCGGGCACGAATCCCACCGGAAAACTCTCCACCTCGAAGAGCTTCAAGGGGCCATCCTTGGGAACGTAGAGCAGCGGGGGATGCCCGCCCGACACGAAGCGGAGCAGCCCGCTGGGGGCGTGGAGGACGCCGTAGAGAATGGTGAAATAGAGGCCGGCCTGATTGTCGGCCTGGAAGAGATTGTTGAGTTGCGTGACCACCTCGGCCGGTGGCACGACCTGAGGCGGCCCTCCATCCTTTCCGGGGCGAATCAGGAGCGAGGAATCGGAGACCCTGTTGGTGAGGAAGGCCCCGACGGTCACGGCCAGCAGTGACGACGGCACGCCATGTCCGCTGACATCGACGACAAACATCCCCACATGCTCGTCATCGAGCGGGAAGATGTTGAGGAAGTCGCCGGCGAGTTCGTTGCAGGGCACGTACTTCCAGGAGACCGTCGCGCAGGGGACCTCGATCGCCTTGGCCGGGAGCAGCGACTGCTGCACCTTGGCCGCCGCGCGGAGATCTCGCGTCATCCGCTTATTGCTGCGGTCAATCTGTTCGTTGACGACGGTCAATTCGGCGTTGGTCTTCTGGAGGGAGTCGCGGGCCACGGAGAGGGACTGATTGGTGACGATCAATTCCTTGTTCTTGGTCACCGCGTTCTCGAAGATCGACACCAGGAGGTTGAGGACCTGCTGCCGTCCTGCCTGGACCTTGAACTTCTGCCCGGCGATCGTCACCTCCATCTCCGAACCCGGCACCGGCGACTCCGCCTTCAGCGGCGTATCGAGGAGCGACTCCATCCGGCCGAGAAGGTATTCAGGCTCGTACGGCTTGGTGACGTAGTTGTCGGCCCCCGCTTCGAGGCCGCGGATGATGTCCACGGGATCAGAGAGCGAGGAGAGAAGGATCAGGGGGATCGTCTGCCAGGAGGGGTCGGTCTTGACGATCTTGCAGAACTCATACCCGTTCATCTCCGGCATTTCGATGTCGGAGATGATGATCTCGGGGCGTTTTTCCCGGAGCAGTTCCACGGCTTTTTGGCCGTTGATCGCCCAGCGGACGCAGTGGCCTGCATCCACCAACCGCTTCTCCAGCATTTTTGCCTGGATGCGGCTGTCCTCGGCGATGAGGACATCGACGGGACGGCGGGGCCTGAACGGGGCTGGCCCAGGGGACGAAGTTTCGCTCATAGCCACTCTGGGAGAGATGATGGGGGAGAGCCCCGCTGGGCGGTCGGGGAATTCAAGCCACGATCGCCATGCTCAAGCCACGATCGCCATGCTCAAGCCACGATCGCCATGCTCAAGCCACGATCGCCATGCTCAAGACACGATCGCCATGCTCAAGCCTAGAACTCAAGCCTGGAACTGGCTCAGAACTTCGCCAAGGCCTCCGCCTCATCCTTGTGGATCGAGAACAACTTATTGAGGTTGGTGAGCTTGAAGACTTCGTAGATCTGTGGGTGGATGCTGCACATCTTCAGTTTTCCCTTGAGCGTGCCCATCTTGCGGTGGATCTGGCCGAGGAGGCCGAGGACGGCACTCGACATGAATTCGACGTTCTGGAAGTTGAGGAGGAGGTCGAGGCCCTGCCGGTCATTGATCAGACGCAGCAACTCCACCCGCAGTTCGTCGAGGGCCGTCTCGTCGAGGATCTTCTTGTCCTTGAACTTGGCAACCTCCGTCGTGCCCTGCTTGGAGACGTCCAACCTGCGGTATGCGTCACTCATCGACGGCTGACCTCATGCTATGGGAAAGGGGGAATCGGAAAGTGGATTGAAGGTGGATGAGAGACGACAAGTATAGTCCCCCAGAAAGACCGCTGCTCGCTCTGGGAGCGGGAGCAGATGCAACTTCAGAAGGCTGCCAGCGCTTCTGTCGTGTCGTCATGGACTGAGAACAGCCGGGTGAGATTGGTGATCCGCAGGACTTCGACGATCTGCTGGTTGGCGTGGCACACCTTGAGTTTGCCTCCGGATGCAACGAGCGTCCTGTGGAGTTGCCCGAGGGCATCGAGCATCGAACTGGAGAGGAATTCCACCGCGCCGAAGTCGAGCAGCAGTCTCACCCCCCGGCCCCGCTCGGCCAGTTGCAGCAACTCGGCCCGCAGTTCGTCCAGCGGTGCGCCATCGATCAGTCTCCGCCCAAGGAGCCTCGCGATTGCCACTTCTCCGTGGTGGGTGACTTGGATCTGCTTGAACGCGGGGGCGGTCATGGCGGGTGTGCGGGCGGGTAAGGGAAAAGAATGGGGGGAGGACCAGACCGGATTCCGCAGGCATCCCCCTCGAACCCGCAGCATAGTATAGCCTCGCGCTTCGGCGGCCGCTCTTCTGCCCCGCAGCCCCGCCGGCTGGGCAGGCGGGGCGAGGGCAGGCTTTCTTCTGCTTTGCAGCCCGGCAGTTTGCCGGTGGGGGCTTTGTGGCCTAGGTTTCCTGGTGGGCTGTGAGCCCGCGAGGTGCGACGCCGAACTCCCAGACCGATTTTTCTGGCCGACGGCAGTGAGCTGGTTCCGGCGAGTGAGTGGAGGCAAACAATGGCTGGTTTTCCGCACGGTTTCTGGGGCCCGAAGCCCCAGTGGGCCCTGCTGCCGGTGGCGGCAGTGGCCGGAGGGCTCTTTTGGCTGGCCTGGCAGCAGGACCAAGAGGAGGGGGGGGCGCTTGCCGTCACGGCCTACAGGCCGCTCTCTCCGGACGGCGACACCACGCCCGCGGAGCCGGCAGCGGGGGTCGGGAATGGCTCGCTGCCCATGGAAGTCCGTTACGGAGTCCCCACGATCGGGACCGCGAAGCAGTGGGGCTCCCGATGAACACCTCCGCCACCCCCAGACGGATTGCGCTCGGCTTTCTTGCCATCGTGACGCTCGCTGTTGGACTGGGGATCTTGAGCCTGTGGCTCATCCTGGGGCTCAGTCACAGCGTCACGAACCTCGCCGAGAACACCGTCCCCTCGATGGTGGCTCTGAGCCTCGTCAAGGACAACGTGACCGTGGCGGTCCGGTCGGCACGGCGGTGCGTGATGCTCGAAGAAGCCACTGCCATCGCCATCGCCCAACGGGACTACGAATCGGCGAAGACCGACGGCGACAATGCCGAGATCGCCTACGAATCGCTCGTTTCCGACGTCGAGGATGGCCGGCTGTTCGCTGCGGCCCGTGCCAAGCGACGCCTGTTTCACGAGAAGGCCGACCGGCTGATCACCCTGGCACTGGCAGGCAATCGCGACCTGTCCAAAGGCAGCGACGCAGCGCAGTCCTGGCTCGTGGATGAGGTCGACCCCGCCGGGGCTGAATGCCTCAAAGCTTTCCAGGGGGACATCGCCTACAACACGCGCCTCGCCGAAAAGAGCATGAACGAGGCCAGGGGCCGTGTCCTCCTCAGCCTGCTGACGATCATCCCGGCTCTCGGGGCACTGGTGGGACTCGGAGGGCTGATCGGCTGGACGACGGTTTCGGCGACAAAGCGGGCTTTGGCGTCGATCAATGACGCCATTCAGGCCGGCATCGACCGCACCAACTCCACGCTCTCCGGCATCGCTGACGCACTCCAGGATAGCGCCGATCAGACGGCATCCAGTTCGGGGCAGCTTTCCGCTGCCAGTCGCTCGCTGGCCGACGGTTGCAGCGAGCAGGGGCAGACAGTCACCGAGACCAGCGCCGCACTCGAGCAGATTTCGGCCATGATCCGCAGCACGGCAGACAATGCCTCGCGGGCCAAAGACTACGCCACCCAGGCGAGGTCTGCTGCCGACAGCGGCCGCGAGACAATGGAACAGATGCATGTTGCCATGCAGTCGATCGAGTCGTCGAGCGTTGATGTCGCCAAGATCATCAAGGACATCGACGAGATTGCCTTCCAGACCAACATTCTCTCGCTCAACGCCGCGGTCGAGGCGGCACGGGCCGGCGAGGCCGGCGCGGGATTCGCGGTGGTGGCGGATGAGGTGCGATCGTTAGCCCAGCGCAGCGCCGCGGCGGCCCGCGAGACAGCCACCAAGATCGAGGCTGCCATCGGGAGTACGCAGCGCGGGGCCCGGACCTGCGACGATGTCCGCGGCGCCTTGCGGGCGATCGCCGACCGTGTGGCGGCGTCTGATGTCCTCGTGGCCGAGATCGCCATGGCTGCCAAGGAGCAGGCCGAGGGGATCAAGCAGGTCGGGATTGCCATGACCCAGGTCGATAAGGTGACCCACAACAGCGCCTCAAGCGCCGAGGAGACTTCCAGCGCGGCTGAGGAGCTCGACCGGCAGGCCCGCATCATGCAAGACACGGTTGCCGACCTCCGTGACCTGATCGCCAGATCTGCAGTGGACTACAGCACGCAGTCTCAGAAGCGCGGCAGCCAGAAGCCTGCCACCCAACAAGGCAGCCACAGACCGCCGCCCAGCAGTGCCCGGCGGCAGTCAGCCCACGATGGACGTGTTGGGCATGGTGGGCATGGTGGGCATGGTGGCGAGCCGACTCCGCGGCCGGTGGTCAACCGGGCGCCGGGGCGGATCGTGATGCCTGAGGACCGGTCCGGATTGGCCGATGCCGACGACGCGCACTTCCGTAATTTCTGACTGGTGTCCGCCAGCCTTTTTGTGGCGCGCAAGCACTTTCTTGGCAACAGTTTGCGTCCCATGAACCAGTGCCTGATCAGTGCCTTGGCATGCGACGTGCAGGACCAGACCACGATGGCGATCGGATGGCAGCCGGGGTAGGCTCAAACCCACTGGTTCGCCAGTCTGACGGCGGTGATGGCCCTTTCTTGGGTGTCACCGCCGTTGGCGTTCCAGTGCAGCAACCGGGCCAGGCGGCCCGGAGGGCGCCGTCGCCCGCTGCCAGCGCTCCCCGAGGAAGACCATCATGTCGCGTCCCATTCCCGTTCGCCGCGCTTTCACCCTTGTCGAACTCCTCGTTGTGATCGCCATCATCGGCACGCTGGTGGGGCTCCTGCTCCCGGCGGTGCAGGCGGCCCGAGAGGCGGCCCGCAGCATGGGGTGCAAAAACCAGATGAAGCAATTGGGGCTTTCGCTGCAGTTGATCAATGACGCCAAGCGGGCCCTGCCACCGCTGGCGGCTCCCTCCAGCCGCGATCCGATCACGGTCGCCGGCAGTTCCTACCGCGGTGCGGTTGGCTTCACCGCCTTCGACTGGCTGCTGCCGTACATCGAGCACAACACCCTCTTCGATCTTGCCAATCGCACGGTCTATACGCCGGTTGCCAATGCCCCGGGAGCGGGCACGGTCTACTCAGTCTCCATCCCCACCTTCCTCTGTGCCTCGGAGGCCTCGAGCCCCGGTGGCCTGGGAGCGACCACCAGCGGCGGCGCCAATCAATGGGCCGTGGGCAACTACGCCGTCAACTACAACGTCTTCGGCAACCCACTGGCGGCGACGCCCGAGGAGCGGGTGCAGGGCAACTCGCGGCTCCCGCAGTCGCTCCCCGACGGCACCACCAGCACCGTCTTGCTGGCGGAGAAGTTTGGCACCTGCGGCGCCAGCGGAACTGTCGACGACCCCAGCACCAACGGCAACCTGTGGTCCGATTCCAACAGCCGCTGGCGCCCCACGTTTTGCATCAACGAGACCTCACAGACTCCCTCCTCCCGCGGCTACACGGCCTGTTCGGTGTTTCAGGCTGCTCCCCACTGGATCCGGGGCTGTGATTCGTCGCGGGCACAGACTCCCCACTACGGCGGCATGAGCGTCGGACTCGGCGATGCCAGCGTCCGCAGCGTCTCGGGCGACATCGATCCGACCACCTGGGCAAATGTCTGTCACCCGGCCGACGGCCAGGCGGTCGGGGAGTGGTGACGCACGTTGCCCCGGTCAACAGTCCGCTGTCCGGCCGCGTGGGTGTCACCGACCTGGCCGGTCAGCGGGTGGATGTGGCGCTGCTCACCGACCGCCGCTGGACGGCGGCGGTGGCGGCGGCGGACGACTGGTACCTGGGCAACATCCTCGCCGACGACCGCCTCCTCATCGAGAGTCTCAAGCGGCGGGGAGTATCGGCTGCGCGGGTCGACTGGGCCGACCCCAAGATCGATTGGCGGCGGTTCCGTGCCGCGGTCTTCCGCACCACCTGGGACTACTTCGACCGGCAGGCAGAGTTTGCCACCTGGCTCGATCGGGTGGCAGGGATGACGCAGCTTGTCAACGACGCCGCCACAGTCCGCTGGAACCTCGACAAGCACTACCTCGCCGACCTCGCTCTCCGCGGCGTGCCGGTGGTGCCCACGCGGTTTGTCGAGCGGGGGAGTGCCGCCGGGCTCGCGGCCATCCTCGCGGCCGAGGGGTGGGAGGAGGGGGTGGTGAAGCCGGCTGTCTCCGGAGGCGCCCGTCACACCCACCGTTTCAACCGGCAATCGGCCCCCCCCCTTGAGCCGCTCATCAGCGGCTTGCTCGCCGAAGAGGCGTTTCTCGTCCAGCCATTCGAGCCTGGCATCGTCACCCATGGCGAGGACACGCTGGTTCTCGTCGGCGGCCGCTTTACCCACGCCCTCACCAAGCGGGCGAAGGAGGGGGATTTTCGCGTTCAGGACGACCATGGCGGCACCGTCCATCCCTGCCAGCCCGAACCGGAGCAGATCGTCCTGGCCGAGCAGGCATTGGCGGCGTGTGCCACCGTTCCCTCCTACGGACGAGTCGATATGGTCCGCGACCGAAAGGGGGAGTGGGTGGTGATGGAATTGGAACTGATCGAGCCCGAACTCTGGCTCCGCCGCCACCCGCCGGCAGCCGACGCGCTGGCCGAACGCATCGTCTGCGGCTTGGGGTGAGACACGAAGTCACTCGACGGTCACGCTTTTGGCAAGGTTCCTGGGCTTGTCAACATCGCAGCCGCGGAGAACCGACATCTCGTAGGCCAGAAGTTGCAATGGAATCGCGGCCACGATCGGCTGCAGCCATTCCGCGACGTCCGGGATCGGGATCACGTCGTCGGCGACGCTCGCCACGTCATGGTCGTTCGGACTGGCAATGGCAATCACCGGGCCGCGGCGGGCCTTGATCTCCTGCATGTTTGACATCACCTTGTCGAACACCTGTCCCCGGGGCACGAGGAACAGACTGGGAGTCTCCTCATCGACAAGCGCGATGGGCCCATGCTTCATCTCTGCTGCGGGGTAGCCCTCGGCGTGGATGTAGCTGATTTCCTTCAGTTTCAGCGCCCCCTCGAGGGCGACTGGGTAGAGGGCCTGCCGCCCCAGGTAGAGCACGTTGCGGACGTGTGCATAGCGTCTGGCCACATGTTTCACAGCATCGTGGCAGCGAAGAGTTTCGCGGACGGCCGCGGGCAAGCCGCGGAGTTCGCGCATCAACTGTTCTCCGCGTGATGCGGAGAGATGCCGCGTGCGTCCGAAGTAAAGAGCGAGCATCGCCAGCACGACCACCTGCGACGTGAAGGCTTTCGTGCTCGCCACCCCCACCTCGGTGCCGGCGTGGAGGTAGACGCCGCCGTCAGCCTCGCGGGCGATGCTGCTCCCCACGACGTTGCAGATCGCCAGCGTGGTGTGGCCCATCCGCTTCGACTCGCGGAGGGCAGCCAGAGTGTCGGCCGTTTCGCCACTCTGCGTGATGGCAAGGGTGATCGTGTTGCGATCGACGGGCGGATTGCGGTAGCGGAACTCGCTGGCGTATTCCACCTCGACCGGGATTCTGGCCAACTCCTCGAACAGGTATTCCCCCACCAGCCCGGCGTGGTAACTGGTGCCGCAGGCGGTCATGATCACCCGTTCGACATTCCGCAGTTGCCGTGGGTCGAGGTTCAGGCCACCGAAATGGGCGGTGGCGTTGGCGTCGTCGAGGCGGCCGCGCATGGCGTTGGTGAGGGTCTCGGGCTGTTCATAAATTTCCTTGAGCATGTGATGGGGAAAGCCGCCCAAGTCGCAGTCCCCGTCTCCCACCACATGCCGGAGGTCGTGGGTGATCGCCTCGACGGTGAGGAAGTCTTGGTCACGCACTGTCCAGCGGTCCGGGGCGATCTGGCAGACCTGTCGGTCGTCGAGGTAGACAACCTTCTCGGCGCGGCCCGCAATCGCACTGGAATCGGAGGCTAAGAAGTGTCCTTCCGGGCCGATACCGATGATCAGCGGGCTGCCGAGTCGGGCCCCAACAATCACGCCCGGGGCATGGCGACTGACGACCGCCAGGCCGTAGGTCCCCTTGACGACACTGGTGGCCTGAGCGACTGCTTCCATCAGATCGCCGTGCCAACAGCGGGCGATGAGGTGGGCCAGGACTTCCGTGTCTGTGTCGGATGCAAACTCGACCCCTTCTGCCTCGAGTTGCTGCCGGAGCTGGAAGTGGTTCTCGATCACTCCGTTATGGACGACAGCGAAGTCGCCGGCAGCATCGAGATGGGGATGGGCATTGCGTTCCGTGGCCGGGCCATGGGTGGCCCAGCGGGTATGACTGATGCCGCATGACCCCGGCGGCGGATCGTCGTGGACGGCCCGGGCCAATTCAGCGACCCTTCCAGATCGCTTCCGGACCTGGACCGCACCATCCGACACGGTGGCGATCCCGGCGCTGTCGTAGCCCCGGTACTCGAGCCGGCGCAGTCCGTCGAGGAGGATCGGCGCAGCATCGGCCACACCAGTAAATCCGATGATGCCGCACATGGGTTGGCTCGCGTGGAGGGAGTGGAAGGGAGTGGAAGGGAGTGGAAGAGGATCAGGATGGAGAGGGAGGGGACAGGCTGGAAGCCGGAACCGGGACGAATCCGCAGGCTTCGTAGAGGGGGCGAAGAGATGCTGCGGCGGAGAGCATCACATACGGGACACGACGGCGGCAGGCTTCGTTGAGGGCTGTCCGCACCAGAGCCGAGGCGATCCCCTGTCCGCGGGCACGATCGCAGACGACGACGTAATCGAGTTGCCAGTTCACCGGGGTGGTGATGAGGAGAAAGCCGTTGACCGCGCCGCTTTCGTCACGGTGGAGGACGGCGTAACGGACGCCGGCCCAGATCGCGAGGAACTTGCTCCTCGTGCTGAATTGGGAGGAAACGAGGTCCCAGAGGACGCGGCAGGCGGGCTCGTCAGTCAGCAGATCCTGGATGGTGGTGAACTCCACAGGCAGTTCGACAGGCACGGCGCAGATTGGTTCGCAGAGGAAATGCATGGCTGCATCCAGACGCCGAAAAAGGCGCAGAGTTCCGAAGGAATCGGACAGCGATCCGCCGGGGGAGGGAGGCCTGGAAGGCCCTGGTGGCGGGGGGAGGGGCGCTGCGAATTGTCGGCCTCCGCAGCGGGAAAAGCAAACGCTTTCCCGACTGAGGCCGGATCAGAGCCCGCTGCGGACGGCGTACAGGGCATCGGAGGAGCGGACGTAAAGCACTCCGTCGGCAACGATCAGCGAGGCCGTGATCGCCTCGCCGACTTCGAACGAGCCGACGAGATCAAACGTCCGTCCGGCATTGACCACCGATACCCAGCCATCGTTGGAAGCGAAATAAAGTCGGCCATCCACCAGCAGGGGGCTGGTGCGGTGCTGGCCGGTATGCGTCCGTTCGAACCACAGCTCCTCCCCCGTGGCGGCGTCGAGACACTGCAGTTTGCCGTCGTTGTGTAGCAGCCACACCAGGCCGTCGTTGATGAGGGGTGTGCTCACGTCCGGTGTCCGCGGCTGTACCCAGCCGATGACTTCCTGTTTCTCAGAGCAGTCGCCGGCCAGGGAGTCGCTGACATGGAGGGCCACGGTAGGGCCCCCCTTGGCCGTGGGGACGACGATCAATCCGGGCACGATTCCTGGCGAGGCGACGAAGCGGAAGGTCGGGTCGTGCGGCTTGGGATTGGTGCCGGTGGGGCCGTTGAGATGGCCGAACCGCCACAACTCCCGGCCGTCACCGAGGGCATGGCCGGTGGTGCAGTCGGCGCCGTGCACGACGAGGAATTCGCGGTCGCCGTCGCGGTAGATCCCTGGAGAAGCGTAGGAGTGCTTGCATTCGAACTGGGCGTCGGTTGTCCGCTCCACTTCCCAGATGGTCTTGCCGGTGGTCTTGTCGAGTTTCACGACCTTCCCCGTGCGGGTCTGGTCGTCGAGTTTCATCGGGCCGTGGATCAGTTGCAGGTAGAGGGCATCGCCGTCGAGGACGGGGGTCGATGTCATGCCGAATTGGATGTCGATCCTGCCGAACCGCTCGCCAACGTCGCACTTCCAGACCTCGTCTCCGTCGACGGTGTGGCAGGCGAGGATGCCGGTGCCGAAGAATGTCCAGACATGCACGCCGTCGGTCGAGGGTGACGGTGAGGCGGAATTGCCCTCGCCGGCGCGGGCATCCTGGTTGCCGCTGCCGACCGTCCTCTTCCAGAGCACGGCGCCGTCCTGGGTGGACAGCGCCATGACGACGAGGTCGTCTCCGTCGTTGCTGGTGAGGAAGATCCGTTCTTCCCACACGCAGGGGGTGGCGCCGGCTTTCCCGGGGAGCGGCGTCCGCCAGGCGATGTTGTGCCCTTCCTTCCACTCCGTCGGCACTCCGGTGGCCGTCGCGGTGCCGTCGTGCCGCGGTCCCCGCCAGGTGGGCCAGTTATCGGCCATCAGTGGCGCAGCGAGGAGGAACGGCAGGACGATGGTGAGGATGTGCTTCATAGGGCACCAGGATTGGAAAAAGTCAGTGGGCAAATAAAAAAACTAGGACCGGCAGGACTCGAACCTACCACGTATTCCCCGGGAAATACCACGTCTACCGTTTCCGGCGGCGCAAAAAGCGGCGCAGTTCCTGCCGATCTTGGTCGGCTGATTCGGAATTGGTCGCTGCTGACGGCCGAGGACCGGCGGAGAATTTCTGCCATCGTTGACGGCCGGCTGGCC
>QWOP01000086.1 GCA_003669605.1 Planctomycetota bacterium
CCCCAGGGGGGGTGGGGGGGCGGAAGTCTGGCGGGGATGCCAACCTCCCCGGTCGCTCGGCTTGAAAGGATTTTTCACGCTGACTGCCGCCACGGGCTCACTGGGGAGCGCGGCGAAACTGCAACGGCTTGGCTCCCTTGGGGGCTCCGTCGACGAGGAAGTCGAAGCCATCGGCTCCCTGCGAAGTCACTCGGCCCACCATCGTGCCCTGCTTTTCGGTCTCCAGGGCGATGGCATCGGGCGCGGTGGCAATCGTGCCCGACAGTTCCACTGCCGGCTGGCCTTCCGGCTGCGCCTTCCAGGTGAACTTGGAATCCTCGCCGATTGTGAGCACCACCGAGTTGCCCCCTTCAGTGGCTTTCCACGATCCCACCAGATCGGTTTCCGGAGGGGTCGATTCTGCGGGCTGCTCGGCAACTTGCGGTTCTCCGGCCGGCTTGGAAGGGGCCGGCCTCTGCTCGGCCCCGGGTTTTTCAGGCGACCTGGTTTCTTCAGGCCGCGTGGTTTCTTCAGGCGGCAGAAGCGACTCGAGCAACCGCTTGGAGACCACGTCCCCCGGCTGCTTTTCCACCACCACCTTCAAGGCCTCGGCGGCCAAATCGGTATGGCCACCGACGAGGTAGTGGTACGCGAGCACAAAGTGGCCGGCCGCATTGGTGGGATTCGTCCGGCAGTATTCCTCGAGTTTTCGTAACTGGCCGGTGTAGGTGTCGACTGAGCCATAAAGGCCGCTCATCGTCGTCCAGTCCATACCAGGAGCCACCGCCAACACGGCATTCAGCGCCGCTGCCGCGTCGGCGTAGCGGCCCAGCGCAAAGAGCCCTAGGGCACGCACCTCATGGAGGACGGTGTCGTTGGGCGACGACTTCACCGCCTGATCGATGCTCACAATCGCCCCGGGATAGTCCCCCTGCTTGAACTTCGCCAGCGCCACATCGAGCGCTTTGTTGGCCTCGAGTTGCGCCGGAGTGAGTTCTGCGGCCGCCGTACCGGCGCCCCCCTCTCCTCCCTGCGCCGAGTTTTGGGCCGCGTTGGAGGAGTCGCCACCGTCGCTGGTGACGTAATTATTCACCACGATCGGCTGGGAGTAATCGTAGGGCGAGGCCACTGCCGCCGTCTGCGTGGCGTAGTAGGGATTTGTATAGGCCGTGGCGTAGCCCAGCGAACTCGAGCCGATGCCCCAGGAGTTGACCATCGATGACATCCCCAGCGTGGCCGCGCCGAAGGCCAAGGGAGACGCCCAACCATTTCCCCAACAGCCGTTGTACCAGTTGTCGTAGGAGGGATTGACGAAGCCGCTGTTCCAAGCATTGGCATAGCCGCTATAGCCGCCGTAGCCGTAGTTGTTGCCGTAGCCATAGTTGTTGCCATAGCCGCCATAGCCATAGTTGTTGCCGAGCCCCCAGCCGGCCAGCGCTCCGACTCCGGCGCCGACTCCGAATGCGCCCCAATTGCTCCAGCCGTTGTTCCAACCACCGTTGCCGTAGCCGCCGTTCCAGCCACCGTAGCCACCGCCATAGCCGCCGTTGATGTTGACGTTGTTGTTGTTGTTATTGACGTTGACGTTGTTGCCGATGTTGTTGCCGCCGTTCCAGCCACCGGGCCGGTTGCCGTTCCAGTTTGGTCGGTTGCCGTTCCAGCCATTTTCACCCGGACGGTTGCCGTTCCATTCGCCGGGACGGTTGCCGCCGATCCCCGGACGGCCCCCCTGATTCCAGCCCCCTTGACCAGGGCGGTTGCCACCACCTCCGCCAATCTGACCAGGCAGCGTCGTGGCTCCGCCAATCCCACCAGGGCGATTGCCACCGATGCCGGGCCGCCCGCCATTCCAGCCACCAGGACGATTGCCACCAGGAAGGGAGTTCGGCCCGCCACCGCCAATCCCACCAGGGCGATTGCCGCCAGGAATGGTGTTTGGTCCACCACCGCCAATCCCACCAGGACGATTGCCACCACCTCCGCCAATCTGACCAGGCAGCGTTGTGGCTCCGCCGCCACCAGGACGATTGCCACCAGGAATGGTGTTTGGTCCGCCACCACCAATCCCACCGGGGCGATTGCCACCACCGCCGCCGCCGGGAGTGGGAAACGATGGCTTGGTTGAGATTCCGCCGAGGCTGGGACGATCACCGGGGCGATTGAAACCACCCCCTTGACCACCCCCTTGACCACCACCCGGACCGCCACCCGGACGATTGCCGCCAAGCCCAGTGCCCGCCTGGCCCGGGAGCGTCGTGACCCCTCCGGGACCAAGAGGCCGATTGCCGCCGCCCACCGCGCCACCACCGATGCCACCAGGTCGGTTCCCGACACCTGCCTGACCGGGAAGCGTTGTGGCCCCTCCGGGACCGATCCCACCGGGCCGATTGCCCCCCTGGCCAACTCCGCCACCGGCTCCGGCCCCCAAGCCTGGACGACTGGCAAACCCGCCACCAGGACGGCTGGCGGTCCCCAAGCCGCCGCCGGGCTGCGGGAACGGACGAGTCGCCTGGCCACCAATCCCCTGGCCGGCCCCCAGGCCCTGGCCTGGACGGCTGATTCCGCCAAGCCCACCTGGCCCACCGATGCCACCGGGAGCAGGGCGGGTCGCGCCGCCAAGGCCACCGAGACCGCCGGGCGACGGCCTCGTCATGCCGCCCGAACCCAAAGCACCCGGAGCCGGACGGCTCATCCCGCCCCCCATGCTGCCGATCCCCGGCCGCGCCATGCTGCCGGGAGCAGAGGGCATCGGCCGAGACGAGGCGCTCGGCAACGACGGCCGCTGCATATTTCCCATCCCGGGGCGCTGGAAATTGGGCTGCTGGGCCTGCTGCTGCATCTGGGGGCGCTGCTGCATCTGTGGCATGCTCGGCCGCTGCTGCATCTGAGGACGCTGCTGCATCTGTGGCATGCTCGGCCGCTGCTGCATCTGGGGACGCTGCTGCATCTGAGGCATGCTCGGCCGCTGCTGCATCTGGGGACGCTGCTGCATCTGCGGCATGCTCGGCCGCTGCTGCATCTGAGGGCGCTGCTGCATCTGAGGGCGCTGTTGCATCTGCGGCCGCTGCTGCATCTGCGGCCGAGCGCCGCCACCGCCCCCCCCGGCAGGACGAGCGCCTCCACCACCAACACGCCCCATCGGGGGGCCAGCATCAACCGCATGGGGCACCGCGGCCAGAAGCAACGCCGCACAGGCACACGCAAGCATCGCGCGCATTCGAGGGCACCTAAAGTGGGAGGGGCTCAAGTGGAAGGGGTTCCGGAAAAACCGGAGGGGAGAAAAATCGAAAAACCGAAGGTCTATTCGTGGCCGGGGAAGGGATCGTTCGGTTGCGGCCTTCCCGGGGACTATTTTCTTCTTGGGGAGCGCGCCGCAGACCGCTTCAAAAAACTGCACTCTCAGGGCTTCATTCCCTTGGTGTCGTCACCGACCGACCGGACGGGGAGCGGCCGGCAGGGCAGGCCTCAGAGGAACAGCAGGGATCGCCGGCGGCTTGGCGGCCGGAACCGCAGCTGCCCCCGCGGACTTGACCGCCGGGGGGGGCGGGGTAGCCGGCTTGGGCTGCTCGACAGCCTTGGCCGGCCCAGGCGTGGTTGCCGCAGGCTTCGGCGGCTCGACTGCCGGCTGGCCATCGGGCGGAAGAGCTTGCCCGGTGCCCGCGGCTGCGCCTGGAAGCGGAGGGCGACGGGCGATCGTCAACTCGAATTCCGGTTCGTCGACACCGCCGACAATTCGGTCGCTGGAACGGACGACGAAATGATCTTCGTCCTTCGGTGTCAGCGTCACCGTGGCGGTGCCGGTGATGCCGTCTGGCATCGTGGCATCGCTCTTCACCACCCAGCCAAACTCAGTAGGAACCCATTCGCCGGTGCTAAATCCGCCGTCGGAATCGAACGTCCAACTCCGCAGCACTCCCTCGATAGGATCCCAGCCAATCCGCTGGCTGCTCTTCGATTCCTGCAAACTATCAACATGGAGCGTGTAGTCGCCGACAAGGAAATTGCCACTCTCGTCCCAGCGGTAGGAAATCGACGTTCGCCCCTCGGGGCTCTCGTCGATCCAGTCACCTACCAGCCACGACACCCCCTGGAGCATCTCCCGGGGCGACGGCAGCGGATCATCAGAAAATTCGCGGTAGGAGGCGATCGGCCAGTGGTCACCAACCTTGTCACGGACCGCCACATACCGCATCTGGGCCGCGGTGTCCTGCTCTGGCAAGGTCACCCTCCGCACCCCCTCCTCGATCGCCAAACTGTCGCCGACTGTCCGGAGGCCAGTCACCTCCATCTCCAGGACGGCCTTGGGGAAACGCTCGAAAAAGGCTTTGAATACCGACGTGATCTGATCCCGACCTTGGTAGAGGTTGCCATTCTCGTCGATCAATTCACCCTGCTCCATGAACAACTTCCCCAGGGCCTCAGCATCCCCCTTGTTGAAGGCCTCGACCGTTGCCCCCTCCTCATGTTCGATCACCGCCACCAGTTCCGGCGGCGCTGCGGGGGCCTCGACGACGTCGATCTCCACGACCTCGATCTCCACCCCTTCAACCTCGAGCCCTCCGCCATCGTTCGCGGCCGGCGCGTTCTCAGCGGGTTTGGAGGAAACCACGGGCTGTTTCGTGACGTCGATGGCCACTTGGGCTTGGGCCAAAGCGGCCAAGCAGACGTTCATCAGCAAGGCCACGGCGACATGGGCCATGGCTTTGCGATCCACGATTCTCTGAAAAAAGCGGTTGCCAACGTCGATCCGACGCTTCCCCAGCCAGTTCATGCTCTCCCCCTCCCGGGTTGACTCTTCTCCGTGGCGCAAGTGCACCGCGATACCCATAAACAAACATTTCCTGGCGTTTGTTGCAAGCGTCCGACACGATCACCACGCTGCTCCGACCGGGCGGCAGGCTTCCTACCGGCCGCGGGGTAACTTGCCGCCACCAGCCAGCACCGCATAGCCTGCCACATCAATCCACCGGCCAGAGCTCTGCTGCCCTGGCCTTGCCCCTTTCAGGAGCCTTTCATGGCATTCTCCGACGATCTGCCCACCAAACAGGCCTTCTCGCTGCTTGAGGAATTCAAAAACTTCGCCTTCAAGGGGAACGTCGTCGATCTTGCCGTGGGCGTGATCATCGGCGGCGCCTTTGGAAAGATCGTGGAAAGCCTCGTCGAGAACATCATCATGCCGCTGGTGGGCGTGGTTCTCCCTGGTGAGCAGAGCTACAAGGACTGGAAGCTCCCTCTGGGAGACGGCATCCCCGTCGGTCTGTTCCTCGCCGATGTCGTCAGCTTCCTGATCCTGGCCGCCGCGTTGTTCTTCTTCATCGTCAAGTTTCTCGGCTGGCTGATGAAGATGAAGGGGGGAGCGGTGGCGGAACCGGCGGCCCCGCCGGAGCCGACGAACGAAGAGAAACTGCTCAGCGAAATCCGTGACCTGCTGAGGGCTCAGGCCAAGGCTTAGGCCTGACTGGGGCGGGATACAAAAGCGAGCGGGCCGGACGCTTGGCGTCCGGCCCGCTCTTTTTCACATCAGTTCTGGCCGGGAAGGCCAGAGGTCACTGCGGTTCAACCGCAGCGGCCGCAACGACGACGGCCGCAACCCTTCTTGGCACACTTCGAGCCGCAACCACCGGACGAGCCACAGCTGCCACAGGCAGCCGACCCGCCGCAGTCACCAGCCGACGAACCAGCCGACGAGCCAGCCGAGTCGCCGCCACAGTCACCCGAGGCACAGCCGCCGGCCGAACCAGCCGAGCCGGCCGAACCACAGCCACCACAAGCGCTCTCGACAGCCACCTCAACGGCGACCGACACGCACTTCTGGACGGGCACTTCCTTGGTGACCGTACGAGGAACGCGGACCGAGTAGGTCTGCGTCTTCGTCTCGGGCACGCAGTCGTACACCGTGACCGAGTAGGTCTCGGTCTTCTGCTGCGGCACCATCACCGTGTAGGACTCCTCACGGCTCATGGTCTCGGGAACGCTCTTGGTCACCGTGTACTCCCGAGTCTTGGTCTCGGTGCGGTACTTGGTGACATTGACGCTCCGGCTCTTCTGCTCCGGCACGTACTTGGTGACCGTGTAGTTGCGGGTCCGCTCTTCCGGCACGTTGACCGTGACGGTGTAGTTGCGGGTCCGCTCCTCGGCACGGTACTTCGTGACGTTGACGCTGCGAGT
Source organism: Planctomycetota bacterium (assembly GCA_003669605.1). Lineage (GTDB taxonomy): Bacteria > Planctomycetota > Planctomycetia > Pirellulales > UBA1268 > QWOP01. The sequence continues at coordinate 6,148 of QWOP01000086.1, forward strand.
CTTCGTCTCGGGAACCATCTTCGTCACGGTGTACGACCGAGTGCGATCCTCGGTGCGGTACTTGGTGACGTTGACGCTGCGAGTCTTCATCTCGGGAACCATCTTCGTCACGGTGTACGACCGAGTGCGTTCCTCGGAGCGGTACTTGGTGACGTTGACGCTACGAGTCTTCGTCTCGGGAACCATCTTCGTCACGGTGTACGACCGAGTGCGTTCCTCGGGACGGTACTTGGTGACGTTGACGCTGCGGGTCTTCATCTCGGGCACGTACTTGGTGACCGTGTAGGACCGGGTCCGCTCCTCGGGACGACAGTTCGTCACCGAGTAGGTGCGGGTCCGCTCCTCACTGCGATACTTGGTCACGTTCATCGAGCGGCTCCGCTGCTCCTGACGGCACTTGCGGACCGTGTAGGAATAGGGGACCTCTTCCGTCGTGCACTGGTAGGAGACCGTCGGCACTTCCTTCGTCTCGCAGGTCGGCACCCAAACGCGCTTGCAGCACATCTTGGGGGCACACTCGCAGCCGTTGGCGTCAACGCCGCCACCGACCTCAACCTGCTGGCTCTCCCAGCGGCCACCACGGACCTGCACCGTCTTCATGCCCTGGACCGCGACCCGCTTCTGCACGGTCCGCGAACCAGTCATCTCCTCGGTGTAGGGAACATTCACCATGGAGGTCTGCTCGACCGACTCGGTGTAGGGGACCTGCACCGAGTAGGTCGAAACCTTCTCTTCGGTGTAGGGCACCATGACGGTGTAGGTGGAGGTCTTCTCCTCCGACACCGGCACGCTCACCGTGTAGGACTGCTCAACCGACTCGGTGTACGGAACCTGGACGGTGTAGGTGGAGGTCTTCTCCTCCGACACCGGCACGTTCACCGTGTAGGACTGCTCGACAGATTCGGTGTAGGGAACCTGAACGGAGTAGGTCGAAACCTTCTCTTCGTTCTGGGGCACCATCACCGTGTAGGACTGCTCGACCGACTCGGTGTAGGGAACCTGCACCGTGTAGGTGGAGGTCTTCTCCTCCGACACCGGGACGTTGACCGTGTAGGACTGCTCAACAGATTCGGTGTAGGGAACCTGCACTGAATAGGTCGACGTCTTCTCTTCGGTCTTCGGGACCATCACCGTGTAGGTGGAGGTCTTCTCTTCCTGGACAGGAACGTTCACCGTGTAGGTCTGCTCGACCGACTCGGTGTAGGGGACCTGAACCGTGTACTCGGCGGTCTTGGTCTCCGAAACGTTCTTGTTGACCGTGTAGTTCACGGTCCGGCTCCGAGTTTCGGGAACCTGCACGGTGACCGTGCGGCTCTTCTCCTCGGTCCGCGGAACGCGCTTGTTGACCGTGTAGGTCCGCTCGCGCTGCTCCGTTGTGTACTCGGTCGACGTGACGGTCTTCATCTCCGTCACGTACTGACGCTGGTACACGGTCTTGGTCGTCGGAGCGCAACCGCCGTCGGCCACGACCGAACCACCCTCGACCATATTCCCCTCGGAGGCCACGGCATCGCCGCAGCCACCCTCACACCCACCACCACAGTTGCCGCAATCGGCCGCGAACGTGCTCACGCACGTGACGGCGAAGGCAACGGCGGGGAGGACTCGAAACACTAGTTTGCGAATCACTGACACCTCCGGAAATGGACTGGAAACCACAGGAAAAGCAGGTTTTTCTCGAGCCGCCCAAACAGCCTGTTGGTCGAAGAGACCTCACTCTCTCCGACCACCAAACCATGCGGAAGCCTGATAAGTTGGATAGATTACGTCGAGTTAAACGGCAATCAAGTGCCGGGGCTGGTGTTTTTTCGTGTCGCCCGCTTCCCGGTGGAGGAGACTGGCCATTTGACGCTGAAAAAGCCTTTTTGAAAGGCTAATTTTCACATGTGGGGATTGTGAACGGGGGGGCCACTGGGGGCTCTTTATCCCCCTCAATCGTTGCGACCGCACCCCGCGACTGGCGTGCCTGTGCTGACGGCTCTGGAACTCTATGGGCTGCGGGACGAGAACAGGGCCCCGGAGAGCCTCGAGAGGACCCACAGCGTCCCCAGCGGCAGGACGATCGTGGAGATCGTGAAGTAGATCGCCAGGTTGACGATCGATTCACCCACTTGGGCAAGGGTGTCGTAGAGTTTTCGGGCCCGCTCCCCGACGTACTCCAGGGGGTTGTAGCTCTCGAACCAGCCCTTCTCCTTCGCCGCCGCTGCTTCCTGCTCCTCCACCTGCTCGATCTTCTCGGTGGTGGCTGTCACCGCGGCGGCCGCCTGCTGGTAGCCGCTCTCCAGGAATTGCTCCGCCACCAACGAATCAATCCACGCCGTGGTGGGAATCGCCAGCCGCGCAAAGAGCGCAATACCAAACAGCCTCCGTCCCCATCCCATCAACGACTGCTTCGAGCTCCCTCCCACCAGCGCAGCCCCAGCGATCGCAGCCAGAGCCGGGAGGAACAGCCACCATCCCAATGCCCGGCCGATCTGCATCGCCACCCGCTGCGTTCCCAGCGCCGTGGTGCTGGTGAGAAGCAGTGAGCCGTATTGCTCGACGAGGTCGTTGACCGGATCGAGTGCCTGGCCGATGCCCAGGCTTCCTCCGGGGCCAAAACTGAAACTGACCTCCGAACTCTGCGCCAGCGAGATCGCGCTGTCGAGGCCGCGGGTCGCCGCCAGAGCCGCCAGCGTGCGCGCAAACGTCGCCTCGATGTAGGCCTCGCCACGGCTGTCAGCCGCCGGTGCGAAGACGAACATCGACAGCACCGCGATGGCGCCGAGCACCACCAGCCGCGCCACCGGCTCGCGGCACTGCTGTGGCAGGAACCCCAGCCACCGTCCCTCCCAGAGTCGCGCGAAGAAATCGCTCTCCGCAGGCGGGGGCGATGGCGGCAGCGCCGTTCCCGGCAGGGCAGCGGCGGGCCGATTCGTGACGGACTGCGGATCGGACTGACTCATGGAGCGACTCCCCCGGGGACGACTGGCACGTGATCACGCGCCGCAGCGCTTGCCAAGATTCTATCCCCTGGGCCAGGCGCATCTCTGGCACCATCCCCGCGGCAACAACGCCGATCAGGCGGCTGGTGCCGGCGCGGCCTCCGCCCCGGCCGCGGGAACCGGGGCCAGGCGTTGTTCGAGGAGCCGCTTGAGCACCGGCCGCATCGATGCAGCGCGGCGCGCGTTGCCGAGGGCACTGGGGTGGAGATCGTCTTCGAGGAACGCCTCCGGGGCGGGAAGCCCGTCGGTCCCGAGGAATGCTGCGCTGGCATCGAGGTACTCGACCCTCTCCTCCGCGGCGAGCGCTGCGCGGAGGAGCTCGTTGGCCTGCTCCTGCTTCGGCCGCTGTTCCCAACGCGACTTTGCCGGGAGGATCCCCAGGCACAGCACCGGGCATTGAGGGTGGTCGCGACGGACAGTCACCAGCAATTCCCGAAACGCCGCGAGCACCTCATCGGCTGAAGCGCCGGCGTGGATGTCATTGCTTCCGGCCGAAACGACGATCACCGCGGGCTGCGCTCCATTCAGGATCCGCGGCGCAAATCCCGCGAGCTCAGAGAGCCGACAGCCCCCCACCCCGCGGTTGACGACGTTCATCCCTGCGAAGTCGGCGGCGAGCGTGTCCCACATGCGGATGTTCGATGCGCCGACGAAGACCACGCCACCAGGCGCCGGTGGCGACTCCCGATCGGCCTGCTCGTAGCGGACGATCTCCTCCTCGAAGCGCCCCACCTGGGGCTCTGCTTGGTCGACTGCCACCGCAGCCTCCTGCCGAGGCTCGTCCGCTGCCGCAACCGGCGCCGCAGTGGCGTACGGGGGGAGCGCGGGGGAGGGCCCCGACGTTCCGGGCTCTGCCACCGCCGACACTCCACCGTCGAGGGAGCGGATCGTCACCGGCCCGGTCTCCACCACAGGCTTGATCTCTGCCACCTGACGGGGCTGGGATTCAAACCACAACCAAGCCGCTCCCCCGGCCATCCCCACCAGCGCTACCAGCGGCACCAGCGGCCCAAAACGGCGCGGTGATGGGGGCTTGTCTGACTGGATTTCGCGGGGCGTGTTTGTGGTCGCTGCCATGGTGCCATTCTCCAGCGGTGACGCTCGTGCCACCGACGACAGGGCGGGGGATCGATCGCAGGGCATCATCACTCCAGAGAAGTGCGCCGGCAAGCGCTCAAGGGGCCTTCGCGTGCCTTCTCCCACCTCCCCTGGGATGTGGTGAAAACGCCCTGGTTTCTGAAGTGCCGCCCGAGCGGGTATCCTCTGCGGCAACGGGTGGGGGATTCTTCCAGGGCTCATGCGCCCCCCTTGCCGCCCGTCCTCCCGGAGCCCTCGCGATGCGACGCATCCTCCTCCTGACTGCTGCCGCCTTGATCGGCATGGCCACCATTCCCGCCCCCCAAGCCCGCGCCGACGTCACCCTCAACAACATGTTCGGCGACCACATGGTGCTCCAGCAGGGCATCCGCAACCGGGTGTGGGGCAAGGCCGATCCCGGCGAAGCCGTCACCGTGACCCTCGGCGGACAGACCCACAACGCCACCGCCGCTGCCGACGGGGCATGGCAGGTGTTCCTGGAACCGATCAAAGAGTACGGGGGCCCGCACACGCTCTCAGTCAAGGGAAAAAACACCGTCACCTACAGCGACGTGCTCATCGGCGAAGTCTGGGTGTGCGCTGGCCAGTCGAACATGCAGTGGAGCGTCAACGCCTCCACCGACGCCGACCTGGAGCGGGCGACCGCCAAGTTCCCCCAGATCAGGCTGATCTCGGTGCCGCAGGTCGGCACGCAGGAACCGCAGTCGAACTTCAACGGCTCGTGGCAGACCTGCACCCCCGACACGGTGGGCAACTTCTCCGCCGTCGGCTACTTCTTCGGCCGCCAGCTCCACCAGACGCTCGGCGTCCCGGTGGGGCTGATCAACAACGCCTGGGGGGGCAGCGCCGCCGAGGCTTGGGTGAAGCGCAGTGCACTCGCCGCCAATCCGCGTTTCAAGCCGCTGGTCGATCGCTGGGTGCAGATTGAGAGCGAGTACCCGGCCCAGAAGGCGGCTTTCGACAAGGCGATGGTGGAATGGAAGACGGCGGCAGAAAAAGCCAAGGCGGAAGGGAAGCAACCGCCCCAGCAGCCGGGCAATCCCGACGGCAACATGTTTGGCAACCACCGTCCCGGCAATATCCATTCCGGCGTGCTCACGCCGTCGATCGGCTACGGGATCAAGGGGGCGATCTGGTACCAGGGCGAATCGAACGCCGGCCGCGCCTACCAGTACCGCGAACTTTTCCCCTTCATGATCAAGTCGTGGCGCGAGGAGTGGGGAGTGGGCGACTTCCCCTTCTACTGGGTGCAGTTGGCCGACTTCAACGCCGAACAGACGCAGCCGGGTGAGAGTGCTTGGGCCGAGCTCCGCGAGGCACAGACGATGACGATGAAGGCCCTGCCAAACACCGGCGAGGCCGTGATCATCGACATCGGCGAAGGCAAAGACATCCATCCCAAGAACAAGGTGGATGTCGGCAAGCGTCTGGCCCGCTGGGCGCTGGCCGAGACGTACCATGTGGCCGGCATCCCCTTCCACAGCCCGCTCTACAAGGGGATGGAGAAGCAGGGTAACAAGATCGTTCTCGCCTTCGACCACGTCGACGGCGGCTGGAGGCCATTTGATGTCAATGAGCCCGTCGGCTTCACGATCGCCAGCGCGGATCACACGTTCGTCCCCGGGAAGGCAACCCTCCTCCCCGACGGGCGGATCGAGGTTTCGGCCGAGGGGGTGACCGATCCGGTCTCGGTGCGCTATGCCTGGGCCGACAACCCGAAGTGCAACATGTACTCCGGGGCCGGGCTCCCGCTGACGCCGTTCCGCACCGACGACTTCAAGGGAGTGACCGCCGACGCCAACTGACGCTTCTCGGCCGCGTCAGAGGGGCACAACACTGGCCACAACACCGGGCGGCCCGGTCATCTCACGGGGATGGCCGGGCCGCTCCCTTGCGCCAGCACGCCGAACGTGGCGGAATGGGCTCGGTTGCCGGAGGGGTGGTGGGGTATTCTGAGCGAGCGTTTGCCAAGGGCCAGGGTCGGCCCGCGGAAGGATTGGACATCAACAGGGAGGGCGATCGTGGGGGCACTACTTGGCCTGTCGGCAAGGATGGGACCGGGATCGCGATCCGCAGGGACCCTGCTGGTGGTAGCCGGAGGCTGGTCGGCCGTGGCCGGCTGCGCTCCGCCGGCCAATCAGGTTCGTGCCCCGCAGGTGTTGTCGTCACCGATTCCAGTCGAGAGTGCGACGGCAGTCGAGAGTGCGACGGCAGTCGAGCGTGCAACGCGCTCCATTCCCGTTGTCATCCGCAAGCCTCAGCCACTGCGGATCAGCGACATGGAGAGCGCGACGCCGCTCCGCGATCGCAGCGGTGCCGAGGGGACTCTGGCCACCGCACCGCCCCCCGCCCGCCCCGCGGCAGCCCTCGCAGCGCTGCTCACGCCTCCCCGTCACGCCCCCATGCCCCGGCTGCTTGGCGATCTCACCGGAGGAGCGGCGCTCCCCTCCAAGCCGCCGGCAGATGGGCCGAAACTGATGGCCGTCGGCACCGCTGCGGCCCTCGCCGAGATCAGCGGCATGATGCGTGATTACCTCGCGGCCTATAACCGCCACGATGCCGCGGCACTGGCCGGACACTGGAGCCGCGGAGGCGAGAGTGTCGATCTGGCTTCGGGAGAGATAACCAGGGGCCGCGGGGCCGTCGAGGAGGTGTTCACGACGCTGTTCCACACCGATGCCGAGACCACGATTGACATCGACATCGAGTCGATCCGACTGCTCCGCGACGATGTTGCAGTCGTCGATGCAGTGACGCAGTTGGCCTTTTCGGGCGCGGCGAACTCAGAGAAATCCCGCAGCCGTCTCTCGGCGGTCGTCACCCGGGAAGAGGGCCGGTGGATGTTGCAGAGTGTCCGCGAGTCATCTCTGCCACTCGAGCCCTCCCTGGCAACTCCTCCGCACCCCCTCGAGGCCCTCGGCTGGCTCGTCGGCTCCTGGGAAGACAATGGCGACGGCGTCACCGCCTCCATCCGAGCCTTCTGGAGCGAGGGGGGGGCGTTCCTGATCCGCAGCCATAGCGTGGCGACTGATCCGGTGGGCCAACCACCTACCGAGGCGACGGGGATCCCCGATCTCCTCCCGGCAGTCTCCCCTGGCAGTCGGGAGATCACCGAAATTCTCGGCTGGGATCCAGAACGTGGTCAGATCCGCTCCTGGCTCTTCAACTCCCAAGGGCGGTTCGCCGAAGGGACATGGGAGCGCCACGGCGATTCCTGGACGGTGCGCCTGGAGGGGCAGGGGGCCGATCGCGGTATCTCCTCCACCTTGATCCTGGAGCGGAATTCCGGCGGCCGCCTGTCGCAGCGTGCCACAGGGGACAGACTGGCCGATGTCATGCCGCCGGCCTGTGAGTTTATCCGCACAGGCCGCTGACACGATGCCCTGGCAACACAGTCTTCGCGACTCAAACCCCGCGCTGAAATTTAGCGGGTGGTCTTCTCAGACTTGGTCCGGGCGATCGGCAGGGGAGTGATCACAAAGACCTTCGGATCATCGACGACCCAGGGGGTGCTCCAGGTCTTTCCGTCGTCGGTCGTGCAGACGTTGTAAAAGAATGTCTTCAACGTTTCGGTGCGGTAGTTGTAGGGAAACTGCGACGTGATGTGGTCCTCCGCCGTGAGATCATCGACTCCGGGGCTGGCGTAGTAGTGCACCTGCCCGTCGGGGGTAAACGACAGCCCCAGGGTCCACCAGCCCGCTTCGGTCATCTCCGGCCCGCGGATCTCGTTCCCGTTGCGGCCACCGCGGATCTTCAGATAGGCGTTGTCCTTCTTGAAGCGACCGTCATGGGAACTCTCGAAGCAGATGAACATCCCCGGCCAGTATTCCTCGAGGCCGAACCTGCCCTTCTCCGGATGGTCGTCGCCGGTGATCACCGCGTGGGTGTAACAGCCGGATCGGAATCCGAACGACGGTCCGCTGCGATCCTCCCACTGCTCGAACGGCGGCAGATAGACCCGGGTGACAACGCTGGGGCTATTACTGACCCGGATTCCCTGACCGAAGTTCCGCTGCATGTTGTAGATCAGGTCGTCCTGCTCCATCTTGTAACTCGGACGGCCTGGAATGCCAGTGCGGAGCGAGGCGATCAGGAGGCCGTGCGTGCTCCCCTCCAGTCCCGGAGCGGGGAGTTCGACGCGCTTCACCACATCGGGCGTGCCTCGTTTCATCCCCTCAAACCACCTGCCGTTGACGCTCTTGCCAACCGGGTTGCGGACCTGCTTGTCCTGCTCTTCGGAACTCTTGGGATGGCGGTAATTCCAACTCCAGTTCTCGTCCTCGAAGTCATCTCCCACCATCTCGACGACCGTCCCGGTGCCCGGCACGAATGTCGCTGAGGAGGCGACCGGCGGAGGTCCGTTGGAGGCCCGACTGGTGGCCCGCTGGAGGCGGCTGAAGAGCCCCTGCTGGGCCGCAGCTGGCAGACTGCCCGCCACCATCCCAGCCATCCCCAACGCCACGACCAACGTCATCCGCACCGTGCACGCCATGATCCGTTTGCTCCCCGGAAGGGTCTCCGTCAAAGCCGGTCGCTTGTCCGACCGGAGGCACTCTTGTGCCACCCGTCGGATATCGGCCACCGGGGAGGCCCGTGCAGAGCCTGGATCCCGCCGCCGTCGGCAACGTCCACGCCTCGCCGAGAGCGCCACCCCGCCCCCTCTTCGATCAACCTCCCGCACCCCCGGGCTTTCCCAGCCTCTGGGGTGTGGGCCTCAGCAATCGGCCCGGCGGAAAAGCCATCTGGCAACGGCCGGCCTTGGTGTCCTACACACCCCCGGTATTCCCCCTCTCCCTGCCGGAATCGCGTCATGCCACGCCTCCGTCTCTTCGGGCGCAGTTCACCCACGGGTACCACGACGTTCCCCTGGATGCAGGCCCCAGGAACGTTCTGTGGTGGTCGCTGGTCATTCCCGGGCACCGTTTTCACAGCACCAACCGCCTGCACGGTGGCAGTGGCCGTGATCCTGGCGGGGAGCGGCCGTCCGCTCCCCGGCGACGAGACAACCCCACCCCACGATCCCGCCCGCCGTTCCCATATCCAGACTGCCGGTGAGGTGGCGGCATCGGAACGGCTCTCCCTGGCGGCCGGTCTGGTGACATCCCGGGCATCCGAGGTACTCCGCGAGCAACTGGGGCTCGAAGGTGGCTCGGGGCTGGTAGTGAAAACGGTCGCTCCAGGTTCCGCCGCTGAGTCGGCCGGCGTGCGGCGGCACGATGTCTTGGTGGCGCTCGACGACCAACTCCTCGTCCTCCCCGAACAACTCTCCGCTCTCGTCTCCGCTTCCTCCCCAGACGCGCCGCTCCTGCTTGAAGCGCGACGCGGCGGTCGAACAATCTCCATCTCACTCCGCCAAAGCGCTCGAAAGACCGACGCCCCTGCCGCAAGCCCGCCGCTGGAGCCATCGGTCACGGCGGTGACCGCGGCCCCTGTCAGCCAGCCCACAGAACCGGCCGCTCCAACCACGGTCGTGCCCCCTCGCGAAAGCGCGATCCCTGCCGCCCGCTCCGCTGGCCAACCGCCGCCGAACGCGGTCCGGCTGGCTGCGGATGCGGTGCTCCTGCAAGACCGCGATTACTGGCTCAAGGTCTACCGCGACTCCGAGACCTGCCTGATGGTCCGCGATGCCCGCGGCTGGCTGGTGTTCAATGGACCGATTGCCACCCCGCAGCAGCGCAGCCTGATTCCGATCCGTGTCCGGGAACGGGTGGAGCAGCTGGAAGCGATGCTCGACGGCCCCATGCCAACTGACACTTCTGAGACGGTGGCCAGCCCAGCCGCCGCTGCGACATTCGCCCCTCCGCCGGTGGCGATCGCGGAAACATCCGCCGCAGCCGCCAACACGCCAGCCAGCCTGGCGACGGTGCCGCAGGAGCCGGTGGCCGAAATCGGACTCCTCGACGTGGCGCCAATCGAGGTCCGCTGACTGCCGCCCCTCTGGATCAGCTGCTACCAACTCCCTTCACTGGTGCGGGTCGACCAACCACCACCTGCGGAGTGGGAAGACGGCCCTTGTCCCTGAGTCCTCTGCCCGCCTGAGCCCCCCATCGGCAGCGTCCGCCAGGGGTCGGGCCCGGCCAACGTGCCGCCAGGCAACTGCAC
>QWOP01000033.1 GCA_003669605.1 Planctomycetota bacterium
CCGGGCTGCCAGAGGCCGCTGCGGCCGGAAAGGGATCGCAGAACCTAGCGGCAGCCCGGTGGACGCGGGCCAACTCCTCCATGGCCCGTGCCGCCTGCGTTTCCCTTGGGGCTGCCAGAGGACTCCCGCCACGCCACGCCACCATCTCCCACAGTCGCCCATCGGCCTCCTCGAGGATCGTTTGCTCCCCACTGCCGACGAGCCTCTCCGGCCCGGCCACCACCGTAATTTGCTCTTCTTCCAGCCAGTTAATCAGGCGATGGAGCCATCGGGCCCGCTCCGGCGACCATCCGAGGGCAAACGCCTTGAGGACAAATCGGGGCTGGCAGGGTGATGGGTGGGGGGCGACAGAGTCACACAATCGCACGCTCGCTGGCCCGACCGCATCGACGTCGATCGCGAAGACAGGGCTGCCGCTCGAGCCTCCCGGCAGCGACGTGATCCGACAGGCACGTCCACCGAACCAGCGGCGACAGCGTTCCGCCGCTTTTCCCGGATCGTGATCCTCCACGGCGCCATCCTCACCTTCGTACCCCGTCCATCCGCTGGGATTCCGGCAGCCGTCCGGCAGCGAACATCCGCCTTGCTGGCATCCAAGAGCCCTGCCAAGGTCGAAAATTGGCCTTCCCGGAGGGCCAATGCTAGTCTGATTTGGGGGAAAGGCCGCCCGGCACCGCCAGCAACGCCACCTCACCCCTATCAGCACAGCAGAAAAACCCTCTCCTGGGAATCTCACATGGTGTCTTCGATGGGTCGTCGCAAGTACATCGGCCGCCTCGGCTGGGAGTGTCTCAAAGGGGGGGCTTTGGCCCTCACGATCGCAGCGGCCACGCTGATCAGCTCTGGGATTCCAGCGGCCCGGGCCACCGAACCGGCGACCACCACGGGGGATGCGGTGAAAGCCGACGCCCCCCCAGCCCAAGCCCCGCAGGCCACCCCGCCCGCCCAGGCCACGCCGGCGACTGGCGAAGGGAAGGGGGGAAAGCCCCTATTTTCCGCAGTCGTCAAGGATGCCACCCGGCTCCCCGGGCTGCTCACTCTGCACCGCAAGGATGACAAGGTGTGGGCGGAACTCCCCGACAGCATCCTCGGCAAGGATCTGTTCGTCCTCATCTCCATCGCCCGCGGCATCGGCGACGGCCAACTGCTTGGCGGCATGAGTTGGGGCTTCGGCGATGACTGGATCTGGCAGTTCCGCCGCGTCGACGACAACATTCATGTCGTCCGCCGCAACGTCCGCTTCTTCGCAGATAAGGGGAGCCCTGAGGAGAAGGCCGTCGACTTGGCCTACACCGACAGCGTGCTGTTTAGCGTGCCGATTGCCACCTACGCCTCCAACGGCGCCGCGGTCATCGACCTGTCAGCAATCTTCATGACCGACCTGCCGCAGATCGCTCGCACCCTGCCGGGCTTCTCCTTCGCTCGCGACCGCTCCACTTGGTCGCGGATCAAGAATTTCCCCGACAATTCCGAGATCGAGGTCGCCGCCACCTACGGCTCGGGTGGCCAAGCCGAACTCGACACCGTCGCCGACAGCCGCGGTGTCACAGTCAACATCCACTATTCGATCAGCATGCTGCCCCAGACCGGCTACCGGCCACGTCTGGCGGACGACCGCGTGGGCTATTTTGTCACCGCCCTCAAGGACTTCTCCCAGAACGTCGACGAGGATCGGTTCGTCCGTTACATCAATCGCTGGCACCTCGAGAAGGCTGACCCGTCGGCACCGATCTCGCCGCCGAAGAAGCCGATCGTGTTCTGGATCGAGAAGACGGTCCCCTTCCGGTACCGCCAGCCGATCCGCGAAGGGATCGAAGCCTGGAACGAGGCCTATCTGAAGGCCGGATTCGCTAGCGCTATCGAGGTCCGCCAGCAACCCGATCAGACCGACTGGGATCCCGAGGATGTCAATTACAACACCTTCCGCTGGATCACGGCCGGAGCCGGGTTCGCCATGGGTCCGTCCCGCGTGAATCCACGGACCGGGCAGATCCTCGACGCCGACATCATCTTCGACGGCGACTTCCTCCAGTTCTGGCGGCGCGAATACGAAACATTCACACCGCAGGCGGTGGCCGTGCTCACCGACGGCCCTGCCGCCGCCGCCGGCTTCCTCCCCAGTGGAGCCGCAGCGACTGCCAGCCTCCATGGCCACGGCGCCGGACACCAGTGCGGGGCCTGCACGCTGTTTGATGGCCATGCCCGCGAAACGGCGCTGGCCGCGACGGCGCTGGCGGTGGCAGGGGAGGGGCCGCTGACGGAGGCCGACAAAGAGAAGCTCGTCGTCCAGGGGCTGAAACTGGTGGCCAGCCACGAGGTCGGCCACACCCTCGGTCTGCGGCACAACTTCAAGGGGAGTTCGCTGCTCACGCTTGCGGAAATCAATGATCCGGCCAAGGTTGCCCAGAGCGGTGCCAGCACCAGCGTGATGGATTACATCCCCGCCAACATCATGCCCAAGGGCAAGCCCCAGGGCGACTTTTACACCGCCAAACTCGGTCCCTACGACATGTGGGCCATCGAATACGGCTACAAGCCGGTGGCAGGCGGCAGCCCGGAGTCGGAGTTGCCTGAACTGGAGAAGATCGCTGCTCGCTCGGGAGAACCGCAACTCGCCTACGCCACCGACGAGGACACGCAGCCGGGCGATCCCGATCCGCTCTCCAACCGCTTCGACCTGGGAAGCGATCCGCTGGAATTTGCCCGCACGCGTGCAGAGTTAGTGGCGCAGGCGATGCCGATGATCGCCGAACGGATGACCGCTAAAGACGCCAGCGGCCGCGGTCCCGGGTACGAACGGGTCCGGCAGGCCTTCGGGGTGCTTCTCACCGCCCACGGCAACGCGATGAATTTTGCCGCCCGGCTGGTGGGTGGCCTGCACACCTCGCGGGCCCATAAAGGGGACGCCAACGCGCCACCGCCCTTCCGTGTGGTCGAGGCCCAGAAGCAGCGTGACGCCCTGACCCTGCTCGAACAGCAGATGTTTTCCTCCCAGCCGTTCTCCTTCCCGCCGGAACTCTACAACCAACTCGTGGCCACCAAGTGGATGCATTGGGGCTCCAACGAGGTCGACCGCGAGGACTACCCCGTTCATGAGGTGATCCTCATCTGGCAGGACCGCGTGCTCGGCCGGCTGCTCGATCCCCTCACGCTGTCACGGATCCGCGACAGTGAATTAAAGGTCCCGGCAGATCAGGATGCCTTCACGACCGCCGAACTTCTCGACCGGCTCTCCAAGGCGATCTTGGCAGAAGTCGACGCCACCCCACCCGGCGACTACACCGTGCGGAAACCGGCGATCGTGAGCCTGCGGAGGTCGTTGCAGAAGGCGTACGTCACGCGGCTCTCCACGCTGGCCATGGGGGGGGGATCCTCACCCGATGCTCAAGTGATCGCCGCGGCGCAACTCCGCTCGCTCGACATCCGTATCGGTGCGCTCCTGGCGAAGGCCGACGTCAAGCTCGACGACTATTCGCGGGCCCACCTCTTCGAGACCCAGGCACGGATCCGCAAGGTGCTCGACGCCAGCCTGCAACTGCCACGCCCCTGAGACGCGGCCAGACCGGACGGATTCGAGGATCATCTCCATGAGGCTCGTGGTGGCACTGGTCAGGCCGGCGCAGGTGGAGGACGTGCGTCAGGCGCTGTCCAACGCCGATATCGTCCGGCTATCGATCTGTGACGCCCAGGCGATCGAGACGGAGGGAGGTCCGGCGGTGGTCAGCCAGCAGGCCGTGATCGAGGTCGCGGTCAACGACGATTTCCTCGACCGTGCTGTCGATTGCATCGCCGCGGTGCTTCGCGTGGAAGACCTCTCGGCGCGGCTGTGGGTGGTTCCGATTGACCAGGCCGTGCAAATCTACCGCGATGTCCGCGGGCCGGAGGCGATCTGACTGGATCGAGTCTTCGTGAGAACCGTTTCCGATTGTCGTCCCCGCGGAGTGCATGCCTTGTCCCCCACCAGCACGTCGATCCTCCTTCTGACCCCCGATCTGATGATCTCCAGCCGGATTGCCGGCCTGGCGGCCACAATCCCCGCCACCGTGGAGACGCTCTCCCCTGCGAGCCGCGCCCCGAGCGGAGGACCGTTCGACGCGATCCTCGTCGATCTCCAGGTGCCGGCGAAGACCGCCACGATGCTCGTCGAAGCGGCCAAGGGAATCGTCGCCCGGCAGATCGAGGCCGGGGGCCACGCGGCCCGGGTCATCGCCTTCGGGCCGCATGTGGCCGTCGATCGGCTGGCCGAAGCCGCGGCGGCGGGGGCCGATCTGGTTGTCAGCCGCGGGGAACTCCTCAGCGGCCTGCCCCGGCTCTTGGCCCGTGGGACCGTCGGCGACAGCCCCACGCCCGGCTAAAGGCTGGGATGGCAGCCTTCAGGCGATCGGCAGATCTCGCTCGGTTTCACGGTCGTCGTAATCCACGACCACGATCCGCAGGCCAGGATCGGTACACAGAGGCCGGACCGCAGCGGATGCGGTCAGCAGCCGCCCAAACATCCCACGGAGCGACTCCAGCAGCAGCTGGTGGGCTGCCTCCCAGGTTTCCTTCCGCGACTCGGCCGTCCGCGGCAGGTCGTAGTATTCCGATTCAAGGCGGGGAATGGTCACCACTCCCACCTCCTCCCGCTGCTCCCCGGGGCCGGCAAGCTCCAGGTAGACCACGCCGCAGTCCGGCCGCAGATGCACCGAGAGCCGATCAGGACGATCATCAGCCCGGCGCAGTGCCAGACACGCGGCGACACACTGACTGACCGCCGGCCCCAGGCCGCTCAGTTCATGCTCGATGATCGGCCACTGTGTGGCGTCGGAGCGGACCCAGACCGGAGTAGACAAACGAAAGTCACCTTTGTAGGGATCGAGGGGGCGGATCGCGCCGCCTCCTTTTCCTCAGCCGGTCAGCCACGCTAGCCCCTTGCATCAGCAGACGCTCACAACACTCCGTCATCTTCAACCGAAGAGAGACGTTACCGCCTGGGCCTTGACCAATTCGCGGGGCTGGTTGAGGTGGTTGTAGACGATCGTCTCCGGCTCGATGCCGATCGCATGGTAGATCGTCGCCAACAATTCCGTGGGGTGGACCGGTGACTCCAGCGGTGCCGAGGCGGTGGCATCGCTCTTGCCATGCACATAGCCACGGCGGATGCCAGCCCCTGCCGCCACCGCGGTGAAGCAGTAGGGCCAGTGGTCACGCCCGTCGTTGGAATTGCCATTCCCCGAAGTGCTCACCCCTCGCTGCGGCGAGCGGCCGAATTCACCCACCGCCACGACGAGCGTGTCGTCGAGCAGGCCGCGATCGTCCATGTCGGTGATGAAGGCCGACAAACCGCGGTCGAGCATCGGTCCTGATTGGTCCTTCATTCGCTTGGAAAGACCGTCGTGGTGGTCCCAGGAGTGGTTGTCGGAGTTGGCGACTTTCGGCCACACCACTTCCACCACGCGGGTGCCTGCCTCGACAAGACGACGGGCCAGCAGCAGGCTCTGCCCGAACGTGTTGCGGCCATAGCGGTCGCGGAGCGCCACCGGTTCGCGGTCGATGGCAAAAGCTTCGCGGGCCCTTCCGGAGATGACGAGATTCAGCGCTCGCTCGTAATACTCGTCGAGTTTGTAGTCGGCGACAGCCTTGTCGATCTCGGGCATCGACTGATCGATGAGATGGCGGAGGCGGGCGCGTCGCTCCAACCGTCTGGCAAACACGTCGCCGCGGAGTTGGAGGTCGTCGATCCGGATCCGACTCATCTTGTCCATGTCCATGTCATCGCCGTCGGGGAACAGCGTGTAGGGGTCGAAATCACGCCCCAGAAAACCGGCCGTTCCCCCCTTACCGACGACGTTGCTCTCCTGGAGCGGCCGCGGCAGCATCACGAAGGGGAGCATGGGCTCCTGCATCGGCTTGAGGCGGACAATATTGGAACCGAAATTGGGAAAGTCCCGGGCATTGGGGGGCTCGAGTTGCCCAGACGGGCTCACCTTGTCGGTCGTGTAGCCAGTCATCATCTGGTAGATGGCTGCGGTGTGGTTAAACAGGCCATTGGGCGTGTAACTCATCGAGCGGATCATCGTGAAACGGTCGTTGCAATCGGCCAGCAACGGCAGGTTCTCGGTGAATTGCACGCCGGGGAGTTTGGTGGGGATGTTCTTGAACACGCTCCGCACGTTGTCGGGAACGTTTTCCTTGGGATCCCAGAGATCGAGGTGGCTCGGACCGCCTTGGAGATAGACCAGCACCACGCTCTTGGCCTTCCCCCAGCCGGGCGCTGTTGCCCGGGTGGCGGTCTCACTCGAGGCCTCGTTGGCGCGGGCCTGAAGACGAAGGAGGTTTGGCAACGAGAGCCCAAAGAGGGCACTGGAGCCGGCGCGGAGGATGGCCCGCCGGCTGACGCCGATCTGCGAGTCGCACAGGTCCTTGCCGGGACGGCCTGGAATGACGAGCATTGAAAAACTCCTCGTAGGGGGCCGGCTCAAGCGGCCTGGGGTGCGGTTTGATCAGTGGTTAAAGAAGAATGCGGGGCTGTTGATCAGCGCCCAAGCCAAGTCCTGGATGGTGGTCAAACGCCGGTTGGCGATCTGATTGGCGCTGGCGGCGCCGTCGGCCCGCAAGCGGACGATTGCCGGATCTACAGGAACCGGTTGCTCCGCAATGCCGATCGCCGCACCGAGCGCCACCAGCCCCGGATCGGGGGGAAGGGGCATCTGGGCAGCAACGAGGTCGGCAGTCAATTTCTGCCGGACCGAGTCGGTGCGATCGATGATCTGCTCCAACTCAGCCACCAGCGCCGCATCTCTGGTTTCCCTGGGGATGGCCACAATCTCGGTCACCCGGGCGGGGACCCCCAACGGCAGCGGACCGGCAGAGTCGGTCCAAGAAAGGCGGAACCGACCGAGGTTCCACTTGGCGCCTTGGAAACGCTGTTCGAGCGTCACGGTGACGACCGTTGGCTCAGAAAGCACTTTGGGTTCCTTGAACTCAAACACGGCCCAGTGCGGCTCGGCCATCTTTGGATGCACCGCCCACCCTTGTCCGGGATTGGTGGGATTCTTGTCAATCGCCAATTCGACGCCGAGGTTGGCTTGAGAGAAATCGGCCACGGCCCGGGAAAACTCAAGGCGTGCCTTTTCCTCCGGACGAGCCGCCGCAGCGACATCGGCGCTGATCTCGGTGAGCACGAAATTGCCATCATCAGCCCGGCCCGAACCGGCACCGGGCAGACTTGGATCAGGAATCATTTCCAGCCGCAGTCCGGAAAGCGTGCCCGCCGGCAATTGGAAGGAGAGGGTGGTGGTGTCGTCGGCAAGAGTACCGCTGACGAGCACCGAGCCGTCTGCCTGAGCAGCAAGCGTGGCTCCGGCCCGCGACAGAAGCGCCGTGGGTGACACCACCTGCCACTTTGGCCCCGAGAGAGCTTCCTGCTCAAAGCGGGAGACAGCCGCAAGGGGATCGGCACGGTAGGCCTCGATGGCCGCGACGGCGGCCCCGACACGATCGGCTCGCTGCTGTTCCAGTTCGATGCGTTTCGGTTCGTATTGCGACGTGGCGTCAGCGAGGGACTTCCGGGCGGCTTCGATCCTCGCCATCCGCTCCCCCTCAAGCGCCGTCCGGCGGAGGTGCCATACCTCCTCTGCAGTGGCCAGTTCAGCCGCGAGCGAGGCGTGATCGGCAGTGATCTCGTCGGCCGCCAGTTTCACCGCCGCCACCTCTTCCGGTCGGCTGGGACGGTTGAGGATCCGCAAAAACACCTCATCAACGAGCCGGTCGTCGTCGGGCTGCGAGGCGACCAATTTCGTCAGCTCGCTGTTGGCATCGGCCAACACATCGCCGACGGCAGGACCGCTCACCAAGGCCATCACCGGCCCGAGGGCCACTCCACCGCTCCGCTCACACTCGCAGGCGCTCTCGCGCGTCGGCTTGCCGAAGGTCTGCAGGAATCCCGCCCCCAGGGCCGCCGATACATCGGGCAACTGTGCAGCCCGCGTCCCCTCGGGATACCCAGGGAACTTGGCCGGCGATCCCACCACGGCGTGGAGGGTGTCGAAGAGCGTCTCGGCCGGGAGCCGCCGGGGCAGAGCGTGGGAATAGTTGATGCGATCGTCGTCATTCCAGCGGCTGCTGGCCACTGCCAAGCCGTAGGTTCGCGAGGTGCAGATCTCAGTCAGAACACGGCGCATGTCAAAGCCGCCGTCGATGAACGAACGGGTGAGATGCGCGAGCAACCGGGGGTTGGTGGGGGGGTTACCGGCGCGGATGTCGTCGATCGGATCGATGATTCCCGTGCCGAACAGATACCCCCACAGCCGATTGACATAACTTTTTGCGAAGTAGGGGTTGTCGACCGACGTCATCCAGGATGCCAACTCCTGGCGGCGGGTAGCCCCTTCCTGCATGGGGTGCGCACAATCGAAGGGAAACTTCGGTGCTGTTGGCTTCCCGGTCCGATCATGGGTCACCTCTCCCTCGCCACGGTCGGAGACGATCTCCCACAGCGGCTTGGCTCCCTCGACGGCGGAGCCGCCGATGTTTCGATCACCACTCTCGGGATCGCGATCGAGGCCGACTCGGGCGAAGAAGGCAGCGGTCTGGTAGTACTGATCCTGAGTCCAGCGTTCGAACGGATGGTCGTGGCACTTATTGCAGTTGAACCGCACCCCGAGGAAGAGGTGGGTGGTGTTCTCCATCGTCGCCAATGGATCGCGGAGCGTCTTGAAGTAGGCGGCCGCCGGATTCTCCCGGTTGGAACCGGTGGCGGTGAGGATCTCGCGAGCGAAAACGTCGTAGGGGGTGTTGGAAGCCACCTTGCCGCGGATCCACTCCCGCAGTCCCTTGGCCCCCTCGTCGCCGAGGAATTTCGGATTCACCTGGAGGAGATCGGCCCACTTGTTCGTCCAATGCTCGACGAAATCTTGGCTGGCCACCAGCCTCGACACGACCTCCGCGCGTTTGATCCTGGTATCGCGCGAGTCAGCCAAGAAGCTTTTCACCTGCGCGGACGTCGGCGGCAACCCTGTCAGATCGAGCGTGACGCGGCGGAGGAATTCGTCATCGGTGCACAGCGGCGCCGGTTCGATCCGCATCGCCTGCCACTTCTCAGCGACGATTCCGTCGATCGGCCCCCAGATCTCAGGCTGGGTCCACTGGAAACCGGACCGGTCTCCCATCACGGTCAAGGTCACGGCCGCGTAGGCCCCCTCGTAGCGGACGAGCATCGGGGATTCGCCCCGGCGAACGGCCGTCACCAGCCCCTGACGGTCGGCCGTGGCCACCTCGGCGTTGCCGCTGTCGATGAATGATTCGCGGGTCACATCACGGCTGCTGCCATCGGCATAGGCGGCCACGACACGGAACTGCTGCCGGCGGCCCGGCGCGTCGATTGTCGCCGAGGTGGGGAAGACGGAGATCCCGGTGACCCTCGGTGTGGCGACCTCCAGCCTGGCTCCCTGCTCCACCCAGCGGCGGATCACTTGGTAAGCGGGATCGGTCGGACTCGTCAGCAACCCACCGGCGTGAGGAACAGTCGCCGAGGCTTTGAGAAGCATCAGGCTGTCATCAGGACTGGCAAGGTTGACGCGGCGGGCACCATGATCGTCGGTCAGTGCCCGGACGTCGAAGATCGGGTCATAGCCACGCAGTGACAACTTAAACCCATTCTTCCCCTTGGCCGCGCCGTGACAGGTGCCCTGGTTGCAGCCCATCTTCGCCAGTAACGGGTTCACGTCACGGATGAAATCGACTTCGGGCACCGTCCCGGTGCCGGCCACCGTGACTGCCACGTCCTTCAGCACCTCGGTGCCACTGCCCGGTTCGCCATGAACGATCCGCAGCGTTGCCGATCCGTCAGCCAACGGCCTGACGAGCCCGCCGGGACCGATGGAGACAAGCGCCGTTGCAGGTACCGCTTCCCCCACGCCCTCGAAGCGGACGCTCCGCGAAAGGTCGATTGAGCCGCCCCCGGCAACCTGACCGGTGACCACCACCTGTGTCACGGCAAAAGGCCCCGAGAGACTGATCACGGCAGGCTCCACCGTGATTCCTGTCAGAGTCGGTGGCGGCAATTCTGGCTCCTGCGACGCCTCGCTCCCCCAAGGAAGGGGCAGGGGGCCACGGGCAGCCGCCGCCTGATCAATCTGGGCCACGGGAAACGACATCCGGGGCGCTCCGGTGGAGACGTCAAACAACCGCACCATGCCGTCAGCACCGCCGACGACGACCGTGGAGGGGGCGCCTCCGCTGCCCGGCTGGAAGGCGACCGAATAGGCCCCCGCTTCGGGCAGCGATACCCGCGCTACTTCATGCGTGCCTGTGGCTCGGTAGTCGTCGAGCGTCTTCCATTCTTCCGCCGAACGCTGGCTGCCGTTGCGCTTGGCATCGCCGGGCACCTTGGCCATCACATCCAATACCGGTTTGGGCACGTCGGCGTCGTAGTCATAACTACTCACCACCAACTCGCCCCGGCCATCGAGGCTCGAGACCGCGGCGATCCGCTTTCCATCCGCGGAGAAGCGAACACCAAACACCCTTCCTTCCAGGGGAAAGAGGGGGAAGATCAAGTTGGCGTCGTCGCCGATCACCCGGGCTGAGTGTCGGTGGATCCGGTAGACGCGGGGGGTGCCGTCGGAGCCGGCAACGACGACCTGCTCGAGCAGCGGATGCCGGTCGATCGCCGACAGGCCTCCCCGGAGGGCACCGGGAGTGATCGACGTCACGTTGTCGACAAATCGCTGCGTGGCCAATTCGGTGAGCTTGACGCTCATATCCCGGCCGACAGAGATGACATGATCGCCTGTGGGGGAAAAGACGGTGTCGAGCGCCCAGTCCTCGTGGGCTCCCTGGTAGAGCACCTGCGTCCCGGTGGCGATGTCGATGGCCCGTACGGTGTTGTCGGTGCAGCCAAAACAGATCAGTTTGCCGTCTGGTGACCAGGCTCCGCCAAACACGGTGTCGAAGGTCACCGGATGGGAGCGGAGAAGACTGCCGTCAGCGACGGACCATACCTGCACTTCCCCCATCCGGGACGGATTGCCGCCGGTGACGGCTAGTTGACTGCCGTCGGGTGAGAATCGCACTTGTTGAATCCGCTCCGACAATCCAACCAATCGACGGATGGGGGCTGCAGGAGCCACGGCTGCGGAAATGTCAAACAGCAACACCTCATGGAACCCCGAGACGGCCAGCAAACGGCCATCTGGCGAACAGTCGAGCGAAGTGATCACCGGGGAGCGGGTGTAGACGGGGGGATGATCGGCATCGACCCGCTGGCCGGCCGAGGCGGGGGTGTCATCCTGGGCCCCCTCGGCGATCCAACGGCGGACCAGATCGATGTCGGCGGTGGAGAGCGTCTTGCCCTGCCGGGGCATCTCCGCCACACCGTCGGAGCCCGGCGTGATCAACTCCAGCATCCGACTCCCGGCCGGGTTCCCAGCCACGACCGCCGCTGCGCCGGAATCACCGGCGGTGAGCATCCTGGCCACCTCGGTCATCACAAAACCACCCTGCGCCTTGGCTGGCTGGTGGCAGCCCTGGCAGTTGGCCTGGAAGAGCGGGCGGATCTGCTTGTGGTAGCTCACCGAGCCTGGAGGTGTTCCTGGGATCTCTGCGGCACCAGACGCCGGAGCGAGAGCCCCAAAAACCAGCCCTCCCACCAGGATCATGGCCGCCCCCAGGCGAGAACGCGCAGGACGCGACGGAAGACCTCGAAACAGCGCTCGGATCAAAAACATGAATGACAACTCCCTATGCGGGCATGGGGCAACACCTGCTGCTACCCCCCCGGCGACCATCATACTTCACTCGGAGTCCCCTGGAAGTTCGTCGATCACCACTTCGTCCAACTCAGTGCCGTCGACATCCCGCCTGAGGAGGAGGTAGGCAGCGGTCGAAATTGCCCAGAAATAGCCCCATCCAAACGATCCGAGGACCGCCTCAAGCCCCCGGATCCAGAACCCCAGGGCCTTGATTCCCCAGGGGACAGAATTCCCGCTTGCAAGGCCCTGGAGCCCTGAAAGTACCTCGGTGGTCCGGTCATGCCCCATTCCTAGGCTTGCTGCCCAGAGGGTCAGATTGGAGGTGGCCGTGGCGAAGAGGTGGGCTGCCGCCAAGGCCGGCAACGACACCGCCAGCGCCACAAGGAGATAGAAGATGTAGTGCAAGGGGCGCTGGTAGAGGTAGGAAAAGGCTGTCGAGATCGCCTGAAAACTGTCCCCTCGCTCCACTCCGACCCCGCCGACCATCAGCGGCCACCCAGCCACAACCCCAATGGCGAGGATCGCCAGCACGATTCCGCCGATCAGTACCAGCGGCCAGATCGCGCCGGCCACCGCCAAGCCGATGTCTGAGCGCATCAGCAGGCCGAGTCCCGCTCCAGGGATGCAGAGCACCGAAAGACCGAGGAGGACAAAAGCGGCTGAATTGAACGCCGAGAGCCATTTTTTCGAGCCGAACCAGAGGCCACCGGTCAGCCCCGGAGCCTCTTCGCCGGCCAGCCGTAAGGCCACCTGCCTCGCGATCGCCGTGCCGAAAATCGACCAGACGGCTACAAACCACGCCAAGCGGACTGAGGTGCCAAGCATCTGCGCAAAAGTCGCTGAGGGACTCAAAGGCACCGACAGCAGTCGCACGAGGTCAGCTGCAGGCTCCGGGAGCCAGGCCCACACCGCAGCAACTCCCACATCCCAGCCTTCCAACGGGTTGCGGACGATGTCCGTCGCCAGCCGCACCGGTCCGGCAGTGGCCAGCAGCGTATCCCCCCTATCGCCACCGAGCACAGACGAGGTCGAGACCAGGTCGGCCGCCGTTGCCACCAGCCGGCCATCCGCGAGCCCGATCCTGTCGGCCACCGACCATCCGGCCCAGGTGGAGAGTGCCCCCAGCGCCGCAAGCATGACTACCGCAGGAGAGAACGCGGCGCCTGCCGCACGGAAGAGGAGCCACCAGGGCAGGGCATCGCTCCACCGAATCTCATGGATCACGCCGTCGCCTTGGACACCGACGCGGCCGCCTGCCGCCGAGCGACCGGCCTGCCAAGCAGGGGCATCGGGAGCGGATCTGGCAGGACCGCCGGCACTGGTCGAATGTTCGGTGCTCTCCGTCATCGCAGCCCTTTGAGGAGGTGGTGGAAACCGGACTGGCCGGCCCAGGGAAAACCGCCGCCGAGTATACGCAGCATGAAGGGTTTCGACGCACCTCCCGCCAGGGCTGGGCGCTGAGTTGGCGGCGGAGTACGACAGTGGCTCATCGGTTTCCAGCAGCCCCTGGAAATTTCGTGCTATCAGACCGGCAGCAATCGGCCCCGGGGAACGCCGCCAGGCGTACCACGAGGCACAAATATCACCACCGGAACGACACCATGGACCAGCAGTCGCCCTCCGATGCACGGTATCTCCACGGCTACTCCGCGGAAGAGCAGGCAAGGCTCGTGGAGCAGGCGGAGTACTGGCGGGAGGGGCTGATTCTCCCCGATCTCCCCTATATTGCAGGGGAGCGACTCCTCGATGTTGGTTGCGGTTCTGGCGCCGTCCTCGGTGTCATCAACAGTGCTTTTCCGGGGCTTCAGCTGGCGGGAATCGACCGGGAACCGCGGCAGATCGAGGCCGCGTCACGCCATCTCGCCGCCCTGGGGGCTCCCTCGGTCGATCTCCGCGTCGGCGATGCCAACCGACTCCCCTGGGCCCAAGGCAGCTTCGACCATGCGTATTTGATGTGGTTCGTGGAGCACGTCCGGGGAATCGAACCGATCCTCCGGGAGATCCGCCGGGTCCTTCGCCCCGGTGGCACGATCACGATCAACGAGACCGAGTACGAGTCGTACCACGTCTGGCCCGAGCACGAAGACTGGGAGTATCTCGAAGGGGCGATGTTCCGCCACTTCCAAGCGCACGGCGAGGCCCACGCAGGCCGACGACTCGGGCCGCTGTTGGTGGAGGCCGGGTTCTCACGCGTCAGCAATCGGCTCGTTGGCGCCCACTTCTTCGTCGGTTCCGGTGACGATTCTCTGGCCCGCCACACGCGTTACACCGCCGACTACATCGAGCCTGCCATCCCCGAGTTTGTCGCCATGGGCTACGACGAAAGTCGCTTGCGGCGCGGCCTCGGGCATCTCCTGGCGATCCACGCAGACCCGCACGGTGCTTTCACACAGCTGGTCTACCGGGCGCGGGCATGGGCGTGAGACTGGTCTTCTCCGCTACTCATCCTCGCCATCCCCCTGGCTGCGTTGTGGAGAGATGCCCCCTTCGCCGTCTCCCTCATCGTCGTCACCGCGGCCGACCACGGGGACCGAATACGCCCCGTCGAGCCAGCGACCGAGATCAATGACGCGGCAACGCTCACTGCAGAAGGGGGGCGTGGCAACAGTGGACAGATCGATAGAGTGACTGCAGACAGGGCAGCGCGGCATGAGAAAGTGTCCCGGTCGCCCGGGCCCTCGGTGGCCTTCGTCGGGAAAAGGCCGCGGTCAGTCTTTGCCACCGGATCCGCCACCGCCAGACTTCTCTCCCGACGACTTGCCTTCGTCGGACGACTTCGGCGGAGCATCGGCCGCAGCGCCCTTTTTGTACGACTCGCTGCGGTAGTCGGTCTTGTAGAACCCAGTCCCCTTGAAGACGATCGCCCCCCCGGCACCGATCAGACGGCGCAACTTCTTCTTCTTGCACTTCGGGCAGGTCTTTTTGACGCTGTCAGTCATTGACTGAAACAGTTCAAAGGCATGCTTGCAGCCGTCACAGACGTAGTCGTAAGTTGGCATCTGCTCATTCTCCCTTGGAGACAATTACCTGCGCCGGGCGCACCACCCGGCCATGCAACGTGTACCCCTTGGTGGCCACGCCAACTACCGTGCCCGGAGGCGTTCCCGCCACCGTCTGCTGGAGAATCGCGTCGTGCACTGCCGGGTCGAACGGCTGCCCATCAGCCTCGATCGGCTTGCAGCCATGGAGAACAATGAGTTTTTCCAAGAGTTGGCCCGTCATCCGGAAACCCGCGGTGAGGCTCTGGACGTCAGCCGTCGTCTCTGCGGCTTCGATGGCCCGGTTGACATTGTCGAGCACTGGCAGCAGGTCACGGAGCAGGTCGATCTCCCGATAGCGGTGGGAATCCTCCAACTCCCGACGGGACCGCTTGCGGAAATTCTCCAACTCAGCCTGCGTCCGAAGGACACGGTCCTCCGCGTCGCGGAGTAGCGCTTTCACGTCCTCGCTGCCCGAAGCGGAAACCGGAACGGAATACGCCCCCTCCAACTGCGGATCGTCTTGGTCGAGCGTTTCATCGTCACGATCATCATCACTCATGTTGCCTTCTCCTCGCGGTCTGCCGTGGAGTCCTTGGGTTGGAAGTATTCGGTGAGACGGCTGAAGAAACTCGATCGCTTCGGGCTGACTGCCTTCTGCTCCTCGGCCGCCAAATCCCTGAGTAAGGCCTCTGCCCGCGGCGAAAGCGTCTTGGGCACTTCGACATGGATGTGCACATGGAGATCACCGATACCGCGGCCACGAACCTCTGGCATCCCCAGCCCCCGCACCCGGACGACATCGCCAGCCTGCGTGCCCTTGGTCACCTGCAGCGGTCTTGGCCCGTCGAGCGTGGGCACGTCGACCGTCGCCCCAAGCGCTGCCTGGCTGAAGGTCACCGGCACCTCGCAGTGCAAATCGCGTCCTTCCCGGGTCAAGAAGGGATGGTCTTCGATCTCGATCACGCAGTAGCAGTCCCCGGGAGGACCGCCGTGGGCTCCGGGTTCCCCCTCGCCGGCCAGCCGCACGCGCACATCACGATCCACGCCGGCAGGAATCGTCACCCGTCGCTCGACACGCTCTTCATGCAAGCCATCGCCACCGCATGTGGAGCACTTCTCGCGGACAACGCTCCCGGCACCGCGGCAGGCCGGACAGGTGGTCTGCAGGCGAAAAACACCGGCCGACTGCAGGACTTGCCCCCGGCCGGCACAGTAGTCGCAGGCCACGGGCTTCGTCCCCTTCTTCGCGCCGCTCCCGTCACAGTCACCGCAAGCTTCATGGCGGGTGAATTCCACGGTCTTCGAAGCGCCCCGTGCCGCCTCCAGGAGGGAGAGGGTCATGGTGCTGAAGACGTCGCTGCCTTGGCGGGGCCGGTTGCCCCGCCGCCGACCGCCGAACTGCTCCCCGAACACCCCACCCCCGAAGATGTCTCCGAAAGCCTCAAAGATATCGGTGATATCGTTAAATTCGTGGGTCTTCCCAGCGCCCTGCAGCCCCGCGTGACCATAGCGGTCATAGCGGGCCCGCAGCGCGTCGTCGGAGAGCACCTCGTAGGCGCGTGCCGCCTCCTTGAAACTGTTGGCGGCCTCGCTGTTGCCAGGATTCTTATCCGGGTGGAAGCGAATCGCCAATTTCCTGTACGAATCCGCGATGTGCGCAGTCGTCGCCTTGCGGTCGACGCCCAGCACCTCGTAATAGTCGCGCTGTTGCGCCATGACGAATCACGGGCGGCGCTGCCGCCCTCCTGCCGGCATCCCCGGGGTCAGCCGACAGTGTCAGCGGACGCTGCCCTCGACACGCTTCCGCTTCGATTCATCCTTGTCGAGATTCGTCACCAATGCCTCGGTCGTCAGCATCAGCCCAGCGATGCTGGCAGCGTTGATCAACGCCACCCGCACAACCTTGACTGGATCGATAATGCCGGCCTTGAGCATGTCGACGTACTCGCCCTTATTGGCATCGTAGCCGATGTGGAGGGGCTTATCGGCCACCTCGTCGGCCACCACCGAACCGTCGATGCCGCCGTTCTCTGCAATCTGGCGGATCGGAGCTTCGAGCGCCTGGAGAACGATGTCGATGCCGATCTTCTCGTCGCCTTTCGCCTGGCTGCGGGCCTTCTCCACCGCATCGCGGCAGCGGAGCAGAGCCACACCACCGCCGGGAACAATCCCTTCCTCGACGGCCGCCCGCGTGGCGTGCAGGGCATCCTCGACGCGGGCCTTCTTCTGCTTCATCTCGGCCTCGGTGCCGGCACCGACAGACACGATCGCCACACCGCCAGTCAGCTTCGCCAGCCGCTCCTGGAGTTTCTCGCGATCGTACTCGCTCTCGGTGGCGTCGATCTGATTCCGGATCTGCTGAACGCGGGTCGTGACATCAGACGACTTGCCAGCCCCCTGGACGATCGTGGTCTCGTTCTTGTCGATGTTGATCTTCTTCGCCTTGCCGAGATGGGAGAGCTCGAGGTTTTCCAATTTCAACCCCAGGTCCTCGCTGATCAGGGTCCCGCCGGTGAGCATGGCGATGTCACCGAGCATCGCCTTGCGGCGGTCGCCGAATCCCGGTGCCTTGGAGGCACAGATATTCAAAACGCCACGGAGTTTGTTGACGACCAGCGCCGTGAGGGCGTCGCCATCGACATCCTCAGCGATGATCAGCAGCGGCTTGCCTGACTGGGCCACCTTCTCCAAAAGCGGTAGCAATTCGCGGAGATTCGAGATCTTTTTCTCGTGGATCAGGATCAGGGCGTCGTCGAGTTGGCAGTCCATCTCCGCGGTGCGGTTGATGAAGTACGGGGAAACGTATCCCTTATCGAACTGCATACCGTCGACGAAGCGGACCGTGGTCTCGGTCGTCTTTCCTTCCTCGACGGTGATCACGCCATCCTTGCCCACCTTCTGGAGAGCCTCGGCCAGCAAGTCGCCGATCGAGCGATCGTTATTGGCACTGATGGCACCGACCTGGGCGATCTCCTCCGGGCGCTCCACGCGCTTGGCCATTTCAGTGAGCCGACCGACAGCCGCCTGCACGGCCTTCTCGATGCCACGCCGCACGGCCATGGGATTGCTTCCGGCGGCCACCATCCGGGTGCCCTCACGGAAGATCGATCGCGCCAGGACTGTGGCGGTGGTGGTGCCGTCGCCAGCCAGGTCGGAAGTCTTGGAAGCCACCTCGTTGACGAGTTTTGCCCCCATGTTCTCGAAGGCGTCCTCGAGATCGACCTCCTTGCTGACCGTCACGCCGTCCTTGGTGACCGTTGGGCCACCAAAAGACTTATCGATGATCACATTGCGGCCAGTGGGCCCCATCGTCACGGCCACGGCGGCGGCGAGTTTCTCGACTCCCTTGAGGAGTTTGGCGCGGGCCTGATCATCGAACAGCAGTTGCTTGGGCACTGAATCGGACTCCTAGATGGACTGGGCCCCTGCAAAGGAGCCGTGACTGGATGTGCGGAGCGTGAACTGGCCGAGGGGCATGGACCGGTTGAACGTATGGCCCGCCTCGCACGAATGCGACAGCGAGCGAGAAAACTGCGGCTGTGCTCCGATGGAGATCGGCCCGCGGCTTCGGGCCGATCTCCAATCGATAGAGCCTGAAAAAATGTCAGCCCGAGATTTTCGCGAGGATCTCCCCCTCGCGGAGGATCTTGACCTCGTGGCCATCAACTTCGATGTCGCTGCCAGAGTACTTGCCATAGATCACTTCGTCGCCGACAGCCAGCGAAAGGGCAGCACGCTGGCCGTTGTCAAGGAGCTTGCCGGGACCGAGCGCCACGACGTGGCCACGCTGCGGCTTCTCCTTGGCGGAATCGGGCAGAACGATACCTCCGGAGGTCCGCTCCTCGGCTTCGACCGGAGTCACGACCACGCGGTCGTCGAGCGGACGGATCTTCAGGTTCTTGGCAGCCATCTCAATGCACTCCTCAAGGAAAAAGAGAAAAAGAATTGTTCGAAACGCACGACGGAAGCAACGACAACGAGGGCTTGCAGCCGGCCTACATCATCCCGCCCATGCCACCCATGCCGCCCATCCCTCCGCCCATGCCACCCATTCCGCCCATGCCGCCCATGCCGCCGCCACCCATGCCGTGGTGATCGTGGCCTTCGCCGCCGTGCTCCTCCTCGGCCTTGGGGATTTCGGTGATCAGCGACTCGGTGGTCAGCAGGAGGGCCGCCACACTCGCCGCGTTTTGGAGCGCCGTCCTCACGACTTTGGCTGGGTCGATAACGCCGGCCGCGACCAGGTCGCAATAAACTTCCTTGTCGGCGTCATAGCCGTCGTTCTTCCCCTTCATGTGGCGGACGCGATTGACCACCACAGGGCCGTCGACACCGGCGTTGGTGGCAATGGCTTCGAGAGGATAGCGAAGGGCATTCTTCACGATCGCCGCCCCCATCTTCTCGTCCCCTTCGAGATCCAACTTGTCGATCGACTTCTCGCTGCGGAGGAGTGCCACGCCGCCGCCAGGAACGATCCCCTCGGCGAGTGCCGCCTGGGTAGCGCTCTTGGCGTCCTCGATGAGAGCCTTGCGCTCCTTCATCTCGGTCTCGGTGGCCGCCCCGACGTTGATCTGGGCCACACCACCAGCCAACTTCGCCAGACGCTCTTGGAGTTTCTCGCGGTCGTAATCGCTGTCGGTGACCTCGATTTCAGCGCGAATCTGATTGGCCCTACCGTCGATCGCCACCTTTGAGCCTGCCCCGCTGACGATCGTGGTGTTTTCCGCCTCGACGATCACCTTCTTGGCACGACCGAGGTCGGTCAACTTGACCGCATCGAGGGCGATGCCCAGATCCTTGAAGATCGCCTGCCCACCAGTGAGCACGGCCAGATCGCCCATGATTGCCTTGCGACGGTCACCGTAGCCAGGGGCCTTGATGGCGACCGAGTGGACGATCCCGCGAAGCTTGTTGACCACGAGGGTGGCAAGCGCCTCCCCCTCAACATCCTCAGCAATGACCACCAGCGGCTTGCCGGCCTTGCTAATCGCTTCGAGGAGCGGAACGAGATGCTTGGCAGCGGAGATCTTCTCCTCGAAAAGGAGGATGTATGGATTCTCCAACTCCACCGTCTGCGAATCGGCGTCGGTGACGAAGTGCGGGGAGAGGAAACCGCGGTCGAATTGCATCCCTTCGACAACATCAACGGTGGTCTCGGCCTGCTTCCCCTCCTCGACCGTAATCACGCCATCCTTGCCGACTTTGAGAAAAGCTTCGGAGAGCACGCTGCCGATCGTGGGATCGTTGTTGCCAGCGATCGTCGCGATCTGCATCAACTCCTTCTTATTCTTCTCGTTGATCGGCGTCGCCATGGCGAGCACCGCCTTGGAAACCGCATCCACGGCCTTGTGGATGCCGCGGGAGAGGGCCATGGGATCGGCCCCAGCGGCGATCATCTTCAGCCCTTCGCGGAAAATTGCCTCGGCAAGCACCGTCGCGGTGGTCGTGCCGTCGCCAGCGACATCGTTGGTCTTGCTGGCGGCCTCTTTCACAAGCTGGGCGCCGAGGTTTTCGAAGGCATCCTCAAGCTCAATATCTTCGGCGACCGTGACGCCGTCCTTGGTGATCTTCGGTGAACCCCAGCCCTTGTCGAGCACCGCGTTGCGGCCACGGGGGCCGAGCGTGCTCTTCACAGCGCGGGCCAACTTGGACACGCCGGCGAGCAGGGGCTGGCGGGCTTCGTCGTCGAACACCATTTGCTTGGCCAAGGGACTTTCCTCCAAGGTGTGCGGGTCAACCCATCGGGCCACCGAATTGGCAGCGGCACCGATGGACAAACCTTCCGGGAGCAAGCGGCGTGCCGACCCGGCGGGTACAGAAAAAAACAGCGCCGAACCGGCTCTGCTGCGGGGGATTCTGGTGCACGGAGCGAACTTCCGCCACCCCCTCGCCGAAAATGGGTGCCTTTTTGGCAGCACCGCGGCCACGACGGGCATCGCCGCCGCCGCATTGCAGTCGACCTGGAGCAGACCTGGAGTCGATCGGGAGCCGAACGAGAGTCAACGAACCCTCCGCGGCGCCCAGTCAATGTTCGGTTCGAGACCGCGGATAAAGGCTGCCAGGAGGTCGGCGGCGTGGTCAAGGTCGTCGAGTGATACGGTCTCCACGCCGGAGTGCATGTAGCGGTTTGGCACGCTGACTAGCGCCGTCGCCACTCCGGCCCGCGTTGTCTGCAGGACGTTGGCGTCAGTTGGCGTTGCCCGACCGCTGGCAGAGAGTTGGCAGGGGATCGAATTGGCACTTGCTGCCGCCAACAGCCGCTCAACGACATGCGGATTCATATTGGGTCCGCGGAATACCACCGGCCCCTTGCCCAGACTAATGTCACCCTCAGATTTCTTGTCGATCGTCGGGCAATCAGTGGCATGCGTGACGTCGACGGCGATCGCCACGTGCGGATTGACGCCGTAGGCGCTCGTCTGCGCCCCGCGGAGGCCGATCTCCTCCTGCACCGTGGAAGCGACGTGCAGCGCGCAGGAGAGCGGACCTGCCGCGATCGCCCTCCGAAAGGCTTCGAGCACCACCCACAGCCCGACCTTGTCATCCATCGCCGGCGAGGCGACAAGATTCCGCCGCAGCGGTTGCACCCGCAACTCTACCGTCACGCAGTCACCGATCCGCACGACGCTCTCAGCGTCGGCCCGATCGGGGGCGCCGATGTCGATCCACAGATCCTTGATCTTTGGCACCACCTTCCGCTCCTCATCGCTGAGCAGATGGATCGGCTTGCGGGCGATGACCCCGGGGACAGGCCCGCCCGTCCCCCAGACCACGACGCGGGAGCCGATGAGTTGCATCGGATCCCATCCGCCGATCGGCTGCACCGAGAGGTAGCCTTCGCCGTCGATGTACTGAATGATCAGCCCGATCTGGTCGCAATGACCAGCCAGAAGCATCCGGAGTGGGGCCCCGGGGTTGGAGGTGCCGATGACATTGCCGTGGGAATCGCTCGCGACGGAATCGGCGATCGGAGCCAGGTAGTCGCGGACGAGATCCTGCACCGGCCATTCGTAACCGGACGGACTGGGGGTCTCGAGCAGACTGATGAGAAAGTCGTGGGACTTGGTGTCCAAGGGTGTCCTCCCGGGGAAGCCCGGCAGCGGCGGCGTTCCCGGGGATGGACGTTGTACGGCTTTCCCCCCCCGCTGCAAACCCGACGCCACCCCTCTATCCAGCACAATCCTCACCGCGGCACCACTTTGGCTACGCAGGCTGTGGATACACCGCCGGCCCGACAGAACCGGCCTCGCGGGCCGTTCGCGAGGCCACCGTGGCCCCCCCGAGCGAGTCTCGGTACATTGCGGCAATTCCCATTTCCTGGAGCGATTCCTCTCTATGACCAAGCTAGGGCTGGCCCAGCCCGTTCGCATCGGCATTGTCGGCCTCGGAACAGTTGGTTCCGGCGTGGTCCGGTTGCTAGTTGATTCCGCCGACCACATCACCCGGCACGTTGGCAGGCCGATCGAGGTGGCTGCCGCGGTGGTCCGTGATCCCACCAAGCAGCGTGACGTGGCGGTGCCGGGGGGGCGCGTCTCGACCGACATCCGCACCATCTCCCGCGACCCAACGATCGCCCTTGCGGTGCTGCTCGTCGGCGGTTTGGAACCTGCCCGGTCGATGATGGTGGAACTGCTCGAGAACGGGAAGGATGTGGTCACCGCCAACAAGGCCCTGCTCGCCGAGCATGGTCCGGAACTGTTCGAGTTAGCGCGGCAGCAAGGGAAATCGATCGCCTTTGAGGCGGCGGTGGCCGGTGGCATCCCGATCGTGGCTGCGATCGGCGAATGCCTGGCAGCCAATCGCATCGAGAGCATCCGCGGCATCCTCAACGGCACGAGCAACTTCATCCTCACCCGGATGGAGGAGGACGGCTCGACCTACGCCGAGGCGCTCACGCTTGCCCAGTCAAAGGGCTTTGCCGAAGCCGATCCCTCGATGGACGTCGACGGTACCGACGCCACGCAGAAACTGGCGATCCTCGCCCATCTGGCCTTCGGCGTTTGGGTGCCTTGGAAGGAAATCCCGCGGACGGGGATCGACACCGTCGACATCGATCTCATCCGCTATGCCGCAGAATTGGGCTACCGGATCCGGCTGGTGGCCGTTGCACGCCGGGCAGACGGCCGGCTCGCACTGCGTGTGGCACCAGCCCTGGTGCGGATCGGCACGCCGCTGGCCGAGACACGGGGAGCCTACAACGCCGTCAGCATCGTCGGCGATGCGGTCGGACCGATGTTCTTTCATGGCCTCGGCGCCGGACAGATGCCCACCGCTTCGGCGGTCGTCGCCGACATCATCGACACCGTGGTGGGACGGGCAGCGATCACCTTCCGCACCACCGGCGTGCTCGCGGCGGAC
Source organism: Planctomycetota bacterium (assembly GCA_003669605.1). Classification (GTDB taxonomy): domain Bacteria; phylum Planctomycetota; class Planctomycetia; order Pirellulales; family UBA1268; genus QWOP01. The sequence goes on from QWOP01000033.1 coordinate 23,072, forward strand.
ACGACGCCCGGCAACATCTCCAGCGTCGATACCCGTGAACGCCACTTTCTCCGCATCGTCGTCAGTGACCGTCCCGGCGTCCTCGCCAAGATCACCGGGATCCTCGGCGACCACGGGATCTCGATCGCCTCAGTGATCCAGCACGACCCAGTCGATGCCCTCCCTGGCGCCGCGGCCAACCTTGAAGCCCCCCCCCCAGGCGTATCGCTGGTGATCATGACGCATGTCTGCCCTTCGAGCGACGTCCGCGCGGCCGTCGCGGCCATCGACTGCTGCGACGTCGTCCGGGGGCGGAGCGTCTGCCTGGGGGTCCTCGACGAATGACCCCCATTTCCCGGGCGCTTGACGACCGTCCATTCCTGGAAAACCACTCTCCTTGAGGCCCGACATGAAATACGTGATCGTGATCCCGGACGGGGCTGCCGACGCCCCGCAGGAATCGCTCGGTGGCCGCACGCCGCTCGAGGCCGCCCACACTCCGGCACTCGATCGCCTCGCATCGCAGGGCCGGATCGGCCTCACCAACCACGTGCCCGACAGCCTGCCCCCCGGCTCCGAAGTGGCCTGCATGAGCCTGCTGGGCTACGACCCGCTGCAGTATTTCACCGGTCGAGCACCGCTTGAGGCGGCGGCTCAGGGGATCACGCTCGGCCCCGACGACTGGGCCGTGCGCTGCAACCTGGTCACGATTCGCGACGGCAGCATGGAAGACTTCACCGCAGGCCACGTCTCGACGGAGGAGGGCACGGCGCTGTTGGCTGCGGCCAACGAGGGATTCGCTGCCGACTTCCCCCTCCTGGCTGGCTGGCAGTTCATTCCTGGGGTGAGTTACCGCAATCTGCTGCTCTATCGGGGAACTCCTGGCAGCCCCGCGCCGCTCGGAGCCGACACGCGGGCCACTCCGCCGCACGACCTGATGGATAAGCCAGTCCAGGAGAGCTTCCCGCGGGGAACGGGGAGCCGCCTGCTGACGGAGATCATGGCCAGAAGCGCCGGCTGGTTTGAGGGGCATCCTGTGAATGCTGCTCGAATCGCCGCCGGGAAGCGTCCCGTGACCCATGTCTGGCTGTGGGGGGTGGGCCGCGCCCCCCGGATGGAGGCCTTCGCCTCGAAATACGCTGCGACCAGATTCGGTTCGCGGGCGACAATGATTACCGCCGTCGACCTGCTCCGCGGGCTGGCGGCGCTCTCCGCTTGGAAGCGGCTGGAGGTGCCCGGCGCCACCGGATATCTCGACACCGATTACGCCGCCAAGGGCACTGCGGCGATCGCGGAACTGCTCCAGGCGGACTTGGTGTGTGTCCATGTGGAGGCTCCTGACGAGGCCAGCCACGAGGGGAATGCCGCCGAAAAGGTGCGGGCCATCGAGCGGATCGACGAATCGATCGTGGCACCGCTTTTGGCCCACCTGGAGACGCTGCCAGAGTGGCGCCTCTTGGTCTGCCCCGATCATCCCACATTCATCACGACCAAGACCCACTCCCGCGGGAGCGTCCCGTACGTGATGGCGGGCTCAGGAATCACGGCCTCAGGCACGACCTACAACGAGCCGGCGGCGGAGGCGGCGGTCCGCGCCGATCCAAGGGCACGGATCGAGCCCGGCTGGACCCTGATGCGTGCCTTCCTCGACTGCCATTCCGGCGGCCCACGAGTTTGACCGACACCAACGAAGAAGGAGCGGTAGGACGATGGCGCTGGTGGTGCAGAAATATGGCGGAACGAGTGTGGCCGACGCGCAGAAGATCTTGGCGGCGGCCCGCAAGGCGGTGGCGCGGCACAAGGCCGGCGACCGCGTCGTGGTTGTCGTCAGTGCCATGGGGCACCAGACCGACGTCTTAGTCGATCTCGCCCGGCAGATCACCGACCGTCCCAGCGCCCGCGAGATGGACATGCTGCTCTCCACCGGCGAGCAGGTGAGCGTGGCGCTGTTCGCGATGGCGATCCAATCGCTCGGCGTCGAGGCGGTGAGCCTCACCGGCGCCCAGGTGGGAATCCGCACTGACAGTACCCATACCCGGGCCCGCATCAAATCGATCTCCACCGACCACGTGATGCGGCTCCTTGATGACGGCCGGATTGTGATCGCCGCAGGCTTCCAGGGGATCGATCAAAACGGCAACATCACCACCCTCGGCCGCGGCGGTTCTGACACCACCGCCGTCGCCCTGGCTGCCGTACTCCGCGCCGATGTCTGCGAGATCTACACCGACGTTGATGGCGTCTACACCACCGATCCGCGGATCCTGCCCTCCGCCCGCCGCCTCCCCTCCATCAGTCACGACGAGATGCTCGAGCTGGCCAGCCTCGGTGCCGGCGTGATGCACCCTCGTTCGATCGAATTCGCCAAAAAGTTTGGGGTTCCGGTGCTCGTCCGATCGAGTTTCAAAGACGTGCCCGGGACGCTCATTCTGGCTGCTGACAGGGCCACCGCTCGGGCAGTGAGCGGTGTGGCACTGGCCCGCGACGAAGCCCGGATCACGCTGGAGGGAGTCCCCGATCAGCCCGGTTCCAACCACGTTCTCTTCTCGCCGCTGGCATCCTCCGGCATCGCCGTCGACATGATTGTGCAAAACGTCGCCCAGCATGGCCTGGCAGACATCTCTTTCACTGTTCCCGCTGACGATCTGGCCCAAGCCCTCGACGTCACGCGTGAGGTGGCGAAAAAACTTGGGGCCGCCGGGGTTTCGCATGACGACTCGGTGGCGAAGGTGTCGGTGGTCGGGCTGGGGATGGCCCGCGAGGAGGGGGTCGCCGGAAGGATGTTTACGGCGCTGTCCCGCGAGGGAATCAACGTCCACATGATCACCACCAGTGAGATCAAGATCTCGGTACTCATCGACCGTGGCGACGCCGCCAAAGCCGTGCAGGCCGCACACTCAGCCTTTTCCCTGGAGCGGACTGAGAACGACGCTGCCGAAGCAGCTGCCGCTGCCGCCCCGCTCACGAAATCGAGCCCGCTGGATGTCGTCCGCCGCCTGGAGGGGATGGAGGATCTCGCGGTCGAGGACTGCCAACTCGATTCCTCGCAAGCGCTCGTGACGTTTACCGATCTCCCCGATACCCCAGGAGTCGCCGCAGACGTTTTCGAGGAGATCGGCAGGCAGGGACTGTTCGTCGACATGATCGTGCAGAGCACTCCGCGGGGCGGACGGGCCGAGTTGAGTTTCACGGTCCCAGCCAGCGACCGCGACCGAGCCATCGACATCGCCGGCCGGATCGCCTTGGCCCGCGGTGCCAAGGTGGCCGACGTCCCGCATGTGGCAAAGTTGTCGATCACCGGCGTCGGTATCCGGAGCCATGCGGGGGTGGCCGACCGGCTCTTCGCCCCCTTGGCAAAGGCCGGCATCAACATCGACCTCGTCAGCACCAGTGAAGTCAGGCTCAACGTGGTCGTGGCGGCGGAGCAGGGACAACAGTCGCTCGATGTGCTCCGCAAGGCGTTTGGATTGTGATTCCACCGCGGTCCTGATGCAGGACAAGCGCGCCTCAAATCCCAGTCAGCGTGCCGGTGCTCGAGCCGAAGGCGTCGGCCTCGACACCGAGTCGCTGCAGGAGCGAGACAAAGAGGTTCGACAACGGGGTGTTGTCGTCGCGGTCGAAGGCCAGGTGACCAGCGTGGCGAAAGCCGCCGCCGGCGAGGAGGATCGGGAGGTTGGTGTTGTCGTGGGTGTTGGAATCGCCCATGTTTGAACCGCAGAGGACGATCGTCCGATCGAGGAGACGCTGTTCCCCCTCGCGGCGTTCTGCCAGCGCCCCTAGGAACGCAGCCAGGAGCGTCATCTGCCGCCGGTCAGCTTCGAGGAGTTGCGCCACCCGCTCGGCTGCCTGCCCGTGGTGACTGAGGTTGTGATAGTCGTCGAGCGTGAGCCTCGTGTCTTCATTCCCCCCCTCGTCGAGCCGGAAGGGAGGGGTTGCGAAGGCATCGACCAAGAGCGTCACCAACCGCGTGGAATCGGTCTCGAGCGCCAGGCTGGCAATGGCCAGCATCGACTCGTATCCGCGAAAGACGAGCGCCTTGTCGGTGACATCTTGCGGCGGTGGTGAGTGTGGCACCGGCAGCGGACGGTCCTGCCATGCCCCCTCGGCGTGGAGACGCTCCTCCACCTCACGGATGCTGGTGGTAAACCGTTCGAGGCGCTGCCGGTCGGCGCTTCCCACCGCGCGTTCCAGGGCCCGGGTCTGGTCGACCACCGCGTCGAGGACGCTGCCCCGCGCCGCCAGCCGACGGCGGCGGTCGGCCACCTCCGCCGGGGTCCCGGCAACGAACAGTCGCTGGTAGATCCGCGACGGCTTGTCCTCCACAGGAATCAGCGCCCCGTCGCGCGTCCAGGAGAGGCTCCGGTTGGCTCGATCGACGTTGACGCCGAGACTGAGCGTCCGGAAGCGGGTTCGGGCTCCGAGGGCGTCTGCGGCAAACTGGTCGAGCGAGATCGTGTTGCGGAAGCCGCTGCGTGTCGGCCCGCGGGCGGCGGTGAGAAAGCAGTTCTCCGTCGAATGGCCGCCGCGGACACCGGGGTGGGAAAGGCCACTGATGACGCTGAAGTCGTCGCGGCACGAGCCGAGCGGAGCCAGGGTCGGCGACAGCGTGTAGCCAGGACCGGTGTCGGTCGGAAAGAACGGTCCGGGAATCACGCCGAGATTGTTGGAGATAAACACGGCGCGATAGGGAGGGCCCGCGGAACTTTCTTCTCCGGCCCCAGAGGGGCGTGACTCGAGCCAGGGTAGCGCGAGGCTTACCCCGGCACCGCGGAGCATCGTCCGCCGCGTCAGCCTCCTCATGGGGGCGATCCTCCGTCCGTCGTGGTGATCGCTCCGGTGAACATGGGGCTAGTGACAAAGGCGTGCAACAACCCACGCACACGGAAACCGTCTGGTTGATTGGCATCGAGGATCGCCTCGACGTGGGGGCGATCAGAGAATCGAAGCGCTCCCCCTGTGGCATAGGCGGTCCACATGCAGAGGAGGTTTCTTGCCATCTGCCGCTGTCCTCCTCCCAGCAACCGCTTCAGTCCGCGGATGTCCTCAAATGGAGTGCCGTCGGCCAGTGTGCCTGCGGTGTCGATCGAAGGCCCAAGCGCATACTGGAAATCATGCCCGGCACGGTCGATGCCGGTGACTGGTTCTCCCAGCCCAAGTCCGCGGTAGCGGTCCCTCCGGCCCCCGACGACATCGAAAGCTTCAAGGGCAAAACCGACTGGATCAAAGCGGCGGTGACACTTCCCGCAGGCTGGATCAGCGGTGTGACGCGCGAGCAGATCGCGGATCGAGGTCGCACCGCGGATATCAGGTTCCACCGCCGGGACCTTCTCGGGTGGGGGAGGGGGACGCTGACCGATGAGGCGGCTCATCACCCACGCCCCGCGCTTCACCGGTGAGGTCGTCGTCCCGTTGCTGGTCACCTTCAACACCGCACCTTGGGTGAGCAGGCCGCCGTATGGACTGCCAGCGGGTCTTGGCACTGCGCGGAGGGCCGATCCAGCCACCGGCTCGAGGCCGTAATGCTCAGCGAGGCGATCATTGACCAGAAGGACCTCCGAATCGACGAGCCCGCCGACCTGCTGATTGTCGCGGATCAGGCGGGCCACCGATTCACGCGACTCCATCCCCAGCGACTCAACCAGGTAGTCGTCGAAGCGGTACTCCGGAAAGAGGCGGGCGTCGGGCTCATCGCGACGCAGTCGCCCGAGGTCGAGCCAGTGATCGGTGAAGTTGGTGATGAAACGGGCGAAACGGGGATCGTCGATCAATCGGTCGGTCTCGGCGCGGAGGACCTCGGGCCGGTTGAGGTCGCCGCCTCGGGCCAGTTCGAGGAGCCGGGCATCCGGACGCGTGTCCCAGAGAAAGTACGACAGTCGGGCGGCAAGAGCGGCTTGATCGGAACCGCGTGGATCGCTGACAAAAAGTATCCGTGGAGAGGCCAACAGCGTCTGGAACCCGCGGAGCATTGCCGCTGCGAATCCCACCTCTTCCAGGGCATCGAGCACGACCGCCCCGGCGGCTTCGATCTCCTCGGCGGAGGGAGCGTGTGTGAAGGCCCGCTCGGCAAACAACGTCAGCAACCGCCAGACGTCGGCAGGAGGATCAGCCGAGAGCACCTCCACCGGTCCGAACTGGCCGCCGGCAGCGGCCCGGATGGGAAGATCACCGAACAGCAAGCGGTGCGATGGTGGCGGCCAGGATTCGGGAGGAAGGGGACCGGTGATCTCCACGGCGCGGAAGGCGATCCCCCGATGTCCCCCCGGTGGCGGTGGTGGAAAGCGGTAGGTGGGAGGGCCGCCGTTCTCGTTGCGGGCCAGCGGCACCGCCAGCCCCAGCAGGCTGTATTCCAGCGTCTGCCCCTCGCGGAGCAGCACGATCCCCTCGTACTGTGCCTCTTCCGCCGCGATGTCAAACAGCCCCCCGACGGCCCGGACATCGCCGGAGACGTCTGGCCCCGACGGCGCCCTGGCTCGGAACGTCATCGCCACCGGGGCGGTGGCAGGGAGAAGCGATCGGTCGGCCTGCTGCAGCACCGCACGGGCACGGAACCGAATCCGGTAACGGCCGACGGCACCGGGGCTTCCCGCTGGACCAGCGACGAAGCCCGCCGGGTAGCCGTGATAGGGCCAGTAGGCCGAGCGGAACAGAGCGCATTCGACATCCGGATCATCCGCAGCCGGCGACGCCACCGGCAGCGAATGCTTGGCGAAATACATCGCCTCCGGCTCGCCGTAGGCCACACCGCCAAAAAGCCGTGTCGAAATCGCGGTGAATGTTCGCGGCACAATTCCTTGCTCCGCAGGTGCCACGGCGGCCACCAGCGCCGCGTCGATCGAGTCGAGCATCGCTTCCAACTGGATCCGCGACATGTCGAGCCCCTCCGCCGACTTATTGAATCCATCCCGGACGCCGTCTTCAGGCATCCGATCGGCGATGTCGAGATCGGGCATCCCCAGGAGATCCTGGAGCGTGTGCTCGAATTCCCGGCGGTTGAGCCGGCGCAATGGCACCCGGCCATTGCGGCTCATGTCGGCTAGGTCAGCCTCCCGAACGGCGGCACCGAGCGTTTGGAGCAATGCCTGCCGCTGACCATCCGCGAAGTCGACTTCCTCTGGGGGCATCTCGCCGGCTACCACCCGGTCGTACGCCAGGGCCAAGCGGTCGCGGATGACAGAATCGGCAAGGTCGCGGGGAATATCGGCCACCGAAAATCCGCCCGAGCCAGAGACGCCGTCGTGGCACGACAGGCAGGCTTCAGTCAGCACGGAGCGGAAATCGATCTCCGCCCCCTCCACCCGCCGGCCTCCAATCGGCCAGCCACCTGGCTCGAGCGCGCAGAGCACGACTGCCGCCAGCTTCATCAGCGCGGCCCGCCACGTCGCAGCAGGCAGGGAACTTTCCATGACGCCGATCGTACTGCCGCCCGCAGATCCTCGCCACGTCGCCATGCCGCCCGGGGAGCCGTGGCGTGCCGGAGAGGGATCGTGTTAGGTTTCCTGCTGGCTTGCGCGCCTGCCAGACCACCACCAAAGAGGCTTCCCTTGCCTACGCTCCTCGACCGGTTTCTCCGCTACGTCCGCATCGACACCCAGGCGCTCGAGCACTCGCAGAGCAGTCCGAGTAGTCTCAAGCAACTCGATCTAAGCCGGATGCTGGCCGACGAATGCCGGCAGATGGGACTGGCCAATGTCTCGCTCTCCGAGCACGGGGTGGTGCTGGCGACGGTACCGGCGACAGTGCCGCACTCCGCTCCCGCGATCGCCTGGGTAGCCCATGTCGACACCTCGCCGGAAACCTCCGGCACCGACGTCAAGCCGGTCGTCCATCCGAACTACGCCGGCGGCGACATCACTCTTCCCGGCGATCGATCGAAAGTCATCCGCGTCCTTGAGAACCCAGAACTGCAGGCCCTCGTGGGCGCCACGATCGTCACCTCCGACGGCACGACGCTGCTGGGCGCCGACGACAAGGCAGGAGTGGCGGTGATCATGACGGCGGCCGCGCGTCTGATGGAGGAGCGAAAGGTACCGCATGGCCCGATCCGTTTGGTATTCACCTGCGATGAGGAAATCGGCCGCGGCACAAAGCACCTCGATGTCAAGGCGGTGAACGCAGTCTGTGGCTACACCCTCGACGGCTTCGGAAAAGGCGAAATCAACGCCGAAACATTTTCAGCCGACCTGGCTGTCGTCACCGTCACCGGCATCAATACCCATCCAAGCGTCGGCAAGGGGACGCTGGTCAACGCCATCAAGATCCTCGCCACATTCCTCGACAGCCTTCCCAAGAACCAGCTTTCGCCCGAGACCACCGCCGGCCGCGACGGCTTCGTCCATCCCTATGCGATCAGCGGCGGCGTTGCTGCGGCCGAGGCGCGGTTGATCGTCCGAGACTTCGAGGAGCGTGGACTCAGGTCTCACGCGGTGCTCTTGGAGAGCATCGCTTCCCAGCTCCGCGCGGCCAATCCACAGGCCCGGATCGAGATCACGATCACGTCGCAGTACCGCAACATGCGCGAAGGCATCGCCAAGGAACCGCGGGCAGTCCGCCTGGCAATGCAGGCGATGCGACTGGCAGGGATCGAACCAAAGCAGACGCCGATCCGCGGCGGCACCGACGGCTCGCTGCTCACGCTTCTCGGGCTCCCCACGCCGAATCTCTCCACCGGCGAACACAATCCCCACTCGCCACTTGAATGGACCAGCGTCGAGGAGATGGAAGCGGCAGTCGGGGTGCTCGTACACCTAGCGGGCTTGTGGGGCACGGAAACGGCCACCGGGGCAGGGGAGCAGGCCGGCGCCTGACGACATGCCCACTCCACCGCCACGTGTTGAGAGCAAACGATCTCCACAGAGGCCAGCCGTGGCCAACGATCCGGTGTCGTCACCGCGCGGACGTGTCGAATCGCTCGACGCCTACCGCGGCTTTGTGATGCTCCTGATGATGGCCGAGGTCCTCAAGTTGGGGGAGGTTGCCAAGGCGTTTCCTCAGTCGGGTGTGCTTGCATTCCTCGCCCACCAGCAATCGCATGCCGAGTGGCGCGGCTGCACGCTCCACGACCTCATCCAGCCATCGTTCTCGTTCCTCGTCGGGGCGGCACTGCCGTTTTCGATTGCTGCCCGGCACGCCCGCGGTCAATCAACCGCGCTCATGACACTCCACGCGTTTTGGCGGGCCCTCCTCTTGATCGGACTGGGGATTTTCCTCCGCTCGGTGGGCAAGCCGATGACGAACTTCACCTTCGAAGACACCCTCACCCAGATCGGCCTCGGATTCCCCCTGTTGTTCCTCCTGGGAATGCGGCCGAGAAAGTGGGCGTGGGTCGGGCTCGTCGCGATTCTCGTCGGCGTGTGGGGGGTGTGGAGTCTGTATCCCGTGGGGGAGCCGTGGGCGAAGAACGCCAACCTCGGCCACGACTTCGACGTTTGGTTTCTCAATCTCTTCCCCCGGCCCGCTCTCTTTGAAGCCAATCGCGGTGGCTACCTGACGCTCAACTTTATCCCTACGCTCGCCACGTCGATCCTCGGCCTCATCGCCGGCCGCTGGCTCGACGACCGTGCTTCGCTGCGCCGCTCTCTCTTCGCTGGCGCCGCGGCGATTGGCGCCGGCGTTCTGCTGGAGTCAGCAGATCTCTGTCCGATCGTGAAGCGGATCTGGACCCCCGCCTGGGTTCTCTTCAGCGGCGGGTGTTGTTTCTGGCTCCTGGCCGCGTTCCACTGGGTCGTCGATCTGCAAGGCCTGAAGCGATGGGCCTGGCCACTGGCAGTCGTGGGGAGGAACTCGATCGCCGCCTATCTGATCGCCCACCTCTGGGAGAGTTTTGTCGAACGGTCGCTGGTGACCCACCTCGGGGCCGGTTTGTTTCAAGTCTGCGGCGCCGGATTTGAGCCGCTCCTCAAAGGCGCCGGGACGCTTCTGGTGCTATGGCTATTCCTGGTATGGATGGAACGACGACGGATTTTCCTCCGGATCTGATTCCCGCCGACATCCCAGGCGGCCGTGGGCTCATCGGCAGGAGGGGAAAACTGAGGTAGTCGCGAGAAGACAGCGGGAGCTGGAGCAATGGGGCTTGAGGGGGACTTGCGTATGACACACTCGATGCGGATCGCCACAGCATTGGTGGCTCTTTTTTTTCTGGCAGCGGCGCGGCTGGCAACGGCCGCAGGTCTTGCCGAGACCCTGCTTTCCGAGCCCCGTGATCGGCTCCTGGCCGACGTTTCCACTTCCGGCGACGCCGCTCGCGGCGCTCTCCTCTTTCACGCCGCGCATCTGGCGTGTCTGAAGTGCCATGGTAGCGGCGGCTTTGCACCGCTGGGTCCCGATCTCGCCCGGATGCCGGAGGGGGTCGATCCTCTCGGCCTCCGAGCCCATCTCGTCGAATCACTCCTTGAACCCTCGAAGACGATCCGCCCAGCCGATCGGGCGGTGACGGTTGTCGACAACGATGGCAGGAGCGTCACCGGCCCGGTGGCTCGCGAGAGCGTCACGGAGATCGTTCTCCGCGACGCCACCGTTCCCGGCAGAGAAGTCGTGATCGGCAAAGAATCGATCGATGAGCGGAGCGAATCGGCTGTCTCACTGATGCCAGCGGGCCTGGCCAACCTCCTCACCGGGCGCCCGCAGTTCCTCGATCTGGTGGCCTATCTGGAAGCAGTGGCCACCGGTGGCGCCGACACGGCTGCCGCCTTGAAGCCCGATCCGGCGTGGCTAGCGCGTTCGGCTCCGCCAGCCTACGAGCAGGATATCGATCATGCCGGGTTCGTCGCCGAATGGGCCCATGCCGAGGCGGCTGGTGCTGCGTTTGAGCGTGGGGCGGCAATCTATTCCCGGGTCTGTGCCAACTGTCACGGCACAGTCGAGGCACCGGGATCGCTCCCCACCGCGCCGCGCTTCGCTACCCACACCTTCAAGGCCGGCTCCGATCCGCTCTCCCTCTACCGTACGCTGACTGTCGGCACCGGCCAGATGGTGCCACAAGCATGGATGGTGCCGAGTCAGAAGTACGATGTCATTCATTACCTGCGGGAGACGTTTCTCAAAAGCAGAACCGACCAGGCTGCTGCGCGGCTCTCGCCCGACTATCTCGCCGGTCTACCCAAGGGTTCGAGCCGGGGACCGGCACCGGCCGCCACCGATCCCTGGCGGCTCCACGACTACGGCCCGTTCCTGGCGGCGACGATCGAAGTCGGCCGCGACGGCAGACAGATCATCCGCAAGGGTTTTTCCGTCCGGCTCGATCCGGGCGGGGAGGGGATCGGTCGCGGGCATGCCTTTGCGATGCACGATCTGGACACGCTCCGTCTGGCGGCGGTTTGGACTGGCGATGGATTCATCGACTGGGAGGGGATCAATTTCGACGGCCGGCACGGAGCGCATCCCCACACAGCAGGTGACGGGCAATTTTCTCTGGCGGAGACCCCTGGATGGGCCGATCCGGCAACTGGTTCGTTCGACGATCCCCGCGGGCTTGGCCGAGACGGCCGGCCTTTCGGCCCCATCCCCTGGGCCAGGATGCGGAGCATCCACCATGCCGGCGACACGATCCTCCTCGACTACCGTGTCGGAGACACTCCGGTCTTGGAGACAGTGCGGCTGGAACCGGTGTCGATCGCCACCGGTGAGGGGAGAAGCGTCCCCCTCATCACCCGGTCGTTTTCGTTCGGCCCCCGATCGACACCCCTGGCCGCGCGGCTCGCCCCTGACACTGTCGCCACGGCGGTTGTGACGCCTGCCGGGGGACGTGGTGCAGCCGCTGCGGTGACACTCCTCCGCCGGCAAGGGTTTGACGTCCTGGAGATCCCCGCAGGGGACGCCCCACTCGATGTGGCGGTGGTCCTCTGTGCCGCCGACGACGCGGCGCTCGCCGCCGTCATCGATCTCCTGCCCCCAGTCGAAGCCCCGTTCATGTTCGTCGACCAACCTGCCACCTCTCTCTGGCAGCAGGAATTGAGTACGGAGGTGGAGCGCGGCGGTGATCAAGTCGCACTCGCCGTCGATCGGCTCGTGCCCCCGAACCACAATCCGTGGAACGCGCAATTGCGGCTCTCAGGGCTCGATTATCTCGATCCCGACGGGAATACGGCGGCGGTCTGCACCTGGGATGGCGATGTCTGGCGGGTGGTGGGGCTGCGCGACCCAGCAGGGGTTTTACGCTGGAAGCGGATCGCCTCGGGGCTCTTTCAGCCACTGGGGCTGAAAGTCATCGGCGGTTCGATTCTCGTCGGCTGCCGCGACCGGATCGTTCGGCTGGTAGACCTGAACGACGACTGGCAGGTGGATCGTTACGACACCGTCAACGACGATCATCAGGTGACTGAGCACTTCCATGAGTTTGCCATGGGATTGGAAAGCGATGCCGAGGGGAATCTCTATTACGCCAAAAGCGCCCGGCATGCGCTCACCGGAGTCGTGCCGCACCATGGCACGCTCTTGAAAGTTTCGCCCGACGGGCAGACGACAACGATCGTGGCCCGCGGTTTCCGAGCGGCCAATGGCGTCTGTGTGGAGCGCGACGGGACGTTCTGGGTGACCGATCAGGAAGGGCACTGGAATCCAAAAAACCGCATCAATCATGTGCGGCCGGGTGGGTTCTATGGCAACATGTTTGGTTTTCACGACGTCACCGACAGCCGTGACGAGGCGATGGAACCGCCGGCGATCTGGATCACCAACGCTTTTGATCGTTCGCCAGCGGAGCTCCTTCGTGTGCCAGGGAACACCTGGGCCCCACTTCAAAACGCTCTGCTTGAGCTTTCGTACGGTGAGGGGCGAGTGCATCTGGTGCTCACCGAACCGGTGGCCGATCCGCGGGATGGAGCGCTGTCGGTGCTCCAAGGGGGAATGCTGGCGCTGCCAATCCCCGATCTGCCGACCGGGGTGATGCGGGGCCGCTTCAATCCGGGCGACGGACAACTCTATGCCTGCGGCCTGTTTGCCTGGGCGGGAAACCGGACCGAGCCTGGGGGACTGTTTCGGATCCGCCGCACTGAGACACCGCTGGTCGTGCCGACGGCACTGCAGGCGACGACGGGGCAGATCACGCTCTCGTTCCCGCAAGCACTCGACCGCGCGACCGCCACCGATTCCAGCCGCTACACGCTCCGCACCTGGACGATCCGCCGCTCAGCTGATTACGGCTCGCCGCACATCGACGAATGCGACCGGGAAGTCACTGGCGCCAGGCTCTCGCCGGACGGCAAGAGCATCACGCTCGACGTCGATCGCTTCGGGCCGACACGGTGCTACGCGCTCCAGTGGAATCTCACCGCCGCCGACGGCACCCCGGCAACCGGAGTGATCAACGGCACGATGCACTGAGGGCCATTCTCACATCAAGGCAGCACAGCTGCGGACGTCGGCAAGGAAAGCCTCGACCTCGGCGTCGGTCGTTGCCCACGAGCACATGAAGCGGCAGCCACCGGCACCGATGAAGTCGTAGAACTTCCAGCCCTTGGCCCGCGCCGCCGAGGAGAGCGCCGGATCGAGCCTCGCGAAGACGGCGTTGGCCTCGCGCTTGCCGATCAACTCGACCCCGGAGATTTTTGCCAGACCTGCTTCGAGCCGCGCCGCGGCAGCGTTGGCCGCGACGGCATTCGTCAACCAGACTCCGTTCTCCAGCAGCCCCACCCAGGGGGCGGCGAGATACCGCATCTTCGAGGCCAACTGCCCCGCCTGCTTGCACCGCCAGGCGAACTCTGCGGCGAGGTCGCGGTTGAAGAACACAATCGCCTCCCCCATTCCCATACCGTTCTTCGTGCCACCGAAGCAGAGGACGTCGACCCCTACTTCCCAGGTGATCGATCGGGGCGGAACGCCCAGGGCCGCCACCGCATTGGCAAAGCGGGAGCCGTCCATGTGGAGCCGCAGGCCGTGCCGCGAACAGGCGTCGCGAACCGCCGCCAAATCGGCCACGGTGTAGACAGTCGAGAGTTCCGTAGCCTGCGTGACGCTCACCACCCGGGGCTTGGGAAAATGGATGTCGCGGCGGCGCTCGACGGCGCGGTGAACAGCGTCGGGACCGAGTTTTCCGCGCTCGCCCTGAAGGAGGAGGAGCTTTGTTCCATTGGAAAAGAACTCCGGAGCCCCGCACTCGTCGGTCTCCACATGGGAGATCTCGTGGCAGAGGATCGAGTGGTACGACTGACACATCGCCGCCAGCGCCAGAGAGTTGGCGGCGGTGCCGTTGAAGGCGAAGAAGATCTCGGCATCATGCTCAAACACCTCGCGGATCAATTCGCAGGCCCGCGCCGTCCAGCGGTCGTCACCGTAACTGGCCACCGTGCCGACATTGGCCTTCTCAAGCGCCGCCCAAGCCTCGGGGCAGTAGCCGGCGGTGTTGTCGCTGGCGAATTGGCAGCCGGGTGCAACGGCGGGAACAGGCAGCGACATCGGGGGATCCTCGTGACCAAGGGGAGGGCCGTGGCTCTCGCTTGCCGGCCGGTTTGGGATAGTCCTACCAATTCGGATCGAACTGGGGCCCGATGGTCGCCACCCGAGCCCATATCGACGGCCTGCCCGGCGGAGCCCTGCGGGGATAGTTGTCCCGCGCCTGCTTGCGGCACTCCGCAAAGTTCAGCCGAGGACGTCGGCAAGGACCTCTTCCGAGACATAGATAGGGAGATTGGGAGTGCAGGTGACGGCAACTGCGATCGCGTCGGAAGGGCGGGAGTCGATCTCGATTATCTCACCATCCTTGAGGACGCGGATCACGGCATAGTAGGTGCTCTCTTTGAGCTCCGCGATCACCACGTCCTGGAGTTCGCCTCCCAGCGCCTCCACTACAGCCACCAGCAGATCGTGGGTCAGCGGACGGGGACTGGCATGGTGCTTGACGCGGCGATCGATGCTCGTCGCCTCGAAGAGGCCGATGAGGATCGGAAATGTCCGCTCGCCCTCGACCTCCTTGAGGTACACCACCTGCTGGTCGTTGATCTCGCTGATGATGATCCGGGAGAGTTCCATCTGGACGCTCATGGCGATCCTCCGACGTTCGTCACATTCCGGTCCGCCCGACAGCCAGGCCGACCCTCTCATCACGCACTACCACAACGCACACCATGCATCACTTCCGCCCGCCAGCGGAAGGCCCGTATTCTACATCAACAGCCGAAACGGCGCACCGGCCCCGAAAAACGGTCTCGGGGCATCTCGCGCCCCCGCGGAGTGCCGGGGCGCTTTGACGATGCCAAAGAGCGTTGCGGCCGGTGGTCGGGTTGACCGGCATCAGGCAGGAGGCCGCGATTGCAGCTCGGCGAGGCTCGCCATCCCCTTGGCCAACCTCTCCTCCATCTCTGCAAGTTGTTCGCGCTCCTTCTGGACGACTGCCGCCGGGGCACGGGCGGCAAACTTTTCGTCGGACAACTTGGCCTGCTTGGCCTGGATGAGCCCCGCGAGCTTGTCGTTTTCCTTCCCCAGGCGGACGATCTCCGCGCCAACATCGATCAGGTCTGCCATATCGACGAAGATCTCGATCCCTGCCACACCCGCCGTCGCCGCTCCGCTGGCTCCTACGGCAGCCGGTCCGATATCAATGACAGCGGACGAGGTCATCGACTCGATCGCCGGCCGCATCGGCTCGAGCAACGCGGCAGTTTCCGCAGCCGTTCGGACGGCCACGTTGAGACGCGTCTTGGGGGGGACATTCTGCCGCGCGCGGATCTCACGGATGGTGGCGATGACGCCGAGAAAGAGGCTGAACTGCCGTTCGGTCTGGGGATCAACCCACGCCTGCGGCACCTTCGGCCAGCGGGCCACCATGATCGACTCAGCTAGGGCCGCGCCATGATCCCAGGGGAGCCTCCGACCGGGCGTGGCGTCGCGGAGATGCTGCCAGATCTCCTCCGTGACAAACGGCATCACCGGATGGAGGAGGCGGAGAATCGTGTCGAGTGCCAGCAGCAACATCGATTGTGCCTGTCCCCGGAGCGCCGGATCGGCGAGCCTGGCTTTGCACAATTCCAGGTAGGCACTGCAGAACTCGTCCCATGCCAGGACGTAAATCTCCCGTCCCACGTCGGCGTAGCGGTAGTCGTTGATCGCCCGCGTCACTGCCTCTGATACGCTCGCCAGGCGGCTGGCCATCCAGCGGTCTTCAAGGGCTGCAAAACCGTCCGGTCCCGGCCCCAGATCGCCGGCCTCGAATCCTTCGAGGTTCATCAGCACAAAGCGGGTGGCATTCCAGAGTTTGTTGGAGAAATTCCGTCCCGCCTCGAAGCGCTCCGAGAGCGCCGGCCCACGGGGCAGGGCAAGGTCGGCCTCCGCCGAAGCCCACTGAGTGCGGAATGCCTGACGGCATTTGGGGCACTCGATCCGCGGCAAGACGCGGTTGTGCACAGTCTGCTCGATGCGTGCCTCGCAGTGGGGGCACTGAAACTCCACCGGCATCCGCACGTCCTGGGTCTCGGTGGCCATGCTCACCATCCCGAACCGGAGGGCGTCGGCACCGAGGGCGTCGATGACGTCGAGCGGATCGACACCGTTGCCCTTGCTCTTGCTCATCGTCTCGCCGTACCGGTCGAGGATCTTGGGATGGATGGAGACCTCGCGAAACGGCAGCGTGCCGGTGTCGAAGACTCCCATCATCACCATCCTCGCAACCCACAGCGTGATGATGTCGCGGCTGGTGACCAGCACCGTCGTCGGATAGAAGCAATCCAACTCCGCCGACTTCTCCGGCCAGCCGAGTGTTGAATGGGGCCAGAGTGCCGACGAGAACCAGGTGTCAAGGACGTCGGGGTCCTGCACCAGCGGTTGCCCGTCGATGGCATCGACCTCGAGCGACTCCTCCGAAGTGCAGATGAACCAGCCGCCAACGCCCCCCTGCGGGGAGGTGCCATCGGCCTGCCAGGCCACGGTATCGCGCCCGGCAAAGGCCGCTGCAACCGAGGCCTCGGCCACCCCGGTGACATGCCAGATCGGGATCCGGTGCCCCCACCACAGCTGCCGACTCACCGGCCAGTCGCGCTTCTCCGAGAGCCAGTCGAGATAACTCTTCGCATACCGTTCGGGGACGATCTTCAGCGTGCCGCTGCGGACAGCTTCGAGCGCCGGCTCGGCCAGCTCGTCCATGCGAATAAACCACTGGTCGGCGAGATAGGGCTCGATGGGGGTCTTCGAGCGGTCAGAATGGGCCAGTTCGATGAGCCGATCCTCCACCAGCTCCACCCGCTCGGCCGCCTCCAGATCGGCCACCACCCGCAAGCGTGCCTTGGGGATCGTCAGCCCGGCGTAGGGGCCTGCGGCGGCGTTGAGCCGGCCGTCGGGATTGAGGATGTTGATCATCGGCAGGTTGCAGCGTCTGCCGACCTCGTAATCGTTGACGTCGTGGGCGGGGGTGATCTTCACGCATCCCGAACCCAACTCCGGCCTGGCCCATTCGTCCGCCACAAGCGGGATCTCGCGGTCGAGCAGCGGCAGCCGCACCCGTCGGCCGAGCCGTGCCATCGCCGAGAGTTGTTCCAGCACCGGCAGCAGTTCGGTGCGCCGGCTGGCGAGCGATTCGAGCTCCCGGTCGATCGCGGGTTGATCGCGGGCCACCGCCTCGGAGCGCTTGGCGATCAGCGCCCGCTCCGCCGCATCGAGCGCCCCGGCTGGATCGGGGTGGACAGCCACCGCGGTGTCGCCGAGGAGCGTCTCCGGACGGGTCGTGGCCACGGTCACGCTGTCCGGCTCACCAGCCTGGGGTTCGACAACGTCGTAGCGGATGTGCCAGAAATGCCCCTTCACTTCTTCATGAAACACTTCGTCGTCGCTGACGGCTGTCTGCAGAAATGTGTCCCAGTTCACCAACCGCTTGCCGCGGCGGACGAGTTGCCTGCGAAAGAGACGCAGAAAGGCTGTTCGCACGGCCAACGCGCAGCGGTCGTCGAGCGTGAACCGCACCCTGTCCCAATCACAACTGGCCCCGAGATCGCGGAGCTGTCCGAGGATCCGCTTCTCGTACTGCTCCTTCCAGGCCCAGATCCGCTCCACGAGTTTTTCCCGGCCGAGGTCGTGTCGGGAAAGCTTCTCCTCCTCGAGGAGACGGCGTTCCACGACCGCCTGGGTGGCGATCCCCGCATGGTCCGTGCCCGGCATCCAGAGCGTCAGGAAGCCCTGCATCCGCTTGCTGCGGACCAGCAGATCCTGGAGGGTGTTGTTAAGGGCGTGCCCGAGATGAAGGGCCCCGGTGACATTTGGTGGCGGGATCACGATTGAGAACACCTCACGGCCTGCCTCGGGCTCGGCATGCCACAGGCGGGAGGCGTCCCAGAGGGTTCGGCAGCGGGCCTGTGCGGCCCGGTGGTCATAGTGTTTGGGGAGTTCGGGCATCGATTCCGCCGGGCTTGAGGAGACGTGCGTGAAAAACCGCCACTGTAGCGGAAACGGCGGCCTGCGGGCCAGCCAGATGCATCGGGAACGGGGAGGCCGCCAGTCCCAAACTTTGCACCGGCTCGAACCGTGAACTAGCCTTCAAAAGCCGTTTCTCCAGACCATGCCCCACACCGCTCGCCGCCGCCATGACCGCCCCTACCCGCCCCCTAGGCGATGAGCACGAGCGCGTCGTGCTTATCGGCCGCGATCCCGGCAGCGATCTGGTCGTCCGCTTCCCGAGCGTCTCGGCCCGACACGCCCGTGTCGTCGTGACCGCGGAGGGGATGTGGCTCGAAGACCTCGGAAGCCGGAACGGCACGTTCGTGGGAAACCCTCCGCGGCGGGTGGAGCGAGAGCGGATCGACATCGGCACCCCGATCACCCTCGGGGACGCCACCCTCCCGGCGACGGCCCTGGCTGACTTCCTGATTCGCACCCGGCCCCGCGATCGTGCCGAGGGAACGATCGATCTTGTTGATGCGGCGCTGGTCACCTTCGGCCGCGGCGGAGCAGCCGACGTGTCGCTTGGCAGGCCGCTGGCTTCGGCCCTGCATGCCTCGGTGAGCGTCGATCGCGGCAGGGTCGTAGTCCGTGATTTGGGGAGCGCCAACGGCACATTCGTCGATGGCCGGCGGATCGATCGCCCTCTGGAGATCGGCCCCGGCGCGATCGTGCAGATCGCCGACAAGCGCTACCGACTCGCGGCCGACGCCCAGGCCCTCGAGCCGGTGGACGGCGGCGGCCAAGATGTCATCGAGGCGTTGGGGCTGGCTGTCGAAGCGTCAGGCAAGCGGCTCCTTGAGGGAGTCTCGCTCGTCGTCCAGCCTGGCGAATTGGTGGCGATCATGGGGCCCAGTGGTGCCGGGAAGAGCACGTTGCTTTCTGTTCTTAACGGCCAGGTGGTCCCCGCCGCCGGCCGAATGCTCATCGGCGGCCTCGACCTCCACGGACATTACGACCTGTTCCGTGGCCGGATCGGTTACGTGCCGCAGGACGACATCCTCCACGCCGACCTTACCGTCTGGCAGGCGCTGTGGTATGCCGCTCGGCTGCGGCTGCCGCGTGACACCACCGACGCCGAGATCCGGGCGCGGATCGAGGAGGTGATCCATCAACTCGCACTCGACGGCACCGAGAACACCCGGGTGGGCGATCAACGGAAGCGCGGCGTCAGCGGCGGCCAGCGGAAGCGGGTCAACCTGGCGATGGAATTGCTCACCGACCCGCCAATCCTCGTCCTCGATGAACCGACCTCGGGGCTCTCGAGCACCGATGCCCTCTCCGTGATCGGCCTGTTGCGGGACCTTGCCAACGCCGGGAAGACGATCCTGGTGACGATCCACCAGCCAAGCCTGGACGCCTTTGAGAAGTTCGACGCTGTGGCGGTGATCGCGCGTGACGCCTCGACGAAGCAGGTGGGCCGACTGGCCTGGTTTGGCCGGGCCTTCCCCGACGCGATCACCTTCTTCGAACCACAGCCCCCCGGATCCCCACCTCCCTCGAGTGCCGACGGCCTCCTCCGCGGCCTCTCGGGCCGGCCAGTCCTGGATTGGGTGCGGCAGTGGGAGCAGTCGGTCGCCAAGGCGATCTGGGTCGACCGACGGATGACCACTCCCGACGACGCCCGTGCGGTCCGTCCCTCGCGCCGGCCCCGATCGACCGCCCCGCTCACCCAGTGTCTGACACTCGTCAGGCGGACGCTGGCCGTCAAGGCGGCCGACAGATGGGGAACGTTCGTGCTCTTCGCCCAAGCGCCGATCGTCGGCCTGTTGATCGCGGCGGTGTTCTCCAAGGTGGTCCGCAGTACCCCCACGGCCGACACCTGGCCGAAGATCGGCGTCAACATGGCCACCACGCTGTTTGTGACCGCATTAGCGGCCATCTGGTTTGGCTGTTCGAGCATGGCCCGCGAGATCGTCACTGAGTGGCCGATCTATCGCCGTGAGCGGATGGTGGGGCTATCGATCGGAGCCTACGTGACGTCGAAGATGACGGTCCTCTTGGGAATTGCCGCGGTGCAGTGCGCGCTGCTTCTCTTGATCGTCGGTCCGGCCTGTGGCATCGACAGCCCCTGGAGCCAGGTGTTCTTGGTGCTCTACGCGGCAGCACTGGCTGGCGGTGCACTGGGGCTCTTTATCTCCGCCACCCTGCGGACCAGCGAGGCGGCATCGGGCATTCTTCCGATGCTCCTCCTGCCGATGATCGTCCTCGGCGGGATCCTCGTACCGCTCTCTGACCTGCCCGCCATCACGCAACCGCTGGCGGCGGCAATGCCGTCGCGGTGGGCGTTCGAGGGGTTGGTCGTTCCGGAAGCAGATCTGCGGCCTCGAATCCGCTTGGGAGGAGCGGCGCAGAAGTCTGCTGCACCGCAGGGAATCGCTCCGCAGAGCGCTGAGGAGCAACTCCCGTCCGCGGAAACCGCCGTGCCTGTTCCAGGGGCTCCCGATCCAGTTCCGTCCCTTCCCACCTCCACCAGAATGCCGTCTCGGGGCCCGTTTCACCTCACCGGCAATTCCGCTGGCGGCCACCAGTTCATTCTGCCGGGACGGCGGAAGATCGCCGAGAAACTGGCGGAAGCAGCCGGCCAAGCCAAGGAGGAAATCGAGAAGGCGAAGCAGACGATCGAGGAGAAAGCCAAGACGATCCAGACGGAGATGAAGACCGAGTTCGAGAAGAAATCGGCCGAGTCGGCGGAGCGGATGAAAAAGGAGATCGAGGCCAAGGTCGAGGAGGCCAGAAACGCAGCCCGGACGGAGAGCGAATCGGCTGCCGAACGGATGAAGGCTGAAATCGAACAGAAGGTCGCTGAGGCCCAGGAGGAGGCGCGGAAGGAGAGCGCCACAGCCCGCGACCAGGTTCGCCTGGAGATCGAGCAGAAGGTGGCCGACGCCCGCAGTCAGAGCGACGACACCGCGGCCCGCATGAAAACCGAGATGGAAGCGAAGGTGGCCGAAGCCCAGGCAACGGCGAAGCGGGAAAGTGACACGGCCGGTGCGGCGGCCAAAGCCGACGTGGAGCAGCGGGTCAAGGATATCGAGGCCGACTTCGAGCGCCGCAGCCAGGAAGCGAGCACGCGGCTCGAGGACAAGCTCCGCCAGATGCAGGACACTCTCGAGGAAGAGCGCGTGAAAATGAACCAGTCGCTCGACAGCGTGCGGGCGGCCACAGAAAAGACCATCGTTCCCCCTGCCGTTCCCCCTGCCCCCCACGGCCCCACGGCCGCACCTCCTCGCGGCGGGCAAACGGTCGACATGGCAGAGCGCTTCTTTGCGCAGGACAACTGGCGGAGTCCGCGGGCGGCTCCCTTGGCGGTGTTGCTGGGGATGTTTACTGCCGGAATCGTGGGCACCGGCCTGGCACTGCGGTGGCGGGACTCCAGCGGCCGTTGACTCGCGGCCCCAGGATCGCTACGGCTACACTCAAGCGCGAGACTTCAGCGAAGTCTTCGGCTCAGGCGTGAGTTGAAGATGCTTTGCCGCGGCCACCGACGCCGGAAAAAGTCCCTGGAATCCCGGCATGCATCACGACAATCCGCTGGACGACCAGACCACGCACGACTCCGGGAAGCCGCCGGGCCCGGCGGACGAGACGGGAATCCCTTCGAGTGTCACCGCCACCACCCAGATTGCCGTCAACCGCCGACTCGGCAGGGGCGGGCTTGGCGACGTCTACTCCGGCAGCGACAAGACGACCGGCCGCAGCCTGGCGGTGAAGTTCCTCAACGACTGGGCCGCCTCCCAGGAGTCGCTGCGGGAGAGTTTCCAGTTCGAGGCCACGGTCACCAGCCAACTCGAACACCCCAACATCGTCCCGGTGTACGTCACCGGGGCCACGGCCGACGGCCGGCCGTTCTACGCCATGCGACTGATCCCCGGGCGGACGCTCGGCGCAGCGATCACCGACTTCCACGACCGGAGGCGGGCCCACGATCCGCCGAGTGAGCGAAACACCCGCTACCGGGAGCTCCTCGGCCAATTCGCCCTGGTCTGCAAGGCGATCGCCTACGCCCACGACCGAGGCGTCATCCACCGCGACATCAAGCCCGCCAATGTGATGCTGGGGAAATTCGGCGAGGTGGTGGTCCTCGACTGGGGGCTGGCGGCGCGGATCGACCGCGACGACCGGGCCCGCAGCAGCGGCGAGCAGAGCATCGTCATGCCGACGGTGGCTCTCGATTCTGCGCCGGAGGTGAAGCGGGGAATCTCGGGGACGCCCGCCTACATGAGCCCCGAACAGCACGATGGAGCGAGCCCGGTGGGGCTGGCCAGCGATGTCTATGGGCTCGGAGCCACGCTCTACCACCTCATCACCGGTCAGCCTCCGTTTGAGGGTGACGTCGGCGCGATCCGCGAGAAGGTGACGGCCGGACGGGTGCCGGCGCCAACGAGAGTTAAGAAGGGGGTGTCACGGGTGATCGAGGCGGTGTGCCTGAAGGCGATGGCCCGCGACCCGGCCGATCGCTATGAGACGCCGCTCGAACTGGCTCAGGACGTCGACGCCTACCTCGCCGACAACCCCGTCAGCGCCTACCGCGATCCCCCCCTGCGGCGGCTGGCACGCTGGACGCGCCGGCACCGGACCATCACCCAGGTCACGGTGGGGGCGCTGGCGCTTTTGCTTGTCGCGGCGGCAGCAACCTCGATGATCCTCCGCCGCGTGGCCCATGACGAATACCGATCGCGGCAGACGGCGCTGCGGTTGGCAGCCCGATTGGCGGCAAGCACCGCCGCTTTGCAGATCGACTCCCGCTGGCGGGTGCTGGAGTATGAGGCCGACAATAATCAGCTCGTGGGGGCGATGGCAGCCGTCGATGGTACGACCGCCGACCCGACAACAGGACGCCGGCAGTGGGGAGCGATCCAGGCAGCGGTCGACGACATCGCGGCCAACACCAAGGCCACCGTCGACGCCGAGAGTTGGACCGTGTGCGATGCCAAGGGGGTGCAGGTGGCGCGTTCTCCACAGGCCGACACCATCGGCCGGAACTTCGCCTGGCGGAATTATTTTCACGGCGGCGAGCACGACCTCGAGCCCGGCACGGCCGCCGATCCGATTACCGAGGTCCATCGCTCCACCGTGTACCGCAGCGATTCAACCGGCAAACTCAAGGTGGCGTTCTCGGCGCCGATCTGGAGCGATGGGCACGGTGCGGAGCATCGCCGGGTGCTCGGAGTCCTGCTGATGAGTTTCGACGTCGGACTCCTCTTCCGCTCGGTGGACGCGATCGGGTCGTGGAATGCGTCACGGGCGCCGTATTCCGTTGCCGTCATCGATCTCCGCGACGACATCGTCGATGGCGAACCAAAGACAGGGCTGGTCCTCGAAAACCCAGAAGTCGCACGGACCGACCTCTCTACCTCTGCAGATCTGCAACTGGTGCGGGCACCAGCAGAAGTGGTGGCGCGCCTCAAGCAAACATTTCACCATCACCCGGAGTTCGGCAAGCCCGCCCGTCCGGTCACGGCCGAAGACCATGGTGGTCTCGATGCGGAGATCATCGGCTTGTTCCCCGGCACGCTCCGGCAGCTGATGGGGGCAAGCGGCAAAGGACCAGAGATCGCCGCCGCCGAACCGATCATCATCCTCGGCCGCCCCGAGCGACTGGCAGATGTCGGTTGGGCGGTCTTGGTCCACGAACGCTGAGCCGTCGCTCAACACGCTGTTGGAGGATCGCTCTCCGCCAGCCCGATCCCACATCCCCGACAACGGCCGGGCCTGATCGGGGGGTGCGCGGACGGTGGTCGTCAACCTTCCGGCAGTTCGAAGCCCTGGCGCCGCTGGCGCACCAGGAGCCCGTCGGCGGCGGCATCACCGACGAACGTCTCTGCGACCGGATCCCAGCGGAGCGGACGGCCGACAGCGCGGGCGATGTTGGCCAGATGACAGACCGTCACGGAACGATGCCCGATCTCGACATCGGCCACCGGTTTTTCCCTGGTCTTAATGCAATCCAGCCAGTTTTGCAGGTGATGGCGGGCCTGCCAAAGGGCGAGTGCATCCGACCACTTCCGCTCCTCCTCGGCGACATCGACAGCCTCGAGGAGCTTCTGGGCGATCTCCGGGGGATTGCTCGTCACCTTATTGCGGTTGATCTCGAGTTTCCCCTTCTCGCCGATAAACACCGCCCCGCCCATCGGCCCCTGGTCGAGGACAAATTTCACCTCAAGGCCATCGGCATAGGTCATCACCACCTGTCCATTCGGCCCCTCGCTGACGGGCGTCACCGCCACCGGCCCGCTCGCATCGGCACCGAGTGCCCACTGGATCTGGTCGACGCCGTGCGCGCCCCAATTGGTCATCTCGCCACCGGCGAAGTCGCGCCACCCCATCCACCCCATCCACTGGCCGTTGTAGGGCCTCTCGGCTGCTTGATTGAGCCAGGCATTCCAGTCGAGGCCGGTGGGAAGTTGCTCCTCCGGTAACAGCGGGCTCGGCGTCGGCTGTGAACTGCCGTAGTTCACCGCCCGGACCTCGAGAAGTTTCCCGAGGCCGCCCGAGCGCACCAATTCGCAGGCCAGCCGGTTGATCTCCATCGAACGCTGCTGCGTTCCCACCTGAATCACCCGCTGGTGGCGGCGGGCGGCATTTACCAGGGCCCGCCCCTCTTGAACGTAGAGCGTCAGCGGCTTCTCGGCATACACATCCTTGCCCGCCATACAGGCATGGATGCAGGGCAACACCCGCTGGAACTCCCCCGTCCCCACGATCACCGCATCGATGTCGGCCCGGTCGAGGATCCGGCGGTAATCGACGTACACCGGCCAGTTGCCCCCTTTCCGCTCCCGGAAGGCGTGGGCCCGCGGCACGTTGACATCGCACAGCGCCACGATCTCGGCCCCCTCGGGCAGTTGCTCGAGAAGCAGCGAGGCCCGGCCACCGACGCCGATCGCACCGACGCGCACCCTCTCCATCGGTCCCGCCGCAGCGGCCACCGCAGACCGACTGCCAAGCGCCACCGTCGCCCCGGTACCGGGCTCTAAAAGCGCGGCTCCTGCCACAGCGCCCACCCCGGCGAGGAACTGCCGTCGTCCGCCCAATCGCTGCTGTGAATCCTGCTTCACTTCACCGTCTCCTGGATGAACACAAAGCCGCCCTTCTTGTTGCCAACGACGATGTCGGGACGCTTGTCACCGTTCAGGTCGCCGACGGCGATCTGCGTGCCGACCCCCGAAGCGTCGTCAATCCGGTGCGCCGTCCAAGACACCTTCTTATCAGCACCGCGGTGGAGCTTGAACCAGTAGAGGAACGGGGAACCGGCAGGATCGGGGTCGCCCTGCGGGCCGTGCGCCCAGAATCGCTTTCCGGTGACGATGTCCTTGAGGCCGTCGCCGTCGATATCGGCGAGCCCCACCGAATGGAGTTGGGAAAACTGCACGCCGTCGAGATTCTCCTCTGCCTTACTGGGCAGGATCGACTGCTCCTGGAAATCGATGCTGCCGTCTTTCTTCACCTGCTCGAACCAGGAAAGGCCGTATCCATGGCCTGAAAGACTGGTGACCACGTCCAGATCGCCATCGCCATCAACGTCATAGGTGTGCATCTGACCGCCACCGGTGCCGAAAGCGAAGGGATGCTTGGTCCAAGCCGGAGGCGTGGTGCCTGCGGCCACCGGAGCCGGTTGTTCCCACCAGCCACCAGACATGAGAAGGTCGGCTCGGCCATCGCCGTTGACGTCGCCCACGCCGAGGCCGTGTTGGTACTGCCCCCAAGACTCCTTCTCGGAGCAGGGGGTGAAGGTCCAGCGTTCGGTGCCCGATTTCTCCGATGGAGTGGCGAATCCGAGGACGCCGCCGGTGTGGAACACCATCTCCGCCTTGCCGTCACCGGTGACATCGAGGAAGTCGGGAGACTCGTTGTCGACCACCGGGTGAACGAGGTGCTTGGCCCAGCCCTCCTTGGAGCCCTGCACGGTGGAGGTGTCTTTTCCGGGGTTGCGGAACCAGGCGACCTCTTTCCCGGGCCACTCGTTGACGAGGACGTCGAGCCAGCCGTCGCCATCGATGTCGCCGACAGCGGTCATGAAGTTGTTGGAATACTGGTTGGGGTCGAAATCCTTGGCGGGATAGATCTCGTGGCGCTCTTGATAGTCAGGGCCGGCATACCAGTAGGGGCCGTAAACGGCATCGCCATGGCCATCCTTGTCGATGTCGCCGATTCCGGCTGCTTCGGCGTGGAACTTGTCGGTGAGGACCACCTTGCGAAACGTCGGTGTGGCAGCCGAGGACACTTTCACTGGAAAACCTGCCACCACCGACAACACCATCAAACCCGCGATTCCCCGAAGAAGCGTGTGCCGTTTCATGTCAACTCCTCGCCGCACCCGCGGCATCACGGCGACAGGCGTCCGCAAGGGGACCATCCCCTGGACACGCTCCCCACGCCGACAACAACCCACAGAATACACCAAACTGGCCCCCGGGAACGAGCGGCCCACTCTGACTTCTGCCCGCTTAGGGCGGATCAAACGGCCGGCGGCGTCTGGCCTCCCGGATGGCCCACGCCTCCAGCCGTCACGTCGTGCAACCACCCCTCCAGTCGCTCAAAGAGCATGTCGCGATCGAACTCCCGCCGACAGTACTGCCGGCCTCGCTCCCCCATGGCTTGCCGCTCGGCAGGCCTGAGTCCCAGGAGGCGTTCGATGATGGCCGCCAATCCCTCACCATCGCCGGCAGGACAGGTGAACCCGGCCCCCGATTCCTCGATCACCCTCGCCCCCTCGCCATCGAGCATGCCGAGAATCGGCACCCCGGCTGCCAGGTAGGGCTGGACCTTCCCGGGGATAGTGAGAGCAAAGATCGGTTCTGCCCGCAGCGATACCAACAGTGCGTCGGCAACCAGAAAGAAGGAGGGCATCCTCTCCAGCGGATGCTTGCCCAGAAAGATCACTGTGGATGCGAGCCCAAGGCGGGCGACATCCTGACGGGTTTCTTCGGCCGCCCGGCCGTCGCCGACAACAAGAAAGCGGATCTCCGGCCGGTGCCGAAGCCGTGCGGCCGCCGCGAGGATCGCCGGAAAATCTTGGGCGTGCCCGATGTTCCCGGCGAACATGACATTGAAACCGGAAGCGGTGTATGGCACCACCTCCGCAGCCGGCGTCAGCAGTGCCGCATCGCCGGTGAAGATCGGCTCGGCCCAGCCTGGAAAGTAGCGGATCCGCGTCTTGTCGCCCGACCAGTGTTCGATGTTGCCGAAGAAGGCCCGCGACTGCGCCAGGATCAAGTCACAGTGCCGGTAAATGAAGGCCACCAGACTGCCGACAAGGGCCAAGCCCCGCGGCGATCGGACAACGTTCACCGCGGAGAGCGTCTCCGGCCAGAGGTCGAGGACCCACATCACCAGCGGAATCCGCCACACTCGCCGCAGGACAATCGCCGGCAGCGCCGACGTAATGGGTGAAGTGTCAAAGAAGAAGATCACATCGAAGGCTTCCCCCCGCAGCCTCCACGGGCCGAGCAGCGTCGCCCAGAAGATGAAACTCCAGTAATTGAGGACCAAGCGGAGCTTGCCACGTCCCCGGGGCCGCAACGGCACCCGCACCACCCGCGCCCCCGCATAGGTAGCGAAGGCAGCGGGATTGGATGCATAGCTCTCGTGGATCCGTCCTTCGGGGTAGTTCGGCCGCCCCGTGAGGACTGTCACGGAGTGACCACGAGCGACCATTCCCTCGACGAGGTCATTGACGCGGAAGGATTCCGGCCAGAAATACTGCGTGACCACGAGGAGGCGCACCACTGGTCTCCTCAGTCGTACTTCCGCCAGACGACTCGGTTCACGTAATCGGTGTAACTGTGGATGATCCGCAGCACCTTGTCGGAGACGTGGGGCGCCGAGTAATCAGCCACCTTGCAAAGCAACCGTTGCTCACCGCGCGGCTGGGTGGCGAGGATTGCCAACCCCTGGCGGACACGGTCCAGATTGAGGCCCACCATCATCACAGCCGCCTCCTCCATCCCCTCGGGCCGTTCGTGGGCCTCGCGGAGATTGAGGGCAGGGAAATTGAGAATTGACGATTCCTCGTTGATCGTCCCGCTGTCCGAGAGCGACGCCCGAGCCGACATCTGCAGTTTGACGTAGTCGTAGAACCCGAGAGGTTTGAGGAAACGCACCCGGGGATGGAACGTGGCGCCAGAGGCGTCGATCCGATTTCGTGTCCGTGGATGGGTCGAGACTATTACCGGCAAGTCGTGGTCCGCGGCGACGGCATTGAGAATCTCCACCAATCTGCCGAAACAGCGGTCGGAGTCGATGTTCTCCTCGCGATGCGCGCTGACCACAAAGTAGCCGCCGGGCTCGAGCGACAACCGGGAGTGGATGTCCGAGGCATCGATTCCAGGCCGGTAGTGAGCCAGCACCTCCTCCATCGGGCTGCCGGTCTTGATCACCAGATCCGGTGGCAGCCCCTCGCGGAGCAAATACTCGCGGGCAATCGAACTGTAGCAGAGGTTGACGTCGGAGGTGTGATCAACGATCCGGCGGTTGATCTCCTCCGGGACCCGTTGGTCAAAGCAGCGATTCCCAGCCTCCATGTGGAACACCGGGATCTTGCGGCGCTTGGCAGGAATCACCGACAGGCAACTGTTGGTGTCACCTAAGACCAGCATCGCCTCTGGGATCACCGCCGCCAGGACATCGTCCACTGCGCCGATGATCCGGCCGATCGTCTGGGCGGCGCTGCCGCCGGCACTCCCCAGGAAGTGATCGGGCTTACGCACACCAAGATCGTCGAAGAAGATCTGATTGAGCTCGTAGTCGTAGTTCTGGCCAGTGTGCACCAGCACGTGGTCGCAGTGCTCGTCGAGGCGCTGGAGCACCCGCGAGAGGCGGATGATCTCGGGCCTGGTTCCCACCACCGTCATCACCTTGAGACGCTTCATCCGTCGACCTTCATGGCAATGGTGTCGGGCCGATTTCGATCGAACAGCTCATTCGCCCAGAGCATGACGAGCAGTTCGTCATCCCCGACATTGGTGACATCGTGGGCCCAGCCCGGCGCAGTCTCCACGACCGATCCCTCTCCGCCGCGGACGGTAAGGTCACACACCTCGCCACTTTCAACGTGGCGGAATCCGAACCGTGCGGTCCCGCGGATCACAAGAAACTTCTCGGTCTTGCTGTGATGGTAGTGCCCACCCCGCGTGATCCCTGGGTGGGCGGTAAAGTAACTGAATTGGCCTGAATCAGAGGTCCGCAGCATCTCCACGAACTCGCCCCGGGGGTCGATGTGGCGCGGCACCTGGTAGGCGAATGACGCCGGCGGGAGAAAACTTACGTAGGTCGCATGGAGAGCCCGCGCTAAACCAGTGCCCACAGGCGGAATGAGGAGCGTCTCCCGGGCGCCGGCAAAGGCACGGATCGAATCAGCGACCTCCCCGACAGTCGTCGCATACACCGGCCCCGCCTCACAGAAGCCCCCGCCGGTAGCCGTGCCCTCCCCCCCTTGGGCGAGGACCCCCAGAAAGGCATCGATGACATCATCCACGTACACCAACCGCAGCGGGGCGGCGGGATCGCTGACGGCGATCGGGAGACCGCGGGCGATGTTGTGGCAGAACGTCGCCACGGCGGAGTTGTAATTCGGCCGCGACCACTTCCCGAAGACGTTTGTCAGCCTGAAGATGTGCACCGGGCTGGCGGTGGCCGTCGCGTAAGAGAGCAACGCTTCTTCCGCAGCGAGCTTGCTGCGGCCATAGGGATTGTCAAGCGCGGCTTGGGTAGAGGAACTGAAGATCACCGGCACCTGCCGGCCGCTGGCCTCGAGCAACCGACACAGCGCGGTTGTGAAGCCGGCGTTCCCGGCTGCAAACTCGGCGGGATCCTGGGGACGGTTGACCCCAGCCAGATGCACGACCAGATCGGCTCCCGCGATCGCAGTTGCCAGTTCGGCCGCCGTCGAACCGCGCACGATCGACGTGACAGCGTGGTGACCGATCTCGGCCAGACGGAGTCGGAGGTTGCGGCCGACAAACCCGTCAGCCCCAGTGATGACAATCTGCATGGAGCACTCAGGTGGAAATTGCGTCGCGGATGATGTCGAGCCTGAGAAGAATTTTTTTCACATCGTCGACCGAGAGCCGGACGGTGTTGTGCGAGGTGTAATCCTCGATCGTCGCTACATCGGGCTGTCCCTCGACAAAATACTTGTCGTAGTTGAGGTCGCGGGAGTCGGCTGGAATCCGATAATAGCCCCCCAAATCCTCAGCCCGGGCCATTTCTTCACGGGAGACGAGCGACTCGTAGAGTTTCTCTCCGTGGCGGGTACCGATCGTGCGAATCCCGCCGTGGCCGCCAAGCAACTCCTGCATCGCCCGGGCAAGCACCTCAATCGTACAGGCGGCGGCCTTCTGCACGAAGATGTCTCCCGGCCTGGCGTTCTCGAAGGCGTACAGCACGAGGTCGACCGATTCATCGAGCGACATCAGAAACCGGGTCATGCCGGGATCGGTGACGGTGATCGGCCGTCCCTCTTGGATCTGCCGGAGGAAAAGCGGAATCACCGACCCCCGCGATGCCATCACGTTGCCGTAGCGGGTGGCACAGAGGACGGTGTGGGCGGCGTCGCTGAGACGCGATTTCGCCACCATCACCTTCTCCATCATCGCCTTGGAGAGCCCCATGGCGTTGATCGGGTAGACGGCCTTGTCGGTGGAAAGCACGACGCAACGCTCCACTGCGTGGTCGATCGCAGCCCGCATCACATTCTCGGCCCCGAGGACATTCGTCCGGACGGCTTCCATGGGATAGAACTCGCAGGAGGGGACCTGCTTGAGGGCCGCGGCATGGAAGACGAAGTGCACGCCACGCATCGCGTCGGACACGGAGCTTAAGTCGCGGACGTCGCCGATGTGGAACTTCACCCGGTCATTGGCCAAGGCGATCCGCATGTCCTCCTGTTTCTTCTCGTCGCGGCTGAAGATGCGGATCTCACGAAAATCGCTATCGAGGAACCGCTTCAGCACGGCATTGCCAAACGAACCGGTGCCACCGGTGATGAGGAGAACTTTGTCGTGGAACATGGACACCCTCAAGGCATGGGCCGGATACTGTCGGCCAAGACGATCGCCACCGGAGTTTGCTGCCGAGAGGGATCGGGGCGGTTTGGGCAGCCCTCTCCATCCCCGGATGGCCACGACGCCCTATCCGTGGCGTGTCGTCTGGCTCAAGTTGACTCATGTTTCCGATTTCCGGCAACCCGGGGCCGAAACCAGATCGTAGCCTGAACCCCC
>QWOP01000087.1 GCA_003669605.1 Planctomycetota bacterium
CAGCCACCCGTAGGTGTCTGGGCAGTGTCTCAGTCCCAATGACGCGGGTCGTGCTCTCACACCCGCTACCCATCGTTGCCTTGGTGAGCCGTTACCTCACCAACTAGCTAATAGGATGCAGGCCCCTCCCAAGGTGGAATCACACCTTTGGTCCGAAGACATTATTCGGTATTACCTGCAGTTTCCCGCAGCTATCCCGAACCCTGGGGTAGGTACCTACACATTACTGTCCCTTTCGCCGCTGTCCCCGTATTGCTACGGTTCTCGCTCGACTTGCATGCCTAATCCACGCCGCCAACGTTCATTCTGAGCCAGAATCAAACCCTTCAATTTGTTGGTTCTTCATCTGTCCGAAATTGCTTTCGGACTTCTGTTTCGCCTAGACAAACCTCGAAGAGGCTTCATCTGTCTGTGTTCTCTTCATATAACCCCGACGACGATCACTCCAAAAACACAACAGCGAGGCCGAGGCCTCGCCTGTTTTTTTGAAGATCTCGGCTCGTCGGTGCCGGTCACGATCGCGTGCCGGCCGAAACCGAAAGAGATCAACTGCCGAATTGTCAATGAACGACCCCGCCAGACACTCGCAAAAGCGTCCGGCTTGGTGCTCGCAATCTATCAGGCTCTACGGGGCGGTCAACGCCTCTGTTTGGATTTTTTTTCGAATCGCTTTTTTACTGCGAAAAACGGCTTCCCTGCACTGCGATACCCCCGCTTTCGGGTGGACGACAACGGCCGCCGTGCACTCCATGTCGGACCGCAGACAAGCCTCAGCGCTCTGCTTCCAACACCACCGGGAGTTCGAGTCGATGCCCCTCGCGTTCGACTGTGATCAGGACCTGTTCGCCTGGGTTTTTCGACTCGATGGCGCAGAGGAAATCGTCGGCCGTCTTCACCGGTGTGCCACTGACCGCCACGATGAGATCGGCGCCGCTGCGATCAATCTTCTCCAATTCTGTCACGAATGGTCCTTGCCGACGGCGTTCCCGAATCACTTTAAATCCCCGCATGCCGGCATGTTCTGCGGGACCGTCAGGCACCAAGGAGGCCACCAAGAGGCCCCGGTCGGTCTGGTAGACCCGGGCGATCCCTGGATCTGGGCGATTGACTTTGCCCCGTTCGATCAGCTGGGGAACGATTCGCGACAGCGTTCCCACGGGGATTGCAAAACCGACCCCCGAACTCTGCCCTGTTCTGCTGGCAATGGCGGTGTTCATGCCGATCAGCCGGCTTCCGCTGTCGAGCAACGGTCCCCCCGAATTCCCCGGATTGATGGCGGCGTCGGTCTGAATGATGGACTTGATCGTGCGGCCGTTTCGAGTCGGCAGCGAGCGGTTGAGGCTGGAAATAATGCCGGTTGTGAGGGTTCTCTCCAGACCAAATGGATTCCCGATGGCGAACACCCGCTGCCCAACCTTGAGGTCGCTCGATGACCCGAACTGGACCGGCTCAAGAACCTCCGCTGGTGCGGCCACGCGAACCACCGCCACATCGGTCGCGGGATCATGCCCCACGATTGTCGCGGCGTGCGATGAACCGTCGTACAGGAGCACCTGAATCTCTTTCGCCCCCTCGACAACGTGGTAGTTGGTGAGGACGTGCCCTGCTTTGTCGACCACGATTCCCGATCCCGCCCCCTCCGACGGCACTTCCAAGAGAAACAGTCCGGCCGGAACCGTGGTCTTGGTGTTGATGTTGACGACACTCCGGTTAACCGCCTCGTAGACGGCGATGTTGATCGTCTCCTCGGCAGTAAAGCCTCGCGGCAGAGCGACCGGGATGCCCGGCGGCGCAGCCTGTGCCGGGGGTGACCGGGGGGCAGGGGCCTGGGCAGATGCGCCGGCAGTGCAGATGGAGCACACCACGGCAAAGCATAGCGCGGTGATGTTCTGACTGAGGGTTGGCATAGAATCCCTCGTGATGGCGGGTGGGGGGGGCGCGAGGCGACCATGGCAGGGGGCGATCGGGGCGGCTTTGAGGCGACGGCCCCCAACGACCGCCGCCGCCGAGTATGGCGACCGCAGGCCGGGCTACCAACCTGAGCTCGCCATTGGAAGGGGACCGCCGAAAGTTCTTGGGAAAGTGAGCCTTTCGCGGCAAGATCGACGTTGGCGGCGTGGGGGGGAGTAAATATGCTCTCAGAAGGCCGTCGCTGCATAACGCATCAGGCTTTTTTTGGAGGGACCATGTCCAAACCGATCTTCTCGACGGCCGCCATCCTGGTCATCGCTGTCTTGCAGTCTGTCACGCAGGCCCGTGCGGCCGACGAGAAGGGCGCCTCGGTGACGTTCGTCGAGACCTTCCATCGCGACGACTCCGTCCTGCCTGTCTCCGCGGTCGGCATTCGCCCCACGGGCGTCGCCACCGAATCGGCACCGGCCGATGTGCTGATCATGGTCGATACGTCGGCCAGTCAAGCCGGCGAGTATCGGGCCAACGCGGTGCGCGTGATCAATGCACTCCTTGAGAAGGCCCGGCCCGACGATCGCTTCCTCGTCGCCGCGGCCGACGTCGCGTGTGTCAGCCTTGGACAATCCTTCGCCGGCGTCGATACCGGAGTCTGCCGATCCGCCGTGGCGGCACTCGACGCCCGAACGCCGCTGGGCTCCACCGACATGGTTGCAGTCCTCGATGGCGGAGCAGAACTCTTCGAAGCCTCGCCGGCGCCGAAGACGATTGTGTACATCGGTGACGGACCGGGCTTGGCAGGTGTCGAGACGGTTGAATTCCGCCGCACTCTGACGACTCTGCGAAACAAGCGGATTAGTTTCTCTGCAGTGGGGATCGGACCGACCGTTAATTGGCAGTGCCTCGCGGCGATTGCCAACGCCACCGGCGGCATGATCCTTGTTCCCAGCGATGGCGTTTCACCCGCCGAGGCTGGCGAGCAGATGGCGATCTTGGCGGTCCAACCTGTGGTGTGGCCAGAGGAGGTGGTGCTCTCGGCAGACTCGGCAGACAGCCGACTGCGGATGATCCCCGTCAACCTTCCCCCACTGCGGGCTGACCGCGATTCGGTGGTCTTCGTCGAGGGTCCACTCCAAGCAGCCCGCCTCGAATTCCTCCTCGAAGAGTCAACCGCCCAGGGAGCAGTTCGCCAACAGCAGACCGAGGTGGTGATCCCGACAGCCCGGCCAATCCCCGAGAATGCCTATGTCGAGGAGCTCTATCGGAACGCCCGTGAGACCGACGGCATCTATCTCCCCATCCTCGGCCGCGAAGGACTCGACATCGCCCGCACCGTGATCCGGGGCGAGGCGACGGCCCTGGTGAAGATGGCCAGGCAGGCAGAGGCTTCCGGTGCCCACGGCGCAGCGATGAGACTGGCCTACGCATCTCTCCGCAAGGATCCCGACAACGTGGACGCCTGGGTGATGTTTACCGCCGCGCAGAAGAGTTTCGACGACGATGCGCCGGAGGGACGTGTGGCAGCCCCGGGCAACGATGCCGAGGAGCTTCCCGACGCCGAAGACGGCGACGCTCCCATCGTCGGCTTTGGCGACGAACCCGGGCAATCGGCAGGCAACGCCGGCTTCGGAGACGCCGGCTTTTATCGGGATGGCACTCCGGAAACCGATGGTGGGCTGGCCAACGATCCCCAGCGGAGTGAACTGGCCGACTTCAATCGCATGCGGAAGGTGCGGTCGCAGCAACTCGAGCAGGAAGTGGCTGTCCGCCTCCGCACTGCCCGTCAGACCTGTGCGGTCGATCCCGATCGAACCCGCATCGACCTGAAGGAACTGCAACGGCAGGTGCTCTCCTCGGACGACCTCGACATTGCCACCCGCGACCGACTGGCCCGCCAAGTGGAGATCTCGATCCGCGATTCGATCATCCGCTCGCGGGAGAAGGCGGAACGCGACCTGGTTGCCGACCGCAACCACTCCATCGCCCAGGAACGGGCCCGGCTCGACGGAGAGCTCCGTCGCCGCGAGGACCGGATCAAGCAACTCACCGAGCGCTATCACGCCCTCGTTGAGGAGGGGATCCGCGTCGGATACCAGCAACCGACCGACAAGTTCACCGAGGCCGAACGGATCGTGGCCAAAGAAATTGCTGAACAGGCCCCGCCGCTCTACGCCAACCGCGGAGTACCGATGACGGCCCGTGAGATCGGGGTCACGGCGCCTCTGGTGGCACGGATCCTCGACTACGACACCGAGAACGTCCGATTCCGTCGCGACATGCAGCGGGGATTCATGGATGTCATGCACCTGGCTGACATCGCGGCTATCCCCTACCCCGACGAGCCACCGATCATCTACCCCAGTGCGGCCCGCTGGCAGGAGATCACTCGGCTCCGTGAAAAATATAAGTCGGTCGATCTCGCCAACCCCGGCAGCGCCGAGAAGCGGATCTACGAAGCGCTCGACAAACCGGTTGAGAACTTCGAGTTCAACGAGACCCCGCTGCGTGACGTGATCGCGCAGATCAAGGACTCGCAGGGAATCCCCGTGGAGATCGACCAAAAGGCACTCGAGGAAGCCGGCCTCGACCTCGACGTCCCGGTCACCAAGAACGTCTCCGGTATTTCGCTTCGTTCGGCACTCCGCCTCCTGCTCGGCGAGATCGACCTCACCTATCTGATCAAAGACGAGGTGATGCTCGTGACCACCAAGGAAAAGGCCGCTGAGAATCTGATCGTCAAGGTCTACCCCGTCGCCGACTTGGTGATGCCGATCGGCATGATGGGTGGTGGTGGCGGTGGCATGGGCGGCGGCATGGGTGGTGGCATGGGGGGCGGGATGATGGGTGGCATGGGAGGCGGCGGCATGGGGGGCGGCGGCATGGGGGGCGGCGGCATGGGAATGGGAATGTGCTGGGTCGCCCGCGAGGTGTATGGAGAGGACAATCCCCGCTGGATGGTGTTCCGGGAGTGGCTCCAGAACGACGCCCCACAATGGCTTGAGGACCTCTATCGCAGCCAGGGTGAGGAGTTTGCGGGATGGCTGAGAGACAAGCCTGCCGCGAAGGCCATCGTTCGCCGCGCCATGGATGCCGCGATCTCCGATAGCATCGAGAGCGCCGGTGGAATGTTCCAGGTGACGGGAGCCCGCAACCGCGTCGGGATGCGCGACAAGCCCGACCGCACGAAAGCCCCAACCGGCACCGCGCGTGCCGAAGACACGCGCGGGAATAATGATCCATCGTCGCCAGCCCCGCAGGGGGAGCGCGACGTGGCCTCCGCGGTTCAGGACGGCCTCGGACTCCCCGAAGAAGTGATTGCCGCCCGCGACTTGCGTTTGGCTGTGAAGTCTTACTTGGCTCCTGCCGGCAAATCGGGCGCGAACACCGGTACGGTTGCCGCCGGAAAGCTCGCTCGATTGCGGATCTCAGCGGTCGAACTCGGGGATGCCGGCCGGTTCGACCGGGCCGCCGAACTGATCTCGGCAGCGATCAACTGCGGACAGGCGGAGCCGTGGATGTACGAGGCCTTGGCGGTGGCGATGGAGGCCGCCGGCAAACCTCGTAGCGACGTCGAGCGGGCGTTGCTCTCGAGCGCCGATTTCGCCTCCTCGCCCAACGATCTCCTTTCGCTGGCCCAGTATCTGGCCCGCTTCGGGTCGCCCCGGCAGGCGATCCGGATGTGCCGCCAGGTGACGGCGATCGAACCGAGCAACCGCGAGGCGTTTGCCTTGGCAATGACCCTCGCCGCCCGTGAAAACGACTCCACCGCGCTCCGCTGGGCGTGTGCCGGGGTGCTGTCGCATGAATGGCCCACCGGGCAGCAGGAGATCGCCACCCGGGCCGCCCGGCTCTCCAAGGCTGCCATCGCAGCCCTCGAGAAGCAGGGGAAGCCTGAGGATGCCGAGGCGTTTCGGGCCGCCGTCGACGAGGCTCTCGTCAGGGACATGGAACTCGAGTTTTCCTGGAACGGCGACGCGGACATCGACATGATCGTCGAAGAACCCGCCGGCACGGTCTGTTCCGTGGCCGTGCCCCGGTCCACCTCGGGCGGAGCGCTCCTTGCCGACACCGAGTTGCCGGCCGACCCCAGCAATGCCACCCAGCGTGAGCGCTACGTTGCCGCTGAGGCGTTCCCGGGAACCTATCGGGTGATCGTCCGCCGGGCCTGTGGCAAGGTGACTGCCGACACGGTCACCGCCCAGTTAACGCTCCACCGCGGCACCGACCGCGAACAAAAACTCCGCCGGCAAATCCCGATGGGTGCCGACGAAATGATGTTTACGATCGACCTTCCCGAAGGACGTCGTCGGCAGCCCCTGTTCGAGGCTCAGGTGGCCCAGGATATGGTCTTCCAGCAGAACATTGGTAAGTCAATCCTTGCTCAGCAACTCCAGGGAATGACCGATCCGGCAGCCTCCTCGTCGCTGTCGCAGAGCCGCGGCCAGAGCGGTTCGCCGATCGCGTCATTCCCCTTCACTCGGGGTGGGGCCACCGGTTACCAGCCGGTGATCACCACGCTCAATGACGGTACCCGGATGTCTGGTACGGCCGTCGTCTCAGCCGACCGGCGCTATGTCCGCATCGAGGCCGTTCCAATGTTTAACACCATCGGTCAGGTCCACACCTTTAACTACTCCGGAGGTGGTGCCCGCGGCACCGGTGGCGGTGGTGGTGGCGGCGGCGGCATGGGTGGTGGCGGCGGTGGCATGGGTGGTGGCGGTGGCGGCATGGGCGGTGGCGGCATGGGTGGGGGCGGCATGGGTGGTGGTGGCATGGGTGGGGGTGGCATGGGTGGTGGTGGCATGGGTGGCGGCGGCATGGGTGGCGGTGGCATGGGTGGTGGTGGCATGTGCTGGGTCGCCCGCGAGGTATACGGTGCCGACAATCCGCGCTGGATGCTGTTTCGCGACTGGCTGACGTCCGATGCCCCAACTTGGCTGCACGATCTCTATGGTCGCCAGGGCGAGCAGTTCGCCGTCTGGATCAAAGACAAGCCAGTTGCCAAGTCGGTGGTTCGGAGTCTGATGGACGCGGCAATCGAGGGGCGTGACCATTCCGCAGGGCAGTGAGCACACCGATCACCATGCCGACGTTTGGAGTCATCCTCGCCGCGGCCGGCCAGAGCAACCGCTTCCAGGATGCCAACTACAAGAAGCCGTTTGCGCCCCTGGCCGGACGGCCGGTCTGGCTCCACTCCGCCGAGAAGTTCCTCGAGCGAAGTGACGTCCGGCAGGTGGTGGTGGTGGTTGCCCCAGAGGATCGCGAGTCATTCGTGGAAAAATTCTCGGCGAACCTCGCCTTCATGGGGATCACCATGACCGAAGGGGGCGCCCACAGGGCCGATTCGGTACGGCGTGGCCTCGAGAAACTGGACGCTGGCATCGACATGGTGGCCATCCACGACGCAGCCCGTCCCTGCCTGGCGACCCCTTGGATCGACGCCGTCTTCTCTACCGGCGCCCGGACCGGCGCCGCCATCCTGGCAATTCCTGTCGTGGGCACGCTCAAGCGTGTTGGTGCCGACGGCACGATCATCGAGACGGTTGACCGCACCGGACTCTGGGAAGCGCAGACGCCGCAGGTCTTCTCAAGGCAGGTTTTGGAGAGAGCTTTCGCGGCCGCTCAAGCAGGCGCTCCCCCCACCGATGAAGCGCAATTGGTCGAATCGATTGGCCAGAAGGTGACCGTGGTCCGCGGATCGGCGATGAACCTCAAGATCACCTCCCGCGAGGATCTGGCGCTGGCGGAGCAGACGCTCAAGGCGCTCCCCAAACCGCGACTCTCCGGGCCTTCTCATCCGTTTGCCGACGACGGATTGTGGCGTTAGTCGGCGTGCGGAGCCGCCTTGGCGAACCACCCGACGGGCTCCCGACAATCACCCCAGAAAAGGAATCCGTCTGTGATGCCCCCCGATCTCCTCTCTGATTTCGAGGCTCGGGGGCTCGTCCACCAGTGCACCGATGCCGCCGCGCTTCGCTCTTGGCTGGCCACCCCCGGAAGACGGGTGTACGCCGGATTCGACCCGACAGCCGACAGCCTCCATGTCGGCCATTTAGTCGCGCTGGTGCTGTTGCGGCGGGTTGCCGCGGCGGGGCACGAACCGGTGGCGCTGGTGGGGGGCGCGACCGGCATGATCGGCGATCCCAGCGGTCGGAGCGAGGAGCGGAATCTTCTTTCCCCCGCTCAGTTGGCAGCCAACGTGGCGGGCGTCGAGCGGCAGATCCGCCGGATCCTCGAGTCGGCCGGACAAGCCGTGCATGTCGTCAACAACGGCGACTGGATGCAGGGCGTGGGCTACCTCGCGTTTCTCCGCGACGTGGGAAAGCATGTGCCGCTGTCGCAGATGCTCGGCAAGGATTCGGTGAAAAGTCGGTTGGAGAGAGATAGCGGGCTCTCTTACACCGAATTTAGCTATATGCTCCTCCAAGCCTGGGACTTCGTTCATCTCTCCGATGCCCTCGACTGCCGCCTGCAGATCGGTGGCAGCGACCAGTGGGGCAACATCACCGCCGGGATCGAACTCGGGCGGCGACTCCGCAGCCGCGAACTCTACGGGATCACCTGCCCACTGTTGGTGACATCCGACGGCACGAAGATGGGGAAGACCGCTGCGGGCGCCGTCTGGCTCGATCCGAAGCGCACAAGCCCCTACCGCTTTTACCAATACTGGATCAACCTCGAAGACGAGGACGCCGGCCGCTGCCTCCGCCGGCTCACAGAAACGACCCCTGCGGAGTGGGACGCGCTCGAAACATCGCGGCGTGAATCCCCGGCGGCCCGCGAGACCCAGAAGCGTCTCGCCGAGGAACTGACGCGGTTGGTGCACGGTGACGATGGCTTGACTGCGGCACGCCAAGCGACGGCGATCTTTTTTGGCGCCGAAATCGGCGGC
This sequence comes from Planctomycetota bacterium, assembly GCA_003669605.1. Classification (GTDB taxonomy): domain Bacteria; phylum Planctomycetota; class Planctomycetia; order Pirellulales; family UBA1268; genus QWOP01. The sequence continues at coordinate 8,801 of QWOP01000087.1, forward strand.
CTTGACGACGATCAATTGGCCGAAATCTTCGCTGACGTCCCCAGTTGTGAATTCCCCAGGTCATCCCTCGACGGCGAAGGACTGCCGCTGATTGACGCCCTGGTGAAGACCCAACTGGCGGCGACCAACACCAAGGCCCGCCAGACGATTGCGCAAGGAGGGGCGTACGTCAACAACCGACGGATCGGCGACGTCGCCCACAGGCTCTCGGGGGCAGACCTGGCCGGCGGCAGCACGCTGGTGCTCCGCTCGGGAAAGAAGTCGTACGCCGTCGTCCGTTTCACCCCCCCCAACTAGAAGCGCACCGCCATGCATCGCTTCCTCCGGTCGATCGCCGTGGTCCTTGTGGTCTCGCTCCTATTCCAGCGCGCACTGTGCGCCGACGAGGAGACCCTCGAAACCACCACCGAGGCCAACGCCGCGGTCACCGACGGCGAGAAGCGGGTCGTCAGCCTGGAGGATCGGCTGGCAACTGGACTCAAGGTCCGCAGGCCTGAGGATGTGGCATTCCTGGAGCAGGTGGCCCAACGGGTCCAGGAGGGGAAATTACCGCGGAAGATCGTCGATTCCACCTATCTCTGGGCCTTGCGCCGCCGGCAGTCTTATCCGTTTCCTTCGTTTCAGAAAGCCCTTCGATTGCAGGCAGAACGGATCGGCGTCGACTTGGAGTAACGGACTTCAGGACGACTCCGCTGCGGCCAACCCCAGCGCGGCGTAGATCCGGGGATCTGCCAGCGACGCGGCGATGAACGCCGCCCCCGGGAAGTCGTGCCGGTGACTGTGCCCACCCGGCACGGCGACCGCCACGGCACCGGCAGCCACCGCCGCCCGGCAGCCATTGTGCGAGTCCTCGAGGACGAGCATCCGCTGCGGCGGCACACCGAGCCTGCCTGACGCGGCCAGATAGATCTCCGGGTGCGGCTTCCCCTCGGTGACATCGTCACAGGTGAGCACGAATCCCATCCGTTCGAGGAGGCCGACGCGGCCGAGCACGTCGTGGGCGAAGTCGGGTCCGCTGCTCGTGGCTACACCGAAGGGGACTGCCGACGCGGTGAGGGAGTCGATGAGGGCCACGGCGCCTGGCATCGGCTTGAGCCGCGTTTCCAGCAAGGAGCGGAAGATCTCCCCTGTCTCCTGGGCGAGAGTCTCCACCGAATCATCGAGCGCATGCCACTCAATCATGATCCGCAGCGACACGCGCTGTGGACGTCCCATCATCCTGTCGAGGAGTTCCGGCTCGAACGGTTTTCCGCGGCGGCGGAGCAGTTCGGTGCCGACGTCCTGATAGAGCTCCTCGGTGTTCACAAGTAACCCGTCGAGATCGAAGCACACTCCCCGGGGCGCAGGGATTGGCTCGGGCAGACAGGCGGACGGAGGGACAGGGGGTTGGGCAGGCATTGGGATGCGGTGGGAAATGGGCGGCAAAGAAGGCGACCGGAAGGAGTGCTCACGGAGCCAGTGCGGCGGGCGAGGGGGCACGAGGATCTGGCAAACGATGCACAGCATAGCCGCTGTTGGCGTGGAGTGGCGGATCGGGAAAAGGGGATGGCAGCAGCGGATTCACCGCCACGATGATGTGGTCTGCGCCATAGCGCGAGGCCACCTCGCGCACCCGCTCCATCCCCAGATCGGCCGTGCTGGGGGCGAGGCCCTTGAGCGTGCCATCGGAGGAGTAGCAGTCGATGATCCGCTGCCGCCACTGGATGATCGACTTCGGGTCCTGGGGGACGTTCTTCCAACACACCACCTCGCGGCGAGCGGTGTACCAGTGGAAACTCGTCGCCGCGCGGGGAGGGAGGAAGCAGGCGTCGGCCGGGGTGTTGTCGCGGACCCATCCGCAGATGTCCCGCCATGCAGCCGCCTGGACCTTCGAATCGGCACGGGCAACCAGCCCAGTCCGACCGGGGAGCGGCCAATGCTGGCTCTCAACCACGAGATCGACCCCCACCAAACCCGCTACCACGGCCCAGGCGATCCACCGCCTCCCTCCTTTCGCCAGCCCATCGTCCATTGCGGCCACGGCGGCCACCGACAATCCCAGTGGCACGATCCCATCGGCGAGCCGGAACCAGTAGAAACGCAGCAGTCCATGGGCGAATTCTGGAGCGGGCCGCTCGAGGAGCGACACCAGACAGCCGGCGAGCGAGACGCCGATGGCCCCCGCCGTGAAGGCTGCCATCCGGCGGCGGGCCGGCGACCTTCCTCCCAGCGGCAACAGCATCCACCACAGGAGGATGGCAAGGATCTGCCGGGCTGCAAACCCGTCGGCGAACGTTCGCAGGAGGAGGTGGTGCGGCAGCCGCTCGGTGACGTAGGTGGCAGTGGCCTTGGCCCGCAAGGCGGCATCGGCATCCCCCGACAATGCCAGCGCCGGAAGCACCCCCAGGGCGGCCAGTGCCAAGCCACCGGCCAGCTCCAAGATCAAGGCGCCGCTCCGCTCCCTTTTCCCACTGCCATGCAGCCAGATCTCACGCACGGCCACGGGCACCAGCACGATCATCGCCCAGCCCCCCACGAGAGGATGGATGGCAGTCGCAGCGCCGAGACTCATCCAGGCCGGCCCGATCCGACCGCGGGCGAACCACCCCACTCCGGCAAGCACCAACGCCCAGGCGAAGACCTTCGCCTCACAGCCACCGATCACCCACTCGCCGGCCGCCGGCGTGTGCCGGACCGCCACCGAGAACAGTGCCGCGGCCACCACCCGCCCCGCCATGGAAGGGAGCACAGCCGACGCCGCCCATCCATACCCGGCAGCCAACGCTCCCCAACCGCACCAGCGCCCGATCCAAGCCGCGTCCTCCAGCGGCAGTTTCCCCGCCAGTGGCCCGAGCAGACGGTAGAAGACGCCGTGGGCCTCTTTTGATTCCAGAAAGAAATCGCCGGCGGCCCAGGTTGGGTCCCAGGCATGGCGGGCGCGGGGGAGATAGTGAGCTTCGTTGCTGTCGGGGGTGGGCCATGCTCCGGCGGCGGCAAACAACGCCGTCACCGCCAGGAGTTCAAGCGTGACCCGAGCCAGCCACCAGCCTGCCGATGCGGCCCTGGACTGCGTGCCGGCTGTTCCACTCCCACCGCTTTCAACAGCCATCCTTGTGCCCCTATAACCGGCTGCTCCGGGAAGCGTCCCGGTTGCCCCGGACCACCAGCAGGATACCCCACCGCCATGCCCCCTTCCCCGTCCTTCCCCGCCAGCGGTCCCGCTGGGGGGGGGTCAATGGCCGCGATCCTCCGCAGGCTCGTGGCGAAGGGGACGATTCCCATTCCTGGAGCGCCGCTGGCACTGGTGGCCAAGTTGATCGAACGGGAGGGGTTTGAGGCGATGTATCTGTCGGGGGCGGTTTTGTCGGCCGGCGTGCATGCGGTCCCCGACATCGGTCTGGTGACACTCGACCAACTCGCCCGCCACACCCGCATCCTCTCCGCGGCGGCGGAGATTCCGCTGGTAGTCGACGCCGACACCGGATTCGGCGGGCCGCGAGAGGTGGAGGAGTGCGTGCGGGTGCTCGAGGCTGCGGGAGCCGCGGCGATCCAACTCGAGGACCAGCAAGGGGCGGCCAGTGGCGTGGGGGGGAGCAAACGCTGCGGACATCTGCCCGGCAAGCAGGTGATCAGCAAGGCGGAGATGGAGGAGAAGATCGCCGCGGCATGCGCGGCCCGTCGCAATCCGGAGACGATCATCATCGCCCGGACCGACGCCCGTGGAGTGACCGACTCCCACGGCCACCGCGGGATCGACGACAGCCTCGCCCGGCTGCACGGCTACCGCGAGGCAGGCGCCGACTGGCTCTTTCCCGAAGCCCCACGCGACCGCGACGAATTCGCCCTGCTGGGGCGGGAATTTGCCGGAGCGGCCCCCTTGCTGGCCAACATGACGGAGTTTGGCGTCGGCCCCCTCCTCTCGGTCGACGAGTTGTCCGATCTGGGATTCGCCGCCGTGCTCTATCCCGTGACGCTGATGCGGGTGGCGATGAAGGCGATGGAGGCGGCCCTGGCCGTGATCGCCGACGAGGGAACGCAGGAGAGCCTCCTCGACCTCATGCAGTCTCGAGAAGAGCTCTATGATCTGTTGGAGTACGATCCCGCCCACCCGGAACGCTGGCTGGCCGCGCACCGCTCGGCAGAAAGCCCCCTTGGAGACGCATCATGAGCGATCAACCAACCACTCCGGCCAGCACCGAACTGGCCCGCGGTCTCGCGGGCGTCGTGGCCGGTCGCACCGCGGTCTGCTCGCTCGACGGTGATCTCCGCTACCGCGGATACTCGATCGGGCCCTTGGCGGAAGCGGCGGATTTTGAGGACGTCGCCTACCTGCTGATCCACGGCGAGTTGCCGACCGCTTTGGAGCACCGATCCTTCTCGGAACGGATCCGCGCTGCAGCCCACGGAATCGCACCGGAGGTCTTTGAAGCCCTTCGCGTCCTGGCCCGCATGGCCCCTGACTGCTCGCCGATGGACGCCTTGCGGACCGGCGTGAGCATGCTCGGACAGGTCGAACTCGATCTGACGCCGCCTCCCCATGCGGCGCTCGTCGCCCAAGCCGAGCGACTCCTCGGCCAGGTGCCGGCGCTCCTGGCTGCTTGGATCGACATCGCTGCCGCGCGTCCGGTGGCCCCGTGGCCAGACCGGCCTCTGGCGGCAGCGCTCCTAGAGCGGCTCACTGGACGGATACCGACCCCAGAGGAAGTGGCCATCTTCGGCACCACACTGGTCCTCTATGCCGAGCACGAGTTCAATGCCTCAACCTTCGCTGCCAGAACAGTCGTTTCCACCGGCTCCGACATGCACTCTGGCATCGTGGCCGCGATCGGAGCCCTCAAAGGACCCCTGCACGGCGGTGCCAACGAACAGGTGCTCGAGCAACTGGCCGCCATCGGCACCGCCGATCGGGCCGGCCCCTGGCTCGAGGAACAGTTTGCCACCAGACGCGTGGTGATGGGCTTCGGACACCGGGTCTACAAGGATGGGGACGTCCGGGCCAAGCTGCTGGGGCGACTGTGCAGTCGACTGGTGGCCGGTGTTCCAGACGGAGTCGTTGGCCGGAGCTCAGGAGCAGGAGATGGGGAGGCGCTTGAGTCCTTGGCAGCCAAGGTGGAGCAGATGATGCTCGCCCGCAAGGGGCTGCGGCCCAACCTCGACTGGCCTGCCGCGCGGGTCTACCACGCCCTCGGCCTCCCGGTGTGCGTTTTCACACCGATCTTCGTGGTGGCGAGGATGAGCGGCTGGACCGCGCACATCATCGAGCAGGTGGGGGACAACCGGCTGATCCGTCCGCTGTCGCTCTACTGCGGCCCCCCGCCCCGGGAGTGGTTGCCCAGGGATTCACGGGAGTCACGCTAAAGCAAAAGAGCCACCGGCATCCCCCGCCATGCTCACGGCAGCGTCACAGGACTGCTTGCGGCAGCGGCCTGGGAGACACTGGCCCGCACATCAGCCTGCCGATCGACAGAGCCGCTGGGGTCACTGGCCACAGGTTCTCCCTCGACGGTGACTTGGACAGTCACGGCCGGCACGGTGCCATCACCCAGATCGGTGGTGATCCGCAGTTCACGCTCGATCTTGCCGAGTGCATCACCAGCCTGGAACGTCACTGGGAGGATGTGGACTGGGGCGGGGGAGTCTTTGACCGGGCAGGTGATGCAGCCGTCGGGGCCACACTCCACCCCGGTCACCTTAAACGGCCTGTTGGCCCGGATGACGACGTTTTTGGTCACCGTGCCCCCCGGCGGGACGGTTCCGAGAGCGAGCAACTGCGGGCTGACGGTGACTTCGGCCACCACCCGGCCCTCGACATCCATGGGAATCTGCGCTGCCCGCGGATCATTGGTGACCAAGAGCAACTGGCCTTTGACATAGCCGGCTGCCGCCTCGGGCTTGAGTTTCATCGTCAGATCGTAGGACGACTGGCTGCCGGTGTGCATCGGGGCCGACAAGGTGACGACGAAGTCTGAGTTGACGCTGCGGACATCCTGGATCTCCCACGGCGAACTCCCCGCATGGGTGACCCGCACGGTCCGCTCGACACCCTTGCCAAGATCGACGTTGCCAAGATCGATAAAGGGCGGATCAAACGTGACATCGCCGCGGATGTTGCCGGTGACGCGCAACTGCACTTCGGCTTGGAACGGCCGGTCGAAGGTGACTGTCAGCGTGGCGCCGTGCTGCCCGAGGAAGGTCCGGGTGTTGAACGTCGCCACCACCTCGGACGTCTCGTGGGTCTTGATGTCCTTCTTGGTGATGCTTGGCGTGGTACAGCCGCAACTAGTCCGGACCCCCACAACATGCAGATCCTCTTTGTAGAGGTTGCGGAACGTGAAGCGGTACTCAGTCTTTGATCCCTTGGCCACGGTGCCGAAATTATGATTGGTGACCTGAAACATCTTCTGGGCCCACTCCTGCGCCTCCGCCTGCGGCCAAGCCAGCATCGCGGCAGCGGCAAACGCCAAGAACTGGAGTTGGCGTTGGAATGGGAGACAGAACTGGCCAGCCAGCCCACGGATCGAGTGACCGCGGAAGAGCACCTTACGAACGGCGCGCATGGGGAGGACACCATGGGGAGTGCGGCCGGCGGAAGCCGGAGCCGCGGACGACGTCACGAAGAGTACGGATGCCATGGAAGGGGAGTCAACGGGGCTCTGGGCGGATTGGGCGGTCAACGACTGCCGCCTCTCCTCCAACTATCCCCCTCTGGGTCAGCCGCGGAGGTGTCCGATCCCTTTTTCAAGGGAAAAATCAGGGGACTTCCGCGCCAGGACCGATACAGCCGATGAGGTCTGCTAGACTGGTAAAGTCTCCGGAAGAGGGCGCGAGGGCCCGGCCGGGGAGGTTTCGGACCATCCTGGGCTGGGACACCTGCTCCATATTCTTGGACGTGGTGCTCCGATCCGGGCCGATTCTTGATTTCTACGTCGACCCCAGATGGATCGAAGTTGATCGGAAAAGAGGGGGCGTACCGGTTTCGACCGGATGGCAAGAGG
>QWOP01000050.1 GCA_003669605.1 Planctomycetota bacterium
AAGCGCTGGCAGTTCGAGGGGCACATCGGCGCCAGTCTTCTTTCCCTTGATCGTTCCGCCCTCGAGAACAAGCTTCTGCCCGAACACGACTCCCTGGTTCGCCATGAGCGCCTGATTCGCCATGAGCCCTGCGGGAATCGACATCTTGAAGGTGAGTGTCTGCGAGCCGCTCCCACCGGCATACATGATCTGTATAACTTTGCCGCTGCCCGGAAGGAGCGCCTCGATCACCGGCTTGCCGGTCACAACCACCGCAGCATTGAACTTGAGTACAACTGAAAGCGTGTCGCCCGCCTTGTAGACGCCATGCTTCGGCATCATGACTGACTGCACCGCCGGAGTGCCGGCCGGCATGACGGGGTTGGCATACGCGATGTTCCAGAGAAAGTTCGTGCCCGGCTGCGAAAACACGCTGCCGCGAACGCCCCCCTGGGTCGTGAACGGCACCATCGACTTGATCGTGCTATTGACGCTGTCGATGCCGTGGATCTGGGCATTCTCGAGTTGGACCGTGTCGATGCCGGAGTTGGCCATAACCGTCGAACCTGCCACCGCCGCCAGAGGCCACCCGCCGGGATTGGTCGCGCCGTCTGGCTGACTGTCGACCTTCACCGCGAGGGTGCCGATGTGCTCGGCCCACACCGTCGAGTTGACGATTCCCGAGCCGAACTGGCCGAGGACCGTGACGGCCACGTGATCGATTCTGCCGGGGACATTCTGCACAAGGAAATAGGGCATCATGTAGTTCGTCATTGGCTCGGCGTACGCCTGCCAGTCGTAGTCTGCCGAGAGCCACGAGTTCAAAAGAGCGTTCCCCACGCTCGTCACGTCGACGCTGGCGATGCCGGCGTTGGCGAGGAACCAGGAATCGCCGACGGCGGTGCTGCGCGTATGCGCAAGTGCGGCCACGCCCGACGACGGATTAGCACCCCCGGCCCGCCCGGCATTGACCACAATCGCGCCGATCTGGGAGGTGAACGACTGCTGGTCGAGATGGAAGTTCGTCGCCATGAACTTGCTGCTGCTGATCCCCTTCTCCCCCGCGACCGTGACACGGACGTCGCCGATGCTACCGCCGGCGCCGGCTTGGAACATCGTGCCATCGATGCCCGCATACGCCTCTGCCTGCGACTCGACGGTGATGTCGCCGATGCGGCCGGTGTCGTCGTAATGGCCACCGCTCCGGATGTCTGTGGTGGCCGTGAAGGTGGAGGCCCACATGCCCACGCCTCCACTGGAACTCGTGACTTTTGCCGTGACATCCCCGATCGCCGCCCCGGTGGCCGTGACTTTTTGCATGGCAGTCGACCATCCGCCGTGAACGCCGCTCGCGGTCGCCATCAGCCCCTTCACCGCCCCCACGTTGTCGTGGTCGGTGTCGGCGCTGAACGTGCTGTCTTTGATCGTCGTTCCCCCCCAGGTGCTCGCCGTCAAGGGGAAGATGCTGCCCGTGGCTCTCATCCACACGTTGTCGATGGCGTTGTCGGTCGCAGTGGTGCCGGTGTTCGTCGCCCAGATACCGCCGCTCTTGCCGATGTCGCCGCTACGGGCGGTGAACGTGCTGTGGTTGATCGCGATCCCCTTAGCGACGGTACTCCGGATCGCGTCGATGCCACCGGCGTCGATGTCGAGCATCGCCAGCGCATCGCCATTGGTCGCGATTCCCTCGATCGCCCCGACAGTCCCGGCCACGGTCGCTTTCAAGCCTTGGATCCCAGCGCCGCCAAACGGGCCCCCCTCTCCTTTCACCAGATCGATGTGTCCGGCCGTGACACTGCCTCCGTCGATCCCCACTCCCCACGAGGTGGCGGTGCCATGGAGCGCTCCGACGCCGATCGGGGCGACGATCCACCCCCCCTTGAGCCCCCCCTGCGGCGCCTTCGTTTCGATCGAATCGATGGCGCCCGTCCGGGCTTCGAGTCTCACATTCATCAGACCGAGGCCGACGTTCATCTCGTTGTTCGCGGCGATTGTTCCGATCGACCCGGCTGTGAAACTCGTCTCTCCGATCGCCGCCGGCATCCAACCCATCGGCAGGATCATCACACCAAGCGACGTTGCCGACACCTCGTCGATCCGATCGCCAGCCAGAAATTGAGACTGCGTGATCGTCAGATGGCGGATCGCAGTCGCCTTCACAATGCCAATCGAACCACCAGCAGTCACTGCGGAACTCTCGATTGCGGCCTGATCCGCCAGCGCCCCAATGGTGATCGCGCCGATGTCGCCGCTTGCCTTGATGACGGCCCCCTTGAGGGCTCCTGCAAACGTCTCCACGCTGCCGATCGAACCGCCGGCCGTCATTGTCGCGACGACGTCGCCGCGAGAAGTGACGCTGCCAATCGCCCCGCCTGCCATGATCGATCCCGCGAGCCCGCTGGTGGTCGCCTCCACGCTCCCGATGTCTCCAGTCGCCATGAGGCTAAATCCGGCGGCGTAGCCCGGCGCCGTGAGGGCACGGAGGCTCTTGACCTCGATGGCACTCGAAGCGGCTCCAACCGCTCCCCCCCTGTCGACCGCAGCCCCCGGCGGCGCAACGCCTCCCCCCTGATGCTTGGCTTCTGACGACGATTGATCGAGCGCATACGAAGATCCTGGAAAAGGAATGTCGGGAGAAACCCACTCCCCTATAGTTTCTCCCTGGGGCGGAGTCAAAGAATCGGTGCCTCGGGAAACGAAGACCGAATCCAGGGGCGATCTGTGGTTTCATCCGGAGGTCTCGCGGCATGCACTCTCTTCGCACTTGGATCATCATCTTTCTCCTGTCGGCAGTGGGGCTCTTGAGTGGTCTTTCCAGAGCGGCCGACGAACCGGTCGATGCCGCCGCAGGACAGCCCTTGAGCGGCTGGCTGCATTCCGGCGACCTCTGGCTTCTCACGGGCCCCGACGGGGCCGACCTGCCCGCCGAGGCGGTGCTTCACGACTTTCCTCTCGTCGTCCGCCTCGATGACGAATTCTTCGACTTTCGTCAGGCCCAGCCGCACGGCGAAGACCTCCGCATCACGTCCGATTCTGGGAAGGTACTGCCGCACGAAATCGAGGCCTGGGATCGGGCCAGCGGCTCCGCGACGATCTGGGTGCGCGTGCCGGTGATCCATGGCCATGACCGCCAGCGGCTCACGCTTCACTGGGGAAATCCACAGGCACTGGCCGTCTCCGACGGCGCTGCGGTCTTCAGCGCCGCCAATGGCCATCTGGCCGTCTTCCATATGGACGATCCGGTCCGCGATGCGACGGCAACGCTTGAGACGCGCGACACCGGCACGAGCGCCATCACTGGAATCGTCGGCCCGGCTCGCCATTTCCCCGGCGGGAGAGGAGTCTTCTGTGGTGACTCGATCGGCACGCTGCCGGCGGGATCTTCCGACCACACCACACAGGCCTGGGTCCGCTCAGAGGTCTCCAATGGCCGCGTCTTCGGCTGGGGCAACGAGGAGGCACAAGGGAAGGTGATCATGAACTTCCGTAGCCCCCCCCATGCCCGCATGGAGTGTTACTTTTCCGGCGCCGATGTCGCCGGCAAGACGAGGCTCGCCAAGTCTGCGTGGGTCCATCTCCTCCACACCTATACCAAGGGGGAATCGCTCCTCTATGTCAACGGCGTCCTCGATGGCACGACGCGGACCGATGCGGCCCCCTTGAATATCAAGAGCCCCGCCCGGATGTGGATCGGGGGATGGTACGACCAGTACGACTTCGCCGGTGACGTCGACGAGATTCGGGTGTCGAACGTCGTCCGCTCACCCGCTTGGGCGAAACTCGAGTACGAAAACCAAAAACCGCTCCAGACGCTCGTTGGCCACCTCGTTGGGCCGGGGACCGACTTTGCCGTCACCCCGTCGAGGCTCGATCTCGCCGAAGGGGATCGCGGCACGGTCACCGCGCACGCCGGCGGAAGCTTGAAAGTCTTCTGGATCCTCGCCCGTGGCGGTGCGGAGCAGGTGATCGCTACCGACACCTTTCACTGTGACGTCGCCGCCGGGCGGGTAACGGGGGACGAGCAGGCCACGCTCCGCTTCCGCGCCATCTATCCCGACAGCACAAAGACGATCGATCTTCCGATCACGGTCCGCGAGGCGATCCCTGATCCGCTGTTCACGCTCGAGGGCCCCGTTTCCTGGAATGGTCGAGATTTGATCCGCATCGAACCGCATTTCCAGAACCTGGCAGCGCTTCAAGCGCAGGGAGTCGACGACCTCGCCATCCAGTGGCAGAGCGATGGGATGGCAGTCATCAGGGAGGTGACGCCGTCCGGCCTCGTCCTTGAGCGGAGCCAGAACAGCGGCCGGCTGACGGTGACAGCGCGAATCGACAACGGCGGCAGGCCTGTCGAGGCCACGACCGAAATTCTCGTCACCGAACCAGCTTCCGACGCCTGGATGGAGCGGCCTGTGGAGGACGAAAACGATGATGAAATACCGCATGACCGACAGTTCTTTGCCCGAAACGCTGGGAATATCGGCATCCTCCACCTCCGCGGTCGGCTCAACACCCCGGCCGACAGCGTGTTTCTCAATCTGTTTGCTGATGATCAACTCGTCGACACCACGTCGCTCGCTCCCGACGCTTCCGGTCGTTACGCCTTTGCCATCCCGCTCACGCCGGGGCTTGTCCGCTACCGGATCGAGTGTGGCTCATTGCAGGCTCAAACCAAGACGATCCTTCACACCGCCGACGATCTCCTCTGCGGCGACGCCTATCTCATCGAAGGCCAATCGAATGCTGTTTCAACCGACTGGGGCAGCGACACAGTCGATGACGCCCCGCACCCCTGGGTCCGCAGTTTTGGATCGATGGAGGGGAGCCTTGAACCTGCATGGGGGAGCGCCGTCCGCCGCGAAGGGGGGAAACACCAGATCGGATACTGGGGAATGAATCTCGCCCGGCATCTCGTCGACACCCACCAAATCCCGATCTGCATCCTCAATGGCGCTGTCGGCGGCACGCGGATCGACCAGCACCTCCCCAATCTGGCCAATCGCCCCGATCCAGCGACGATCTATGGCCGGCTCCTCGCCCGGGTGCGGGCCGCCCGGCTGACCCACGGCATCCGGGCTGTTCTCTGGCACCAGGGGGAGGCCGACCAGGGGGCCGACGGCCCCGATGGGGGCTACGGCAGTGAGACCTATCGCGCTAATTTCCACGAACTCTCCGCCCATTGGCAGCGCGACATGCCGAACATCGGCCACATCTTCCTCTTTCAGATCTGGCCCAATGCCTGCAGCCAGGGGGGGACTGCGGCGAGCGACCGGCTCCGCGACATCCAGCGGACTCTTCCCCGCGATTTCGCTCGGATGTCGGTGATGTCGACGCTCGGCATCCGCCCCGAAGGGGGCTGCCATTACCCAGCCGCCGGCTATGCGGAGATGGCCCGATTGATGGCACCGCTTGTCGACCAGGCCTGCTACGGAACCACGTTCTCGGAGCCGGTGACGGCCCCAGACCTCGTCGCGGCCTGCTATGCCGACGCCAACCGAGACGAGATTGTCCTCGAGTTTGACCAGCCGATCGTCTGGGACGATGCGGCCGTATCGGAGTTTCGCCTCGACGGCGAGCCGGGAAAGATTACCGCTGGCCACTCGACTGGCTCGACGCTCTGGCTGGCGGTGGCGCCCGGCTGCGACGCGGCGACGATCACCTTCGTCGTCGACCGACAGTGGAATCCCAAGCACGTTCTCCGGGGCACGAGCGGCATCGCGGCGCTGTCGTTTGCCGAAGTCCCCATCAATCCTCTTCCCGCTGACAGACCGCGGCCATGAATCGCTCCGCGGCTGTCAGTTCTCCATCCCCTGCAGGGCCACCATCTCCGCGTAGCGGCCGCCGAGCCTGAGGAGCGACTCGTGATCACCCACCTCGGTGATCCGGCCAGCTTCCATCACCAGGATCCGGTCGGCATTCCGGACAGTGCTCAGCCGGTGGGCGATCACGAAACTTGTCCGGCCGCGGAGCAATTTGGCCAGACTCTCCTGGATGAAACGCTCGCTTTCGCTATCGAGATTGCTCGTTGCTTCGTCGAGAATCAGGATCCGGGCGTCGGCGAGGATGGCGCGGGCGATCGCCAACCGCTGCCGTTGCCCGCCGCTGATCCGCACTCCGCGCTCGCCGATCATCGTCTCGTAGCCAGCATCGAAGCCCTCGATGAACTCCGCCGCATGCGCTGCCCGGGCCGCGTCTTCGATCGCCGCAGGCGCAGCATCGCGACGGGCATAGGCGATGTTGTCGGCGATCGTGCCATCGAAGAGAAACACGTCCTGCTCCACCACTCCGAGCAACCGACGGTAGGACTCGACATCAATGTTCCGCAGGTCGCGGTCATCGAGGCGGATGACGCCAGATGTGGGGTCGTAGAATCGCGCCACAAGATTGCACAGCGTGGTTTTCCCGGAACCACTGCGGCCCACCAAAGCGATCGTCTCGCCGGGCTGGACGTCGAGCGTGATTTCGTGGAGGACATCCGTCTCAGCGCCGGGATAGCGGAAACAGACCCGGTCGAGCGTGATCCGCCCTTCGACGCGCTCCTTGACAATCCGCTCGCCAGGGAGCGCCGTCGCCATGTCGGCAGGTTCGGCAAGCAGGTCGAGAACGCGATCGAATCCTGACAGATTGCTTTGCAACTGGGCGAGCGTGGAGGCAATCACCGCCACCGGCTCCAGCAGCATTGCCAGGAAGACCAAGAACATCACCAGATCCCCTGGGGTGAGACGGCCAGCGAGGACCTCCATGCCACCATAGAGGAGCAGTGCCAACGATGCCCCGGGGAGGAGCAGATCCCAAAGCACCTCCACCAGCCGTCCCCACCACCACGCCAGGAATTCCATCCGCAGCGTGAGATGGTTGTCGTGGGCGTAGCGGGCCGCCTCGCGCCGCAGCCGACCAAAGGACCGCACCACCCGCATCCCGCCAAACACCTCCGCGGAGCGGGCATCGACATCCGCTCGCTGGGCACGGATGTCGCGGTACAGCGGCCGCAGTTTCCGATTCCAGAACATGCTCGAGGCGACCACCGCAGGGAGGATCAACAGCGCACACAAAAGCATCCGCCAGTCGATCCAGGCGAGGATCGCCAATCCCCCTGCAAACTGCACCAGCGCCCGCCAGGGATTGAAGAGCATGGAGATTACAAGGTCGCCGATACCGCCGGCGTCCTCGCGAAGCAGCGTCCCGGCGCCGCCGGCTCGGAGCTGGTAGATGCGGTGCAGCGGCAGCCGTGAGGCATGCGCAAACACCAGCCGCCGCATCCGCTCCTGAACCCGCTTGGAGGTGATCGTCACCAGCCAGCGGCCAATCAGCGACAACAGCGATCCTGTCAGGATCACCAGCATCACGACCACCACCAAACTGAGCAGTCGGCCTCGGGGATTTTCCGGCACCGGCAGCCAGGCGGGAAACCAGGTCGGCAGCTCCGTCCTGAGGAGCACATGATCGATGACCAGTTTCGTTGCTGCCGCCGGCGCCAGTTTGAGAAGCGTCGCGGCAGTGCCGAACGCCACCCCGGCGATCACCGCCAGCCAACTCCCCCGGAGGACGCGGGCAAGTTCCAAAAATAATAGCGGGAGCGACCGCTGCCGCTGCCCACCGGGCTTCGCGTCCCGGGCCGGCGGAAGACGTTTCGCCTGCCGGTAACGGTCGAACACGGCCCGACTGCTGGCTGGGCGCCCGCCAACCGGGCTCTTGATTTGAGGGGGGGAACCGCTCACAGCGGGGTGGCTCCTGTACCACGCGATTGGGATCGGCTGTTTGCAAGCAGCGTCGCGGCCGTCATTGGTTGCCGCCGCCAAACTTGCCGAAAGCCCACTGGCGAACGTGTCCCTCCCCGGTCCGCCATTCCGGCGGTGTCCCCGCATCCTGCACCATCCACACCACAGCCAGGCCCCGCGCCGGATCGATCGTCATGTTGGTGGCGTGGGCCCCGCCGTGCCCGAAGGCCCCGTCCCCCCCGACGCTGAACCCGAGGCCATAACTTTCCGGCAGATCCACAGGCGTCTGTCGCCGCGACAATTCCGCCACCGCCGCTTCGGAAAGAATCCGTTTTCCCTCACCCGCCGATCCCCGATTGAGGAGCAGGCGGCAAAAGCGTCCGCAGTCACTGGCGGTAGAGAAAAGCCCTCCCCCCGGCATCGGATACCGCTGTGCGTCGTAGGGCCAGGTGAGTTGTGAGATGCCGACAGGCTCCAGTCCGGATCCATCGGCACTGGCTCGGTAGGAGCGCGCGATCCTCGCGATCTGTCCCATGTCGGGGCGGAACGTGGTGTCTTTCATCCCCAACGGCCCAAACAGCCGGGTGTCGAGAAACGTCTCATAGGGAACTCCCGCCACAACCTCGATGATCCGCCCGGCGATGTTGATCCCGGCGTTGGAATACCGGTAGGCCGTTCCCGGTTCCGATTCCAAGCTCAGCATCGCATAACTCCGGGCAGTGGTCGCCAAAGGCACGCCGTCGAGCGTCGGCCGCTCAACGGTCGAGGAGAATGGCAAGCCGCTGGTGTGGGAGAGACAGTGGCGGATCGTGATTGGTCGTTCGGGACGCTTGAGAACGCGCTGTTCGGCCGTCCCCTCCCCCTCGCGACTGGCAATCACCCACAGATCGTTGAACTCAGGAACGTATTTGGAGACCGGATCATCGAGGGTGATCTTCCCCTCATCGACAAGAATCATCAGCGCCGCGGCGGTGATCGGTTTGGTCATCGATGCAATCCAGAACATCGAATCCGTGGCCATCGGCCGCTGTGCCTCGCGGTCGGCCATTCCCACGGCCTCCTCCACGAGCGTGCCGTCGCGGCCGGTGACGACAATCACTGCGCCAGCCAGATGGCCGGCATCAATCAGCGGCGCCAGGATTTCCGCTGCTGAGTCACTCTGAGCAGACGCTGGAAGAGGCGCCGTGATCATCGCCAAGGCAAAGGAGAGCATGGCTACCTTCACTCTCTGCAACGGCAAAGCCATGGAATCAGTCCCTCTGAGAAGAAATGCCATACGCAAAACAGCCCACGCTCCCAACGAATCGGAGGCTCTTCGAATGTCTGCCCGGAATATCGGCTCCCGCACCACTCCGGCCAAGCCCCCATCTGGAATCGCAGCATTCTGCACACCCAGCAGCCATTTTCCTGGCGGCTCCCCGGCGAATCCCCGTGCCGACAGGATTGCGGAATCCCCCCGAAAGAGCCTCACACGCCAGGCACACCGGGGGGCCCAGAGCCCCTTAGCAGCCCGTGGAAAAAGTCATCCCTGACCTTTTTCCACTTGAAAAACCTCCGGTTTTCTCAAGTGCTACGCACTCGCGACTGCCTCGTGCAGTCGGACCGGCAGTTTATCCACAGCCTGTTAGCTCAATTCGCTGCCGGTGAGGGGGGGTTTCGGGGGGGAAGATTCCGTGGCTCAGGGGCCGGTTCGAGACGCCACTGGGCATAGGGCCGCGCGGGGGACGGCGCGCTCGTGCCGGCGCCGAGAAGGAGCCGATCGACCGAGCCCAGATCGATCACAGCCCGGCCGATGGCGGGACTCATCCCCAGAAGAAGATTGCCCTCAACGCCAGTGGCCCGCAAACGCATTCTTCCCTCACCGATACAACTCTCCACGGGCAATCCCTCCCCTTCCGCTGCTGGCGGCGGCTCCCAAGCGGTCTCCAAATTCTCTGGATGGAGCCAGATCAATCGCACCACATCGGCCCGAGGAATGATCAGCGGCTTGCCGCGCGGACTGGCCTCGACGGCAATCCGCACCGACGCTCCGTCGAGCCCTCCAAGCCTGCCGCGGAGGTAATCCCCCCGCTGGGAACGGATCAGGTGCGTTGGGGGCTGGTGCCGTTGCGAGCGGGGGAGCATGGTGAGACTGCGAAATTTCTCCGGCGTGAGACTCCGGCCCGGCAGCGGTACAAGTTCCAGAGCCTGCACCAATCCATCCGGCACCGTGACGTCGCCGCCGCCTGCCACCTGGATCTGAATTCCCTGTGCATCAATCGAGGTCACGTTGCAGGGCACCGTCTCCCCGGTACGGAGAATCAACAGTGATCCAAACGAAGTGGCGACGCCGCTCTCCTCCACGGCAGGGAGGTCGTCGAGCAGACGGTTGTGGGCCTGCAGTGTCTCCTCCAAGGAGTGTTCCAGGACGCCGAAGGTGTCGATCCGCCGGCGGAGAATCGTGAACTCCTGCCGTGCCTGTTGGCCGATGGTCTGAACCCGGATCTGGACCGAACTGCCCACCTTCCCGCGCAGCAAGTGCCCGACGTCCTCGTTGTCGAGCCCCGTCGTCTCCACAAATCTGCCATCTCCCTTGGGAGCCACGGCACGGATTACAGCCGGCAGGACGATGCCGATGCCCGCGGCCGGTGACTCGGCAGGAATATCGCTGATGCACATTCCCTCGTCCGACTGGGCAATCATCACACCGAGCCCGCCGAGGTGGTCGACCGCAATTTCCCCTGGGGCCGCCTGCTGGGTGTAGTGAATCGTCGCCTGCGGCTGGCTTCCATCGGCCGGCATCGCCAGCGGGCGAAAATTCAGGCTGCCCCGCGGGTGCCAGCCGATCGCCACAGCGCCGGCCTCTCCCCCACTCTCCAAGCATCCCCACAGTTTTGCTTCACCGCTTGAGAGCAGCCCAACCCGTCCTGGCAGAGGAGGGGGTTCGAAGCCCTTCTCTTTGCAAGAGAGAACACAGAGCGTGGTGAGTATGGCCAGCGGCAGACGCACCGGGCCCTCGATCGATCGATGCACCAGCCAAACAGCATCCGCATCCACCCGGTGGCAGACCCCGGTGAATTGTGAACCCCAGATGTCGAACGCCTGGAGGCGGGGGAGGGATTCGATCGACTCCGCCACGTTTGCCACCGCGACGGTGGGGAAGTGGATCTCAGCGATCTCTCCAACGTCGAGCCGCCGCAGCGGCGCTTGCCCAGTCCCGGGAGCGTCGCGGACCAGGAGACTGTTCCTGTCGCCATCAAATCCCTCGACGCCGACAGCCTGCGACAGGCCGTCGGCGAGCCGGATCGATCCCATGCCCTGCTCGCCGGCCGCGGAAAAATCTCCCCGCCAGGGGGACACACGCAGGCTTTCGAGCGTGGCGGTGCCGGAGATGACCTTCAACTGGAAGTTGCCGCCAGTCTGCTCCCCGCGGGGGGAAAGTGTCAGATCGGCCAGTGGCGTGTCGTCACCCCGACGCATGACTGCCAACCGGCCCGTCTGAGAATCGACAAACAGCGACACCGACAACGACTCATCGGGAGGCTTCCCGCACAGCTGCAGGTCGGCACGCCCAACACCTTCTCCATCCTCAGGTTCCTTTTCATCCCGTATCGCCACCATCTGATCTGGGGCGAACTCCAGTCGGTAGTTCCCTCCGTCGCCGTTTCCGAGGGAAATCTGCAGCCGCGGCGGTTGCGACCAGGAGAGCGTGAGATCGGTCCGCCACCGTGGCCCTGCTGCCACCGAACGGGACAAGGTCGCCCCCCAGACCGTGCTCACCAGTCCCGCCGCGCTCTCCTGCCAGGCCCCTTCCGGAGCGATATTGAGGCCGATCAATCCGCCTCCCCACGAAGATCCCACGGCCAACGCCCTGGGGAAGAGGCTCTTCACGTCAGCCCGACCGACCACGATCCGGGTCGGATCTTCCGCGGTCCCGATGCTGATCACGACCTGCCGCTCATCGATCGATTCGACCCTGCCGGCAAACTGATCACCGTCTGCCAACTCGATCCACCACTCCCCGACCCGCGGAGGAGCGCTTTCCCCTGCCGGCCGCGGAAAGCGAATGCCAAAGAGACTGTTGATGGCAAACTCAAATGGCCCGGCAAAGGCTGGCGATTGCCAAAGGAGGGTCTTCCGCGGCCCATCAGCCAAGGCAGGGACCTCAAGCAGCGTCCCTGGAAGCGTCCCCCCTTGGCCAAGATCGAGCACCGCCAGGGCCGCAGTGCTGACCGAATCGGCAGCCACCTCCGTAAAGCCGTCGGCCGCACGAGCCTGGCCGGCAGACGCTATGAGAGCCACAGGCAGAATCAGAAGCGCGATCAGACGCCAGCGGCCCGCAAGACGCCAGCGGCCCGCAAGACGCCAGCGGCCCGCAAGACGCCAGCGGCCCGCAAGACGCCAGCGGCCCGCAAGACGCCAGCGGCCCGCAAGACCGATACAGGACACTCGCGGCATGACGGACACCGGAAAAGGAAGGATTGGGGCCAACTGAGGAAGGGATCAGCGTTCGTAGATCGGCAGAAAACGAAAATTGAGGGCCAGGGCAAGAAGCGTCAGGGAGGTGCCTGCCACCTGACCGCCGTCACCGGCAGCCCCGGTCGAGAGGCTGCCATCGGGTCGACGCTGCGCCTTCACATCCTGGATCAACTTCATATTCCACTGTTGCCAGGCATCGACGTCGGCTTGGAACAGGGCCTGCGCTTTGTAGTACCGGGTGTAGTTGAGATAGTGGCTTTCGCTCCCCCCCGCATGGACTCCTCCCACCAGGCACCGGCTCGCCAAAGCGAACTGTGGCAGATCCTTCCGGCGGGCGATGGCCATCACCAGCGTGCCGATCGATGTCGTGGCCATGCTCCCCCCCTGGGGACCGGCGTAGCCCACCTGGCCATCGGGCCCGGTCATGGTGGTGTAGTACGTGATCGCTTTGTCGATCGTCTCGTCGGGAACTTCAATCCCTGCGTTCCGCGCTCCGAGCAATCCCATCAACATCGCGCCGCTGACCGACGTGTCGTGGTCGGTGGCATCGGGCGAGTAGCGCCAGGCCCCGAGAGGATTGTGCTTGGCGGAGGTGACGGCAAGCTTCACCGCCAATTCGAGCGATTGCCCCGTCGACAAACCCTTTCCTGGTCCCCCGTCCTCGATCCAGAGCGTGCGGTCATCGACCACACCATAGGCCTCGGCGACGGCGAGGGTGGCAAACCCGTGCTGGTACATGCTGGAGTGCGATCCGCCGCTGCCACCATAGAAGCCACTCTCAGCGTCCTGCGAGGCGATGATGCTCCGCAGCGCCCTGCGGATGTGAGTCCGGTAGGCGCCGTGGTTGGGATCCTCGCCCGAGGCCAACAGCACCATCATCGCCATCCCGGTGACACCGGGGCCCTGCTGGGAATCGTTCCAGTTGCCGGAGGGCTCCTGGACCTTCGCCAGATACCGGCAGCCGGCTTCGTAGATCTCCCGCACGTCACGCGGAACCGGATCACCGGCACGGATCACCGGCGGCTGCCCAAGGGCGACTCCGGCCAAGAGCCAGATGGCCGTCGCCAGCAGGGCAGACGCCGATGGACCACAGATTCGCATCATCACCATCCCTCCTGTTGGCAGGTCAATCCCGGATCACCTTTTGCGCCTTGAGGTGGAATTCCATCCCTTTGGCACTCTCAATGTGTTTGCGTATCGCCGCGTATTGCCGTTCGTTGCAGATCCCTGCCAACACAGATTCATCGATCCTTGCGAGGGCCACACGAAACACATAGGGCGTCAGATGGCGGCTGTTGCCCTTGAGCTTCGCCAGATCCACCCACGCCGGCTTCTCCTCTAATAATCTGCTGATCGCATCGTATTGCTGCGAAGTCAGCCCCAGCGACGTATCAAACTGCGCCATGCAGTCGCCGACGATTGCCTGCCATTGAAACTGCGCCCGCGCCGCGGCCTCCCGTTCCCATGCCCGCCGTTGCTGCTCGTCGAGAATCACACCGGTGATCCTGGCCATCAACCCTCGTCCACCACTCCCCTCCTGCAACCGGGGTTGCAGTGTCTGGACATCCTCACAGAACTTCTGCCATCCGTTCTGCCCGGCGGTGGTTGCCAGATCCGCCACCACGCCGGCGTAGCGGCGGCGGAAGACTTCCACCTCCTCCATCAATTCAGCGCCATCGAGGGTGGCAGCAGCCCGGTACTTGGCCCGCTGCTCCTCGGAAAGCGTGCAGACGTCATCGACGGCCGCCACCTCCAGGAGCCTTCTCGCGCGCTGATCGTGCCAGAATTTCTTGGTGTTCGCTTCCCCCTGAAAGACCATAAACTGCATCTGTTGTTCGAGGTTTATCTGCTGGTTCGTGGCCTCCGCCGCCACGGTGGGCAGGGCGACAGCGTCGTCCTCGCCGCGGATCACGCCGCTGCTTGCTGCCACGATTGAGAGCCACACGGCCACCTCACGGCCCCAGGCCGATTCGCTCCGGACCGCCCCCTTGCCAGGCATCATTCGCTCAGACTTCATTCGGACCACCATGGATCGGGTTGCATGCCTTCCAGGTCACTGATCCGTTTCACAAACTCATACCACACCGGCGGATCGAAGGAGGTGTTTCCTCCGACCGGCTCGTCGTACCGCGTTGCCTGCGCCTCGGTGAGGTGCGGCTTGACGCACGCTGCTGGAAGTTTGGAGGCCAGCGGCTGCCCCTGGTTCATCTGGTACCGCACCGATTCGATCGCGATGCGGCTGTTCCAGTTTTCCGACAGCGACTTTCCGATCGCCTCCCGCTGCCTCGCGGTGAGGAACAGATCTGCGTCGAGCCGCTCGACAATCCTGCGGACCGCCGCAGCCCGAAATCGCTCCTCCCGTTTGGCCACTAAATCGGCAAAGGCCTGCCCCTGCTCGGCGCCGACATGCTCCGCTACGCTGGCGGTGAGGGCTGCGGTCATGATCTGAAACGGATCGTCTGCTGCCGCCGGAGCGTCTTTCTCGACCACCACAGGCTCTGCCGGCTTGCCGTTGGCGAGACCAAACAGGGCGCGCCAGGCGCCGGCAAACCCATTGGCGACCACCACGGCGACCGGACCGCCCGGTTGCTGCAGGCCAGCGTGCTGCAACCTGCTCAAACGCAGCGAGGCCGCTTTGACCGCCAGCTCCCCGGCCCGGCTGATCGACCGCCGTGACTCCACCGGGATGTCGCCGCAGAGCGAACGGATCGATTCCAATTCGCCGTAAAGCAGATTGGTGAATCCCCCCTCAAACTGGACTGCCTGGATCGCGATCTGCTCTTCCAGCGGATCTCTGGCGGCTGGGTTGGCGGCCGGGTTGGTGGCCGGGTTGGTGGCTTGTGCGTTCGCGTCTGACGGCGCGGCGACCCCATCCTCGGCTTGTGCCACATCATCCGCCACGGCACCCCCCGCCAGAGCCCACCAGGCCGCGCCACAGAGCACCCCCCAGGCGACCTGGCGACACATGACGCCACCGGTCGATCTCTGCCGTGGCGGGATTCCAGTTGCAATCCTCATGGCGCTCTCCC
>QWOP01000028.1 GCA_003669605.1 Planctomycetota bacterium
AAGGGAGGAAGCCGGCACCGTAGTTGCTCGCCCCGCCGCTGGTGCCGGTGGCACTGGTGAGCACGACGTAGCCCGGAAGTTCCTCCGCTTCGCTCCCCAGGCCGTAGAGCGTCCAGGCGCCGAGGCTCGGCCGGCCGAACTGCTGCGAGCCGGTGTTCATAAGAATCTGCGCCGGTGCGTGGTTGACCGCATCGGTCTGCATTGAGCGGATGACGCAGATGTCATCGGCGATCTTGGCGGTGTGGGGAAGCAGTTCACTTGTTTCAAGGCCGCTGCGGCCGGACTTCTGAAAGGCGAACTTCGGACCGAGGAGCGTCGAGTTGGGGTTGATGAACGCCGCCCGGTAGCCGGCTAGGAGTTCCGCCGGCGGCAGGCTGCCGTTCCGCTTGGCAAGTTCGGGTTTGAAATCAAAAAGTTCGAGATGGCTCGGGGCCCCTGCCTGGAACATCGAGATCACCCGCTTGGCTTGCGGGGCGTAGTGCGGGGCACGCGGTGCCAGCGGATTCGGTGCGGCTGAGGCGGCATGACCTTCCTTTGCCAACAGCGCCGTCGCCGCCATGCCGGCGATCGACAAGCCGCAGTCGCGGAAGAACAAGCGTCGCAAGAGATTGGCCTGGGCAGCGCGGAGAATTTCGGGGAGCGTGTTCATGGGGAGCCTTGGGCGTCTGCCGCACTGAGGAAAATCAGTGTTTGGTGACCGTTTCGTCGAGATTCAAAAGCACGCGGGCCACGAGAGTCCAGGCGGCGGCATCCTGTGGAGTCGTGCCGGGGGGAAGATCTGGAATCGTCTCGGTGCTCCCGGTGGCAACCTCGCGCGAATCGAGCCAGCCGTCGGCGATCCGCCTCCGCTGGGCGTGAAGAAAGGTGAGGATCGCAGCCGTTTCGTCGGCGCTGGGAGTGTGGCCGGTGCAGATTGAAAAAGCGTGACGGATACGGGTGGTGTCGTCGGGGCCCCCTTCGCGGAGCGTTTGCAGAGCCAGGGCCCGGGCCGCTTCGACAAACACTGGCTCGTTGAGCCCGGCGAGAGCCGAAAGGGGCGTGTTCGAGCGGAGGCGGCGGGCGCAGGCGATGTCGCCGTTGGGGGAATCGAAGCTCGAAAGCAGCGGATCGGGCATCGACCGCTTGCGGTGGAGGTAAATGCTGCGGCGATAACGCTCCGGGCCCTCCGCGGCCTTCCAACTCACGCCGCCGTAGTTGTAGTCGAGAACGTTCTGCGGCACTGGCGCCATCACCCCCGGGCCCCCGATGGCGTGGGTGATCAGCCCCGACACCGAAAGCGTGAGATCGCGGACCACCTCCGCGTCGGCGCGGAACCGCGGCCCGCGGGCCAGGAGCCGGTTGGTGGGATCGGCGGCGAGAGCCTCTGGCGTCGCCCGCGACGACTGCTTGTAGGTGTCGCTGGTCACAATGCGGCGAATGAGTTGTTTCTGGCTCCAGCCCTGCTGGGGAAAATCGACTGCCAGCCAGTCGAGGAGCTCGCGGTGGAGTGGCATCGGGCTCCGGGTGCCAAAATCATCCGGTACCTCCGCGAGGCCCTGGCCGAAGATCGCCTGCCAGACACGGTTGACCGCCACCCGGGCCGCCAGCGGTGAGTCGGGCGACACAAGCCACATCGC
Source organism: Planctomycetota bacterium (assembly GCA_003669605.1). GTDB lineage: Bacteria > Planctomycetota > Planctomycetia > Pirellulales > UBA1268 > QWOP01. The sequence goes on from QWOP01000028.1 coordinate 1,617, forward strand.
AAACCCCAGCCGGTTTGGCGGTGCCCCGGCAGGAAGGGGATGAAGGGCGGCAGGCAGATGCGGCTCCACCGCCTCCAGCGGCTGCATCCAGTTGCCCCGATTGAGGAGTCGGGTTGTCCGCCGATGGGCCCCGTCGCGCTCGGCAAGATGAAGAACGGTCGTCGGGGCCTGCGGCATCTCTCTCCAGATGGCGCTGATGGCGTCGTCAGCGGTTTTCAGCTCCGGCACCGTCTTTCGCCAAGCCTCAAAGATCGCCTCCCGATCGGCGTCGGTGCGGTCGGCGACCGGTTTTTGGAAGGCAACAATGCAAGCGTGGTCGATCGGCAGGGCGGTGGGGGCTGGGGCCGTGGTGAGGCTCAGTCGAACGGCGCCGATGAGGCTCGGCGTCCCTGGCCAATGGAGGGCAACCTTGAACTTCGTCGCTGGCGAAAGATCGAGCGGATTTTCAAATCGGAGCACGGCACTCGAGGGCTGATGGCGGCGACCGGGGCCGCGATCGGCCTTCCACCAGGTGGCGTGGTTACCGTCCACGAGGTTGGCGACCGGGCCGATCGACCGTTTCTCGTTGGGCTTGTCGGCTGGTGGCGGCGGTGCGGATTCGGGTTCCGAGAAGTCGGCAGTGGCTTCGACAAGTGCCACCTTCTCCCAGGCATCGTTGCCGGGGCGTTGCACCGAGGCCTCGACCTCACCGAGGGCCCAGGGGCCGTGGCGGCCGGGACCGAATTGAAAAAGGTCGCCGTGCGTGAGGGCTTCGACGCGGAGGCCGGTGACGCCACTGATCGTCGGCTCGGTGACGACAAAAATCTCCGGCCCGTGCATGCCGAGGGTGAGGATCACCTGGTCCTCCTCCTGCGTCGGATGATTGAGCCCGCCGACACTCCCCAGCTCGATGGCGTCGAGTGGCGTCCAGTAGATCAGCCCTGCGGCCACGGAATCGGCCCAGGCGTTTTGCTCGGCTTCCCAGTTCGGCCTGGCGGCTTTCACTGCCGCGTCGGCTTGGATGAGCCTTTGTCGGATGGAGGCGATCTGGTCGAGTTGGGCTGAAGTGTAGACCGAGGAGCGGGCTTCGTGGGTGTTGTTGAGGAAGGCAAACAGGCCGTAATACTCGCGCTGCGTGATCGGATCGAATTTGTGGCTGTGGCACTGGGCGCACTGGGACGAGATCCCGAGCACGGCCTTGCCGAGGCAGTCCATGCGATCGAACATCTCGACCATCCGGAACTCCTCCGGGATGATCGCCCCTTCCTCGTTGAGCATGCTGTTGCGGAGAAAGCCTGTCGCCACGATCTGGTCCTGGGTGGCATTCGGGAGGAGATCACCTGCTACTTGTTCGATCACGAACTGGTCGTAGGGAAGGTCGCGGTTGAGACTCCGGATCACCCAATCGCGCCATGTCCACTGCTCCCGTGGCGAGTCTTTCTCGTAGCCGTTGGTGTCGCAGTAGCGGGCCAGATCGAGCCAGTGCCGGGCCCATTTCTCGCCGTAGCGAGTGCTCGCCAGCAGACGATCGACCGTGGCGTCATGGCCGTCGCGGAGATAGGCGGCCTGGTCGTCGGCCGAGGGGGGAAGACCGACGAGATCGAGCCACAGTCGCCGGCAGAGAATGGCCGGATCGGCCGGAGGCGACGGCGCTAGGCCGTGCGTGGCGATTTTTGCTCGGACGAAGGCGTCGATCGGGTGCGCTGCCGGCGGGACCACCTCCGGGACAGGGAGGCGTTTCGGGGCGCTGAAGGCCCAGTGCGCGGCATAGGGGGCGCCAGAATCGATCCACCGCTCGAGAAGCGTCTGTTGGGATTCAGTGAGGGGGTTTTGTGCTTCTGGCGGCGGCATCACCGTGGTGGCGTCGGTGGCACGGATGCGATGCGCAAGCAGGCTGACTGCGGAACTCCCCGGCACGATCGCCGTGGGGCCGGAGTCGCCCCCCGCCAGAGCGCCGTCGCGCGTGTCGAGACGGAGTCCAGCCTGACGCGCGGCGGCATCGACGCCGTGGCAGGCTGAACAGTGCTCGGCGAGAATCGGCTGGATGTCGCGCTCGAAGTCCGGAGCCGACGGCTCGGCAGCGAAGAGCGCCATGCCCGCCACACTCTGGACGATGACGTGGAGAATGGGGGCAGATCGCCGGAAGAAACGCATGGGAGGAGGATGTCTCCAAAGATCGGGGAGGTCTCTGCGTCCCCATTCGACCCCTCCATCCTAGTTCGCTCTCCGTGGAGCGGCCTCAGGGAGTGGCTGACGACATCGGCTGGGCTCGCCGTAAAAAGTGTGCCGGCTTGAGTTTATGGAACGGCCCTTGGCCCGTCATGGGATGGCTCGCACAGGCAGTGTCTCCGCGAGAAAGGCTACAATTCTGTTCGGTTGTTGGGCGATTGGTTCGGTCTTTCCTTCGATCCCGCGAGGCTCTCATGCTTCCTTGTCCGTCACGGCGCAGCTTTCTCCAGTCCTCACTTCCGGCCTCTCTCGCGCTGGTCGCCACGGCACCGGCCGCTCTCTCATTGGCAGTGGAGCCCGCGGCAGACTCTCCCCTCTTGGCCTACGTCGGCACTTTCTCCTCCCCCCTCAAAGACACGCTCCCCACGCAGGTCGATCTCCCCCCAGGGAACGGCCGCGGGATCCACATCTTCCGCGTCGATCGTCGCAGTGGCGTGTGGACTGAGGCGGGCGTCCACGAATCGGGGACCAGCCCGAGTTGCCTCGTCCTCAACGCCGCCGGCACGCGACTCTACTCGGCGAACGAAACCGATCGGATCGGCGCCGGCAAGCATGGCAGCGTGACGGCCTTTGCCATCGACCGCACGACCGGCGCCCTCACCCCCTTGAATACCGTCTCATCCGGCGGCGCGGGCCCCACCTATGTCAGTCTCCACCCCACTGAAAAGCATCTGTTTGTCGCCAACTATTTCGGTGGCTCGGTGGCGGTGCTGCCGGTCCTCGCCGACGGCCGGATCGGCGCGGCAAGCGACGTCAAGGAGGACGTGGGGGAGATCGGGCCGAAAAAGGCGGCCAACGCCCCGCCGGGGAGTTTCGCTTTCAGCGGCCACGATTCGACCCATGCCCATCAGATTCTCCCCTCCCCCGACGGCCGCCACGTGCTCCACGTCGATCTGGGGCTCGACCGGATCTTCGTGTGGAAGTTCGATGCCGCCAACGGCACGCTGCTGGCAAGCGCTCCGCACGCCGTCCCCTTTCCTCCTGGAGACGGCCCGCGACATTTTCATTTTCATCCCCATGGCCGCTGGCTGTATTCGATTCAGGAGGAGGGCTCGACGGTGGTCACGCTCGACTGGGAGGCCTCTACCGGGAAACTGACGCCGCGACAGACGCTCTCCACGCTGCCGCCCGATTTCAAGGGGAGCAATTTTTGTTCAGAGATCCTCGTCAGCCACGATGGCCGCTTCGTCTACTGCGGCAATCGGCTCCACGACAGCATTGGGATTTTTTCGGTGGCCGCCGACGGGACGCTCGCCTTCGTGGAGGAGGTATGGACGCGCGGCAACTATCCCCGCAGCTTTTCCTTCGATCCCAGCGGATCATTCCTGGCCTGCTGTAATCAGCGTGATGACAACGTGGCGATCTTCAAGGTCGACAAAACCACCGGAGTGCTCAACTTTACCGGTGGCTATGCTGCCGTCGGCAACCCCTCGCACGTCGTCTTTCTCGACCTCGCAAAAGGGGAGTGAACGGGGGCTGCCCTGGAAAGCTGCCTTGGGAAGAGAGGCAACGGGCACTTTTTCGCAGTCTTTTCTGAGACTGTCGTCCGCCCTTTCTCCCGGTGGTCGAAGTCGCTATCCTCCTCGCGCTATTCCCCTTGGGCAGTTCCCCCCGAGCGCCGGAGGCGTTTTCCATGAGCGATCTGGTGCGACACATGCCCTGCGGCGGGGACAACTGGCGAACGGTCCAAGCCGCCTGCCTGGCGCTGCTGTTGTCCGTGCTGGTGGGCTGTGGCACGACGAGAATGAGCGATTCGAAGCGCACCGCCACGGAGCAGTTGCTCGTTTCCCAGGCGATTGATCGGGCGGTGATGCGGATCGACGTCCGCCCGCTGGCGGGCAGAAGCGTCTTCCTCGACACGGCATTTTTGGACGATGTCGATGACGGCAAATACCTCACCAGCACCTTGCGGCAGCAACTGATGGCATCCGGTTGCAGGTTGGCGAAGGACCGGGATACGGCGGAAGTGGTGGTCGAAGCCCGCGCCGGAGCGATCGGCACCGACCGCAGTTCGGTCCTCCTCGGAATTCCGGCCACCAATTTTTCGGTCAAAGGGAGCGAAACATCGACGCCGGAACTGGTCCTCGCCAAGCGTTCGGAGCAACGCGGCGTGGCCAAACTCAGTGTCTATGCCTATGAGCGGGAATCGGGGCGGCCGCTCTGGCAAAGCGGCGACGAGCAGGTCGCTAGCCATGCCCGCGACCGCTGGCTCTTCGGGGCCGGCCCTTACCAAGATGGCGAGATTCACGCTGAGCCAGAATTCGCGGGGCGCGTGATTCCCAAACGCGGAGAAAAAGCCGGTGCCGCACCGCCGGAACCCGCCGCGCTCGCCGGCATGGTCGATCTCACGAAAGCCCAAGTCTTTGCCAGCCAGCCCACTCCAAGCGACGCGGCGCCCCCCTCGACTGACTCCGTGGCGGAGCGGCGGCCGGTCGATCTTCCGACGGTGCGGTAAACAAGAACGCGGGCGTTGCGGCGAGATCGACGCGACGCGCACATTCGTGCGGCGGAAGCATCTGCCCAAGCAGCACGCTTGTGCGTGTCACTCGGCGTCGGCCTCGTCGTCGCCGTCTTCGTCGGGATCGATATCGGTGGGGTTGTTCCACTCCTCGTCGAAAGCGTCCTTGATCCGGGAGAGCACCGCCTCCCGATCGTCCCCCTCGCGGCCATAGGCGTCAGCCACATGGTTGGCAAGATCGACCAAGAGAATGCCCCAGGCATTCGGGTCGTCAAACGCCGTCCGCAGGCTGACCTGCGTGGCCATGTCGGGCGTGACCCAGAAGCGGATAAGTTCGACGGCACTGGGATCTTCGTGGGCCATCGGCGGGGGGTCGAGATGCGTCGTAGCGGGGGTGTCGTCTGTCATGGTGGCTCCTTTGGCGAGCAGCATACCCACCAGCACGCCTTCCGGGCACCGCCCTCAGAAAACCTGAGGCGAAAAAGCGATTCGCCCAGAATCAAGGCTGGAAAACCTCAGGCGAGAATGTCGGTCACCACGCGGGCGTCCTGACCGTCGGTGAGCGAGGCGGCGAGCCCCTCACGCTTGTAGACGAGCTGCTTATGGTCGAATCCAAAACGGTCAAGGAGAGTGGCGTGCCAGTCGTAGTGGTGGACGATGTCCTTCACCGCCTTGTGGCCCCATTCGTCGGTCTCGCCATAGGTGCAACCGGCCTTGAAGCCCCCCCCGGCCACCCACTGCGCGAAGCCATAGGTGTTGTGGTCACGTCCCCACTTCTCCGGGCCGCCGTCGTTCTGGAGCACCGGAAGCCTGCCCATTTCACCCCCCCAATGGACCACCGTGCTCTCGAGGAGCCCCCGCTGCTTGAGATCAGCGACGAGCGCTGCCGACGGCTGGTCGACGGCGAGGCAACTGGCCGGCAGGGCGTTTTTGATGCCGCCGTGATGGTCCCACGACTGCCCCGCATTGAGCACCTGCACGTAGCGGACGCCCCGTTCCACCAGCCGGCGGGCGATCAGGCAGCGCGTGGCGTAGTCAGCCGTGGCGGGATTGTCGATGCCGTACAGGGCCCGCACATGGGCGGGCTCGGAGGCGATGTCGAGAGCTTCTTTCGCCGCCGTCTGCATCCGTGCGGCGAGGGCGTAACTGGCAATCCTGGACTGGAGATCGTGCTCGCCGGGGTGGTCGGCGGCATGCTCGGCGTTGAGCTTCTCGAGCAATTCGAGTTGCCGGCGCTGCGGTTTGCCAGCCAGGAGCGGTGCGGGATCGAGATTGAGGATTCGCGGCTCGGTCGGTCGCACGAGGGTGCCGGAATAGAGGCTCGGTAGCCAGCCGTTGGTGTAGTGCTCCCCCTGGAAAGTCGGCAGGCCACCGGGGTGGGCGAGCACCATGTAGGCGGGGAGATCCTGGGAATCGGAGCCGAGCCCGTAGCAGAGCCAGGCACCGAGCGTCGGTCGACCGGCCTGGCTCCGGCCGGCGTTGAGGGCAAAGAGAGCCTGGCCGTGGTTGTTGACGCCAGAGTGCATCGAGCGGATGAGGGTGATGTCGTCGCAGACGCCTGCCAAGTGCGGGAGGAGGTCGGAAAGCTCCATGCCGCAATTGCCCCGCGGCGCGAATTTCCAACCAGGGCCCAAAACCTTCGCGGAAGCCTCGGCGAGGTTGTCGTACTTGATCTCGCCCGGAAAGGTCTGGCCGTCGTACTTGGCGAGCATCGGCTTGGGATCGAAGAGATCCATCTGCGACGGTCCACCCATCATAAAAAGCGAGATCATCGCCTTCGCGTGCGCTTGTTTCGGCGGCACCTTCGGGAGGAGATCAAAATGCTCCTCCGACGCGAACAGGGGCTTTACCGGAGCCGCCAGCAGGCCATCCTGCTCCAGCAACGTCGCGAGCCCGAGACCGGCAAGTGAGAAGCCGCCAGCATGAAGAAGATGGCGTCGCGAGCAGAGATGGGGGGCAGCGTGGCGCATCATGGATCCTGTCAGTCGCAGTACAAAAAGCGGTTTGATGCCAACAGCACCTGGCAAAGACTGGCGAGGGCATCGAGTTGGGGATCGGGTGCAAGTGGAGTGGGCTGGCCTTCCTGCGGGGGGGCAGGTGGCACCGCAGCGAGTCGGGCGCGGAGTTCCTCCCCCTGTTCGGCCAAATACGCAAGCGCGAGATCGAGATCGCCAGCCGACGGCGTCCGGCTGAAGAGAATCTTCCAAGCCCGGCTCACCTGGTCGCGGACGTCGCCCGGAGCCTCGCGCCGCAGCCGTTCGGCCAGCGCCCGGGCACTGGCAAGGACGAAGGTGTCGTTGAGCATCAGCAGCGATTGGGGGGCGACGGTCGTGGTCCGGCGGAGTTCGCAGTTGGGTTTCATTTCCGGCAGGTCGAAGGTCTCGAGGACCGTGACTGGTTCGGTGCGCCGCGACTGGATGTAGAGCGAGCGGCGGAAGTCGTCCCCTCCCAGGCTCACCACCTTGACGACGTCGCCGTTGGCATCCTTCTCCTCCCGTCCGACGACGATCCTTCCGAGCGGATCCTTGGCGATCCCGACAGGCACTCCGCCCCCAACAGCGATCAGGCGCCCCGCTGCCGCCAGAGACGAATCGCGGAAACTCTCCGCGTCGAGCCGGTGGGGTAAGAACCGTCCGAGGAGGCGATTGTCGGGATCGGCGGCGCGGGCGGCGTCATTGACTCCCCCCTGCCTGTAGACGGCGCTGGAGACGATCAGCCGGTGGATGCTCTTGAGCTTCCAGCCCCCTTCCATAAAGGTCGCGGCGATCCAGTCGAGCAACTCTGGGTGGCTGGGACGCTCGCCGAGCCGGCCGAAATCGCCCGGAGTGGCGACGAGACCGCGGCCAAAATGCCCCAACCAAAAGCGGTTGACGAGGACGCGGGCGACGAGTGGATGACGGCCGCTGGTGAGCCAGCGTGCGTAGGCCAACCGCCTGCCGCTCGATCCCGACGGCACCTCCGCCGCAACGAAAGGTTCGATCCCCTCCCCCGGCGGCCCCGCCACCGACAGCACGGAGAGTTCCCCCGGTGTCAGGATGTGTTTCGGCTGTTCGTGATCGCCACGGTGGAGGAGTTTTGTTTCGGGGACACGCCCCTTCACTTCCACCGCCGCCATCAGAAAGCCTTCGGCGGGCTTCGTGGCCCGGAGCTTTGTCGCCTCGGCCCGCTTGTCGTTGACCTGCTTTTCCTTGGCTGGGTCGTAGAGGTCGAGCGAGTAGGTGGCAAGCGCCGCTGGATACTTGCGGATCAGCGCCTTCTGGTCGTCGCTGCGCTCTCCATCGGGGGTGTCTCTGGCCTTGCGGTAGGCGTCGCGGACATCCTCCGGGAGCTTGACGATTTCTCTCTCAAAGATCTCGTCGAGAAATGTCTTCCGCATCGAGTTTGCTTCGGCGTCGATCGTCGCCGCCTGAGCCTCGATCAGCCCGGCAGCGGCACGCTCATCAGGCGTGAAGAGGGAATAGAGGCGGGCCGCGGGAGCACGCCACTGCTCCCAGTCGTAGACCGGATCGAAGATCGCCCGCAGCCGGAAATAATCAGCCTGCGAGACAGGGTCGTAGCGATGGTCGTGGCACTGGGCACAGGCCACCGTGAGGCCAAGGAGGGCCGATGTTGTCACCTTGATCTGCTCGGCGATCACCTGATTGCGGGCCAAGTTCTGATCGGGCACCGCGTCGCCAGTGCCGTCGGGCGCCATCCGCAGGAAAGCGGTGGCGATCAGTTGATCGCGGCGAGTGGGGTCGTTGACTGCTTCGGCGGTGGCGTCCTGCGTGACGCCTGCCAACTCGTCGCCGGCGAGTTGTGCTTGGATGAAGCGGTCCCAGGGGAGATCGTCGCTCAGGCTTTTGACCACCCAGTCGCGGTACCGCCAGGCATGGGGGCGGAGCGAATCGGCTTCTGAAAAACCGTTGGAATCAGAGTAGCCGGCGACATCGAGCCAAGCCCTCGCCTGCCGCTCGCCGTAGGCGGGGCTTGCGAGCAAGCGCTCGACGACTTTTTCATAGGCATTCCCCGAGGCGTCGGCGACGAAGGCATCGACCTCCTCTGGTGTCGGAATGATGCCGGTGAGATCGAGGGTCAGGCGGCGGATGAGCGCTGCCCGGTCGGCCTCGGGAGCGAGTGTCAGTTGCTGGGGGGCGAGCCCGGCGAGGATGAATGCGTCGATCGGCGTCCGCGCCACGGCGGGGCCCGCGACGACGGGCACTGTCGGCTTGACGATCGGCTTGAACGACCACCATGCCCGGTCCTCGTCGCTGAGATAAGGCCCCGGTGGGATCGACTCGGGCTCTGGGTGGAGCGCCTGGGCGCCGGCCGCGACCCAGCGCTCGATGACGGCCAACTCCTCCGCTGAAACCTTTTTGCCGGTTTTCGGCATCTCTCCGGAGCGGATGACGCGGAGAAGTTCGCCGCTGGCCGTATCGCCTGGCACGAGGAGCGGGCCATACCCCTCCGCGTCACGGTCGAGAAACCGGCGGAGGCGGAGATCGACTCCCCCTTCCACCGGATCCTCTTCCCCGTGGCAGAGGGTGCAGTGAATTTGAAGGATCGGGCGGACGTCTCTTTCCCAGGTCGGAGCCGGGTCGTCGCCGCGCAGGGGCGCCAGCGGCATCAGGACAAGGAGTGCCCCGCCGAGCAATGATCGAACGACTGCCAAAAGAGAATGTGTCCGCCCCATAACGCTCCCCGCTGACCGGCGCAAACGGATCGACCGGCGCCGGCCTACATTGTACCAAGATCGGCATCGATCCTAGTTCGGTCACCGCCAGCAGAACGGTAGACGTAGACTTGGCTTGTCAGGATCGGGGCCTGTTGATTCAGAGCAAGGCAGAACGAGGGTGCTTGAAAAGATCACGTTGACCAATTTTGTGTCGTTTGTCTCCGGGGCACACGAATTGGTCCTCCGTCCGCTCAGTGTGCTCAGTGTGCTCAGTGTGCTCAGTGTGCTCAGTGTGCTCAGTGTGCTCAGTGTGCTCATCGGTCCAAATGATTCCGAAAAATCGAACCTCGTAGAGGCATTTTCAGTTCTCCGCTCCGTGCCCCGTGATCTCCCCCTTCGCAAACGCCGCGGCGCTCATCACGGGTTGTCGCCTCTGGCCGCGTCGTCGAGAGCCTCGGCACGCTTCTTGAGATCGGCTTTGGCGGCCGCACGCTCCTGGTCGCTCAAGACGCCGTCGCCGTCGGCATCGAAGCGGTCAAGCATCTCTTTCTTTGTCGCCTCGTCAGCCTGCTTTCGCCGGGGCTGTGGGGCGGTCGGCTTAGGGGCCGCGTCGTCGCCAGACATCCCCTGAAGAATCCGCTTGGAAAGTTCATGGCGGGCGGTTTTCATTTCGTTGCTGTCGAGGGTGCCGTCGGCGTTGGCATCGAAGCGGCGGTAGACCATGCCAAGAATGGTGTTCTTCACCATCGGACCGTTCTGTTCCATTTGCTTCATCGTCTCGTCAAAAGCCGCCTTCCGCTCGGTCTCGTCGAGAGTACCGCTGGAGTCGGCATCAAACTTCCCGAGCATAAACTGCTTGAGCTGCGCCTGGACCTCTCCCCCCTTCTTCTTGAGCGAGTTCATCGCTTCTGCCTGTTCGGCGTCGTCGAGCCGGCCGTCGCCATTCTTGTCGAAGCGCTTCATCGCCTCCTCCTTGAGGCGCTCGGCGGCCTTACCAAAGAGGCCGCCGAGCCCCTTGCGCGGCGGCTCCTCGGCAGTCTGGACGGGGGCCTGAGCGGGGTCTTGGGCGGAGGTCTGGAGTGGGACGCCGATCGTCACCAGCGTCAGCGTCGACGCGACGACAGCGTGGACGACAGCTGCCTGGCGGTGGAAGCGTGCCATGGTGAGGTTTTCCGGAAATAGGATATGGAGATGTCTGCTTTTTAAGCCTACCTGTCCGGGCGCCGTTCGGACACAGCGGTAACGGCTCTGGAACGCCGCGTGTGTTGCCAGGGGCCGAGGGGGTCTCGCTCGGCCGACTGGGGGACCGCCACGACTTGAAGGGGAGGCTCGATCGGCTGCGGCGCGACGTCGACTCAAGCGGGATCCTCGAATCGATGGACGCGTTCCAGTCCGAGGCGTATGCGCTTGTCACCAGCGACGCAGCCCGGAAGGCATTCGATGTGGCGAGCGAAGCGGACACTCGAATTGTTCTAATGCGACGATCAATGCCTTGCCGGGGTGGCTTCGGATTGGTTCCGGGGCGGCTTTGGGGTGGCTGGGCAAGGAGGGTAGCGGCTGCAATGTCGTCCCAACCGGAAAAGTCGAGCCGACCGTCCTGGTTGCCCGATGAATTGAGTGGCGACGCCACCATTGACCCGGGGGATGCTCCATCCCGTGGGGCCGCCGCCGGGAAAAAAGCCACCAGTGACTCGATCTGCGCTGCTCCTGGGAATGTTCTGCTGCCTTGTGCAGTTGGCATGGAGCTGCGCTGGAGCCAGAGGGCAGGACAATCCCAATGCCCCCTCGCGCGGCCAGATCCTTGAGTTTCCGGCGTTGGGGCCGATCCCTGGTGGTGGCACGTCCACCTTCGGGCCGGGGCCCGGTGCCTTTGATGCCGGAGGGCTGGAGAATGCCGGCGTGGGGATCATCGGAGGCCGGCGGCGAGCGGGCCGACTGCCGCGGGCTGGCCGACCAGCATCGCGTCTGGCGAGCATGGAGACCCCCCGCGGCATGCAACTGCCGGAGCCGATTGCCACCCCGGGCAAGCCTGGTCGGCAACTCGCGATCGGTACCTCGGCGCTCGACCGACAACTGGCGGATGACCAGGGGCCGGCCAACGGGCTTTCCCTCGATGCGGCGATCGAGAAGATGATGAGCGACAACCTCGACATCCGTGCCCTGCGGCACGAACTGACGCAGGCCGACGCCGACATCCTCACCGCGGGGCTCCGCACCAATCCCCTGATCTATCTCGACAGCCAATTCATCCCCTACGGCTCCTTCAGCGACCGGAATCCGGGCGGGCCGGGGCAGTACGACGTCAACATCACCTACCCTCTCGACGTCTCGCGGAAGCGCCAGGCGCGGACGGTCGTGGCCCGGATGGCGAAGACGGCACTGGAGGCACAGTTCCAGGATGTCGTCCGCCGGCAGATCGACAACGTCAACCGGGCGTTTGTCAGCCTCCAGGCGGCGCGGATCGACCACCTCGCCGCGGCAGCAGCGGTCCGTCAGGCGGAGGCGCTGCTGGCGGAGGAGCAGGCCGAGGCGGCGGAACTGCCCGGCTCGGACGTCGCCGGACGCCGCAAGGCGATCGATTTGCAGCGGGAGTTGCTCTTCGCGCTGGAGAAGGCGCGCAGCGTGGCCTTCGATGCCTCCGAAGCGTTCGAAGACTCCCAGGAAACGCTGGCGATCCTGCTCAATGTCCCACCCGAGCAGACGGCATCGCTCATGCCCCGCGGCGGTCTGCGCCCCGCGGCGCCCCCGGCCCCATCGGTCGAGGAGATGGTGACGCTCGCCAGCGGGTGCCGGCCCGATGTCCGCGCGGTGCGGCTGGGAATCGACCGGGCCCGCGCCGAGGTGGGCCTGCAGCGGGCCAATCGGATTGACGACGTCTACCTCTTCTACGACCCGATCACGATCCAGGACAATTCGCCCTACCATCAACCCAGCGCCCAGTCGTGGGCCGTCGGCCTGACCTTCTCGCTGCCGGTTTTCAACCGCAACCAGGGCAACATCGCCCGTGCCCAGAGCAACGTCGCCCAGACCCGCGTCGAACTGGAATCGATGGAACGCCGTGTGGCTTCCGAGGTTCGACTGGCAGAGCGCGAGTATCAGTACTCGAAGCGGTCGCTTGAGCGGATCGAGCGGATCCTCCTGCCGCAGGCGGAGGAGCGTCTCCAGGATGCCGCCCAGAACTTCGACTCCGGAGCGATGGGAGTCGAAGATTTCCAGGAACACCTCGAAGAGGCTGCGATGGTGTTGCAGAGCCACCGCGAGGCGGTGGTCCGCCACCGCCGGAGCATGCTCGATATCAACACGGCGGTGGGGATGCGGCTGCTCCCTTGAGAGCCACGGCTCCGCACTCAAGGCGACCTTGTGCAATTCGCCCCTTGCCGAGAGAGGTCGTCGACCCGCCGGGCATGCTGTCACTTCTTTTTGGCGTTCTTCCGCCAATCCCAGGGGGGGACCGGCTGAGTGTCTTGCCACAGTCCCCGATGCGCTGCCCGGGCTTCAACCTCGGCCTGCCCCATCCGCTTGTTCTTGTCGTATTGCGTGTAGTGCCACGCCATCCCCCCTTCGAGCAAGGCAAGGTTGACGTCCTTCTTGCCCACGACGACGTGCCCTACTGTTCTGCCATACCTGTCTTTGGTCTTGGGGTACAGCAGCACATCCTTGCCGAAGACCATATCGGAGAGGGCTTTCTTGGCTGCCTGGCCGTACGGCTGCTTGAGTTCCGGGGCGTCGATGGCGTCGAGGCGGATCTTGACCTGCTCATTGTTGGCATTCAGGCCGGTGATCGTGTCGCCATCATGAACGGAGACGACCTTGAGGTGAAACCTCTTGCTGACAGCCTTTTCGCTGACCCCCTCTGGAATCGTCTCCGTGGCGGGCTGGGCGGCACTCGGGCTCGCTGTCCAGATCATCGCCACCACCACCAGCAGGGCCGTCCACAAAGCGGTCGAGCGCAGGCCCGCGGGAATCTCCCCCAGGTGGCGATCGATGCGTGTCAGCCCGGCACGCTAGGGATCGCCGCTCTGGTGGTCAACTTGCTGCTGATGGCAAAACGCCCTGTTTATTCCGGCTCTTCAACAGAATCTGGTGGGAACATGGCCCGCGAGGATGGGCCACTGCCCCGATTCGCAAAGACGCTCGCGCGCAAGCACGAAGCCTCGGCCGTCGGTTGGTGGCCCGAGGGCATCGGTCAGTGAAGAACACTGTAGCGACTTTCGTGCGTTGCGAAGTCGGATCGATCAAATGCCGACCAGGCCCAAACTACCCGGCTCCCTGCATCAACGGATGGCAGGGAGAGGAAAGCGACCAGCGGCACGACTGACCGGCATCGGTATTGATCGTCTCGACCGCGAATCCCAGCGGCGGCCGGCGACGACGCGACCATGCAGGTCTTCCCGGGTGCGGAGGAAGTCGACGCTCAGAGGCTTGTGTCGGTGTGTGTCAATGCGAGTGGATGGCGGTCGCCCTTTCCAGGAGCCGTCAGCCGTTCGCGCATCAACCGAAAAACGGCTTCACACCCCGCAATAAAGCGCACGACTGACACCCCGCGGCGGGGTAGCCGATCCTGGCAATGTTTGCCACCGGGAGTGGGGGAGTGTATCGTCGATTCCGCTCTCCCGTATTCCCACCATCAGCGTGCTTTCACCCGGAGTTTTTCGCATGCTCGGCCTCGAACGGCTGGCCGTTCAGTCGCGGCTGATCCTGCTGTTGCTGTTGGTCAGCCTGGGGTCGATCCTGGCCATCGGCTGGATCGGCTACTCCTCCGCCAGCGAGGCGATCACCCATGCGGTGCAGGAGCAACTCAAGAGCGTACGGCACTCGAAGACCACGGCGGTTCTCGACATGCTCAAGGGCCTCCGTGATCAGGCCCTCTCGATCTCCGACGGGCGGATGGCTACCGAGGGCATGGCAGGGCTCCGCCGGGCGTACGCCGGGCTTGAGGACGTGGTTCTCGACGAGGCTCAGGAACAGCAGCTCCGCCAGTGGTACGCGACCACGTTCATCACCACGCTTCAGAAGCACCTCGGTGGTTCGCCGCAGATTGAGCAGTATCTCCCGGCCCATCCGCGAGAACGGTATCTCCAGTACCACTACCTCCTCCCAGCTGCCGCTGCGGCCGCCTCCGCCACTCCCCTGGTCTCCGCCACGCCCCTGGTGAGCGATGACGACAGCGAATACTCGATCGTCCACTCGGCTATCCATGAGCGAGTGCAGCGGGCGGCATCGCTGTTTGGCTACGAGGATGTGCTGCTGATCGACGACAACACGCTCGAAATCATCTACTCGCTGAAGAAGCGTGCTGACTTTGCCACCAACCTGCGGACCGGACCATTCGCTTCCACCAATCTCGCCCGGGCCGCCGAAACGCTCTCCCGCTCCCGCGACAAGGATGCGTACACGGTGGTCGATATCGAGTCGTACGTCCCCGATGGCGGGCTGCCGGTGGGGTTTGTGTTGTCGCCGATCTTCTCTGGCACCGAGATGATCGGGATCCTGGCGCTGGAGTTCCCGGTCGATCGGATCGTCTCGCTGCTCACCGGGCGATTTGAATGGCAGAAAGAGGGGATGGGGAAAACGGGCGAGTGCTACCTCGTGGGCTCCGACCTCACGATGCGGAGCCGGAGCCGGTTCATGGTGGAGGATCGCGAAGCGTTTATCGAGTCTTTGAGGAAATCGCCCATCTCCACCGCTGTGGTAGACCAGATCGAGCGGCAGCAAAATGTCCTCAATCAGCTGCCGGTCCGAACCCGTGCCGCCGAGGAGGCCATTCGCGGCCGTGAAGGGCTGGCGGTGATCGATGATTACCGTGGCGTGTCGGTGCTCAGTTCCTATGGGCCGCTCGATCTGGAGAGCCTCCGCTGGGGAGTGATTGCCGAGATCGATGTGAAGGAGGCCTACGCTCCGATCCGCGCCTATGCCAGGCGGGCGCTGCTGGCTGCTACCGGGTTGGCGCTGGCCACGGCGCTGCTGGCGCTGGTCGCATCGTGGTGGCTGGTTCAGCCGCTGCGGCAACTGGCCGACGCCGCCCGGAGGATTGGCGCTGGGGAGATGGGCGTTCGCGTCAATCTCCGCTCACAGGACGAATTCGGCGAACTGGCCACGACGTTTAACGCCATGTCGGAAAGTCTCCGCGAACAACGCTCTGAATTAGAAGACAAGGCGCGCGAAAACCAAGAACTGCTCCTCAACATCCTCCCCGCGTCGGCAGTCGCACTGCGCCGCGACGGCGACGAACGTGCCAGCCGACAGTTTGCCGATGTGACGGTGGTGGCGGCGGAGTTTTCCGGCCTCGAGCAGGCCGCCGGCCCAGATGCGGAGAGCCGGGCGATGGCACTGCAGAGCGATCTGGTGGCGGCCTGCGACGACGCGGCCGAGCGCTTGGGAGTGGAGAAGGTTCGGGCCGTGGGGTCGGCCTATCTGGCGGTCTGCGGGCTGTCGGTGTCGCGGCCCGACCATGCCGCCCGAACAGTCCAGTTTGCCAGCGAAATCTCTCAGATCGTGGCCGCTTTTAATCGCGACCACGCCGTCGGTATCACTGTCTCGGTGGCCGTCAACTCTGGTCCGATCGTGGGAGGTGTCGTCGGCCGCAACAAGTATCTCTACGACCTGTGGGGCGATACGGTGGCGATCGCCGCTCGCCTGGCTGCTCGTGGAGTGCAGGCGGTGCAGGTCACACAGCCGGTGCACGAGCGACTGGCCGACCTACACGCCTTCGATGGTCCAGCCGAGGTGGAGGTCCGTGGCAAGGGGACGGTGCGTGTCTGGCAACTCCGCGTTGCAAGCGGAGGCTCATAGGCAGTGAAGACTCCTTCGACTCGACCGCACGACGCAGTTGTCAGTGCGCAGCACTCAAACGCCATCGATGCCGTGCCTGGACAACAAGCCGCTGTCGGACTTTTTCCGCAGGCAGCCAGCTTCGCCATGCTCGACGGACTCGACATGACCGAAGTGCCGCTTCTCCCCGCGGCCTTCCTGGCGATTGGATTCCCACTGGTGATCCTCGTCGTCACCGAACTGCTCAATTCCGGCAGGCGGCGCGGATGGCGGCTGACGCCGACGCTTGGGGTCTTGAGGAACATCGTTCTCCCTGCCCTGGCGGCGATGCTCTTCGTCACCGAAATCTGGCAGTTGCCGGCGGAGGACATCGTCGCCAGAGTGATTCGCACCGCCTTTTGGGTGTCGGCGCTGTATGCCCTGCTGACGCTGGCCAACGACAGCCTGTTTGGCGGCAGCACCTCGGCTGGGCTCCGCGAGCGGGTGCCGAAGCTGTTCCGTGATCTGATGCGGGTGCTGATGGTGGCGATTGGCGGGGCGCTGATCTATTCCCACGTCTGGCAGCAGCCGATAGGTGGGGCCCTGACGGCGCTGGGGCTGGGAAGTGTGGTCATCGGACTAGCGCTTCAGGAACCGCTGGGGAACATCGTCTCTGGTTTAATGCTCCTCCTCGAGCGACCGCTGGCGATCGGCGACTGGATCGTGGCCGACGGCACGACCGGGAAGGTGATCGAGATCAACTGGCGGAGCGTCCACATCGAGACGATCCTCCACGAGATGCGGATCATCCCCAATGTCGCTCTCTACAAGACGTCGTTTAGCAACCTTTCCCGTCCGACGAGTGATCGCACCGACACCTACGACGTCGGCTTTTCCTACGACCATCCGCCGAGTGAGGTGAAGGAGGCCCTCCTTGGCCTGCTCTCGACGACCCCCGGGGTGCTCCGCGCCCCGCCGCCGGAAGTGCATACGCTCAATTACGGCGATTTCTCCATCACCTACCGGATGTATTTCAGCGTCGCCCGCCACGAGGAGATCCTCCCGGTCCGCGACGCCATCCTGACCCGCGTCTGGTATGTCGCCCGTCGCCATCACCTGCAGATCCCGTTCCCGATTCAGATGGAGTACCGTCCCTACGAGTCGCCGTCTCCCCGAGAGCCTGGAGTTGCGGAGTTGCTCGAGCGCTTTCCCCGCTACCAGAAAGTCCGCGAGGCGATGCTGGCAGCGGCTGATCGCGGCGCTGCTCTGGCGATCAAGGCAGGCACGCCGCTGCCACCCGCCAAGGCCAACGTGGTGGCCTATGCCAAGGGGGAGGAAATGCTCGCCCGGGGGGCGAGCGGTCATGGCTTTGCCCTTGTCGTCGATGGGGTGGCAGATCTCCTCGCGGTCGATGCGACCGGAATGGAGGTCCGGATCGCGGAACTCGCTGCGGGGGATTTCTACGGCGAGGCAACCGGATCGGCGAGTTACCCCAGCGACTTTTGCGCCGTGGCCCGTACCGACGTCCGCGTCGTCGTGATCGAGGCCGGGACGATGGCCGAATGGTTGCAGGGGTCGAGTGGCTTGGCTGCCGAAATCGGCGACGCCATCGAATCGAGGCGATTGGCGGCCCTGCGGTTGCGGCAGCACGGCAAAGTGACGGTGCCGGCAGCGCGACCGGGCTGATCCCCCCCTGCTCTTCCTCGGGATCTTCAGCCGCCGGCCGGCTCCTCGAGCAAGTGCCAACGGGAAAACGCGTTTTCCAGCCGGCCCTGGAGATCCTTGAGTCGGGACTGGTCCCGGGCCAGCACGTCACCCGGTTTCCGGAAGTAGTCGGGGCCAGCCATGGCCGCATGCAGGGCTTGGAGGTCTCTCTCCAGGGTCTCGATCGTACCGGGCAGGGCCGCGAGTTCCTGTTGCTCCTTAAAGGAGAGTTTCCGCCGTCGGGGCGACGCCTGCTGGGCTTCGGCTTTTCCGAGACTCCGCGTGGCTTTCGCGGAAATTCCTTCGGTTGCGGCACGCCGCTGGCGGATCCAGTCGTCGTAGCCGCCGACATAGTCGTTGACGTCGAATCCACCGTCCGGCCGGGGCTCGAAGACGATCGTCGAGCCGACGACGTTGTTGAGGAACTCGCGGTCGTGGCTCACCAAGAGCACCGTTCCGGAAAACTCTACCAACCGCTCCTCGAGCATCTCGAGCGTCTCGGCATCGAGATCGTTGGTGGGCTCGTCGAGAACGATGCAATTGGCCGGCTTGGCAAACAATTTCGCCAGCAGCACTCGGTTGCGCTCGCCGCCAGAGAGATACCGCACCGGCATCCGCGCCCGTTCTGGAGTGAAAAGAAAATCTTGCAGGTAGCCGATGATGTGCCGCGTGTTGCCGCCGATCTTCACCGTATCGGACCCGTCGGCGACATTGTCGGCCACAGATTTGTCATCGAGGAGTTGATCGCGGAGCTGATCGAAGTAGGCCACCTGGAGGTTCGTACCCAGTCGAACCCGACCGGAAGTGGGCTCGAGGCTGCCCAGGAGAATGCGCAACAGCGTGGTCTTACCAGCGCCATTGGGGCCGATGATTCCGATCTTGTCGCCGCGGGTGACCGTGGTGGTGACACCGTGGAGCACCTCCTTGTCGCCGCGGTGGGCCACGACGTCTTGGAGGGCGGCCACGAGCGTGCCACTCCGCTGGGCCTCCTCAATCTGCAGTTGCACCTTCCCGACCGTGTCGCGGCGCTCGGTGCGCTCGCGGCGCATCTGCTCCAGCGCCCGGACGCGCCCTTCATTGCGGGTCCGGCGGGCCTTGATGCCGGTGCGAATCCAGACTTCCTCCTCGGCGAGTTTCTTGTCAAAGAGCGCCTGGTGCCGCTCCTCGGCATGGAGCGCCTCCTCTTTCCGCACCAGAAACGTGTCGTAGTCGCACGACCAGTCGAAGATCCGCCCGCGGTCGATCTCCAAGATCCGCGTCGCCAGCCGGCGAAGAAACATCCGGTCGTGCGTCACGAAGAGGGCGGTTCCCGACCAGCGGAGGAGGAAGTCCTCAAGCCAGCCGATGGCGGCGATGTCGAGGTGATTGGTGGGCTCGTCGAGGAGGAGCAGATCGGGATCGGCCACGATGGCGCGGGCCAGAAGTGCCCGCCGCTTCATGCCGCTGGAAAGGGACTCAAACGTGGTCTCCCCCGCCAGGTCCATCCGCGCCAGCACCTGGTCGACGGCGTGGTCACGCTTCCATTGGTTTTCAGGCTCGGCGTCTCGCTCAGGGGGAATACCACTGGCCACGATCTCGTGGAGCGTGCCGACGAGATCTTGCGGAACATCCTGTGGCAAATAGGCGATCAGGCAGCCGGGAGCGAGGACGATGGAGCCCCCATCGGGCTTGAGCACTCCGGCCACAAGCCGCATCAGCGATGTCTTGCCGGCGCCGTTGCGGCCGAGGAGTCCGATCCGCTGCCCTTCTTCGATGTGGCAGTCGACGCCGTCGAGGAGCGGAGGCCCGCGGAAGCCGAGGTGAATGTCACGCAGCGCAACAAGGGGCATTTCGAACCTTCGGGAGTCGGGATCTGGATTGATCGAGGCGGGATGGTCGAGGCCGGAGCAGGCAGGACTGCCAGTGGGGCTACCCGCCAGGGGCAGGTATCAAGCCGAGCGAACGGCACGCCGGGTTCGGCAGTATACGGCACTCAAGCGGCGGGGGAGATTTCAGCCGCAGCGAATGGCACCAGCCCCACCGCGACCAAGCGGCCGCCGTTCGAGTCGAGCGCCGTCAGGGCGCTGTGCCGGAGAGCCAGGGCTCGATCGTGGCAACGCTTCCGAGCGTCATGGCCCCTCGCCAGAGCCTGTGGGAGCGCTTGCCAGATACTCAAACAGCAGGCCTGGCGTGCGCTTGCGCGTGATGGCCTGGGCCACTTCGGCTCGGAGCAGTGCCTGCTTCGCCTTGAGGCTTGCCATGACCGCCTCCGGAATCGGCGGCACCTCGCCCGGGGCGGAGCCGAGGATCACGAGCAACTGTGACGCATCAGGGGCTGGCACCACTCTTTCGACGTGGAGATCGCGGAGCACGTCGTCGCCGCAGTCGCCGAGGGCGAGTTGGAGCGTGTCGGCCACCTGCCGGCAAAGCTGCAGGTCTTTTCGATTTCCACTCGGAATGGAGTCTGGTTGACCAGGAAAGGAAGCCGGCAGGAATGAATCAGCAGCCTGTCGCGGCGGATTCTTGGAAGGGTATTTGTTCGACATCGGATCCTGGCGGGGGTGAGAGTGACAGGCCACACGTCCAGCCATACCGCTCACCCCCAAAAGGAGAGAGGGCGGGGGCCGGCGCTGACAAAGCGATCGAGCGAGATGCAGGAACGATGCGTGAGCGATGCGGAAACAGCATCAATCAGAAAGCGACCAGCCGTCTGCTCACTCCGATGTGATGAGCTTATAGAGGTGGGTCTTGGTCCGCAGATAGAGCGCCCCGTCGTAGACGGCCGGCGAAGCCATGCAGCCGTCGGCGAGCGTGTTGGTGGCGATGACTTCAAAGGGCTCTGCCGATGACAGTACGGTCGTCTGGCCATCCTGGTTCGGGCAGTAAATCTTCCCGTCGGCCACGATCGGCGACGACGAATATTCCCCCCCGAGCCGTTTTTGCCAGACCGCCTTCCCGGTCAGGCAATCGAGCGCCGTGGCGGTGCCTGCATCGCCGAGAATGAAGAGGCGCTCGCCGAGGAGCAACTGGCTCGAGCGCGTCCCCGATCCCTGGGCGCTGGTCCAGGCGATTTTTGACCCGGTGACGTCGCCCGTGCCGTCGGGCGCTACGGCGAGGAGCTTCATGCCACCGGCGGCGGTGTTGAGATACACGAGGCCATTTCCATAAAGCGGCCGGGCCGAGGCGTTCATTCCCCCATGGTTCACGCGCCACAATTCCTCCCCCGTGGCCGGGTCGTAGGCGATCGTAGCCCCGGCGCTGGGAATGATGACTTGCTCGCGCCCATCAACCTCGATCACGCTCCCCGTGCCGTAGGCCTTCTTGGCATCGCCGTCGAGAGTGCCGTAGTCGATGTTCCGGTCCTTCTTCCAGACGATGGCACCAGAATGCGTGTCGAGGGCGACGACGTACTGCACATCAAAACCGTCGAAGGGAACGATCAGCAAGTCGCCATGGATGATCGGGGAGGAGCCGGGCCCGCGGTGGTGATCGCAGCGGAGGCTTTCCTGTTTCCAGAGGACCTTGCCGGTGTCGGTATCGACCGCGGCGGTACCGGAACTGCCAAAATGGGCGTAGAGCCGGTTGCCCTCGATGACCGGCGTGCAGGAGGCGGGGCTGTTGAAGGCGTGGCAAAACGCCGGTTCGGCGAACTCAAAGAGGGTGATGTCGCGGATCACTTTCCCGGTGGCACAGTCGACGGCGACTGCCGAGAGTCGTGCGCCATCGGCGCTCGAATTCGTCATCCACACCGTGCCTTGGGCGATGACCGGGCTCGACCAAGCCTTGCCGGGGATCGGCGTCTTCCAGGCCACTCCCTGTTCCTCGCTCCACTCGACGGGGAGCTTCTCTTCATGCGACACTCCGTCGCCGGTTGGTCCGCGGAAGGCGTTCCAGGGGGTGTCGGCTGCGGCCGGTGCGCCCATGGCGGCAACCGCGAGTAGCGCCATGGTGGCGCGCATATTGAAACGGCGGATCGACAGATTCAAAAGGGGATTGATCGTGACCCGTATGGCAAACCGCATGACCTTGGACTCCACTGGGACCCGCTCGCCGGCCGATCGACACCGCTCCACCCAGGATACGGTGTGGGGAGCCGGGCGAGCCACCCCTTTCTTCCTCCTCGTCGGGCTGCTGCTCATCTTCTCGGCCCAGCAGGCGCCCGCCGGCGACTGGCCACAGATCCTCGGTCCCAGCCGCAGCGGACGGGCGGCCGGGGACGAGCGTCTTGCCGATACCTGGCCGCCTCAGGGCCCGAGTGTCGCCTGGAGGAAGCCGGTTGGCAGCGGCTATTCAGGGGTGGCCGTGGCCGACGGCCGGGTGTATCTCTTTACGCGCCAGGGGGCGAAGGAAGTCATCGAGGCTCTCGATGCTGCCACCGGCGAGACACTCTGGAGCGGATCGCATCCGACGACGTTTCGCCCGCAGGTCGGCGGAGGGGATGGGCCGCTGTGCGTGCCGCTGGTGCACGATGGTGTCGTGGTCACCTCCGGAGCGCAGGGCGTGCTCACCGTCAACGACGCTGCGACCGGGGAGCAACGTTGGCAGCGGCGGACGCACGAGGAATTCGCTGCCCAGGAAGGCTATTTCGGTGCCGGGAGCACGCCGCTGGTTGCCGCCGGCAATGTGATTGTGAATGTGGGTGGGACAAAAGTAGGGGGCGTGAAGAAGGATGCCGGGGTGATCGCCTTCCGCCTCGACTCTGGGGCGCCAGTCTGGACGGCGACAGCGGAGCCGGCGAGTTATTCGTCGCCCATGGCGCTCGAGATCAGTGGCCAAGCGCGCGTGCTGATGGTGACCCGCTACCAGTGCCTCCTCCTCGATCCCGTCACTGGAAAGGTGCAGTGGCAATTTCCCTTTGGGATGCGTGGGCCGACGGTTAATGCCGCGGTGCCAGTCCTCACAGACTCAAGCCATCTGCTGCTGTCCGCTTCCTACGGGATCGGTTCAGTCCATGCGGAGTTCACCGACACCAAGGCCACGCCGCAGTGGGAGGGGGCCGAAAACCTCGCCACGCAGTACTGCACGCCGGTGGTGATCGGCAGGCATGCCTACTGTGTCGACGGCCGTGAGGACGGACCGCCGGGGGATGTGAAGTGCATTGAGGTAGCGACGGGAAAAATTGCCTGGCAAGAGAAGAAGTTTGGCTACGGGGCGGTGATCGCTGCCGATGGGAAATTGCTCATTCTTCGCAACGACGGGGGGCTGGTGCTCGCGCGAGCCACCCCCGAACGGTTCGAGATCCTCGCCCGTTGCAAGCCGCTTGGCGGCAATGTCCGTGCCCTCCCGGCGCTGGCCGACGGCCGGCTTTATCTGCGCGACGACAAGGAACTAGTCTGCCTCGAAGTCGGGCGGTGATGGAGCCGGAGGCTGGACGTCGCTCACGAAAGGTTGTCCACCTCGAAGCCCTTGCGGTACCGGGCTCGCAGGAGGGCGTTGGCCTTGTCGTGATTGGGGATCGTCATCGCAGCCGGCTGCCAGCGGAGCTCGTCGCCAGGAAAACGATTGGCAAGCGTGCCCAAGAGCACCGTCTCCGTCAGCGGACCGGCATAGTTAAAGCCGCAGGTCGTCGGCGCCCCACCGAGGCAGGCATCGACAAAGAGATGGTAGTGATTGCCGTCCGGCGCCGCCTCGATCTTCGTCTCGGCGAAATCCTTCAGCGGTAAGAGCGTCGGCATCGCCACGTGCGGCAAGAGAATCGCCCCTTTCTCCCCAAGGAAGATCGAGCCCTGATCCGGAAGCCCCATCCGCTTGCCGTCGGCCCCATCAAGCGGCCACGCTGACGTATCGGGCATCTTCCCGCCGTCATACCAGGTGAGTACGAAGCCGTCGGTGGTGTACTTGCCCGCCGGGAACGTGAACCGCGTCTGGTTTTGCATTCCAAATGAATCCGCCGGCGGAGCCGAACTCTTCGAGATCAGCGACCGGGCGGGGCCGAGCGCAAGCGCACTGAATACCGGATCGAGGATGTGGATCGCCATGTCCCCCATCGTGCCGCCGCCAAAGTCGTACCACCGCCGCCAGTTGCCCGGATGGTACTGCCCAGGGCAGAACGGCCGCTCGGCCGCCGTCCCCAGCCACAGATTCCAGTCAAGCGTCGTCGGCACCGGGCCCGACTCCGGCTGCGGGCCGTCGTAGCCCCAGGTTTTGCTGCTCCAGGAATGAGCCTCGCGGACCTTGCCGATGATCCCACTTTGCACCAGTTTCACCGCCGTGCGGTACTGCGTGTTGGAATGGATCTGTGTTCCCATCTGGGTCACGAGGGTCGGGCTCGCCGCCGCTACTGCCCGCAGCTGCCGGGCTTCGTGGACATCGTGCGTCAGCGGCTTCTGACAGTAGACATGCTTGCCATGATTGAGCGCCGTCATCGCTGCCGGAGCATGGGTGTGATCGGGCGTGGAGACATGAACGGCGTCGAACGATCCCCCGAACTGGTCGAACAACGTGCGGAAGTCAGTAAACCGGCGGGCTCCCTTGTGGAGCTCACCAGCCGCCGCAAGGTTGCCGGCGTCGACGTCCACCAGCGCCACCACCTCCACGCCCGGGTGCGACGAGAGCGATGCCAGATCCGCGCCCCCCATGCCGCCGACACCGATCCCCGCCAGCCGGAGTTTGTCGCTGGCCGCCGCACGGCCCAAGCGGGCGAGGGAAAACAGTGGCAGCGTCATGCCGGTGAGCGTGGCGTGCTTGAGGAGGCTGCGGCGGGAGATCGGAGGCATGACAACTCCTGGCGTGAGAAAAGGGGGCGAGGGGGCAAAGATGGAAGAGAGATGGTGAATGTCAGTCGGCGACGTGACGGTAGGCGCCGTGGTTGGCAGCAGCGAGGGCTTGGAGAAAGGTCGCCAGGCCTGCTTCTGGCATGATGCCGATAGTGTGGAGGGAAAGTCGACGGTTCTTGTTGGCCTCGGCGACGAAGCGAACGATCTGGCCCGGGTCGACGATCCGCCCCGTTGTTGGAGCGCCGTCGGAGAGGAAGAAAATCGCCTCGGCATCGTAGCGGAAGGCAGCATCCAGGGCATCGAACGAGGCGGTCTTTCCTGCAGGCACAAGTGCCCGCACGAAAGCGGCCGCGGCGCGTTTCGAGTCGTCGCTGGCCTCCACCAGCCGCGGCTGCCAGCCGTGCGGAGCGTCGCTGAAGGCCACGACCGTGAACAGCGTGTCGGGAGAGAGGGTGTGGATCGCCGAGACGAGCTCACGCTTCGCAGTCTCCATCCGCTCTCCGGCCATGCTGGCGGAGGTGTCGATGACAAACACAATCCGCTCGGCATAGACCGGGATCTGGTAGTAGGCATTGCCCGCCTCGCCTGGCGCCACTGTGGGCACCGGATAGGTGGCCATCCCCGGCGGGAAACGGAACCCGGCGCCGCTCTCCCCCCACCAGGCCTGCCAGGCATCGGCATCGATCCCTTTCTTCACGCCGCTGATCGCCTCGAGGTAGCCGGCGACATCGGCCCGCACTTCGCCGCGGAGCGTCTGCAGAAGGGCGATGAGGGCCACAACGGAGTCGGGCTGGTGAATCGCGATCAGGCCGCGGACAACGCCGCGACGAAACGAAAAATCATCCGAGAAGACCCGCAGCGTGCTGAGCGCGACCAAGACGGGCACGCCTTCTGCGCCGTCCGCGGCGGCAGCAGTGGCGATGCCCCAGCAGAGGACGAGGGCTTGAGAGTCACTGCCGTCGAGCGTCGTCAGCAGGCTCTTCGCATCACCTGCGGGCTCAGCGGCCAAAAGCGCCGTGGCCAAACCGACGGCCACCGGTCCGGCAGGTGTGCGCTCGCGGTCGAGGAGGTCGTGGAGGTGCTGGCGGATCCCGGCCGCCGACTCGGCAGCAGCGGCCTGCTCGTCCTCGGCGGCGCGCGGCGCACCGGCATTGTCGGCATCGTCGATTTGCTCTGCGGCCATCCGCGCGAGCACCTTGCGGGCGGCAGAGCGCGTCTCGTCGTCCTTGGCCTTGAGCCCCACCTGCACGATCAGGTCGAGCGCTTCGTCGCTGGGGAACCTGGCCAGGGCTTCAAGGGCCTCGCGGCGCTTCGCGCTGTGGGTGCTGCGGGCCGCCTGCTGCGCGGCGCGTTTGGCAGAGGCGAAGCTGTCGCTTTGCGGGGGGGCCGCAAGCGTGACGCTGGCCAGAGCCAACACAGCGATCAGCCAGACGATGGGGCGCAGAAGCAACGGCATGGATGGAATTGCCCGTACGGGGATCAGTCGAGTTCGGGGAGGAGATTCCCATAGGCCCAAGGCTGGCCCTGAAACAACGGTGCGGCGTCCGGCACGGGGAGCGCCGCGGGCTTGAGTTCAGCAGCCATCGCTTTGAGCGCGTCGCAGATCGTCCGGCCGGCTGTGGGGATGAGATTTGAGTAACTCGTGAGCCGGGTCTCATAGCCGCCCCCCCGGGGACCCATGGCATCCTCGGTGGGAACGTAGCCGATGCAGTCGTTGGCCAACGACACTGGGAAGGTGACCGGAAACGGCCCCGCGGCCTTCATCTCCAACCCGTAATCGACGAAATACTCGGCCGGACAACTGAGAAAAACCGCCGGGCCGATCTGAATGGCCTGGAGTTCGACGGCCGCCACCGGTTCGCGCTTGAGGCGGGCGTCGAGGAGGACGATCTCCTTGGCAAACGTCCATTCGGTGGGATCGATCTTCTGCTCCGGGCCGGCCGACACAATCTGCAGTGCCTTTTCCACCCGCTCGGCTTTCGGTACGCGGCGTGGAATCTCGAGCGTCCGATCGCTGGCCTCCAGCGGCAGCAGGGCCGCGGCGGAGGGCTCAAGCCGGAGGAGGGCCGTGGCTGCAGCTGCCCCCACCGCCGACCCGAGCCGCCGGGCGGCGGCATTGCCGAATTGCGGATAGGCGTAGGGATTGCGGTTGTCGACCTGCGTGATATCTCCGGCCATCCCGGCGACGAAGACCACAACACACCCATCGCCGAGGGCGCCGCGGAGAGTCCGCTCGATGTGCTGCACGTAGTCGGCGGAGATTCCCGGCGGCCCGGTGGTGGCATGGCAGGCGAAGTTGACGATCGCCCCAATGCAGTCGCCAGTGGTATTCCACGCCCCCAGCACCCCGACCTGCGGATCGAGCCCACCAGCGGGGCCGAGGATCTCAGGATTGCCGACGCCTGGATGGGTCATCGTAAACCCGCTCCGCATCCGGAAGCGACGGTTGAAACAGACCCCTTCGGCGACTCCAAAACCAGCGGCGGCCCGGACTGCTGTCCGCTGCGCATGGGCCTCGGTGACCGCCGCGGCAATCCCCTCGGTGACCTTCTCCAGGTAGTCTGGCGATGCCACCACCGTCTTGTCGTAGGCGAGGCTCTTGACCAGTGCGGAGTCGGCGTCGTATTCGCCGGGGAGGATCATGCCGGTCGGGCCGGCGGCATGGGAGTGCGAGGCGGCGATCATGATCCGCTCGCCAGGAATTCCAGTCCGGGCGCTGATCCGCTTCCGCGCTTCGGCCACGGTGGGCTGGCGGATGAGAAGGGCGTCGAGACCGACGACTGCGACTGGACCCCGGCCGTCGTCGAACACCGCTGCCCGGGCCTTGCAAGCGTCGTGGAAGGCAGTGTGCCGGGCTTTGCCATAGCCGCCGGGAGCTTCATCACCAATCGCCGGACTGACATCCCGCTCGGCAAACCCCGCCTGGAAAGTGACGGGGGCCGGGGTGTCGCCATGAACGGGAGCCGCCACCAGGATCACTGCCATTAGGATCACTGCCACCTGGACCACTGCCAGAGGCAGTCTGGCGAGAAAGTGGCGCTGGTCCCCGAACCGCGTCGAAGTTCCCATGGAATCCTGCTCCCCAAAGAAGGTGACCAAAGTCACCCAGAGAATACGCTGCCACGGCCATGGCTTGCTAGCAGCCCATCCTGGTCGGCTGCGGTCGCGGGTAGACTTCTGCCCAGGCCGCGGAGAATGTGCCGCGGGACTTTTCTGGGAGCATCTGCGGGATGTCGAAGATCTGGATGGTGTATCTGCTCTGGTGCCGTGACGGCTCGCTGTATGCCGGCATCACCACCGATCTCGATCGTCGCTTGGCCGCCCACAACGCCGGCACGGCATCGCGCTATACGCGGAGCCGTCTCCCCGTGGTGGTGGTCCACAGCGAGACGCATTCCAGCCACAGCCTGGCGCTGAAACGCGAGGCGGCTGTCAAACGCCTCACCCGCCAGCAAAAACTCGATCTGGTGGCTGCCGGGCGAATCCCCCAACTCTCGGCGGAAAAGCTTTCAGCCGGGGGAACGAGAGCCCGGGGGGCGGCAGGGTGAAGCAGACCATCCTCCTCGACACGGCGACCACTCCCGACGGTCGGCCGATGACGCTCCTCTCCCATGACCGCGACCGGATGATCCGCGTCGCTGGCATCGAGTTGATGTCGACCAGGCAGCACCACTCCGAGGAGTGTCTTGGGGAGCTGGCCTGTCGGCACCTGATCGGGCACCGCGGCAGCCGGGTCCTGGTGGGTGGATTGGGGATGGGTTTTACGCTCCGTGCGGTGCTCGGCACGCTGCCATCCGACGCGGAGGTGGTGGTGGCGGAGATCATGCCGGCGGTGATCAAGTGGAACCGCGATCCCGCGTTGGGGCTCGGGGCCGACTGCCTCGTCGACCCGCGCGTCGGCCTGGTGGAGGGGGATGTGGGGGAGATCCTCCGCACCAGTCCTGGCGCCTTCGACAGCGTGATCCTCGACGTCGACAACGGTGCCAGCGCCCTCTCCGTGCGCGGCAACGACCGGCTCTACCGGGCCAATGGGGTGGGGATGACGCGAAAGGCACTGCGGCGTGGGGGATGTGTCGCATACTGGTCGGCGAGCGACGAGTCGGACTTTGCCGATCTCCTTCGCGACAGTGGCTTCACTGTCGATATCGAGCGAGTCCGTCCCCATGCCGGGCTCCGCGGTGGCGGATGGCACACGCTGCTCCTGGCCCGCGTCACCTGACACAAAAATCGATCGCCATGAAACTCCTCGACCGGCTCGCCAATGCCTTTCCAGTCTGGGTCTTGCTCGCCTGCGGCCTGGCGCTTTTGTGGCCGGAGATGTTCAGTTGGTTCCGTGGCAATGCCATCGTCGTCGGCTTGGCGGTGATCATGCTCGGGATGGGGCTGACGCTGTCGATCGACGACTTCCGGAGAGTGGCCTCCCGTCCGGGGGCCGTGGTCGCCGGGTGTATCGGCCAGTTCCTCATCATGCCGCTGGCGGGTTGGGGGGTGGCCACGGCGCTGGGGCTCGAGACGCCGTTTGCGGTGGGTCTGATCCTCGTTGCCTGTTGCCCCGGCGGCACCGCCTCCAACGTGGTCACATACCTGGCCCGCGCCGATGTCGCCCTCTCGGTGATCATGACCACCTGCACGACGCTCGCGGCAGTTGTCCTCACGCCGCTGCTGACAAAATTCCTCGCCGGGAGGCTGATCGAAGTCGACGCCCTCGGGCTCTTTCTCTCCACGCTCCAGGTGGTCGTCCTTCCGGTGGTGGGAGGGATGGCGGTCAATCGCTGGCTCCCCGGGGTCGTGGCCTGCGTCCTGCCTGGAGCGCCGCTGGTGAGCGTGATCACGATTGCCCTGGTATGTGCCAGCGTCATCGGACAAAACGCCCCCGCGGTCCGCTCCGCCGGGCCGAGACTGCTGGTGGCCGTCGGCCTCCTCCATGCGATCGGCTTCGCAGTCGGGTATCTGTGGGCCCGACTATTTGGCTATGACCGCACGATCTCCCGGACGATTTCGATCGAGGTGGGGATGCAGAACTCCGGCCTCGGCGTGGTCCTCGCCCAGCGACACTTTCCCGCCGAGCCGCTGACTGCCGTTCCGTGCGCGATCTCGAGCGTCGTCCACTCCTGCATCGGCAGCCTGCTTGCCGGTTGGTGGCGGCTGCGGCCAACACCGGCAGCCGACAGCCAACCTGCGCCTCCTCACAGCCATGCAAACGAGGGAACCGATGCCAGGAATCCTTGATAAATCACGCACCATCGCGCCACCGGGGTTTAACCGCTGGCTGGTGCCACCGGCGGCGCTGTGCATCCACCTCTGCATCGGCATGGCCTACGGTTTCAGCGTCTTCTGGCTGCCGTTGACAAGAGCGGTGGGGATCGACCACTCGGTCCCCTCCCCTCTCGAGGCAACGCTCCTGGCCCGGCTTGTCTCCACGGCCTGGGACTGGGACAAACCGCTGCTGGGCTGGCTGTACACATTGTTCTTCGTCTTCCTGGGCTCAAGCGCGGCGCTCTTCGGCACCTGGCTTGAGCGGGTTGGCCCACGGAAAGCGGCGGTCGTCTCAGCCTGCTGCTGGTGCGGTGGGCTGCTCCTCTCTGCGGTCGCCGTCCGCTCTCACCAGTTGTGGCTGTTGTGGCTCGGGGCCGGCGTGATCGGTGGCATCGGGTTGGGGCTGGGCTACATCTCGCCGGTGTCGACGCTCATGAAGTGGTTCCCCGATCGTCGTGGCCTCGCCACGGGGCTGGCGATCATGGGTTTTGGCGGCGGCGCGATGATCGGTTCGCCGCTGGCTGATCGGCTCATGAAGCACTTCCAGTCGGCCACCAGCGTTGGCGTTGCCGAGACGTTCGTGGTGCTCGCTGCGGTGTACTTTGCCTTCATGATGCTCGGTGCCTTCGCCTACCGGGTGCCCGCCGAGGGCTGGAAGCCTGCTGGCTGGGCCGGTCCGGCTGCGGGACTGGCAAGCGCCCCCAGCCGTTCCTTGACTGCCGCCGAAGCCTGCCGGACAGGGCAGTTTTGGCTCTTGTGGGGCGTGCTGCTGTGCAACGTGTCGGCTGGGATCGGGGTGATTGGCATGGCCTCTCCGATGCTCCAGGAGATGTTTGGTGGCAGGCTGCTCGGTACCGAGATTCCTTTTGAGCAGCTCGATGCAGGGCAGCTTGCCCGGATCGCCGCCATCGCCGCTGGGTTCACCGGACTCCTCTCGCTGTTTAACATCGTCGGCCGGCTCTTCTGGTCGAGTCTCTCCGACCGGATCGGTAGACGGGCAACCTATGCCATCTTTCTCGTCGTCGGCGCCGGCTTGTTTGCACTGGTGCCTGCCGCAGGGAGGGCCGGCAGCGTGGCGGCGGTAGGCGGGCTCCTCTGCCTCGCACTCTCGATGTACGGGGGAGGATTCGCCGCGATCCCCGCCTATCTGGCCGACCTCTTCGGCACCGGCAGCGTCGGTGCCATCCATGGCCGACTCCTGACGGCCTGGAGCGTGGCGGGGGTCGTTGGTCCCGTGCTCGTCAACTACGTCAACGTCGCCCAGATTCAAGCTGGCGTCCCTCGGGCGCGGGCCTACGATCAAACGATGTTCATGCTGGCTGGAGTGCTCCTGGTGGGAGCGGTGTGCAACTGGCTGGTGAGGCCGCTCGGTACTGCGGGAGGCACGGTGACAGGCGGCCCTGTCGCTGACGCTGCTCCCGGCGTTCCCCTGCCGCACCTCCCAGACCGCCTTGCCGGGGCAGCCGTGGACGGACGCGTGCTCGGCTTCTGGCTCCTGGTGGGAGTGCCGCTGGCTTGGGGCTTTTGGATGACGCTCCGCCAGGCGTGGGCGCTGCTGGGCTGAGGGGGCTTTGCCTCTCAGCGGGGCAACGGGATAGGTTGGAGTGATCCTCTTCGCAGGAGCCTGCGATCGGCACGACACAGCGCAGCGGAAAGGGAGGACGCCATGAGGGAATCGGCAGTTGCTCGGGGTCTGGGGCTGCTTCGTGTGGTGGCTTTTGTGACTCTCGTGGCAGGCACGTCCGCGGCGGGGGCTGACACCCAGCCCAACATCATTCTCATGGTCGCCGACGATCAGGGATGGGACGGGCTTTCGGTGCCGATGTCCCCCGAGATCTCCGGTGCTTCAAGTCGCCTCTTCCAGACCCCCCGCCTCGAAGCCTTCGCGGCCCAGGGGATGCGGTTCTCGAGCGCCTACGCGGCGGCGCCGGTCTGCTCCCCGTCGCGGATCAGCATCCAGTGCGGACGCTCGCCGGCTGCTTTGCACTGGACGAAGGCGGCCCCGGCCGAGACGGGGCATCCTCTGCTCGAGCCACGGATTATTAAGTCGATCCCCTCCGAGTCGGTAACGATCGGCGAATTACTCCGGGAGGCTGGCTACGCGACCGCTCACTACGGCAAATGGCACATCGGTGGGGGGGGGCCAGGAAGCCATGGCTACGACGCGCACGACGGCGACACCGGCAACGAGCAGGCCTTCGCGTTCACCGATCCCAATCCGGTCGACATCGTCGGCATGGCGAATCGGACCGAGGCCTTTATGCGGCAAGCCCAAGCCGCCGAGAAGCCGTTCTTCGTGCAACTCTCCTGGAATGCACTCCACGCTCCAGAAAATGCCCTGGAAAAGACGAAGGCGAAATACGCGGCGCTTGCCACCGCAGGGGAGAACGGCAAACGCGTTGCGGTGGCTGCGATCACGGAGGACCTCGACAGCGGTGTCGGCATGGTGCTCGACGCGGTCGACCGGCTCGGCCTCGCTGCGACGACGTACGTCATCTACACCTCCGACAACGGCGCTGGCGGTGGCAGCCGACGGGGAGCTTTGAGCGGCGGAAAGGGCTCGTTGTGGGAGGGGGGGATCCGGGTGCCGTTCATCGTGCGTGGGCCCGGCGTCGCTGCCAATTCCTGGTGCCATCTGCCGGTTGTCGGTTGGGATCTGCTCCCCACCTTCTGTGAATGGGCCGGCGTGCCGCGCGACCGCGTGCCTCGGCTTGTCGAGGGGGGGAGCATGGCGGGGCTGCTTGCCAATGGCGGAAAGGGAGAGGTCGAGCGGGCGCGCGAAGGGCTCGTGTTTCACTTTCCCCACTACCAAAATGGCCACACACCGCACGCCGCAATCCGCGTCGGCAACCTGAAGCTGATCGAGTTCTTTGAGGATCAGGCGACGAAGCTCTTTGACCTCGAATCAGATCCCGGCGAACGCGTCGATCTCGCGAACAACCGGCCGGCCGACGCGGCCCGGCTCCAAAAGTGCCTCGAACTCCACTTAGCCGCGGTCGATGCCCAGTTCCCCACCCAGAACCCTGACCCTCAACCAGATTCACAGGTGCCCGAGAGGCCCCGTGGCGGACGGAACACGAAGATGGATGCCAAGACACCGAGGAAACCACGATGAGCCGCTCGATTCGATGGATGGTTTTCCTGCACGTTGTGCTGGGACTTGCTGCGCACGAGGCCTGTGCCCACCCCGGCGGCCATGGCGCTTTCGGTTTGCCGTTTCACCACCGGGCCCAGCCCGCGCCAGTCTTCAAGCCCGCGGCCCCAGTGATTCCCATCCAGTTGGTGTCGGCGCCGCCCCCCGGCCAGGGCCTCGCCAACGTTGCCATCGACGACGCCTTTGAGACCTTTCAGAAGCTCGGGGGCCTTCAGACCCGGCGCGACGGCCGGTATTTCTGCGTCGCGGGCAGCGGTCTTCCCGATCACCCGCTGATGGTGGGCATCCGCGCCTGGCAGCAGCAGGTACCAATCCCGCAGCCCTACCACGGGGACAACGCCTGGCGGATCCCGCTGGAGCCCGTTCCGGCCGCCAAGCCGCTGTCAGCCAAAAACCGCTTTCTGCGCGGCGCAATCGCGCTGGCTGTGAATGGAATCCCGATCTTCAATCCGCTGAATAACCGCGGCGAGGACGCCTTCGCCATCGGAGAACTCGACGACTTTGGCGGTCATTGCGGACGGGCCGACGACTACCACTATCACATCGCCCCGGTGCATCTGGAGGAGCAGCTCGGCAAGGGAATGCCGATCGCCTTCGCGCTCGACGGCTATCCCGTCTATGGCTACACCGAGCCGGATGGCCAAGCAGTCACCGGGCTCGATGCTCTCAATGGCCACGAAGATGCTGCCGGCAACTATCACTACCATGCCACGAAAAACTATCCCTATCTCAACGGCGGCTTTCACGGCGAGGTAACAGAGCGCGACGGACAGGTCGATCCGCAGCCGGAGGCACGTCCGCTGCGGGAGGCCAAAGCGCCGCTCCGCGGGGCGACGATCGTCGGCTTCGAGACGACGGGCGAAAAGTCCTGGACGCTGACCTACGAGATCGGCGGGCGGAAAGGGACTGTCGCATACTCGTTCGCCGCCGACGGCAGCGCCACCTTCCGCTCCACCGACCCTGCCGGAAAGACCACCGAGGAGACGGCGCGCCCGCGGGGACGGAGGCCTGGCGGTGGCAGGGAAAAGGGGAATGGACGCGAGCCTCCCTCTCCCCCCCCCTCCCGGCGGGGCGGGCAGCCGGACGCGCCCCGCGGCGCGATCCGGAACGCACCTCGACCAGTGATCGAAGTCACGAGCGCTGCAATCGGTGAAGATGGCAGGCTGCCGGTGGAATTCACCTGTGACGGCGACGGCGTCTCGCCACCGGTTGCCTGGGAGGCGGGGCCTCTGGGAACGAAGGAATACGCTCTCGTTCTCTGGCACGAAGCCCCCGACAGGCTCAAGAGCTATTGGGTGATCCATGGCATCCCGGCCGATGTCACCGAACTCAAGCAGGGCTCTGTGCGCGTCGGCACGATCGGGCTCAACGACAAGGGGAGGGCTGAGTATGACCCGATGTGCTCGCGCGGGCCTGGCGTGAAGAGCTACCACATCACCGTCTATGCCCTTTCGGAGGTCGCGAAGCTCCCTCCCCGCGGTGCCAACCGCGAGCAGTTGCTGGCGGCGATCGCGGGGACGACGCTCGCCGAGGGAACGCTGTCGTTCGACTACGAACGGGGAGGAAAGAAGTGAGAGCGGCCTGCTTGTTCGCAGTCTTGCTGGCAACAGTGCTGGTCGTCACGCTGGAAACGGCCAGAAGCGCTGCCCCTTCGCGGGCCGACGACTCCGGCTGGACAGCGAATTGACACGGTCGTCTCTACGGATGACCTTGGCTTTTCGATAGATCCCTCCGCGGTAGTAAAGGGGAGCTCTACGAAGGTGGGATTCGCATGCCGCTGGCGGAGTCGTGGCCCGGCAACGTGCAGCCGGGAACGACAGACATCCCTGTGGCCACGGGGAGGTCCGGGGGGAGATCCAGTCGGAGGCGGTCGGGAAAACGGCAGTCAGCGCCGGGGGAGCAAGCGCCCCAGCGGCTAGGATCCTGTCAGTCCCGATCGGCCGAGAGCCGGCGGCGCAGTCCGTCGGCAGCCACCGCAGCAATGATCACGCCACCGGTGACCATGCGCTTGAGCGGTTCGGAGGCTCCGAGTTGGGCGAGCCCGGCTTCGAGCGTGGCGATCACCAGCACCCCCAGGAGGCTGCCGATCACGCTGCCAGTGCCGCCGGCGAGGCTCGTGCCGCCGATCACCACTGCGGCGATCGCTGCCAACTCCAGTCCTGTCCCGGCATTTGGATCGGCTGAACCGAGTCGGGCGACGGCGAAGACGGCGGCAACGCCGGCCAGAGCACCGGACAAGAGGAACACCGTCACCTTCGCTCGCCGGGTGTCGATGCCAGCCAGGCGGACCGCATTCTCGTTGGTGCCGATCGCCACCAGATGACGTCCAAAGACTGTCTTCGATAGCAGGATCTGCGCCGTGACCACCACCAAAAGCGCGGCCGGAACGGTGGCGGGTACTCCCAGAAATGGCAGCGGCCGGGCCAGCGGCTCGATGCCAGCACCGATGAACAAAGTCCGCGAACCGCTCACGGCATAGCTCAGCCCGCGGCACACCTCCAGTAGGCCCAGAGTGACGAGAAACGACGGGATTCGCAGTCCAGCCGTGAGCAGGCCGTTGGTCAGTCCAGCGGCTGCACCGGTGAGAATTGCCAGCGGAACGGCGGCCAGAAGTGGCCACTTCCACTGCGTCACCGCGAGGCCGAGAACGGCGCCGCACAGTGCCATCACCGATCCGACGGAAAGATCGATGCCCCCCGACACCACCACGAGCGTCATCCCTGCCGCAATCACGGCGAGCGCGGGGAGTCGACCGGCGAGGGTCGTGAACGTGGCTGCCGAAAGGAAGTGTTCAGCGAGGAGGCCAAAGAGCGCCACGATCGCCAGCCAGACCAGCACCAGCCCCCCCCACTCACTGAGACGTGTTTTGTTGATCATTGCTTTCCCTCCTCCCACAATCTGTCGCTGCCTGCCCCCTCTGCCGAGAAGGCTCTTGTGAACGCAGCCGCGGTCACCTCTTCGTCGGACCACTCCCCTCCGAACTCGGCGACAAATATTCCCTCCGCCATCACCAGCACCCGGTCGCAGACGGCTCTCAGTTCAGAAAGTTCTCCCGATGCCAGGAGGACCGCGCCTCCGTCCGCAACGAAGGCCCGCAGCCGTGCATGGATGGTGGCTTTCGCTGCGGCATCGACGCCTCGAGTCGGTTCGTCGCACAGCAGGACTCGACACCCGGCATCGAGCCAGCGACCGAGCACCACCTTTTGTTGGTTGCCCCCGGAAAGTCGGCGGACCGGTTGTTCGATCCCGGCACAGCGGACGTCGAGGCGTGTGCAGATCCCCTCCGCCGCAGCCCGCTCGCTGCGGCGGTCGAGCCAGCCATGCCGGGAGTGACGGGAAAGCGTGGCCAGGGTGGCGTTGACCCGCACCGATTGGGAGAGGAGGAGGCCGTCGTGGCGGCGATCCTCGGGGAGCATGCCAATACCGGCGGCCACCGCAGCCCGCGGCGACCCCGGCCTGATCGGCGGGCCCCCCGCGACGCTGACCGTGCCGCTTTGGCGGCGATCGGCGCCAAAGATTGAGCGGAGGAGTTCGGTGCGACCTGCGCCCACCAGGCCGGCGAGGCCGACAATCTCGCCGGCTCGAACACCGAGACTGAGGGCCTCGCGCCGGCTGCCGCCTGAGATTCCCTCGACTGACAGCAGCATCGGCCCGGCCAGCCTCGCTGTGGATGGAGAGGGACGCTCCACGACGCCACCGGCCATGTCGCGGATCAAACGCTCGTGCGCCACCTCACCGCCGGCATACTCCGCCACGCAGCGGCCGTCGCACAGCACGCTCACCCGCGAGGCGATTCGCGGCAGTTCGTCGAGTCGATGGGTGATGTAGAGG
The DNA here is from genome assembly GCA_003669605.1 of Planctomycetota bacterium. Taxonomy (GTDB): domain Bacteria; phylum Planctomycetota; class Planctomycetia; order Pirellulales; family UBA1268; genus QWOP01. The sequence continues at coordinate 38,327 of QWOP01000028.1, forward strand.
ATCCCGACGGAGAGCGCCTGGAGGCGGCGGATGTTGGCAAAGAGGATCTCGACCTCCCGGACTGAGAGCGCCGCCGTTGGCTCGTCAAGGATCAGGAGTTCGCACTTCCGCTCGAGCGCCCGGGCAATCTCCACCAGTTGCCGCTGGCCAATGCCGAGCCTCCCCAGCGGCGTGGCCACCTCGAGCTGATCCAGCCCCACCCGCGCCAGGGCCCTGCGGGCGCGGGAATGGAGCGTCTTTCGATCGACAAAGCCCAGGGAGTGTGGCAGGCAGTCGAGGAACAGGTTTTCGGCCACCGAGAGCGTGGGGATGAGGTTGAGTTCCTGAAGAACCATGACGATGCCCTGCGACTGGGCCTCGCGCCGCGACCGTGCTCTCAATGGCCGATCGTGGCGGAGGATTCTGCCGCTATCGGCTGTGTTGAGCCCGCCGATGATCGCGGCCAGGGTCGATTTACCGGCACCGTTGGCGCCCATGAGGACGTGGACCTCGCCTGCCAGCACCTCGAGCGACACGTTCGACAGGACCGGCACGCTGTAGGCCTTGGAGATCCCCTCGACTTGAATCACGGCCGGCATTGGGCCGGGGCGGGCCGCGCCGCTGTGGTCGATTGGCTGAGGGCCCGGCGAGGAGGAGCGGCCGGTCATCGGGCCGCCTGTCCCTCAACCAAGTCGACGGGGGTGGTCCGATCGGCGGGGCTCTTCTCTTGGTTGAGGATCGCCAGCGCCGTCTCGATCCCCTCCACAGCCAACCGATCGCCATGCTGATCGACGGTCACCAGCAACCGGCCATCAGCCAGCAGCGGCTGCACGGCGGGGACGTTGTCGAATCCCGATACGAGCACCTGTCCGCTCTTCCCGGCGGCCGAGACTGCCGCCACCGCGCCCAGCGCCATGCTGTCGTTGGCGCAGAGGATCGCCTTCAGGGCGGGGTGTTCGGTGAGGACTGCAGCGGCGATGGCGTTGGCCTTCTCCATCTCCCACTGCCCGCTCTGCCGGTCGACGATCACCAGCCCCGCAGCCATGGCGGCATCTTCTAGCCCCAGCGAGCGCTGCTGGGAATTAAAGGCCGTGGGGATCCCCTCGATGAGCGCCACGCCATCGCCGGCGGAGAGTTGTCTGGCCACAGCCTCGCCGGCTTTCCTTGCCCCCTCTCGGTTGTCGGGGCCAACAAACACTGCCTCCAGGCCTGTCTCGCGGAGGACTGCCGGATCGAGGCGGTTGTCGATGTTGACCACCAACACGCCGGCGTCGGCGGCCCGCTTGAGGGCTGGGATGACTGCCTTGGAGTCTGCCGGGGCGATGACGATCGCCGCTACCTTCCGGGCCACCATCTGCTCGATGAGCGTCACCTGCTCCGAGACATCGGTTTCGTTTCGCATCCCGTTGACGACCAGGTCATAGCGACCGGCAGCGGCTGCCTGATGGGCTTTTGCACCTTCGGCCATGGTCCCGAAAAACTCGTTGGCCAGCGACTTCATCACTAGCGCCACTCGCGGCTTTGCCGGTTTTGGCGGTGGGGCCGGTTTTCCATCCGCCGTGGGCTGTTCCTGCGGGGGCTTTGTGCAGCCTCCGACCAGCACAAGGGCCCCCACGATCCACAGCCATCCGCTTGCCGATCGACGCATCGCATCTTCCTTCGGGGTGAGCCCGCGGGGTTTGCCCTTTTCCACTTCCAGAGCGTTGTACTACGCTCCACCGGCAGCGGGGGAGTCCCCCTGCTCTTTCCCCCTTACTCCCTTCGAGGCTCAGCCGATGCCGCCGATCCTCTTGGCGATGTTTCTCCTGGGAGTGACGCTCTCGCCGCGGTTGGTCGTGGCCGGGATGCCGCTGGGGCGGGACTGCGTCGCCGAGTTTGCCACCGTCGAGGAAGGGGCGGCGCTGCTGGGGAGCGCAGACGCCGGCACGCGGAGGATGAGCCCCTTCGACCGGGTGGCGCGGCTGAAATCGGCCGGTCGCGTCTCTCCGGAAGAGCACCTCGCCTTCGCTGCCCGCTGCGTGCTCCCCTGGACGACAGCAGAACGGGAGGCCGTGACAGCCGCGGTGGCCGTCATCGATCCGCGGTTAACAGACTTGGGTGTGGTGCTCCCCGAGCGAGTGCTGCTGATCAAAACCAGCGGTGCCGAGGAGGCGCGTGCGGCCTACACTCGCGGAACGGCCATTGTCCTCCCGGAACACATCCTCACCTCGCCGCCGGATGTCCTGCGGCGGTTGGTGTGCCATGAACTGTTTCATGTGCTCTCCCGCAGCAGCCCCGCTCTGCGGGAGAAACTCTATGCCACGATTGGCTTTTTCCCCTGTGGCGACGTCGTCCTTCCCGGGGAGTTGGAGTCGCGCCGGATCACGAATCCCGACGCCCCCTTCTTCGATCATTGCATCCGCGTCACGGTCGACGGCCGCAAGGAGTGGGTCGTGCCTGTGCTCTATTCGCGATCGGAATACGACGCCGCCTCACGCCGCGATTTCTTCGCCACGATGAACTTTCGATTGCTTGTCGTCCGATTGGAGGGCGAGCCATCGACTGCAGCGCCGCATCTGAAGAACGGCCGCGCGATCCTCCTAGAGACAGGGGCGGTGAGCGGATTCTTCGAGCAGGTGGGGAGGAACACGCAGTACCTCATCCATCCGGAGGAGATCCTTGCCGACAACTTTCAGATCCTCGTCCTTGATGCCTCGCCGGCTGCGTCCCCTGAGATTGTCCGCGGCGTCGCTGAGGTGCTCCGCCACTCGGCTCAATGACTCTGGCAGGAAGCCGACTGTTCGCAGGTCCCGGCTCACGGTTCGTTTACGCAGCGGTGATTGCGAAAACTGCAATCGCTCCCCGATCTCCCCCGGTGGCTGGCGGAATCGATCGGATCACCCGGGAAACCGCCTCACGCTGCAGGAGGGGGAGCTGTGCGGAACTTGTGGCTGCTGGCGGCGTTGAAGACATGGTCGGCAGAAGTGTCTTCTTAAATAAGAGTGGGAGAGGCTTGCCGCGGATCGACTACGATTGAAAGATCCACTCCGCCGACGCTCCACACTCTCCCACGCACCACTGACCGACAACCAACCGACGGACATCCCTCACCCGCGGTACTTTTTCGCGTTGCGGGGAATTGCCATGCAACCATCGATACCACTGTTCATCGTTCACCCCAAGGAATTGATTCGCGCTGGCCTAGCCGCCATGGTGGATGGTGCCGGATTTCGCGTGGTCGGATCGATGGCGACCGCCGCCGAGGCTTTGGCCGAGATGGGCCACAGCGGCGCCGTGGTCGCCTTGGTCGACACCGACCTGCCTGACTCCGATGGCTTCTCCCTCGTCCGCCGCCTGACGGAGGTTGCCCCTGGGGTGCGTGTGGTGCTCTTCAGCCAATCGGGCGACGATATTCACATGGCCCGGGCCCGGGCCGTCGGTGCCGTCAACTGCATGTCCAAGACATCGTCTTCCGAAGAGCTCGTGATTGCTCTTCGCGATGCAGCCACGGATCAGCCCCCCTCGGCGACCGCGGCCTTCGGTGCTGTGGCGGCGAAGATGCATTCCCCTCAGGCCACCGGCCTCAGCGCTCATCTCACCTCGCGCGAGCGACAGGTGCTCTGTCATCTGGCGTATGGACTGGCCAACGACGAGATCGCCACGTCGCTGAAGATCGGGATCGAAACGGTGAAAACGCATGTCCACAAGTTGCTGCGGAAGATGGCGGTGCGGGACAGGACGCAGGCTGCGGTCTGGGCAGTGAAAAACGGTTTCACCTGAGCGGGCCGTGGTAGGATGGCCAGTGACGGGCGCCGGGGGGCCTCCAAAGACGATCCACCACAGGGAGCGAACCATGACTCTGCGCGATCGCCGTGAATTCCTCCGTGCCGTCGGCCACGGCACTTTGCTTGCCGGAATCGGCACCGCTGCTGCGGTGGAATTGGGGCTCTGTCCGGCGTGGGCCGACCAAGATCCGCCGGCCCTCGACTTCGGTCCCCGCGAGCCGCTGGTGCGGCTGCTTCAAGACACTCCGCCTGAGAAGTTGATCGCAGTGGTGATCGGAAAACTCCGCAGTGGAACGGGGCTCGACGACCTCGTGGCCGCCGCGGCGCTTGCCAATGCGCGGACGTTCGCCGGCGAGGACTACATCGGTTTCCACACGATGATGGCGCTGGTTCCGGCCCGCTGCATGGCGGCCGAACTACCGGCGGCCCAGGCGGCGCTGCCGGTTTTGAAAGTGCTCCATCGCAACGCCCAGCGGATCACGGCGGTGGGGGGACGGGCTACCGAGAAGTTGCGGCAGGTCGCCGCCAGTGGACCGGCACCATCTTCCCCGACAGCGGTCCGGGATGCGATTCGGCGGGGCGATCTCCAGGGGGCTGAAGATCGCCTAGCAGCCGCGGTGACGGAGTCTCCGGAAAGAGGATTCGGTCAGGTGCTCACTGCGGTGGAGGATGGCCTTGAGGTGCACCGAGTTGTGATGCCGCATCGGGCGTGGGAACTTGTCAATCTCGTCGGCAGGGAGCATGCCTTCACGCTCCTTCGTCAATCGGTTCATTACTGTGCCATCAACGATGCCAATCCGCAGTACGCCGAGCGGTTCGCCGGGCTGCGGGAGAAAGTCGCCTCGCTGATGGATCGGGTGCCGCCGGAGGTGGCCTCACGTCAGGCCGACGATGCTTGGGTGGATGGCTTGGCCAGGCAGATAATCTCGTCGTCTCCTGCCGTCGCCGCCGACCTCGTAGCGGCAGCCCTGGATGAGGGTTTTCCGGCGATCACCATCGGCGAGGCGGTGGGATTGGCGGCAGCCGATCTCGTGCTCCGCGATCCGGGGCGGAGTTCCCAGGCAGCTTCGGAAGGCAAGCCAGCCGGCAGCGTCCACGGCGATTCGACCGGCGTCCATGCCTGTGACGCCATCAACGCCCTTCGGGGAATGGCGCTGGTAGATGGTGGCCGGCACGCTGCTGCCTGTCTGGTGTTGGCGGCTTGGGAAGTGGCCAGTGACGCTGGATACCGCCGGGGCGAGTTTTCCGTCGATCTCCCCTACCCCCATGCAGCGGCCCTGACGGGGCTGACGGCTACCGATCCGGGGGTGTTACTCCGCTCGGCCAATGAAGCGATTGTCGCTGGGGAGCAGGCGCTCGCCGCGGCAGCGGTGGAACGCTACGGCAGGCTCGGGGGCCCCCCGCGGCCGGTGTTCGAAATGCTGCTGCGGTACGCGGTCAGCGAGGACGGTGCCCTGCATGCCGAGAAGTTTTATCGAACTGTGTCAGAGGCTTTTGAAACGGCCCGGCCGGCGCTGCGCTGGCGGCATCTGGTGGCCCTGGCGCGGGTCACGGCCAGCGAATATGGCACCCCGGCTCCCGGCATCGCCGAAGCGCGGAGTTTGCTGGGGCTGTCCTGACGGGAGCCAAGAGCTCTGACGTGAGCGCCGGTCTGGTCTGCCAGTCTCCCCTCCTGCGCCGACCCGTCCCGCAACGGGATCGGTTTGCGTTCACACCTTCTCGAGCTTCGTGATCCGCCCAGTGGCCACCCACTCCGCGACGAAGATGTGGCCTTCAGGGGTGAAGCAGGCGTCGTGCGGGTGAACGAACTGGCCGTCGAGCCACTTGTCGGGATGGCCGCGGAGATTCTCCACCTCTCCGAGGCGATCGACGGCCTGACCGAGCCGGGCGACGATCATGTTCTTCTCGTCGAGCAAAGTCACGCAGGCTTTGAGTTCGGGCACGACCATCAGGTTCTTCCAGGTGTCGATGTTGGCCGGCAGACCGAAGCCGGTGAGGGTCTCCTGGTAGACGCCCTCCATGGAAAACACCTGGAGCGTGTCGTGGGCCCGGTCCGTGACGACGATCGTCGGCTCCCGCCCCGCTCGACGATCAACCCACAGGCCGTGCGCGGTGTTGAATGTCCCCTGGCCGTCACCGGCACCCCCAAAGCAACTCACCCACTTCGCATCCTTGTCGTAGCGGTGGATCTTGAACGTGCCGTAGCCGTCAGCGAGGAGGAATCCGCCGTCGTCGAGGAAGGCGACGTTGGTGGGGAGGAAGCCCTCCCGAGTCCAGGTGGGGGTCGTCGAGAGATCCTCGCCTGCGGCATAGCAGCCCGACTCCATCGGTGCCTTGCGGTACCAGACCGTCTCGCCGTGGAGCGTGAGCTTTGCGAAGGCCTTCACTTGTTGGTAAGCGCAGACATAGAGAAATTCTTCGTTCCCCTCCTTGCGGACTTCGATGCCGTGGCCGCCCCCCTGAAACTGGCTGCCAAAGGCCCGGACGAATGTCCCCTCGCTATCGAAGACAAAAATCGCTGGGTGGTCTTTGTGTTCCTTCCGTCCTTCGTGGATCACATACAGGTGGCCTGCGCCGTCCACGGCGACGTTGTGCGTGGTCTGCCAGGTAAAGCGATCAGGGAGTTTCGGGAAGTGGTGGTGGACGCGGAAGGTGTGTTCGCCCGCGCCGATGATCGTCTCTGTCCCTGACTGGCGGACGTTGGCTAGGCCTGGCACCGCAGCAGCCGCCGCTCCCAAGGCGATGGTTCCGGTGAAACCACGGCGGGAGAATCGGAGAGGCGAGCGGTCGCGAGGCATGGAAAATCTCCTCTGGAGAAATCGCGTCTGGTGTCAGGCGGCAAGTGGGCCACGGGGAGAGGGGTTGGAAGCCGGATTTCTTCGGCCCCGTCGCGCTGCCCCCTCGTGGAAGGTTGTAGTCCGCCGGCGACGTGACGCCAAGCGCCGGGGGAGGCTCGAGAGAGCGTGCTCAGGTGAGAATTTCGCGGATCACCCGGCCGTGGACGTCGGAGAGGCGGAAATCGCGGCCGCCGAAGCGGTAGGTGAGTTGCTCGTGATCGACACCAAGCAGATGGAGGACCGTCGCCCAGAGGTGGTGGACAGAGACCGGGTTCTCGACGGCGTGGTAGCCGAGGTCGTCGGTGGCGCCATAGACGGTGCCCCCCTTGATCCCTCCGCCGGCCAACCAGACGCTGAATCCAAACGGGTTGTGGTCGCGGCCGTCCGAACCTTGCGCGAACGGCGTCCGGCCGAACTCGCCAGCCCAAACGACAAGCGTCTCTTCAAAGAGGCCGCGCTGCTTGAGGTCGTGGATCAATCCGGCGATCGGCTGGTCGACCTGCGTTGCCATTTCGGCGTGGCCGGTCTTCAAGCCCCCATGCTGATCCCAGGGATTGCCGATCTGCCCGAGTTCGGCAGGCCGCGGCAGGCAGGTGAGCTCGATAAACCGGACGCCTCGTTCCACCATCCGCCGGGCGAGAAGACACTGTCTGCCGTATTCCACCGTCTCCTTGACGGGCGACTTGAGCCCGTAGAGTTCCATGGTTTCCCTCGTCTCGTCGGCGAGGTCAACGAGCCCCGGGACCGCAGCCTGCATCCTGGCTGCCGTCTCATAATTTTTGATCGCGGCCTCGATCCGCGGCTCGTCGCCAGCCACGGCGCGGTGCCGGCGATCAAGTTGCTCGACGACGCGCATCCTCGCTTGTTGGCTCTGGAGCGGCTCGCGCGGGCGGACGTTGGCGATCGGTTCCGCCGCCGAGGGATCGAGGAGCGTTGCCTGGTGGGTGGCTGGAAGATACCCGCTGCCGTAGATCCCCACGCCGCCGAGCGGTGGCCCGCCACTGGCGAGGACCACAAATCCGGGCAGGTCTTGGCACTCGCTCCCCAAGCCGTACGACATCCAGGCACCGGCACTTGGATGGCCCGCCAGGGAAAACCCGCTGTGGATGTGGTAGTTGGCCTGGGCATGCTCGTTGGCGGGGCTCGTCATCGAGCGGATCACCGCCAGGTCGTCAGCACAGCCAGCAATGCGCGGAAAAAGGTCGCTGACCGGCAGGCCGCTGTTGCCCCGGCGGTGAAACTCCCACGGGCTCGCCATGATCGTGCCGTTGGCATTAAACATCGTCGGCTTGATGGGCACTGGCATCGGCTTGCCATGATCCACCGCCAGCCTCGGCTTGGGATCGAAGGAGTCGACGGCCGACACTCCCCCCGACATGAAGCAGAAGATCACGCTCCTCACGCGCCGCGGCACGGCGGCGGGAGTGGCGCGAGCCTGGTTTCCCTGGGCCAGGAGCGCTGAGAGGGCCACGAGCCCAAAACCGGTCGAGGCTTGGGCGAGGAGATCGCGTCGTGGGATGGCCCACGACCGATGGTCATTCCACATAGATAAACTCCTTCAGGCAGAGAATTGTATGGGCCACGTCACCCCAGGCCAGGGCATCGGCATCTGCTCGAGCGCGTGGTGTTCCGTCGGGGAGCGAGGCGTACGTGGCTTCTGCTTGAGCGAGATAGGCCAGGAGCGCCGCGGTTTCGTCGCTGTCTGGCGCGCGGCCGAGCGATTCGAGGAACATGCCGCGAATCCGCGTCTGAGGGGGCGATGCGGCGGCGGCGACGCGGGTGCCCCACTTCGTCGCCTGCTGGATGACAAATGGGTCGTTGAGCATCGTCAGCGCCTGCACTGGTCCCCCGGTGAGATCGCGTACTCCGCGTGTTGTGGTTGGCTTCGGGGCATCGAAGACCTCGAGGAATGGGTTGTGGGCATTGCGGCGGATCCGCAGATAGAGGCTCCGACGGCGATTGCCGTCGAGCGGACCGACGGTCCCTCCCCCCTCGGTCTTCGTCGTGTAGAAGACGTCGACTCCCGGGCCCCCGATGGTGGTGTCGAGCGCGCCGGAAGCAGCGAGGATCGCATCGCGGATCGCATCGGCGTCGAGTCGGCGGAGGGAGGCGTGCGAGAGGAGCTCATTGAGCGGGTCGATCTCACTGGCCCCCGCCGGGGGACGTGTCGCCCCACGGAAAGCCCGGCTGGTCACCATCTGCCGCAAGGCTTGCTTCACTGACCAGCCGTCGTCGATGAAGCGGAGGGCCAGCCAGTCGAGGAGCTCTGGGTGCGAAGGCGCTGTGCCGAGGAGGCCGAAGTTGTCGGTGGTGGCCACGATGCCGCGGCCGAAAACATGGTGCCAAAGCCGGTTGACCATCACGCGGGCAAGCAGATCCCTTCCCGGCCCGACTGCTTCGTCGGCGAGTTGGAGCCGGCCGCTCGGGGCTGCCGTGGAGTCAGCCCGCAGCGCGTAGGGTTCGCTGCCGAAAATCGACAGGCCCCGCCGTGGCACCAAAGCAGCGGGACGGGTGTGCTGACCGCGGACGAAGAGTGGAGAATCGTACCCTTTGGCCTCCAAGACCCCCGGTGCCCGGCGCGGCACGGGGATCGCCCGCTCGACAGCCCGGTAACGCTCCACAGTCTCGCGCAGGCCCGGCAGCTCAAGGAGCGTTGTCGGCAGGATGCCGCGGCGGACAAAGAAGTCGAGCAGCGCCCGATCGTCGTCGGCAAGCGTGCCCTCCCGCCAGGCTCCGACAGCGCTTTCCAGCCGAGAGGCAAGCCGGATGGCGAGTTCGGCGGGGCTCTGTGGTACAGCGCCTTCAAGGAATGGTGCCGCGGCCAGGAAGGTGTCGCGGGGAGGCTCGGGGGCATCCCCCTTCATGACGGCAGCGATCCCAAAGAAGGCCCGCTCGACAGGGTCGGTGACCAATTCGACATACGCAGTCGCCCCCCGGCGGTAGTTGGTGTCGAGACGGAGCCAGGCCGAGTCGTCTGAATCGGGCCGGACGGCCGGATAGATGCCGCCGTTTCCGAGCGGATAGTTCTCGATGACCAGCCGGGCAAACGTACCCCTCCCCAAGACCCGCAGGTAGACGCTGTCGGTGTCGATGACAAACCGCGGTGATTGGTAGACGCCCGGCTGGCGGGTGCTTATCAGGTGCGAATAGATCCCCGCCGGCAGGATGCCGGTGATCACGCGCTCGCCATCGGCAGCGACGCTGAACTCCCCGTTGGCTGCGGGCTCGGTGGGCAGTCCTGTCCCGTGCCGGAACCAGGAGCCGTGGTCGGTGCCGCGGAGATCCCAAAGGAGCGTGGCGTGGGCGTGGGACTCGGCCCGGGATTGTCGCTCGGTGCTGAGCGCGGCCACGCGCGCAGCCCAGGTCGTAGGCCACTTGTCTTCTGGCGTTGCGGTGAGCTGTGCCCAGATGTGGAGTGGGCTCGTCGCATCACCGCCGGCCTGGGCAATTGCCGCCTCGAGAGGATCCCCGCTCAAGGCCTCTGTATCGCGAAGCACCGCCGCGATCCGTGCGCGGTCGGCGCGGAGATCGGCGAGCAAGATTCGCGTGGCATCGTCAAGGACCGCGAGGAGTTCCTCGTCAGAGACTCCTTCCGGCCCGGCTTGGAACGACGCCGCCACTTCAGCTGCCGTCAGCGCTCGGTCGTAGGCCCGCGCCTCGTCGATCTCACCGGCCAGCGGCGGGTTGATCTCGGAGAGTCGCTGCCCGAAGAGAAATCGGGCCCCGCCCGCAGTGAAGGTCCAAAGCGCCCCCTTGGTGTACGGATCGCCATACGGCACGCCATTGCGGTACATGCAGATCGAGCCGTCGGCGGCGTAGGCGATTGCGATATGGACGAATTCGCCCGGGAGAGCGCTTTCCGCCGGACCGCCGGGATCCTGAGTGCGGTTGAAGAAGTCGCTTCCCGGCAACCAGTGGCCGGCCTTCATCTCGCCGAACACGATCGAGTCAAAGAATCGGCCCGCGGGCATGTCGAGGCCGATCACCCCGCCCCCCTGCTGATCGAGGTTTGAAAGTGTTACCCAGGCTTCGAGCGTCTTCTCGCGGAGGTCGCGCTGCAGCGCCTTGGAACGCATGTTCGCTCCCACTCCGTCGAGCACCAGGCGGCCAGCGCGGAGGACGGCACCGCCGAGCAATTCGCCGTCGAGCGATCCGATACTGTCACGGGCGTCGTCAGCAAAACTCCAGCGGGCCATCGGCACAGGGAGTGTCGCGGCCGCAGGTGACACTCCACGGCGTCGCAGCACGACCTCCCGCGCCGGCCGTTCGATGTTTTCGATCGCCCCACCTGCTGCCGTCAGCGATTCCTGCAGGATCCTGCGCCTCATGGTGCGGGAGGACTGTTCTTGGAGTGCGGTGCCGAGACGGGACGCCGCCTCCTCCCAGGCTGCTGCGAGACCAGTTCGTATGGCTCCTTTGAGGGTCGCGAGTTCCGCTGCGCCAGCCTGGAGCGTCTCCGATCGATCGAGGATTACCTCTCCTGGACGGCTACTGGAGAAGATGCCGTAGAGGGCGTAGAAATCCTCCTGCGTCACGGGATCAAACTTGTGGTCGTGGCAGCGGGCACACGCAGCGGTCAGTCCGAAGAAGGTCTTGGAGTAGACATCAATTTGGTTCTCGACCACCTTGACCTGGTCGTCGAGGGCATCGACGGGCACGAAGCCGAGTTCCACCATCCGCAGGTGGGCCGGACCGATTGCCGATTCATTCCAGCCATCGGTGGCGTTCCAACGCGGGTCGGGGAGGAGATCGCCGGCGATTTGTTCGCGCACGAACCGGTCGAAAGGGAGGTCGTCGTTGAAGGCCCGGACGAGGTAGTCGCGGTAGCGCCAGGCGCCTGGCAGTTCCGGGTCTCCCTGGCTCCCGTGCGACTCGCAATAGCGCATCAGATCCATCCAGTGGCGTGCGAAGCGCTCGCCAAAGCGCGGAGAGGCGAGCATTCGTTCGACGGCTGATTCGTAGGCGAGCGTCGAGGGATCAGCGGTAAAGGCGACGACCTCTTCTGGCGTGGGCGGCAGCCCGGTGAGCACCAGCGACAGCCTGCGGAGGAGTGTGGCTGCGTCGGCGGTGGGGGCGGGGTTGATGCCAGCTGCGTCGAGCCGGGACAGAAGAAATCGATCGATGGGGTGTCCGTTCCAGTCGGCAAGGCGCGCTGGTGCCGCCTCGTGGGCTGCAAGGGGCTGAAAGCTCCACCATTTCCGCCGCTCGGCGAAATCGGCCGGTGCTGTCGTCGCTCCCACTGCGGGAGGATCGCGCGGGTCGGGGGCACCGGCGGCAATCCAGGCAGTGAAGGCGGCAAGCGTGTTGTCGTCGAGGCGATCGCTCCCTTGGGGCATCTCAAGCCCTGGCAGTTCATGCTTGAGGATCTTGAGGAGCCGGCTGTTCTCTGGATCGCCGGGCACGATGATCGCTCCGCTGGTCCCCCCAGCACGGATGCCTTCCCGGTGGTCGAGGACGAGGCCTCCTTCGACGACGCCGCCGGTCCGATGGCACTCCTGGCAGCGTTCCACGAGGACCGGTCGGATGTGCGTCTCGAAGAGAGTGAGTGCCTGCTGGTCGTCGGCACTGAGGGGATCGACTGCCACCAGGCACATCGCCAACGACGACAAGAGCATCGCGGCATAGCGACGACAGTCTGACACGCAACGCACTGGCCATTCCCCCACAAAGTTGCCGCGAAGTCGGGCCGGCACCTGCCCACCGCTAGACTGTCATGCATTGTACCTTCCCCCGCCCCACCGGCCCCCGAGGTTTTGCTCCTCATGCGCATCGTCTCGCTTCTGCCCAGTGCCACCGAAATCGTCTGCGAATTAGGGCTCGGCGGAGCCCTTGTGGGCGTGAGCCACGAGTGCGATTACCCGGCGGCGGTCCGGAGCCTTCCCCGTGTGACCCGGTCGCTTCTCCCCGCCGATGCCAGCAGTGGAAAGATCGACGAACTGGTCCGCGAGCGACTTCGCTCCCAGCGGGCGCTGTACGAGCTCGACAGAGAGGTCCTTTCTCGACTCGCTCCCGATCTGATCGTGACGCAAGGCTTGTGCGACGTCTGTGCGGTCGCCGAAGCGGAGGTAACCGCCGCTGCCTGCTTGCTCCCTGGCTCCCCTCGGGTGATAAACCTCGAGCCCCAGAGCCTCGCCCAAGTGCTCATCAGCCTGCAGACGGTGGCCGATGCCGCTGGTGTGCCGGAGGTCGGCCGCGCCACTGTCGCCCGTCTTCAAGCGCGGATCGACGCCGTCGCCATCCGCTCTGCGACGGTCGCGCTGCCGCCACGGGTGGTGCTTTTGGAGTGGATCGATCCGCCCTTCTCTTCTGGCCACTGGTCGCCAGAGATTGTCCGCCTCGCCGGTGGCCGGGAAGTGCTCGGACGCGAGGGGGAGAAGTCGCGGACACTTTCCTGGAGTGAGGTGGTGGTGGCTGACCCGGAAGTGCTCGTCATCGCCTGCTGCGGGTTCGACATCCCGCGCTCCCGTCAGGATCTTCCCATGCTGGCTGCCCAGCCCGGCTTCCGCGACCTGACCTGCGTCCGTAACCAGCGTCTGTTCCTTGTCGATGGCAACGAATCTTTTAGCCGTCCCGGTCCCCGGCTCGTCGAGAGCCTTGAAATTCTTGCTCAGGCCCTCCATCCGGGGCTCCATCCTCTCCCGGTTGGGATCCGCCCGGCAGAGCGTCTGACGGCCGCGGAACTCCTGTCTGCCCGTGGATAAAGTCATCCCTGAACTTTTCCCACTTCGGATATCTGCGGTTTTCTCGAGCGCTGCCCAGTCGCGGCAGCCTCGGGCAGCAAGTGCCGGCAGTGTATTCACAGCCTGCCAGCCTGAGCTGATTCTGGCATCGCACCCCTGCCGGCGGTGCCCGGAGGCTTGAACTAGGATTGGGGGAGCGGGGCCTGCGGTAACGATCTGGCCCGGCAGCCGTTCTCTGCAAAGTCAGCCGCGAGTCGACTCCGCCGGGAGTGGGCTGCGGTCTGAACTGGCCAACGAAAAG
>QWOP01000003.1 GCA_003669605.1 Planctomycetota bacterium
GCCGAGAGGGATCGGGGCGGTTTGGGCAGCCCTCTCCATCCCCGGATGGCCACGACGCCCTATCCGTGGCGTGTCGTCTGGCTCAAGTTGACTCATGTTTCCGATTTCCGGCAACCCGGGGCCGAAACCAGATCGTAGCCTGAACCCCCCGGCGATTCCATGCACCGCCGCTGGCAACGGCGATCGCTCACGACAGACAGTCGACGACTCGCTGGTAGCTGGCCCGGTGGGCCTCTTTCGTGAGGTGGCTGGCTGCGAAAGCACGGAGTCGATCGCGTTCCTTCGAGTCCACGGTCGTTATCCGCGGCAACGACTGGCCAGGTGTGCAGACCCACCCCAATTCATGGCGACGCACGAGGTCGCTGTAATCGCCGAGGTGATCGCTGATGAGGATCCGCAACCCGGCGCTCAGGTATTCCGCGAACTTCACCGGACTGGCGACCCGATTGGTGACCGCATCGTCCCTGACCATCACGCCAACATCGCACCCGCTGAGTTCTCCATGGACCTTGTCCACCGTCACCCACCGCGAATCGACCCTCCCCGGATAGCGTTGGGCCAAGGCTGCGATTCCGGAGTCTGGGCGACTGAGAAACAACACGCTCAGGTTGGGCTGCGTTTCGAGCAGATTCAAAAGCAATGGCTGCAGCGATCCGAGCGACTGCCAACCCGCCGCACCGCCGCTGAAGACCAACCGTGGTCCGCGCAGCGCCACGGCGGGAGCGGATTGCACCGTGGATGAAGCCATCGACTGATCAGTGGGGACCGACACCGTACAGGGGATGATGACCTGGGCCTCGCCGGCATAGTCGTAATGGCTCCGCCAATATTCCACGAGCGCTCGACTCACGGCCAATCGAAAGTCGCTGGAATGGATCGCGTCGTGCTCTAGTCGCTTGACTGTTTGCATCCACGGCTCATTTCCGGGAGCCAGAAACTCCTCGGTTTCCGCAGCATAGGCTCCTCGGCCGTCAAAACAGACCCGCTTCGTAAGCCGTCGACGCCGCATTCCCAGGGCAAGGTCGGCGGCAAACGGTCCGCGACAAATGATCCCGGAGGGACGCGTCCACGCACACACCCCCGCGAGGGTCGCAGCATTGGCCCACCAGCGGGAGATCGAGGGGGCCTGTGGAATCACCCAGGCATCGCGGCAATGATCCCGGATCTGTCTGCGGGAACTTCGGTAGGTTCTGCCGCTGACCAACGCCACCAGGCGAACCGGGGGACCATCGATTGAGTTGAGAAAGCGCACGACATCCGTGACCTGCCCCCAGTAAACCCCACTGGGAGAGTCGTTGTGGGTCAGGTAGAGGATCACAGTACCCGCTCCAGCACTTCTAGAACCCGTTCGGTCGCGTGCCCGTCCCACAGCGGCGGGATGCTGCCCCGCTTGAACGAACCGGCATCGATGCGGGCGATGGCCTCCCGGACAGCGTGCATATCAGACGGCACAAGTTCGTTGCTTCCGAGCGTAACGGTCACCGGCCGCTCGGTATTGGGCCGGAGCGTCAGGCAGGGCACGCGGCGATAGGTGCTCTCCTCCTGAATGCCACCGCTGTCGGTGAGAATAAAGCCGGCGGTGGCGATGAGTTTCTGGAAGGCGAAGTAATCCAGCGGCTCAGTGAACACCAAGCCCTCGATGGCGTCTGCCTTCGGCTTGAGCCCGAAGGAGGAGATATTTTTGGCGGTCCGCGGATGCACCGGAAACACCACCTGTCGCTGACGGCAGACGTCCGCGGCGAGATCAAGGATCTCCGCGAGTCGGTCGGGGGCATCGACTGTCGCTGGACGGTGGAGCGTCATCAGGACGTGACCGCCTTTGCCGAGGCCGAGATCCTCCAGTGCCGTCGATGCCTGAACCTGCGGATCGAACGCCACCAGCGTGTCGATCATGGTATTGCCGACGAAATGCAGCGACTCCTCGCGGGCCTTCTCGGACCGGAGATTCTCAATCCCACTCTGTTCGGTGACGAAGAAGTGGTCGGTGAGCCTGTCGGTGAGGACGCGGTTGAACTCCTCCGGCATGGTGCGATCGAAGCTCCGTAGCCCACTCTCCAGATGGCCGATCGCCACCCCCATCTTGTTGGCAGTCACGGCAGCCGCCAAGGTGCTGTTGACGTCGCCGACGACGAGCACCAGATCGGGACGCTCCGCATCGATCACCGCCTCAAGGCCCGTCATGATCTCGGCGATCTGCCGGGTGGGAGTTCCGGCGGCGATTCCCAGGCAATGATCCGGTTGCACGCCCAACTGCTGGAAAAAGACGTCGGCCATGTTGGCGCTGAAGTGCTGCCCTGTATGGACAATCCGCACCTCCACCCGCCCCCGCTTAGCCGCCACGCTCCGGAAGCGAGTGACCTTGATGATGTTCGGTCGGGTGCCGACGACGATCAGGATTTTCTTCATTGTCGTATGGACTGTCCAAGTGGCGGCGGCCGCCTTACGGTACTGGATCAGGGGGACGATTCGCCAGCCCTGCCCGCACGACGCGACCTCGCCCCTCACAAGCCCCTCACAAGCCCCTGCCACACACCCCCACCAGCCAGCGGTGCAGGGGCCGGCGGCGGATCCGAGAGCAGGCTGCTACACTGCCTGCGCGCTCCCCACCTCGAACTCCCGGTGAGGGGGGGATGTGTCCCGCGGGTCCAACCCCAATCACCTCAACCATACTCTTCCTCCCATGAGTGCTTCTCAGGCTTCCGCAACTCACTCAAGCACCGCCGCATCGACAACCGCTCCCCGCCCGGATGGCCCGCGGACAGTCGGAATCGTCGGCCTCGGCTACGTGGGACTGCCGCTTCTCCTGGCCTACGCAAAAGCGGGGAAGCGGGCGATCGGATTCGACATCGATCCCCATAAGCCCGAGCAGATCCTCGCCGGGAAGAGTTACATCAAGCACATTCCCAGCGCCGCAGTGGCGGAGGCGCGGAACAGCGGCTTGGTGGATGCCACCGTTGACTTCTCCCGAATCGCCGAGACCGACGCGGTGATCATCTGCGTCCCCACGCCGCTCGACGAGCATCTCGAACCAGACCTCTCCTACGTCACCGACACCCTCGACGCCATCTGTCCCCACCTCCGACCTGGGCATGTCGTCAGCCTCGAGAGCACCACCTATCCCGGTACCACTGAGGAAGAGGTGGTGCCCAGGGTGAAGGCCCGGGGGCTGGTGCCGGGGGAGTCGGTGTTCGTCGTCTACTCCCCAGAGCGGGAGGATCCGGGCAACCCCAACTTCACCGCAGCCAACATCCCCAAGGTGGTCGGCGGCTTCACTCCGGCATGCCTGGAAGCGGGAGTCGCGCTCTACCGGGCGGCCTTCGAGACGGTCGTGCCGGTGAGTTCGTGCGGAGTCGCCGAACTGACAAAATTGCTTGAGAACATCTACCGCGCCGTCAACATCGGCTTGGTGAACGAGTTGAAGATCGTGGCAGATGCGATGGGAATCGACATTTGGGAGGTGATCCGCGCCGCGGCCACCAAGCCGTTCGGCTTCACCCCCTTCTACCCGGGCCCCGGCCTGGGGGGACATTGCATCCCCATCGATCCGTTCTACCTCACCTGGAAGGCCCGTGAGTACGGCGTCAACACCCGGTTCATCGAATTGGCGGGGCAGATCAATCGCAGCATGCCGGAGTATGTCGTCAGGCGGACGATGCTGGCCCTCAATGAGCGGGGCAAGGCGGTGAAGGGAAGTCGCGTGCTGATGCTGGGGCTGGCCTACAAGGCCGATGTCGATGACATGCGAGAGAGCCCGACGTTTGAATTGATGGACCGCTTCTCCGATCTGGGGGCCGTCGTCTCCTACCACGACCCGTACGTGCCGGTGATCGGCCCCACCCGGGAACATGCCAAGTGGAAGGGCGTTGCGTCCGCTGTATGGAACAGGGAGACCATCAACGCCGCCGATGCGGTGGTCATCGCCACCGCACACAAGGCGGTCAATCTCTCTGAGTTGGCCGCCTGGGCTGGCTTAGTGATCGACACCCGCGATGCGATGCGGGGAATCTCCGGCCCCGCGACGGTGATCAAGTCCTGATATGAGGCCCACTGTGGTGATCGAATCGCACTGAATGCCGCGGAGTCGCAGACAGCGCCGATCCACAACATGCTATTTCTGAAGTCGAAGCAGACCTGCGGATTCAACACCCCCGTGAACTCGGAATGACTGAACAGCATGGAACAAAATGCCTTCGTTCGCGGCTTTGAAGCCTCGATTCCTTCCGTTCTTCCTGCGTCGCTCGTTGTTGGCTGACCGGAAGCCAGCCACCCCGCCCTTGCTGTTCCGAAAAGAACAGAATTATGACGCCTGCCATTTCCGTCATCATCCCCAACCGAAACAAGGGGATGCTCATTCATGCAACCATCGACTCGGTGCTTTCGCAGACAGCGCTCCCGGAGATCATCGTTGTCGACGATGCCTCCACCGACATCTCGCGTGATTTCGTGAGGGCACTTCCTCAGCGCCACACCGGAGTACGGGCGATCCTCCTCGACACTCCCCGCGGTGGCTCTCACTGCCGAAATCAGGGATTGGCGATCGCCCGTGGTGAATTTGTCATATTCCTCGATTCAGACGATCTTTTTTCCCCAACATGCTGCGCGGGTCGAATCGCCGCCGCCACTGCACACCCCGAGTACGATCTCTGGGTGTTCCCGATGCGGGTTTTTCGAGAAAACCCCGACATTACCATCAGCGAATGGATCCCCGACAACCACACCGACCACTTGACGGCGTTTCTCTCCCACCGCCTTCCTTGGTCGATCATGCAACCGCTCTGGCGGCGTTCGGTCCTTGAAAGCCTAGGCGGTTTTGACGAGTCTTTCGAGCGACTGCAGGACCCGGAACTGCACACCCGTGCGATCCTTGCCGGTGCGCGTGTGCGATGTTTTCCAAAAGCAGAACCAGATTGTTACTACCGTATCGCCGAGTGCCGCACTACGATCGATCCAGCCGTCGCCGCCAAGCAACATGCTGCCGCTTCGATCCACTACTACAAAACGTTCGCAGATCGGATTGGCGAACGCTTGCCACAACTCTCCGGAGTACTCCAGTCGGCCATCGCAAGGACGATCAACGACTGGCGGGCCAACAAAATCTCTACCGCGGATTTGCGCGTGATGACATCTGATCTGATCGGCATTTGCCGAATCCCCCGACATCAGCGCATCCTGTCTGGCTATGTGACCATGTCTTTGGCAATCCCGTTCCACCCGCCGGGGATCGGTACCGTCATGCGAAAACTGCTCCGCTGAACGGTTGATTACTCCTGAGCGGACGCGATTGCTCTGCGCTGGCCAGCGCCGCCGCGACGGTCACTCCACTTCAAACAGCGCCTCGATCTCGACCGGAACGTTCTCCGGGAGGGCGGAGACCCCAAACGCACTGCGGACACCGATGCCGGTTTCCCGCCCCCAGATCTCTGCAAACAGTTCGCTGCAGCCATTGAGCACATGCGGCTGCTTGGTGAAGTCAGGCGTGCAATTGACCATTCCCAAGACCTTCATCACCCGCTTGACGCGGTCGACGCTCCCCAGCGCCTCTTCCAGCGTGGCGAGGATCGCACAGGCCACCTGACGGGCCGCGGCCTTGCCGGCATCGGCATCCAGATCGCTCCCTACCTTGCCCCGCAGGAGCGTGCCATCCGGGAGCAGCGGCAGGTGACCGGACGTGTAGAGAAGGTTGCCCGAGCGGAGAAAGGGAATGTACGCCCCCACCGGCTTCGGGGCCGGAGGGAGGGGCAGGTTGAGCAAACGGAGCACATCAGAGGCAGCCATCAATACAGACTCCGAAAAAGGTGGATGACGTGATTGTGGGCCGCTCCCTTACCCGCCGTAGGCCTGGGCGGTCGGCGCCCGCTTGAGATCGTCCCCAAGACTGCGATGAGGGGGAATCCCCTGGGTCTGGAGATCGCCATGGTAGGCCCGCACCGCCTCTTCAGCCGATACCTGACCATCAGCTACCAGCCGGAGGTGCTTGACGAACAGCAATTGGTCCTCGGCGGCGTTGATCTTCCGGCCGAAGAGGGCAACGCGGGCACCGTGCCGCTTGGCATCGGCAAGCAATCCGAACGCATCGTGCGTCGTGCCGGCGCCACCGCCGAGGATCCCGATAACCAGCGAGCGGTCGTAGGCTGCCAGTTGCTCCGTGACCTCCGGACCGAGATAGGGAATCTTGAGGAAGATCGGCCGTCCCGCCCGCGGCACCCCGGCGAGGGTCCGGACGACATGGTCAGCGAGGAAACGGGCAATCTCACGCGGCCGCTCCTCGCGGGGGCGCTCACCGGAGGGCCTGCCCGGGGTGCGGTCGATGCAGTTGGGATAGAAGACCTCGAGGAAATGCCGGAAACCGGCCCGCTCCGCGTCGATGCGGAAATCTCGATAGGCCTCGAGCATCGCCCGGTCGAGTCCGGCGTCGTCATTAAGCGTCAGGGAGAACAGCCCCAGATCGGCCCCGCGGCCGCGCTCGGCGTGGGTGGCATCGACGCGCCCGCACTGCGCTTGCGGGATCGTGGTGGTCGAGAAGGGGAGCGCGGGCTGCCGTGGATAATTGCCACTGCCGGATGCCAGCCAGATGTCACTGGTGTCGTTCATCCGCACCGCCGGCGTCACGTGGCTGTCGGCAAACAGCCCTTCGTCGATCGACAGGGTCTCGCTGGTGCTGGCGCTCATCAGCATGATGTCGACCAACCCCTGCTTGACAAGCGCCCGGATTGATCCACGGAAGTCCTCCATCGTGCGGAACGGCCCGCGAAACGGATCTCCCCCCCGCTGCACACCAGGGGAAGCGAGCCCAAAGGCCATGTCGGCATCCTTGGCATCGGCGAGGATGAAGTCGGTGCAACTGGAATCGGCCACAATCCGGGCGAGCTTCAAGTCGAGAGATTTCTGGGGGGGCAACCGATGCATGGACTGGATTCCTGATGGCGTGGCCAAGGGGAAGGTGGCGGTCAGGGGGGAACGACGAATTGGTCAGAATCAGAATCAAAAGTGAGCCTCATCCTACCGATTGCAACAGATCGCGCCCCCTGTGGTGCGGCCGAACAGGCTTTTTCTTCGCCAGTTCTTCCTCAGCCCACTCGACCCACGCTGCATTTTCTCCTGCCGCCGTGTATTCTCTCCACCTTCAAGAGCGTCCACTCCCCGACTGATATGCGTCGGCGCGGGGGCTCTGCGGGCTCCCAGGATCGCCAGGAACCCGTTTCCATTCCATCCATCTACCCGGCTTCCACGCCCGTCACCTCTCAAGGGAATCGATCCCATGGCTGAATCGCAGTACCGCTTCTCCGTCGGCCCCTGGAACATCGGTCGCGGCGCCGATCCCTTCGGCCCGCCGGTGCGCCCCGCAGTCTCCTTCGACGAGGTGCTGGCCGTGGCGGTCGATCTGGGATTCGACGGCATTCAATTCCACGACGACGATGCCGTGCCCGACCTGGAGAATCTCTCGCCGGCACAGATCGTCCAGCAAGCAGAGGCGATGAAGCGGAAACTCGCTGACCTGAACATGGTGGCGGAGTTCGTCGCACCGCGCCTCTGGGAACACCCCAGTGGCATCGATGGTGGCTATACGAGCAACGATCCAGCCGGGCGGAAGTGGGCCATCGAACGCTCCAAGCGAGCTGTCGATGTGGCCCGGGCCATGGGCACCGACCTGATCGTCCTCTGGCCCGCCCGCGAGGGCACCGGTGTCCGCGAAAGCAAATGCCCGATCGATGCCTCTCGGAAAATGATCGAGGCTGTCAACGCGATCCTGGCCGCCGATCCCCGGATCCGCATCGCCATCGAGCCCAAGCCAAATGAGCCAGTCGACACGGCGTTCATCCCCACGATCGGCCATGCACTCGCCTTGGGAAGCCGCTGTGCCGACCCCGCCCGGGTGGGTGTGCTCATCGAGAGCGCCCATGCGATCCTCGCCGGACTTGATCCCTCCGACGAAATGGGCTTTGCCCTGGCCGCCGGAAAACTGTGGAGCGTGCATCTCAATGATCAGAACGGGCTGAAATACGACCAGGACAAGGTGTTTGGGGCCGCCAACCTCCGTGGCGCCTTCGACCAGGTGCGGGTGCTGGAATCGGTCGACTACGCCGCCACCGGCGCGTTTGTCGGCTTCGACGTCAAGGCGCAGCGGACCCAAAAGGCCGAGCAGGCCACGGCCCACCTGGCCACCAGCCAGGCCGTTTTCCTCCGACTCGTCGAGAAGGTCCGGACTTTCCCCGTCAACACCGCCGACGAGATGATCGCCAACCGCGATTACGAGGCACTTGAGCGTCTCGTCCTCGAACACCTCCTGGGAGGTTGACCCTGGCCGTCAGCCCAGGCCGGTTTGCCGGTGGGCTTCGTTCGCGGGCGGCAGGGTAGGATTGGGGATGTCTCCTGTCAGCCGTGATGTCTGCCGGTTCCACCTGGGAACACCTCGCATGGCACGTTGTTTGGTTTGCTCATACCGCTGGCCGGACACGATCGTCCTGTTGATTTGCTTGTGGGCAAGCGTCGGCGCCTGGCGAGATAGTGTGCCGACGCTGACAGCTGCCGAGAATGTCCCCACGGCTCCCGATTTCCGCGAGCAGGTGGCCCCGATCCTGGCTTCACGCTGCGGCGCATGCCACGGGCCGAGTGTGGCCGAAAGCGGATTCCGCATCGATCTCCGCGACCGGGCACTGGCCGGTGGAGACTCTGGGCTCGCGGGCATCCAGCCCGGATCACCGCAGGAGAGCGAACTGCTCCGGCGGATCACGTCGACCGCTGAAGCGAGCCGGATGCCGGCCGACGCCGAGCCGTTACCTGAGGTCGAGCGGCGCGTGATCGAGGACTGGATCGCCTCCGGGGCCCCGTGGCCCGACGAACTGGCCACACTCCCAAGCGCCTTACTGCCCGCCGGCGGAACAGAGGGCCTCCAGGCACCCTCAACCACGCATTGGGCGTTTCAACCGCTCACGCGGCCGCAAGTCCCACTATCCACCGCCAGCAGCGAGGAACCGATCGATTGCTTTCTCGAGGCGGCGCTTGCAGTTCAAGGGTTGGCACGGGAAGAAGAGGCCGCTCCCGTGACGCTCATGCGGAGGGTGTTTTTCGACCTCCACGGTCTGCCCCCCAGCCCGGAAGAGATGGCGGCCTTCGGAGCCGACTGCCTCTCCTCCGGGAGCGATAAAGCCTACCGCGGACTGGTCGACCGCCTCTTGGCCTCACCTCGGTTCGGCGAGCGGTGGGCCAGGCACTGGCTCGATGTCGTCCGTTTCGCGGAGAGCAACGGTTTCGAGATGAACCAGATGCGCCCCAATGCCTGGCGGTACCGCGACTGGGTGATCGATGCGATCAATGCCGACATGCCATACGACCAGTTCGTCAGGGCGCAATTGGCGGGGGACGCCGGCGACGCCGAAGTGGCCACTGGGTTCATCGTGGGAGGCGCCTGGGATCAGGTCAAGTCGCCCGATCCGGTGCTCACCGCCAACCAGCGAGCCGACGAACTCCACGATATGGTGAGCACCACCGGCTCGGCGTTCCTCGGCCTCACGGTGGGCTGCGCCCGCTGTCACGACCACAAGTTCGACCCCGTCCCGCAAGCCGATTACTACTCGTTCAAAGCCGTGTTCGCGGGCGTGCAGCATGGCGAGCGGGAAGTGCGGGGGCCCGACGATCAACAGCACCGTCAACGCCTGGCGGAGCTTGAACAACTGCTGGCGGAATCGGGAGTGAAGTCGCTGAGGAGAGCCGTGACGGCCGGCAAAAACATCGACTCCTTCGCGCCACAGCCAGCCCGCTTCATCCGCTTTACCGTCCTCGCAACCAGCGGCGCAGAACCATGCCTCGACGAACTCGAGGTGTTTACCGCGGAAGGGAGAAACGTCGCCACTGGCGCTACACTGTCATCATCGGGTGACTTCGCTGGCAACGCGTTCCACGCACTCGGTCACATCAACGACGGCCACTACGGCAATGATCGCTCGTGGATCTCAAACACTCCAGGCATCGGGTGGGTGCAGTTGGAGTTGCCCACCACGGAGACCGTCGATCATGTCGAGTGGAGCCGCGACCGGAGTCCGGAGCCGAAATACTTTGACAGGATCGCACTGCGCTATCAGATCAGTCTTTCCACTGACGGCAACTCCTGGCAGACCGTGGCCAGCGATTGGGACCGACTTCCGCAGGGAGCCGTTGCACCCGCCAGCAGCAATGAGGACGCCGCAGCCACCCTCCCTCCGTCAGACTCCGCCGACGCTCA
This sequence comes from Planctomycetota bacterium, assembly GCA_003669605.1. Lineage (GTDB taxonomy): Bacteria > Planctomycetota > Planctomycetia > Pirellulales > UBA1268 > QWOP01. Next base: position 10,220 of record QWOP01000003.1, read on the forward strand.
AGGGCGGGCAGGGCGAATCGCGGCACTGAAGAATGAACTGGCGGACTTGTCGCGCGGTCCGCGGGCCTATGCCGGGAGGTTCACTGAGCCCGAGACGACTTTCCGGTTGTTCCGGGGCGACCCCACGCAGCCCCGCGAGGAGATCCTGCCCGGTCCCCTCTCACGGATCGGTCCCAAAACCTGGCCTGCCACCGATGGAGGGGGAAATCTGGTCCGCCGACAGGCGCTCGCCAACTGGATCGTCGACCGGGCCAATCCGCTCACCCCGCGGGTGATTGTCAATCGACTCTGGCACCACCATTTCGGTATCGGCTTGGTCGACACTCCCAGCGACTTGGGAGCCGGAGGAGGCCGCCCGAGTCACCCGGAACTCCTCGACTGGCTGGCCTCGGAACTGATCGACGGGGACTGGCAACTGAAGTCGATCCACCGCCGTATCGTCACCAGCCGAGCCTACCGTCAGGCCAGTCGCCCCAACGTGGAAGCTTCTCACATTGACGCCCAGGACCGCCTCCTGTGGCGGTATCCACCGCGGCGCTTGGAAGCGGAGGCGATCCGCGACACCATCCTGGCTGTCAGTGGGAGTCTCAATCCGCAGACCGGCGGGCCGGGATTCGATCTCTTCGTGGCCAATTCCAACTACGTCAAGGTCTACGAAACGAAGACTGAATTCACTACCGACGACTTCCGGCGGATGATTTATCAGAGCAAGCCTCGCTCTGAACTCGACACTTTCTTCGGCGCATTCGACTGCCCCGATGCCGCGCAGATCCAACCCAAGCGGACCGTGAGTACCACCCCGCTCCAGGCGCTCAATCTGCTCAACGGCGCCTTCCTCATCGGGCAGGCCGAACGGTTCGCCGAGCGGGTGGTTCGCGAAGCCGGTGAAAACCCTGCCGCGCAGGTCCGCCACGCTGTGGCACTGGCTTTCTCTCGGGAGGCCACCGCCGCTGAAATCGCCTCCGGCCAACGGTTGGTGGCTGATCATGGCCTGCCGAGCCTCTGCCGGGCGCTCTACAACGCCAACGAGTTCGTCACCGTCCGGTGATTGCCGGCGTTTCTCGCTCCACCGGACCCCGCGGCAACGCTCTCCCGGCGTCTTATCGCCCAGCGTTGAACTCGAGGGCGACCTGACAGGAAAACGTCAGACTGGCGTCACCACGGCGCTCGAGCGTTGCCTCGAGGTTGGCGATCGAACGGTCTACCGGTCCGTCATAGAGCACCCGATCGCCGTGCATAATCCGCACCGGCTGATCACAATCGAGCATCCGGTCGTCGAGCCGCACCAGCAGCCTGCCGATCCCCTCAGCCGATTCGATGGTCACTGTCTGGGCGTCGCGCCGGGCGATGATCGTGACTCCGTCCAGTTTTTCTCCGGGGGGAACCGCCAGCCAGTAGCAACTCCCCGGCGACGCGGCAGTCGGCTGCCAGACGACGCGTTTGGGGACGGGGTCGCGGGTGAAGCGAGCCATCCAGGGGAGCGCGGCGGCATCGTCACGGTCCATCCAATGCCCCTTGCCGGCATGGATCTTGACCAGCGCCCTGTAGCCCTCCGGATCGGCATCATGAAGCCGCTGGAGGGCCGCGCCGTACTCGGCGCCGATCCGGGCCCGGTCGTAGGCGGTATCGAGTTCCCCAACCTGGAGCGCGAAAGGGACATTCCGCAGCGGCTCAAGGGATACGCCGTTGGGGTGCCCGGCCATCATGGCCGCGGCGGCCCAGTGATCCGCCATCCGCGGCGCGAGTTGGTAGACGCCGTCGCCGCCAGCCGAGTATCCGAGGATGTACACCCTGTCCGGATCAACTCCTTCAACCGCCACCAAGTCCTCGATCAGCCGCTGAAAGAGTCTGTCGATGTGTGGTTCGTGCCACAGGTTCCAGGTGTTCGTCGGCGCTCGCGGAGAACAATACACTCCCTCCGGAACCTCGTAGAGACGCTGCTGGTTTTCCCACTGCTGGTCATTGACCTGCGCGGGAGCACCGCCACCGCCATGAAGCGAGATCCACAAGCTTCTTCCCCCGGCGGGCTTCTCCCCAAACGTCCTCATGAAGAACGGCATGACGAGGTCGCCGTCTCGCAATTCGCGTTTCGCCACCTCATCCGCCCGCTCCGTGCGGAGTCGCGCGAGGCGGGCCTGCCAAAGGATGCGGCGGGCCTCGTCGGCGTCGCCCCGGGTGAGCGGCGTGGCAGCCCAGGGTTTATCCGCAGCCGCGGCCGGCCATGCCTCCGTCGCGGCGACGGCCTCGCGGAGCGCCGCGACGGCTGCCGCCGAGGCTTCCGGATCGGCAGCCGCACAGTGTGGCTCGCCCAGGCCTCCGAGCAGCCCGCCGACCAGCACGATCACGAGACACCAACCACGCATCACAAATCCCCCTCAGTCATGCTCTGAAACCGCTCTGCGGGAAGAGTCTAACTCTCGCGACCTTGCATTGGAGCCTGCCACCTGGGGACAATTGATCGCTTCAGCGGCCCCTCTGGCGATTTGATCCCTTTTCCGCCCGGCCCCCCAACCATGCCTCCGCCACTCACCCCCGCCGGCATGCGGTTCTTGGACCGGCGTGGTTTCCTCCGCGATACCGGATCGGGCCTCGGAGGGATCGCTTTGGCGTCGCTGTTTGCTGCCGGCAGGGCGGGTGCGGCCGCACCGCCGATCCGACCGCTGATCGACCCTGCCCGCCCGATGGCTCCCCGGCCGCCGCACTTTCCCCCCCGCGCCACACGGGTGCTGGTGATCTTCTGCTCCGGAGCCCTCTCGCACGTTGACTCGTTTGATTGGAAACCGGAACTCGTCCGCCGGCATGACACACCGCTACCGGAGAGTGTCTCGGGAGAGAAACTGATCACCTTCCAGGGGGAGAACGGCAACCTCGTCCAGCCGCAGTGGAAGTTCCGTCCCCGGGGACAAAGCGGCACCATGACCAGCGACCTTCTGCCGCGGCTGGGGGCGCTCGCCGACGAGATGTGTTTCATCCACTCGATGACGGCGAAGTCGAACACCCACGGCCCCGCCGAGAGTCAGATGGCCACCGGGTTCACGCTCGACGGCTTCCCCAGCATGGGAGCCTGGGCAACCTATGCCCTCGGAAGCGAGTGCGACGACCTGCCGGCGCTCGTGGCCATCCCCGATCCCCGTGGCGTGCCACAGATTGGCCCCCGCCAGTGGGCCTCGGGATTCCTGCCGGCAGTTTTTCAGGGAACGCCACTGGGAGCCGATCGACCGATCCCCAATCTGGCCCGGCCGGCAACGCTCGGCGAACAGGCCGATCACGAGACACGGGAGTTCGTCCGCCAACTCAATGACGCCCACCTTGCCGCACATCCAGGCGACACAGAACTGGCCGCCCGGATCGCCGCCTACGAACTCGCTGGCAGGATGCAACTCTCAGCACCACGGATCGCCGACCTTTCCAACGAGTCAGCGGCCACCCTGACACAGTACGGTGCGGACGACACCGCGAATCCCGTCAAAGCCCGGTTTGCCCGGAATTGCATCCTCGCCCGCAGGTTGCTCGAGCAGGGGGTGCGATTCGTCCAGCTCTTCAACGGTGCCTACGCGATGGGAGAAGGGGTGGGGAATTGGGATGGTCACAAGACGCTCGTGGATCAGTATTCAGTCCATGCCCCCGTGCTCGACCAACCGGCGGCCGCGCTGCTTAGCGACCTCAAGCAGCGTGGACTCCTCTCTGACACTCTCGTGGTCTTCGTGACCGAATTCGGTCGGATGCCGACGTTTCAGCAGGGAGCCAGCGGCCGCGATCACAACCCTGCCGGCTTCACCGTCTGGCTCTCCGGCGCGGGAGTCAAGCGGGCTCATCACCACGGAGCCACCGACGAATTCGGGTACCGGGCAGTGGAGAATGTGTGCACGATCTATGATCTGCACGCCACGATCCTCCATCTTCTCGGCCTCGACCACACCCGTCTCTCCTTCTATCACAACGGCTTGGAGCGCCGGCTCACCGATGTCCACGGGCACGTCATCGATTCCGTGCTGGCCTGACACGGCACGCCTTCACGCACCGTTGGCCGAATCCGAGCACCACCCCCATCTGTTTCGATCCGCTCCAGAGTCGAAGAGACCCGCGAAACAGCAGATGGATCGACCGACGATCCGCCATCGATTTTGTTCGCCGAGCCGCAGGATCGAGTCCATGACAAGTCTCTTCCGCTCACGATTCCGCGCCATGCTGGGCGCAATCAAGTGCGTGCTGATAACCGTTGTCATCGGGCAATCATTCATTGTATCAGCAGCCGCCGCAGAGATTGAACTCACAACGAGCCAAACCAGCCCCCTCACCAAGACCCAAAGCGTCGACGATGATTCCGTACGGCTGACGCTCAACGAACTCAAGGCCACGGGCGCCCAGCATTCGAGTTACCGTCGTCACAACACCCGGGAAGTAACGAGCGAACCCCCGCAGTCCAACCGGGTAGCGTTTGAAGAGCACATTCTGCCGCTTCTTGAAAAAGCCTGTGCTCAATGCCACGGCCCCGAGAAGCGCGAAGGCAACATTCGAATCGATACGCTCGACCCCGACCTGCTGCGCGGAAGCGATGTGAGTTGGTGGCTCGAAGTCGTGGCCGTGCTCACCAATGGCGATATGCCTCCCCCGGGCGAGACCACGTTCAGCGCCGAAGATCGCGGCACAGTGATCGACTGGCTGACTTCGGAAATCCAGATCGCAGCGACCGTGCGAAGAGAGGAAAAGGGGCACTCCTCATTCCGTCGAATGACGGGCTATGAATACAACTACGCGCTGCAGGATCTGCTTGGAATTCCTGCCACTTTTTCGGCCGATCTGCCCCCCGAATCAGCTTCCCAGGACGGCTTCCAGAACAGTTCTGACTTCCTGCATATGTCGGCCATACAATTCGCCACCTATCGCGATCTCGGCTTGCGAGCACTGCAAAAAGCCACCGTGCAGGGCCACCGGCCGCCTCTGATCCACTGGGGCATTTCGATGCAAGCCGCCGCGGCTGCCGATTGGCTGAAGCAGGACGACGAACTCAAGGCGATCGAACTGAAGCACGCCGACAACGCGGAACTGCAGCAGCAGGAACTGCAGAAAAAGGCAGCCGCTTTTCTCACCCCCCCACGCGGACCGCATTATCGCAACCTGACGACAGGGCGCACGGCGCCCGTGTCATGGGATTATGGGGGGGCGAAATATGCATGGTTACCGATGCAGACTCTGCCAGAAGTTCCCGCCAATGGGGAGCAGGCTGCGATCATCCCGCCACAGGGAAAACTGATCGTCGAACTTGGCGACTCTCTCCCCGACCAAGGAACACTCCGCATACGAGTCCGTGCGTCTGGCGTATCGGCTGAGAACAAAGGCCGCCCGAGCCTTCAATTGGGATTCGGCTGGCAGGCCAGCAACGACTCGCAGGCATCTGTTCGGATCAGCAGCCACGACCTCGAAATCGATGCCACGCCGTCGCATCCGCAGTTCTCTCAATGGGATATCCCGCTCAGTGAAGTCCATCCGCGCAATTCCGTGCGCGGCGTGACGGCGATGGGAGATTTACCGAGTCCATCGGAATACATCACGCTCACCAACAGTTCAGTCTCACAAGGCGACATCCAGATTGATTATGTGGAAGTCACCGCACCCGTCTACGAACACTGGCCGACCGAATCCCACCGCCGAATCTTCTTCGACAGCGCACACAAAGGGGACGAATCTGTCTACGCACGAGAAGTCATCGCTCGCTTCGCCTCGCGTGCTTGGCGACGACCTGCCAGCGACGCAGAAGTCGATCAGAAGCTGACTCTGCTGAACACGATCCGACCAGATTGCAGGAGCTTCGAGGAGGCCGTCATCGAGGTTCTAGCGACCGTCCTGACGTCGCCGCACTTTCTCTATCTCGTCCGATCGGATGAGGTCCGCAATGAGACGAATGGCAGCACCACTCTCCGGCTGTCTGACTATGAACTGGCAACCCGCCTTGCCATCTTTTTGTGGTGTAGCGCACCGGATGACATCCTCTTAGACCTGGCGGCCACGGGACGGCTTGGCGATCGAGACATTCTCGCCGGCCAGGTGGCACGCATGGTGGCCGACCCCCGGTCGCGTCGTTTCTCAAAGCACTTTGTCCGCCAATGGCTGGGCTTGGAGCAGCTCGACTACCTCCACGTTGACCGTATCGCCTATCCTCAGTTCGACGCGACGCTCAAAGAAGCGATGCAGCAGGAGCCGATTGCTTTCTTTGAGGAGCTCCTGGCCAACAACCACAGCGTGATCGATTTTCTTCATGCCGATTACACGATGGCCAACGAGCGCCTGGCCTTGCATTACGGGCTGAAGAATGTCTTCGGCAACACGTTTCGCCGAGTCGCGCTCGACCCCAGCCATTACCGAGGTGGCTTGACAACACAAGCCGGCCTGCTGGCCATGAACTCCGACGGCAAGGATTCCCATCCGCTGAAGCGTGGCATCTGGATCCTCAAGGCCCTTCTGAACGCCCCGCCCCCCCCGCCACCGCCAGCAGTTCCTATCATCGACTTGGCCGATCCAGAGATTGCCAGGCTGACTCTCAAGCAGCGGATGGAGAATCATCGGAGTCAGACGGCCTGCAAGTCTTGTCACTCGAAAATCGATCCGTGGGGGATCGCACTTGAGAACTTTGATGCTGTCGGCACTTGGAGAGTTGATATCGCAGGTGTGCCGGTTGATGCATCCGCCGTGTTGTTCAACAGTCAGGCAATTCAAGGAATCGACGGCCTGAAACGGCACCTCCTCGAGCACCGACAGGACCAATTCGCTCGTGGATTCGTGGAGAAGATGGCGACTTTTGCGCTCGGCCGTCCGTTGACGATTGCAGATCGCCCTGCAGTCGAGGAGATTACGGCGCGGCTGCGAATCGAGGACGACGGGCTCGCCACACTGATCACCCTCATCGCCACCAGCGACCTGTTTTGTTCCCCCTAACCAGACATTTGAGCTCCCCCTGCAGGGGCCCATGGAATTCCCCAGCCCGGAGACAGCACCATGACACTGAATCTCTCCTCCCTGGACCGCCGCCGGTTTCTGCGGGGAACAGGGATTGCGCTGGGCCTGCCGTGGCTTGAGACTTCTGTCGCTCGCGGTACGGCTGCCGGCCAGCAGCCGTCGACGCCCAAGCGGTTAGCGTGTTTCTACATGCCCGATGGGGTCCCGATGCCCCTTCCAGAGGATCCGGCCCATGAGGATTGGGCCTGGTTTCCTCATGGCAACGGCGAAGACTTCACGTTGACCCGCTGCCTTGAGCCGTTGGAACCATTGCGCAGCGACTTGACAGTCCTCTCCGGATTATCGCATCCCTCGGCACGAAACATTCATGGCCATTCGAATGCTGATCAGTTTCTGACCGGCGCTCCGACAGGTCCGTCTGGCGACTACACCAACTCCATCTCGCTCGACCAGGAGTTTGCTGCTCATGTGGGGGACAACACCCGAATCTCATCGCTCGTGATGTCTACCGATGGAGGAACCGGAACTCCCCGCGGGACGCACACGATGTCATTTAGTCGGAGTGGTCGCGCTCTCCCGGCAGAGCATCGGCCAAAGCGCATCTTTGACCTCCTGTTCGTAAAGAGTGATGGCGATGCTGCCCGGCGCTTGTCGATCAGCCAGAGTGCATTGGATGATCTTCTGGCCGATGCCCGTTCGCTGCGAGCGACGCTTTCTGCATCTGACCAGAGATCGCTGGATGAGTATCTGCAGTCGGTTCGTGAAACGGAGATCAAGGTGGAGAAGGCGAAGCGGTGGTTTAACATTCCGTTTCCCACCGTGAGTGTTGACCATCTCACGCTTGACATTACTCCAGACGATCCACGCGGCTATCTTCAGACCATGTTTGAGTTGATCTACCTCGCCTTCAAGACCGACTCCACCCGAGTCGCGACTTACCAGATTGGCAGAGAAAACGCGATTGGCGTCAGCGATTATCTTGCCCGTGCGGTGGGCTTTCATCTGACTCATCAACTGACCCACGACACAAAGGAACCAGGCGGCTGGAAGAACTTTGGCACCTACTGTCGATTCCTCAGCGAGGAATATGGTCGCTTTGCCGGCAAGCTGAAAGCCACTGCCGAACCGGGGGGCGATGGCACAATGCTCGACAACACCCTGCTCCTGTTCGGATCAGCCTCCAGTGCCTTCCATCTCTCTCGCAACTATCCGCTGCTGCTGACGGGGGGCAGGAAGATGGGTTTTCGGCATGGACAGTACTTGAACTACGCGGGCAGCAACCAAGCAGGTGGAGCATGGACGGGGGGGAGCGAACCCTGGCAACAGGCAGCGACGCGCGAGGATCTTCCCTTGTCCAATCTCTTTGTCACTATCCTACGGCGCCTTGGCGTTGACACGGAAAGCTTTAGTGACAGTACGGGCGACCTTGCGGAGGTATAGCAGCCGGTGGATCGGGGAGCCGATCACTGGGACCGATCGCTGTCGTCTCAAGCACCCTCACCTGCCACACGGCTGGTGACACCTGTCAGCCTGATTGTTTCCCACGTCCTGCCAACGTGCCGGAGTGCTGTCTTTGCGTCTTTCCGACGGATGGCCGTTGTTTCGTCTCTTGCTTTCGAGCCCCTCCCTTGATCGCTTTCCCCTTTTTGAGAGTCGGCTTTTTCGGTTTGGCAGGCGGCCGGGCACACTCGGCGATCCGCGTTTTGATGATCTTCCGTACCAGCGCCGCCGGCGGCGCGGCGCCTGGCAGGAAGCGAAGCGTGCCCGGACTGGTGTCGTAGTCCCGGATCTGGTCCGCGAGCGTGGCCAGGGTGCTGCCGCTCATCGGGTGCAGAGCACAGTGCTTGGCAGCGGCCCGAAATCCTATCAGCGCGGTTCCGTCGAGCCTGTACGCTGGCATTCGGTAGAGAATGCATTCCTCGGCAGCAGGAACGGCGGCTCTGATCACCGCTCGGATGCGTTCCAGGGCCACTCGCTGCTCGACCGGCAGGCCGGCCAAGTAGACCTCGACGGCGGCCGAAGGTGTGCAGCCGCTCGATCGGGTGGGCTTTTTCGACGGCGTCGGCATGGGGCTCTCCAGAGTGACACGGCGCTGATTCCGTCCATGGTGGAGGATCCATGGCAGAAGAGGGGCTTGGGACTGGGACTGGCCATCGACTATCCTGCCAGTTTCCCCATTGGATTCAATCCACCCGCTTCAGCTGAGAGTCGAGCATGGCCGTCCCCCGGTTCACTGGCAGTCCGGTTCCCAGCGGCAAAAGCTGTGACGCTATTCTCTGCGGCACATGCGTGGCAGACATTCTCGTCCGCCCAGTGCCGCTGGGGATTGCCCCCGGAGCGGGCAAACTCTTTCATGTCGACCCCATCGAAGTCACGACCGGCGGAATCGTTTGCAACACCGGCACGGCGATGGCCCGTCTCGGCATGCGAGTCGCCGCGTCGAGCCTCGTCGGCAAGGACGTGTGGGGGGATGTCATTCGTGAGAGACTTGCAGAGGAGGGGATCGCCACCGCCGCCCTCCAATCCAGCGACACGGTCGCCACCAGCACGACGGCGGTCCTCATCGATCCCAGCGGCGAGCGGAGTTTCGCCCACCATGGCGGGGCACCGGCAACCATCGACATCGGTTTTATCCGTCGACAGTTGCCCCACTTCGCCCAGGCGCGACTGGCACTGGTCGGCTACCTGGGGCTCCTTCCGGGACTCGAGCCCGATCTCGCCGAAGCCCTGGCGTTGATCCGCGGCACCGGTTGCCTGGTGGCGCTTGAAACAGCTGGCAGCGGCGGCACGCTCGCCCAAGTGGTGCCCGCTCTCCCACTGGTCGACATCTACGTGCCGAGCCTCGACGAAGCCCGCCACCAAACCGGAGTCGACGATCCCCGCGGGATTATCGGCTGCTATCGGGAACATGGTGCCACTGGACTGGTGGGGGTGAAACTGGGCACCAAGGGGACGCTCCTCTCACCCGCTCCCGGAGAGTGGCTCGAGATCCCCTGCGTGGCGGCACCGGGACCGGTGGTCGACACGACCGGTGCCGGCGACTCGCTCCTGGCTGGACTGCTCACCGGCCTCCTTTGCGGCATGGCCCCGCGCGACGCAGGCCTCCTCGGCGCGGCCACCGCCGCAGCCTGCGTCACCGGCTTGGGTGCGACCGCCGGTCTGCGCAACTTCGCCGACACCTCCCGCCTCGCCGGTCTGGCAGACTGAAGATCGCGTCAGTTGCCGGCGCTGGTCCGCGCGAGATGAAAGGAGAACGCATCGGCAAGTGCCAGCCAACTGGCCTCGATGACGTTCTCGCTCACCCCCACGGTGCCCCACACCTTCTCCCCATCGGTTGATTCGATGGAAACCCGGACCTTGGCGGCGGTCCCCTCCTGGGCATTAATGACGCGCACCTTGTAGTCGAGCAGCGACATTCCCGCGAGTGCCGGATAGACCGGTTCGAGCGCCTTGCGGAGAGCAGCATCGAGCGCGTTAACTGGCCCGTCTCCTTCGGCCACTTCGTGCCGGATACTGCCAGCAACGATCAGTTTCACCGTGGCCTCCGTCCGGATCACCTCCGCTGCGCTACCGACAGCCTCGATGGCATCACCGGGCCCGCCTGACCCTCTTTGGGCAGCACTACCACCGCGGCTCTCGACCGAGACGTTGTAGGCGAGCTTCTCGAAAGGTGGGCGGAATGTGCCGGCACAGCGGTCGACGAGGAGATCAAACGACGCCGCTGCCGCCTCGAACTGCCAACCCTCGTTCTCAAGCCGGCAGACCTCGGCGAGGACGCGATCAAGAAGAGCCCGATCGTCACGAACGTCGGGCCGGGTGACCAAGGCCTGGATGTTGGACCGCCCGGAGAGTTCGCTGACAAGAATCCGTCGCTCGTTCCCCACTGCCTCCGGCGGAATGTGCTCGTAGGATTCAGTCGCTTTGGCAACGGCGTGGACGTGCATGCCACCTTTGTGGGCAAAAGCGCTCACGCCCACAAACGGCTGCTCCGGTCGGTACACCATATTGGCCGTCTCGTAGACGAACCGGGAGAGTTCAGTGAGGTGGCGCGTGCCCGTGCCGCCGAGTACTCGGTGGCCGGGGAGTTTGAGGTCGAGGTTGGCGACGACAGAGATCAGATCGGCGTTCCCGCAGCGTTCGCCGATCCCGTTGATCGTCCCCTGGACCTGAACAGCCCCGGCCTCGACACCTGCAAGTGTGTTGGCCACCGCAACATCACAGTCGTTGTGACAATGAATACCGAGTCGGACATCGAGGTCAGCCTCGCGGAGGACAGCGCAGGCATCCCGGACCAACTCCGCGATCTGATGGGGAAGGGTGCCGCCGTTGGTGTCGCAGAGCACGATCCGGGTAGCCCCTGACCGGGCCGCCGCCAGGATCGTCTCGGCGGCGTATTGCCGGTCGAGTTTCCAGCCGTCGAAAAAATGCTCAGCGTCGTAAAATACCTCCCGTTCTTGGGCGGTGAGAAAGGAGACCGTGTCGGCAATCATGGCGAGGTTCTCTTCCCGCGACACGCCGAGCACCTCGGCGACATGGAAGGCGGAGGTCTTGCCCACAATCGTCACCACCGCCGTTCCGGCTTCGAGGAGCGCCTTCATTCCGGGATCATCGGCAGCCCCCATGCCGCGACGCCTCGTCATCCCGAAAGCCACCACGCGGGAGTGCGACAGTTTGAGCCCGCGGACACGGGCGAAATACTGGGAGTCCTTGGGATTGGAGAGCGGGTACCCCCCCTCGATGAAATCGATGCCCGCGGCGTCGAGACGCTGGGTGATCGCCAGTTTGTCTTCCAGCGAGAAATTCACCCCTTCGCCCTGACTGCCGTCGCGCAGCGTGGTGTCGTAGATCTCGATCGATCGCATGGAATGGAACCTGCCTGTGGCGTGGAACTGCCGGACACCACGGGGCGTTCCGACGGACCGAGGGACTGTCGATGGGCCGCGAGAGCTTCCCCCCCCTCCGCAAGTCATCGTGGCGGGGGATGGGGGTCCCTGACGCCCAACGGCGCCCGGAAGAGGGCGACTGCCAGCCCTGAAGCGGAAACCTCTAGACTATTCGGCACGCTCGGGAGCGGCAAGACTCGGCATCGATGCCCGCCACCCCCGCTACCGATGGCGTTGCCAACCACCCTCGGGAACCGCCGTCGCCGATGAACCGCGTCACGCTCGCCTTGTGGCTCCTGCCAATCGGCATTTTCCTGGCGATGATCGCTGCGGCAGCGGGAGGTCACCGCGTAGCGCTTCTGCGCCGGCGGTCTGGTGATTCTCCCTCGACATCCGGTTCGAGTATCATCGATGCTGCGGTGCTCGGTCTGCTCAGTCTGCTCGTCGCCTTTTGGTTCAGCCTCGCCGGTGCCCATCTCGACCTGCGGCGGAGTTTGATTGTCGAGGAGGCCAATGCCATCGGAACGGCCTGGCTGCGTCTTGACCTCCTCCCCCTCGCCACGCGAAGCACCGTCCAGGATCTGTTCCGGGATTACGTCGACATCCGGATGGCAGAGACACCATCGGCCAGGAGTCGAGAGCGACGAGCCTCCCTTGACGAGCAACTCGATGGCGTCCGCGGGGCCATCTGGAAACATTCGGTCGATGCCGGCCGACAGTGCGCAAGCCCCCAGGCGGCGATGCTCCTCCTCGATGCATTGAATGCGATGTTCGATGCCGGCACCAGGCACGAGGCGGCGACCAACGCACACACCCCCACAGCGGTGCCAGTCCTTCTCGCTGGGGTCGCTGTGGTGGCCTCCCTGCTCACGGGCCACGAGATGGGGCGGAGCCAGACCTTCAGTTGGTTTCACCCACTGCTCTTCGCCGTCGTTGTGTCGACGACGATCGGAGTGATCTACGACCTCGAGAAGCCCCGTTACGGATTGATCCGTATCGACGACTACGACAAGACGATGCGCGACGTCCGCCAGGGGTTTGACCGCGGGACGGGCCCGTAACACGCTCGAGAGCTTGACGCGGGATCAATCCTCGTCGTCCTGCTCTTCTGCGTCCTCTTCTTCGTCCTCTTCTTCGTCCTGCTCGTCGTCGTCGGTCTCTCCATCGTCGGAGTCGATCACAAACGACTCCGAGTCATCCTCCTCGGAGAAGGCGTCCTCGTCCCCTTCGTCTTCAGGGGATTCCCCGTCGTCGAGCGGTTCGTCTTCGGATGCCTCATCCGACTCCACCCCCTTCGCAGACACTCCCAGGGGACGGAGGCTGATCGCGGGCAACGCCGGAAGTGAGGTGCCAAGGGAGGTCGATGGCACGGCCTGCGGCTTCATCGCCGCCGCATGGGCGGTCATGTCGACTGCCCTGCCAGAGCCCGACGACTTCTTTTTTGCCTTCTTCAGCGGCCTCGTGGCCTCTGGGGCCTCAGCGGGCTGGAGTTTGATCCGTCGCCCGGGCGCCGGGTCACTGGAGGCAGCCTTCTTCGCCTCCCACTGCTCCATCGTGAGCAGTACCTCGCGGGCTTGGGATCCGGCATACAGCCCGACGATACCGTCCTCCGCCATGAAGTCGATCAGTCGTGCACCGCGTCCGTAGCCGACACCGAGGGCCCGCTGGAGAAGCGACACGCTGCCACGCCCCTCGCGAATGACCACCTCAACGGCAGCCTCATACATGTCGTCTTTGTCCCTGGGCGATCCACCGGCGGGAGCATCTCCCGAGGGGGCTGGCTGGAGATTGACCAGTTCGGCGGCATACTGCGGCTGACTGGTGCCCACCACAGCCATCACCCTCCCGATCTCCTCGTCGGTGAGGTAGGTGCCCTGCCCACGGAGAATCTGGCTCGTCCCGGGAGAGAGGAAAAGCATGTCGCCGTTGCCAAGGAGCCGATCGGCACCACACTCATCGAGGACGACGCGGCTGTCTGTGCGGCTGGCTACCTGGAACGCGATCCGCGCCGGCAGGTTGCTCTTGATGAGGCCGGTGATCACGTCCACGGTCGGTTTCTGCGTGGCGAGGACGAGGTGAATACCGACTGCCCGGCTCTTCTGTGCCAGACGGATGATGTGCTGCTCGATCTCCTTGCCCGCGGTCATCATCATGTCGGCGATCTCATCGGCGATCACAACGATGAACGGCATCGTCGTGGGGATGGCAGCCGCATCCTCGTCGGTTTCCGGGCCGATCCGTTTGATCAGTTCCTCCCGGCCGAGTTGGTTGTACTGCGTGAGGTGGCGGACGCCGACCTTCGCCAACAGGGCATAACGCTCCTCCATCTTCTCCACCGCCCAGGCGAGGATCGCCTCCGCCTTCTTCATGTCGGTGACAACCGGGTGCATGAGATGCGGCAACGACTTGTAGGGGGTGAGTTCCACCATCTTCGGGTCGATCATCAGCATCCGCACCTCGTCGGGGCGGCGGGTCATGATCATCGAGAGAATGAGCGAATTGAGACAAACGCTCTTTCCGGTACCGGTGCGGCCGGCGATGAGAAGATGGGGCAGGGAGGCCATGTCGACCACCATCGGATTGCCGGCCACGTCTTTGCCGAGGAACAGCGGGATCTTCAGCGTCTTGGCCTTGGCCTGGGCCTCCTCCATCACTTCCCGAAGCCGGACCATCTGCCGAGTCGTGTTGGGGACCTCGATCCCCACCGAATTCTTGCCGGGGATCGGGGCCACGATGCGAACGCTCGGCACACGCAGCGCGATCGCCAGGTCGTCAGCGAGGTTGACGATCTTCGCCAGCCGCAGACCGGCCTCCAATTCAATTTCGTACTGCGAGATGACCGGACCGGTCTCAATCTCCACCACTCGGACCTTGAAGCCGAATTCGGCGAACGTCTTCTCAAGCATCCGCGCCCGTTCCCTGACCTCCGACTCCTGCTCGTCCACCCGGAGATGCTCGGTGGGCATGAGGAGTTCTAGGCTGGGGAGTTGATAGTCGGCACCCGTCGGGCCTGTCTCGTCGACATTCACCTCCACCTTCCGGCGACGGCTGGCGAGCGATTTGATCGGTACCGGCAGCGCCACCGGCTCGTCGACCGACGACTCGGCTGCGCCGTCGTCGGCATCGACATCCATATCGCTCCTGTCGTCCATGTCAGCATCGTCGGCCTCGAACGCCGATTCGTCGCGGTCGGCGGCCGGCGGGGCCGGTGGCCGACGGCGGACCTTGATCGAAAGTTCCTTTGAATCGTCGTCGCCAGTCCCTGCGTCTTCCATGCCGTCGGCATCGGCGCCGTCGGCAACGCCCTCCTCCGCAGCAGCAGGCACCCGGCGACGCCGCAGTTGCCACCACGGCGCTGCCGCGGCTCCGCCTGCATCCAGAGAAATTTCCCCCTCAGGCGCGGCACCAACCTGATTGCCCTTCCGCGGATGGGCCACCAGCCCGGCCACCGTGGCCAGCGCCCCGATCAGCACGCCACCGGCAGCCGTGGCAACGGCGGCGGCGCGGAGGACGAGGGTGTCGCAAGCGAGGAACAGCCCGGTGGCGGTGATGCCACTGACGACGATCGCTGCCCCGGCATGCGCGAGCAACCCCTCGGCAAACAGCCGTCCAGTAGCGCCGACGGCTCCCCCGGGTCCCCACACCGGTCGTGGCACACCGTTCGGGAGAAACATCGCCAGCAGTGTGCAGGCCCCGACGGTGGCTGCGACCGCGCCGGCGGCCCGCAAGGGAAGATCGGGCAATGGGCGGCGGCGGAGGAGGGCGACGTCGAGTGCCGCCAGAAGCCCGAGCACAAGCCACGCGGCCAATCCGAGCCACTCCAAGAGCTTGCCGGCAAGGAACGATCCCACAGAGCCGCAGGCGTTGAACGCCCGCGGATTGGTGGGGAATGCCCGGGGATCCGGCGGATCGGCCGGGTCGAAGGTGAGCAGCGCAGCCGCCACGAAGGCCGTCAAGGCGAGGAGCGCCAGAGCCGTCATGTCGCGCAGCCGGTCGCGTGGGGCGATGCTGTCGGCGGCATCGGTCGACGGAACCGCGGCGACGTGTCCACGGGCCGACCAACGTCCGGGGGACTGGGCGGGGAGGACGGACGGAGCAACGAGGGGGCGATCGGCGGTGGCCATGTGGAGTCCTTTCCATATGAACTCTACAGGGCGGATCGCGGCAGGCGGCCGACGGGCAGGACGAACGAATCGCGAACGCTCCCCCGGAGGTACGGAAAAACGCGGTCGGAGGGGTGGCGACGATCGCAACGCCAGCAGAAGCTCAGCAGGTGCCGCTGCGGACCGGCAGAGCGCTTCCGAGGCCGCGGGTCGATTGTCAGCCCCTGCCGGTTCCCGTACCGTCTGGGCCCTCCGCCGCCGATACCTTCCCGGCAGACTTCCCCGATGCTCCCCTGGAGTGGCACCCCTTGAATGGACTGTGGATTGGCGTAGCCGCGGGACTGCTTGCCGCTCTGTTCAGTGCTTTGTCCTACCTCGTCTCCCGGCACCATGTCCGCACCCACCCCGAACTCCGGGAGGGGGAGGGGGGGATGCGTCTGATCGTCCAGGCCCACGTGCTGATGGGAATCGTCTGCATTCCAGCCTGTTGGTTCTTCTGGCCAGAAGACGGCGGACCGGCGGCCGCGGAGTGTCTGCCGCCGGTGCTTGCCTGTGCGGCGGCCTATCTCGTCGGCCAGGTGTGCTTCTTTCGGGCGCTCAAGCGTGTTCCAGCGTCGCGCCTTGCACCGCTGTTGGGGCTGAAGATCGCCATGCTCGCCGGGATCGTGACCGTCTTCCTCGGTCACCCACTCGACACCCGGCAGTGGATCGCCGTGGCTCTCAGCGTTGCGGCAGCGTTTGCCCTCCAACGCGGAGACGACAGGCTGCCAGCATCGGCACTGGGATTGATGCTCGTTGCCTGCCTCTGCTTCGCGATCGCCGACTTGAGTATCGTGACCCTGATACGGGGCCTCACCGACGGTAGCGGCGCCACGCTCGGCCGCTTCCACGCCGGCACCCTGGCGATGAGCATGACCTACGTCGCCTGCGGGGCGATGCTGCTCCCACTGGCGCCCGCGATGCTCCCACGCAAGCTCACAGGCTGGACGCCAGCGATCCAGTTTTCCCTCGTCTGGCTCGTGGCGATGATCAGCCTCTATGCCTGCCTCGGTCAGGTGGGAGCGGTGTTCGGCAACATCCTCCAGAGCACGCGGGGAGTGATGTCGGTGGTCCTCGGCGCGCTCTTTGCACACCTCGGCTGGCACGACCTCGAGGAGCATGTCGATCGGGCCACGCTCCTCAAGCGGATCGCCGCCGCCATGCTGATGACGGCGGCGATCGCGCTGTGGTTTATCGACGTGTCGTGAACGCCGCGTGACGGGCCGCGGCGCTCCGGGATCACTTCCCTGCCTTCGCCTCGAGTTCCACGAGATAGGCCTTCATCGGTTCGGCCATCGGCCCGCCGAGCGCGACGGCCTTCCGCTGGGCAGCGATTGCCTTCTTCACATCGCCCTGCATCGCATAGAGATGGGCGAGCGTGTCGAGAACCGGGCCATTCTCGGGGTCGAGCTTGGCGGCCTTCTCGGCCGCCTCGGTCGCGGCGGCCGTCAATTCCTCACCAACCGGCGCCCCACGCTCGGCCATCGTCACCACCATCCAGGCCAGCGCGTTGAGGCCCTCGGCCGAATCGGCCTGAGCTTCGGCAAGCTCCGTGAACGCCGCGGCCGCCTTCTTCCCCCCGGCCTGCATCGCCATCTGGAGCCGGACGGTGTCGAGCTGGCCCCGGATCTGCTTGAGCATCTCCTTGACGCGCGGCTTGGTCGCCTCGTCGATCATCCGGTCGACCATCGCGGTCGCCTCGGCTCCCTTGTCGGCCTCGAGCAGCGCTTGGACCTCGGCGAAAGCCCCCTCGACTTTCTGCATCTCGGCCATCTCCTCGGCGTAGACGGCGCGGTCCCATGTTCCGTCGACAATCTCGGACAGCGGACCGTCCATCTGCATGGGGTGGCCGATCCACTCGATCTCGCCAGTCTTGCCGACGATGAAGGCCGTGGGGATGCCGTTTTGACCGGCGGCATCCATGTAGTCGGAGTAGACCGACTTGTCGGGGTCAGTCGTCAGACAGTAGCCCTTCGTGACTTCGGCAAACGTCTCCCCTTCGCCATTATCGCGCTCGAGGAATTCGCTCACCGTGTCGAGATCCTCGTCACTGATGCTGATCACCTGCACCCCCTTCTCGGCATAGTCCTGCTGGAGCTGGGCGATGTGGGGCATGCTCATGATGCAGGGGCCGCACCACGTGGCCCAGAACTCGACGACATAGACCTTATTCTTCTGGAATTTGGTGACCGGCTTGAAGGCTCCCTCGCCATCCTGCACCCAGTGCTCGACGTCGATTGCCGGGGCAGGCGAACCGACGTTGAGTTCGGCAGCCGGGAGGAGTGCAGCCCCAGCGAAAAGAATGCCGAGGGAGGCAAAAAGCTGGCGGGACAGTGTCGTCATTGCGGGGAACTCCAAGTATGAAAAGACCGTGGGGAATGTGACGCCATCCAAGGCGACGTCGATTCGTTCGCTGGCAGCAGTCTCCTGTTCAATCAACCACGCCGTGGAGGGTCAGCCATCTTCAGGAGTGAGCCCGAGGACGATGTCCCAAGTCGCCGAGAGCTCCCCGATCCGCGATCCCTCGAGGGGAACGAAATCGGCGACAACCGCTGCTGCCTGCTCGGGGATGAGGCTTTTGAAGCAGACGTCTTTTTCGTTGCCGGGATGCCCCAACACATAGCACTGCGTGGTCAGCAGGTGGCGGTCACCGCGACTCACCTTGACATGGATGTGGGGGGAGCGGCCCGGATAGGAAACCGGCTTGATGGTGCGAAATCCATACGCCCCCCCGAGCCCGGTGAGAAACCGGCCATAGCCCTGAAAATGGCTGTCCCGGTTCTTGGAATTATCGCTCCCTGAATGGAGGTAAGCGCCGTGGGCGTCGCACTGCCAGATCTCCACCAGTGCCCCGCGGATTGGACGCCCTGCAGCGTCGCGAACCGATCCAGAGAACCAGGCCACCTCACCATCGGCAGGCTGGCTCGAGTCGGTGATCCGCAGGAGATCGTTGTCGGTATCGAGCGGCAGCCGGTCTGGGAAGAACGGCCCCTCTGTCTGTTCGGGCGTCTGGGTCAACTCCTCGGCATACGCTCCCGGCCGTGTGGCAAACAACGCCGCTAGGGCTGCCATCCGCAGCATTCGCCGCCGGCCCTCGTCGGCCCGCTCAAAGGATCGGGGATTCAAGAGGTGCATGTGTCGTCACTCCAGCAGACAAATGAGAAAAGGCGATCAGGCGAGGATCTCGTTGACGACGCGGCCGTGGACGTCGGTGAGGCGGTAGCGGCGACCCTGAAAACGGTAGGTGAGCCGCTCGTGATCGATCCCCATCAAATGCATGAGCGTTGCATGAAAGTCGTGGACGTGGACCCCATCCCGGACGATGTTGTACCCGAACTCGCAGGTTTCGCCGTGACTGATTCCCCCCTTCACGCCGCCGCCGGCCATCCACATCGTGAAGCAGCGCGGATGATGGTCTCGCCCGAAATCTCCCCCCGGCGCGTAATGTCCCTGACAGTAGTTCGTTCGCCCGAACTCTCCCCCCCAGACGACAAGCGTGTCGTCGAGCATTCCCCGGTCAGCAAGATCCTGAACGAGCGCCGCCGAGGGTTGATCGGTCTGCCCCGCCTCCCCACGGATACCAGCCGGCAGGCCACCGTGATGGTCCCAATCCTGATGGTAGAGCTGGATGAATCGCACGCCCCGCTCCGCCAGTCGCCGTGCCAACAGGCAGTTGGAGGCAAACGTCCCCGGATCGCTCGCCCCTGGACCATACTTCTCAATCACATGCGCCGGCTCGTCGGCGAGATTCGTGACATCGGGGACGCTCGCCTGCATCCGGAAGGCGAGTTCATAGTTGGCGATTCGGGTCGCTATCTCCGGATCGGGGTTGGCCGCAAACTGGTGCTCGTGGAGGTGTTTGAGCCCGTCGAGCGCCGCCCGACGGCTCTGGCGTGAAACCCCGGCCGGGTTGCCGAGGTAGAGCACCGGATCGCCGCCGGAACGGAAACGCACCCCCTGATGCTGCGTAGGGAGAAAGCCAGAGCCCCAGAGGTGGCTCATCAGTGGCTGCCCCCCTTTGTTCTTCGTGATCAGAACAACGAACGAGGGGAGATCGTCACTGGAATCCCCCAGACCGTAGTCGAGCCAAGCCCCGATACTCGGCCGGCCCGGAATCTGCGCCCCGGTCTGCATGAACGTCACACCGGGACCGTGGTTGATGCTCTCGGTGTACATCGATTTGAGAAAGCAGAGCTTGTCAGCCACCTTGGCGGTGTGTGGCAAGGCTTCTGAAAGCCAGGCCCCCGATTGGCCATGCTGCGCAAATTTCATCGGCGAGCCGACCAGCGGGATGGAACTCTGATTGCCCGACATCCCCGTGAGCCGCTGCCCGCCTCGGACGCTCTCCGGGAGTTGCTCTCCGGTGCGATCGACGAGCATCGGTTTCCAGTCGTAGAGGTCGAGCTGCGACGGCCCCCCCGACTGGAAGAGATATATCACCCGCTTTGCCCTGGGCGCGAGGTGGAAGGCATCGAGCGATCCGTGCGGCGCCCCCGGGGCAGCGGCGGCGCACCGCCGCGCCAGAAGATCGGCAAGCGCAATGCCGCCAAGGCCCATGCCGGTGGTGGCGAGCAACCGGCGGCGGCTGGTCGCGAGAGCCACGGGAAGCCCAACGGCCTGCGTGTCGGAGGCATTCATCGTCGCGGGGTCTTTCATCGCTTCACCACAGTGCCGTCATAGCTGAGCAGGGCATTCAATACACCGGCCAGTGCCGCCACGTCGATCGCCGCAAGCGCCGGGTCGGCCGGAGTGCTGCCGACCGCCAGGAGCTTCGGCGCCTCGTCGGCGTGCGCCGTGTACCACGCCAACTGCTCGGCGTGCATCGCCCGGAGAACTTGCATTTCGGCATCGTCCGGCCGGCGGCTGGTGAGTCGCCCAAAACCCTCCGCCAGGAGCGGGGCGACATCGCCGGCCCCCGGCGGGTGACGAGCCAGCAGATTCTGCGCGAGGACGCGCGACGCCTCGACAAACTGCGGGCCGTTCAAGAGCACGAGGGCATGCAGCGGGGTGTTGGTGGTGTCGCGCTTCGCCACGCAGACGACGCGCTTGGGAACATCAAAACTCTCGAGCACCGGTCCGGGCCCGGTCCGGCGCCAGAGGGTGTAGAGGCTGCGGCGGTAGAGATCAGCGCCGCTGCCGGGGCCTGCTGGTTTGAACGACTCGGCAAGGTCGTAGGTGTTCACCGGCGGCCCACCGGTCTGTTCGACGAGCAATCCGCAGGAGGCCAGGATGCCGTCGCGGATCATCTCCGCCGGGAGACGGTGCCGCGGGCCCCGCGCCAGCCAAACATTCGCAGGATCGTCGGCGGCGACCTGCTCAGCGGCCATGCTCCGCTGCCGGTAGGTGTCGGAGAGCATGATCGTGCGGAGAAGCGCCTTCATGTCCCAGGCAAGCCCCCCCTCGGCCTGCGATCGGGAAAACTCCCACGCCAGCCAGTCGAGCAATTCCGGATATTCTGGCCGCACTGACTGGAGCCCGAGATCCTCAACGCTCCTCACCAGCCCAGTGCCGAAGAGCGATTGCCAGAGCCGGTTGACTGTCACCCGTGCCAGCAGGGGATGGGCCGGATCAGTCAGCCAGCGTGCCAGCCCAAGCCGGTTCCGCGGTGCACCAGCAGGGAAGGGGGGGAAGACCGCCGGCGTATCAGGGCCGACCGCCTCAGTGCGTTTGTCGTACTCGCCGCGGGTGAGGATATAGGCCGTCTTCGGCGCTATCATCTCCCGCATAACCATGATTTCCTGCGGCTGTTCGCCAAGATCATCGCGAGCCCGCCGCGCTTCCTCAAGCGTCTTCCGGGCGGCTGCCACCTCCGTATCGAGCGCGGCTGCATAGAAACCGGCGAGGAGATCGGCGGCGCCGTCGGGGCGCTGCTCTTTGAGCGTCGCGATCGCCCCGGGCTGAAACAGTTCCCGCGCTTCGAGAAGCGACAGCGCCCGGTCATAGACTGAAAACTCGTCGACAAGTCCTTCCTTAAAGCCCTGGTCGCGCATCCGTTCACCAATGCGGATGTGGTCGCCGCCGCCACCGGTGATCTCGCGTGTCAGATGGTCGCGGACGATCTCCACCACCGCTGGCCGGCCATCGACAAAGAGCTTGAGTCCGGCAGCTTCTCCCGAGCCGTCGCTGGTGACGATGAGGTGCGTCCAGCGTCCCACCGGCACCGGCTCGATGGTCCGCACGCTCACCGCGTCGCCTGGCCAGAAGTGGATCAGCGACCACTTGAAGTGCCCATCCTCGACGAGGAGCTCGTAGCCCCTGCTCCCCGCATCGGTCCAGGCCTGCGAGCGGTGGAAGACGACCGCCCGGTCATACCGCACCGGAGCCTGGAGCCAGAGGGCCACCGAAAAGGGCTGGCTGCGGCGGAAGTTTCCCACCGCCGTCTGTACTGGATGATCGCCGGTGAGCTTCAGGGCCTGGCCTCGATAGCCAGGGACGACCGTGATCTCCGCCGGGCTCGTGGCCGCGGCGCCGCCGTCGACCGCGTTTGGAAACGAGTTGTCTGCGGCCCGGTCGTCGAACGAAAACGCCGCCATCCGACCCGGCAGCGCGCCGGGGTTGGCGGCGGCCAGTTCTGCTGGCACGTCGGCCTTCCCAGCAATCGCTCGAAAAACCTTCTCCCGAGCCAGTCGCTCGCGGCGGTCGACCTCCGTGGTGGCCAGCCGGCAGGCCTCATCGGCCTTCTGGAGTGCGGTCTTCCAACTCTCGTCGGCCAGCCGCAGCTTTGGAGTCGGCACGGCGGGAGTGAAGTAACTGTAGAGCCCCGCCTCATCGACATCGTCGAAGAAAGCAAAGAACTGGTAATACTCCTTCTGCGTCAGCGGATCGAACTTGTGGTCGTGGCAGCGGCAGCACTCGAGCGAGAGCCCGAGAAACGCGGTGCCGAACGTGGTCACCCGGTCGTTGACGTAATTGACGCGGTACTCCTCCTCGACACTTCCCCCTTCGGCCTCCTGTTGATGGAGCCGGTTAAAAGCGGTGGCAAGGATCTGCTCGTCGGTGGCGCCCGGCAGCAGGTCGCCGGCGAGTTGCCAGGTGACAAAGTCGTTCCAGGGGAGGTTGCGGTTGTAGGCGCTGATCACCCAGTCGCGCCACCACCACATCGGTCGATCGCGATCGACCTGAAAGCCGTAGCTGTCGGCATAGCGCGCCAGATCGAGCCAGTCGGCGGTCATTCGCTCGCCGTACCGTGGGCTCGCGAGTAACCGATCGAGGAGTTTTTCGTAGGCCTCGGGAGTCTCGTCGGCGACGAACGCCACCACCTCCTCGGCTGTCGGCGGCAGTCCGGTGATGTCAAAAGTCGCCCGGCGGAGGAGCGTCACCCGATCGGCCTGGGGCTGCAGGGCGAGGCCGCGCTCGGCGAGGCGTTTGCCGACGATCCGGTCGATCGCATGGGCACCGGGGGGAGCCTCCGGGACAACCGGGATTTTGAGCGACTGAAACGCCCAGTGGGGCTCGTACTCGGCGCCGGCAGCGATCCACTGCTTCAAGAGATCGACCTGCTCGCTGGAAAGCTTCCCCAGTTTCGACTGCGGCGGGGGCATGACGACGTCGGGATCGTCGGAGATGATCCGGGCAATGATCTCGCTTGCGGCAACATCGCCGGGAACGATCGCCTTGGCACCACTGGCCCCCTCGGCCGTGGCCGATTCGTGCCGATCAAGGCGGAGACCAGCCTGGCGCTGGACGCTGTCGGGCCCGTGGCACTGGTAGCAGGTATCGGAGAGGATCGGCCGGATATCGCGATCGAAGGAGATCTGAGCGTCGGCCGCCGCCGCCGAAAGAGACAGCACGACGGCCATGATCGCGGCCAGAATTAGCCCCACAGAGCAGGACAGACAGCGGTTCAAACAGGGCACAACGTGGCAGTTCATAAGCCTTGTCTCTCATAAGCCTTGTCTCAGGGGGCAACCATGGCGTCTTCAAAATCCCCGCCGGCAATACTCCTGACTTCTGCAGTGTACGCACGGCACTTGAGCCCATGCAGTGGGGCCATGTCACCCGAAAAGCGGCCCGATCGGCTTTCCCTCGCAGACCGGGAATGGCCGGCCGAGCGTATCGATCCACTCCGATCGCGGTGGTACGCCAAGCGCCTGCCAGATCGTCGCCGCCAGATCCTCTGGGCGGAACGGGTCGCTGGCCGGCTCGCCGCCGAACTTGTCGGTGCTGCCGACAATGGTGCCACCGCGCACCCCGCCACCGGCGAAAAACACGCTCTGGGCTCGGCCCCAGTGATCGCGTCCCGCCTCGCGCGCCCCAGCCAGCGTGCTGATCTTTGGAGTCCGTCCAAACTCACCGGCCATCACGATCAGTGTGTCATCAAGGAGGCCGCTGGAGCCGAGATCGTCGAGGAGCGCCGCCACTGCCCGATCGGTCGGCGGAAGGAGAAACCGCTCGAGATTCGTCCAGGCCGATTCGTGGGTGTCCCAGGTCTCGTTGTTGCCGAGATTTACCTGCACCATTCCCACCCCCGCTTCCACGAGTCTCGCCGCCAGCAGCAACGACCAACCGAAGGCGTTCTCGCCGTAGGCCGCACGGAGTTTTGGATCAGCTTTGGAGATGTCGAAGGCGCCCGACACTTTCCCGTCGAGGAGGAGCGACGTGGCCATGCCTCGGTAGCGATCGAAAGACCTCTCATCGGCTGTCTTCTCCAGATCAGCCCGCTGCTTGTCGACAGAATCGCGAAGCGTCAGACGATCGAGCAACCTCCCCCCCATGAGCGACTGCGGCACCGCCAGATCGAGCGAGCGAAAATCGAGTGTCTGCGTTGCCGGACCGTCGTGGTGGTGGAAGAGATATTCTGGGTAGGCGCCGTACGTCACCGGGTTGTACGGAGAGCAATCGAGGAAGAAGGGCTCGTGCTGCCGGCCAAGAAGGGCTGCAAACTGCCCTGGGATCACGCGCCCCGTGCGGTGGACGAGCTTCTCGGGAAGGATGATCGACGGGGGAAGATTGTTCCGCGCCGGCACCAGCGTCTGCGCGAGTGCTGCAAGCGCCGGCCAGTCGGATTTCTTCGGGGCGCTGGGATCGAAGCCCACCGGGATGTCGGAGCGGCCGGTGAGCATGATGTGATGGCCAGCCGAGTGATCGTTGGATGTGTGCGTCAGCGAGCGGAGAACGGCCCACTTGTCACTGCGGGCCGCCAGCAGCGGCAAGTGCTCGCACAGCTGAAGCCCTGGTGTCTTCGTGGCGATCGTCTTGAAACTGCCGCGGATATCGAGCGGGCCGTCGGGCTTGGGATCAAAACTCTCGTGCTGCGCCAGGCCACCAGAGAGAAAAATGTAGATCACCGACTTCGGCGGCCGGGCGTGAGTGGCTTCTCCGGCAGGCGCGGCGGCGGCGCGGGCGGCGGCGATAGAATCGAGGGAGAGGCCGAACATCCCCAGGGCACCGGCCTGGACAGCAGTCCGCCGACTGATGCTCTGCCGCGGCGGATGTTGGAAGAATTCTGTCATCACCGAATCCCCCTGGGCTGCCCCGCGATCCCACAGTGTGATCCAACTCGCACCGCTAGTGCCTCAGGATAGATTCCGCCCCCCGGCCTGTCGACGCCGAGAGCAGATGCTGCCGTTGGCCAAGGCCCCTTGTAGCCACGATACTCCTGAGATCTTTCACGGTTTGGGCTGTTTGTCCATCTCGGTCGTCCCTGTGTCAAAACCTCGACCACCCGCCGCGATCGAGCCCCAAAGGCCCCTTTGGCCCCCCGGTATGGTGCCTCCACGGCCCCCCTCCATTGTGCCCCTAGGCGATGCGGCGGTCCTGATCCGTTTTGAGTCCGCGGGAGCAGACGACAGGAGCCATTGGCAGCGAATGGCCATCGTGGAGCGATTGACGAGCGATCCGATCGCCGGCGTCATCGACGCCGCGGCGGCATTCGATTCCGTCGGTGTGTTCTTCGACCCAACCCGGATCGAATCGGACCGGCTCATCAGCCTGCTCAAGCATCGGCTCGCTGACATTGAGAGCCTTCCCTCTCCTCCACCACGGATCGTGGAGATTCCGGTCTGCTACGGTGGGGATCATGGTCCCGATCTGGACGCCGTCGCACAGCACGCGGGAATCGCGGCGGCGGAAGTGGTCCGCCTCCATGCCGCTGCCGTGCACCGCGTGGCGATGGTGGGATTTGCTCCGGGGTTTCCCTACCTCACCGGGCTCCCGGAGCAGCTCGCCATCCCCCGCCGCCGGTCGCCACGGACTACCGTCGCCGCCGGCACGGTTGCCATCGCTGGCCTGCAAACCGGGATCTACCCCCGCGCGAGCCCCGGTGGTTGGAACTGCATCGGTCGCACTGCATGCCTGCTCTTTGACCCCTTCCGGGAGCCGCCGACGCTTCTCCAAGCGGGCGACATGGTGCGGATGGTGCCGATCGATCGCGCTGCATTCGAGGCCCAATCTGCCACCGGTGTTGCAATGGGTGGCCGATGACACTCCACGTCGTCACTCCAGGAGCGCTGACCACCGTTCAGGACCTCGGCCGGCAGGGTTTCCGCCGCCACGGCATTGGTCCCGGTGGCGCCATGGACTCACTCTCGCTCCGCATCGCCAATCTCCTCGTTGGCAATTCCCACGATGCTGCAGGACTGGAATTCACCTTTCTCGGGCCGACGCTCCGATTTCCTCACGGTTGCTGGGTGGCAGTGGCTGGAGCCGCTTTCGAGTTGACGGTCACCGACGGTGACGGCCAGCGGACTTCCGTTCCGGTCGGGCACCTTCTCTGGATCCCCGCGAACGCCACGCTGACTTGCGGTGCCGCCACGGCAGGCTGCCGAGGCTATCTGGCCGTGGCTGGTGGCATCGCCGTGCCGATGGTGCTGGGCGGACGTGGCACCGACATTCGCTCTGGCTTCGGTGGCTGGCACGGTCGGCCGCTGCGTGCCGGAGACGCCATTCCCTGCGGGCGGTCAACTTCCCAGACTCTGGCGGAAGCCTCCCCCATGACGCCACCGCCCGATCGGGGACGGGTCAAGGTCGACCCCCGTTCGGCGTCCCGCAAGCTCCTGCCCCGGCCCACCGGGCTGATCCGTCTCATCCCTGGCCCTGAATATGATTGGCTCAGCGCATCGAGTCTGCAGCGCCTCGTCAGACAGGCCTTCACGGTGACGCCGGATTCCGACCGGATGGGCTGCCGAATCGCCGGGCCGACGCTGGCAGGAATAGAGGAGCGAATGGCCGGGATGGTGTCGCAGCCGGTCTCGTCAGGAACTGTGCAGGTGCCCCCCTCGGGCCAACCGATCATTCTCTTGGCCGATCACCCCACGACCGGCGGCTATCCCCGGATCGGCCACGTGGCCTCGATCGATCTCCCGGCTCTCGGACAGGCCCGTCCCGGCGACACTCTGCAATTCCAAATCACTGCCATCCCCGAGGCGCACGCGCTTCTCTTCGAGCGGGAATCAGCGCTGGAACGCTTTCGACACGGGCTTTTGCGAGGAGGCCTCCGATGATCCCAGCGGGGCCGCAGCGGATCGATCTCAACGGCGACATCGGAGAGGGCACCGGCGCAGCCGGAATCGCCGCCGACGCCTCCTTGATGGAGAGCCTTTCGAGCGTCAACATCGCCTGCGGCGGACACGCCGGCGACAGCGAATCGATGCGAACGCTCGTCCGCATGGCGCGCGAGCGTGGCCTCGCGATTGGTGCCCATCCCGGGTTTCCCGACCGGCCGGGATTCGGCCGTCGTCGCCTCGATTTCCCGCTCGATGCGGTGCGGACTTTTGTGACTAGCCAAATCGAGTCGCTGCGGCAAATCGCGGCAGAGGAAGCGGCGACTGTGTCGCACGTCAAACCGCACGGCAGTCTCTACGCCATGGCCGCGGAGGATGACATTCTCGCCGACGCGGTCGCTTGCGCAGTCCTGCAGATCGATCCACAGAGCATCTTGGTTGGGCTTTCTGGCAGCGCCCTGATCGCCGCCGGACGGCGCGTGGGATTGCGGACTGCCAGCGAGGTGTTTGTCGATCGCGGCTACGAGGCCGACGGATCACTGACACCCCGGGGCGGTCCGGGGAGCCTGCTCACCAATCCCTCCGCGGCCGCGGCCCGCGTGGTGCGGATGCTCCGCGAGGGAGTCGTGAGCAGTCGGCAGGGGAGCGATGTGGCAGTGGTTGCCAACACCGCCTGCATCCATGGCGATACTCCCGGGGCCAGCACATTCGCCCAGCAGGTGAAGGCGCTGCTTGTTACCGCAGGCTTCGTGGTCACGCGGTTGGCGTGACGCCCACTGCGACAGAGGGCCCCTTACTTCTTTCCCCTCCAATATCCACCGCTGCGGGGCTTCGCCGATCCGTCGCGTGCCTCCAGCGGCTCGATCCGGTAGCGAACCGACGCATCGCTGACTTTGAGCGGTTGCTCGTGCGGCCCGAGGAGATCGATGAGGAGATTCTTGAGTACCACTGCGGTCTGATACGAATCGCTCCACGCTTCCCCCAGTTGCACGCGCTGTGGGGTTTCGAAGCGGATCACGGCCCCCCCGCCGAATCGATCCACATGCACCGCCGAGACACCATCGACAAAGTCCGAGGGGGGGTCGACAAGCGTCTTGCCGATCTGAAAACGGACCCTGTGGGGCACTCCCCCCGGCCCAATGCCCGGGCGTCCGGGGATCTGCAGGCGTGAGTCGTGGATAAAGAGCGGGAGGATCTCACAGACCTCGCTGAACGAATCGACACCATCCGATTCGAGGTGGGTTTCCACCACGATCCCCTTCGGCCCCAGATCGAAGCGACGCACGTATGACACCTCACCAGTCAGGGCCCCATTCTCCACCGCTCTCCCCTTGTCGAACCGCGTTCCGAGCGGGCCACTGGTGACCACCGTCGCCATCCCGTCGCGGATCTCCTGATCGACGCTCGATACCTCCCCCCGGACCCGTGCCGAACTAAACGCCTTGCCGGTTCCTGACACTCCTCCGATGGCGTGCGTCGGCCAGACCCTCCAGTCGGCCCATGTCTGCCGGCCAGCTTCCGGTTCGACAGAGTGGCCGTTGCGTCCGAGCAGGATCGATCCGCCATCGGGGGTCCAGAAGGCTGACAGCCCTGCACCGCCGAAATTCATGTACGAAGTCCGGCCGGTGGGCCCGCTGTAGAGGATGCAGGCATAGCCGGGAAACCGGGCGGTGACGAAGGCATGCCGATCAAACTCCAAGACATCGTCATCGTTTTCATCAGGAAAGGCCCGGATATATCCGGTTCCCCCGCGGTGCACCGGCGGAAAACAGAGCGGATCCTGACGCTCGCGAAGTGCCACGAGCCGCTCGTAGAACCCAGGCACATACGTGTCGTACGCCACGTTCATCGCCCCGGACGACCAATGATTCTCCTGCCACAACTCCAACTGCCCCTGCGGCGGCGACGCCAGGCGCACGTTCACGTGTGCCATGCTCCTGGCGATGGCATCGCGCATGTCCCGGGGATTTGGCGCCCCCCAAAACGGCCCTCGGCCGGCGCGCCCGCCAAACATGAGATAAAGCGCTTCGTCGCAGCGCATGGCGATGGCGATGTCGCGATGCGGATGTGACCATTGGTCGTTGGCAGAATCAGCTCCAGTGCGCGTGCTGAAGTGCGATGGACCGAAGTAATTGGCACCGTCAGGCTCCGGGAGGTTGAGGTGTCCTTTGAGGTCGGAAATCCTCCGCACCGTCTGCAGGACCTCGGGCGATTCGCTGGCCGCCTCAATGAGACTGTTGAGGGCTATTCCGTTATAGGAACATTCGAGACCTCCGGCATCACGGATCATCCCGCAGGGATGGACAAGTCTGAGCACCCTGGCAATATAGGCGTCGGCGATCTCGACTGTCGGCCCGGTCCGCAGCGCTGCTTTGACGTTGACGATGGCTGCCAGCGACGTCATGTCCATATCGTCGTTGACGGCGGTGGGGCCCCATTGGGAGAGCCGCTGGAAAAGTCTGGCGAGCCCAACTTCAAAGGCCTCCTGAACCTCCCCCGGCAACTCCCCGCGGACATGGCGGTAGACGTAGCAGATCCGCGCCAGGGAGCCACCGAGGAAATCGGAACGCCGCCCGTTGGCCACCCAGTCGGAGCCGCTCTCATGGAGCCTATCGAGCATCATCATGTCGACCGCGGCCATGGCGAAGGCCCGATTCATCACGCCACGGGAGCCCCGGTAGGGGTTGCCGTGGTAATCCCATGTCGACCACCAGACCGTGTCGTCAGGGTACATCGCCCCGACCCGCCGGCCGATCGGCATGCGAACGCCCTCGGGGCTTTCGATGTTCGAAAGCAGAAACCCCTCCGGGCTTCGGGAAAGGCCTGCGGTGTCCGGAAAGGACAACGACAGCACCCACAGCCGGTGCAGCGCTTCCTCGTTTCTAATCCTCTTGCCGTGGAGGTGGATCCCCAGAAATGGGACTGCGTAATCCGAGACGGTTTTCTTTTGGAGATGATCGCGGAGCACGATCTGGTAGGGCTGTTCCTGCGGCAGTCTGAGTGTCGGATCGGCCGCCTTCAGCAAGGGGCAGACCCAGGCAGCCCACAACAGCAGGAAGGCCGCCGCTACGCTCTGCCGGCAGAAGGCAATGCCACAGGCGTCTTGCCAGCGATATCTTGGGGAAGCAAGCCTGCGCATGAAGCCATCCTGAGCAGAAAATCCCGGTCAAGGCCGGAACCGCTGACAACTCCATGCTACCACGACGGTGCGATCCCCCGATCAGCCGGCGCTGCAGATGCAAAGAGTAGAAAAAGGCAACCCTGCGCTCTTTTTATCTGGAAAATAGCCGTTTTTTCTCCGGCTGTGCTCCTGGGAAGCGTCTCGTGCAACTCGTTGCGGCAGTCGATCGACAGGCTGCTAGCCCTCCCCACGGAAATTCGGACGGAGGCGCAACGCCCCGCTCTCGAGCCTGCGGAGCAGGCCGACAAGATCGCCGCCAGAGTCGAGCGCCAGGACCTCCGGACCAACGCACGTGTCCGCTGGAAGCAAGCCGCCGCGGACGGCAAGGGCAAGGGAGTCGTCATCGAGTGTGTACCGGGGGAGATGCGGTGTCGCCTCGATCGATGGCCGCAGTGCTGATCGCAGGGAGTGTGCGTCGATGTGTGCAAGCGGCACGGCGTCAGCCAACTGAAAAGGCCCCACGGCAGTCCGAATCAACGATTCCATCACTGCCCGCGTCCCCAACGCCACGGCGAGATCGCGGCCGATGGCCCGAATAAACGTTCCCGCTGAGCACTCCACATCGAGTGCGAGTCGCGGCCACTGGTAGTCGGTGATCACCAGCTGGTCGATCCGTACTCGCTTCAGCGGCAACTCCAGGGGACGACCTTTCCGCGCCAAGCGGTAGGCCCGCTTGCCCTCGACATGCACCGCAGAGTAGTCGCAGGGACGCTGCAGGCATTCACCGCGGAAAGCCGCCGCTGCCGACTCCACCAACTCGCGCGACGGCCGCAGCGGCGCGGCCTCTTCCTCGATCGGCGTCTCGAAGTCGTCCGAGGGGCTCGATCGGCCAAGGAGGAACGTGGCCGAATAGTGCTTCGTCTGGGAATGGATGTGGTCGACCAATTTCGTGGCATGCCCAACGCAGACCACCATCACCCCTGTGGCCAGGGGATCGAGCGTGCCGGCATGGCCGACCGTCTTCATGCCCGCGGCACGAGCCACGGCATCGACGACTTTCCGACTGGTCACGCCGCGGGGCTTGTCAACCGGGATCACACCCGTGAATGGGAAACGCATACAGATCAGCAACCTCGTCGATGGTCTTTCCGGTGAGCCGGACCCGCTCCCGCAGCATCGCCGGGTCGTCCACGGCCCCCGCCACCAAGCGATCAAACTTCAGGTCCACAAGCGCCGTCGTCCGGAGAGGGTCCGACTTCGCATGCCCCAGCGGGTACATCACCAGCTCACTTTCGAGCTCTCCAAGCAGCGCGTGGTCGATGGTGACGCTCGTGGGGATGCCCTCAGGATAGAGCGCATCGTACCGGGAACCGCCATGGACGACGTCGATCCGGCTGATCAGTGAGCGGACGTCGCTGGCAACAATCGCCGCATCGTCATAATCGGCAGGCAGGAGCATGACGTCGTTCCAGTCGGGAGCCGATCTCCCCCGTGCGGCTGCCGCTGCCGCCTTGAGAATCGTGCGGGTGAGGATGTAGGGGAGCGAGTGGTCGGCCGATTGCCGGGTCGCAGGGGACTTCTTGGCGGGATCGGCGATGATTGAGAAGGCGGGCTCATAGATCGCCACGCGGATCGCGCGGATTCCCCCCGGATCAGCCGCCAAGCCGGGGTAGCGACCAAAAAGCTCGATCAGCGCCCCAATCGCTCCTGCCGACTGGTGCTCATAGAGACCGAGTTTGAAGTGCATGGAGTGGATCGCGAACGCCGCGCCCGAGAGCCCCAATTCCAGATCGAAGGGACTCGTGCCATCCGCCGAAGGGAGATTCTTCCGGTAGAGCGCCAAGGGATTGCGAAACACGTCCCGCGGCCCCAGAAAACCGTCCAGCGAGCGCCGGGCAGCCAACACGGCGGTCTCCGCAGCCAGCGCCGCCGAAGCCCCTTTGCTGTCAGAGAGCTGGTGACCAGCACGAATCGCCCGGTAGGGGACATAGTGGGCGACAACCATGCCGATGGCCGACTCGACTGCGTCGGCATCGCCCCCCAGCGCCGCGGTGAAAGCCGCCGCGGCAGCGACAGCGCCGTGGTGGACGTGGTCGATGGCGTACTTCCGCAGCGGAAACACCTCCGCCAGCCGGCCGCGGATCTCGTCGATGAGCAGCATGACTCGCAGCGTGCTCTCGCCATCGAGCCGGGCCTCCCGCGCGGCGGCCAGTGCCACCGGATAGAAGTCGTTGTGACCGAACTCTCCGGCGCAGCGTCCCTTGGCCGCATCGTGACCGAAGTTCGTGCCGTTGGAATCCCATTCCCGAACCGCCGAGGCATTGGCTGCCACCCCCTTCTCAACGGCCACCGGCCTGCGGCTGCCGAAGCAGACCGCTCCCCGGCTCCCCTCCGCCGGGGGCGAGCGGAGCGCCTCGCGGCGGAGCACCGTCGGGGCATTGGCGCCCAGAGCAAGCGCCGAGACGCCGCAGCCGACGCTGTCGAGATGGAAGCGTTCGAGCAGGTCGAGCGTTGCCCGGCTGACGGCAGTCCTCCCCTGGAGAAACCCGATCGCATAGTCGGCCAGCCCCCGAGCTTGGTTTGAGTCAGCTGGCAGGAGGAGGGTCGAACCCGGGACAGTTTCAGCGACGGCAGCGGAAAGGCTCATCAACGTTCCTCATGGAAGTTCGATGACCAGACTCAAAAAGTCGGTCTACGATCAGACAGTTGTAGCGGATTGAGAGAGCAGCCCCGGCTGGAGTGTCGCTGGACTTCCGGCGGCAATTGTCCGGCGGCGATTACACTAGTCAGGGAGGGCGGCCGCGACTGCCAGACCGCGACGTGGATCGCTCCCGCGGCCCCTCCCACTCCCTTCCCTCGTGTTTTCAGCCATGCAACCGGAACAGTTCGGACCCTACCGGATCGGGCCCCGCTTGGGCCGCGGAGGAATGGGCGCGGTCTATGAGGCCGTTGACACCACCACGGGTGCCACCGTCGCTGTCAAAGTGCTCGCCACACACCTCGCCGATGATCCCGGCCTCAAGGCCCGCTTCCGGGCTGAAATCGAAACCCTCAAGGAACTGCGTCACCCCGGCATCGTGCAGTTGCTGGCCTATGGAGAACAGGACGATCAGCCCTATTTTGCCATGGAGATCGTCCGCGGACAGTCTCTCGAGCAACTGCTGCGCGGCGGTCGGAGATTTTCCTGGCAGGAGACGGTGGCTATAGCGCTGTCGGTCACCAAGGCGCTGAAGTTGGCCCACGATCATGGCGTGGTCCACCGCGACCTCAAGCCGGCCAATCTCCTCTTGACCGAGAACCTGGCCCCCGGCGAAGGAGTCAAGCTCGCCGATTTCGGGATCGCCAAGTTGTTCGGCGGTGCCGCGCACACTGCCCATGGCAACATCATCGGCACGGCGGAATACATGGCCCCTGAGCAGGCCGCCGGCAAGGGGATCGATCACCGCGCCGACCTCTACGCCCTGGGATTGGTGATGTTCGCGATGCTCGCCGGCCGGCCACCCTTCCGCGGCGGGCAGGTGACCGAGATCATCGAGAAGCAGCGGCGGACCCCCGCGCCGCGGGTGTCGTCGCTGGCAGCGGACGTGCCTCCGGAGCTCGATGCCCTCATCGACCGCCTCCTCTCCAAGGATCCGTCGGCTCGGCCGGCCAGTGCCCTGGCACTGAATCGGCTGCTGACGGCGATCGAGACCTTCGTGCCAGGCGCCGAGGCCGGAGCGGCTCTGTCCCCAGATCAGTTGGTGATTCATGATGCCACGCTTCCCCACACCCTTGATGCCGACCCGGCGGCGGCCGCAGGGTCGGGCGACCGGACCACCATCTTTGGCCAGACACCTGGGGCTTCTGGAGGCGGCCGTGCCGGCATGGCCAATCAGGGGACGGAGAGTCCCGTTCACACGCCGCGGCCATCGGCCCCGCGGCAGCAAGCCGTGCCCGCGGTGCTGACGGCCGGCGTTCATGACGACGCCACCTTCCAGCAGCCGGCGGAAGCAGGAGCCAGCACACGCGTCGACACCAGCATCCGCAATCGGTTCACGACCGTCGCGGAGCTCCAGCGCCTGGAAAGCGTGCGGTTAACACAGATCCGCTCCCGTCAGGCATGGTGGCGGGGGGGCTCGGCGGTCTTGCTCTTGGGGGTGATCTTGGGCGGCGGCTATCTGCTCCTCCGGCCGTTCTCGGCCGATGACCTCTACGCCCGGATCACGATGGTGGCCGATAGCGACGCGGCCGACTTGCGCGACGCCGACGATTCCATCCGTCGCTTCCTCACCCGCTATCCGGACGATCCCCGGGCCGGCGAGGTGCGAAGACTCAATCGCACGATGGAGATCGACCGCCTCGAGCGCCGGGCCCGGCGAAAGGTCCGCTCCGACCGGCTGCTGGCGCCGATCGAACGCGACTACCGAGCGGCAATGGCACGTGAACACGAGAGCCCGTCGGTGTGCCTGGAAGCCCTCCGCGCCCTGGTCGCCCTTCATCCCGACTCCAACAGCGACGCGGCCGATGCTGCGGAGGTGTCGCTGTGGCTCGAGCTCGCCCAGCGGCAGATTGCTCGGCTGACACCGCTGGCGATTGACGAGCAGCAGCAAGACGCCCGGCGGATCGACGCCACGTTCGCCGCCGCCGCAAGCCTGGAAAGCGACGCGGCAGCCCTCGCCGATCCGGCAGCCCGGGCCGACGTCTTCGTTCGACGACGCGCGATCCTGGAAAGCATCATCCACACCTACGCCGACCGACCGCACGCCGCCCATGCAGTCCGTAGCGCAAGCGCGCTGCTGGCGGAACCAGACATCCCCGGAGCCACCTCCCCATGACAGTCCCCTCCCAGCCCCTGCCACCGTCGCGCCCCCGGAGCCACGACGCGTTCGCCCGCGCCCGCCAGCTGATCCCCGGGGGGGTCAACTCGCCGGCCCGTGCCTTCGGCGGGGTGGGGGGGGAGCCGATCTTCTTCTCCCATGCGCAGGGCCAATGGCTCAGCGATATCGATGGCCACCGCTACCTTGACTTCATCGGTTCGTGGGGGCCGATGATTCTCGGCCACCGCCACCCCAGGGTGGTGGCGGCGATCGAGTCGGCACTGGCCCACGGCACAAGTTTCGGTGCGCCCACCGAAGGGGAGAGCCATCTGGCGGAGTTGATCATCAACGCCGTCCCCTCGATCGAGAAGGTGCGGATGGTGAGTTCGGGCACCGAGGCGACGATGAGCGCCGTGCGTCTGGCCCGCGGATTTACGGGGCGGACTGGGATCGTGAAATTCGCCGGCAACTACCATGGCCACGTCGACTCGCTCCTGGTGGCCGCCGGATCGTCGGCAGCCACCCTTGGTGTCCCCGATTCGCCCGGCGTCACTCCGGGGGCCACGCAAGACACCTTTGTCCTCGCCTACAACCAGCCGCAGCAACTGGAAGAACTGTTCGCCGCCCGTGGGGAGCAGATCGCAGGAGTGATCCTTGAACCGGTCGTCGGCAACATGGGCCTTGTGCCCCCCGCGCCCGAATTCCTCGCTGCAGTCCGACGTCTGACACTCGCCCGCGGGGCGCTGCTGGTGTTCGACGAAGTGATGACGGGATTCCGCCTCGCTTACGGCGGCGCCCAGGAGCTCCTCGGCGTCACGCCCGATCTGACGACCCTCGGCAAGATCGTCGGCGGAGGACTGCCGCTGGGGGCCTACGGCGGACGGCGTGACATCATGGACCACATCCTTCCGGCCGGGAAGGTTTTCCAGGCCGGCACGCTCTCCGGCAATCCTCTCGCGGTGGCTGCCGGCACGGCAACGCTCGAGGAACTCCGCGACCATCCGCCCTACGCCCTGCTTGAGCGCCACGGCCGCCGCCTCGAGGAGGGCTTCGGCGCAGCGGCAGCCGCTGCCGGAGTCCCGGTGTCAGTCCAGCGTCGCGGCAGCATGCTGACGATGTTCTTCCAGCACGGCTCGCCGCACCTCGTGGTCGATTGGGAGACCGCCTCAGCGAGCGATACGCAGGCCTATGCCCGGTTCTTCTGGGGGATGATCAACCGCGGTTTCTATCTCCCCTGCAGCCAGTACGAAGCGCTCTTTTTCTCATCGGCCCACACCGACGCTGACATCGAGGCGACCGTCGAGGCCGCCACCGAGGTGCTCGCCGGGGGGGGCGTGCGGCTCTGACGGCGCTGCATCTTTTCACGGCCCGTGGAAAAAGTCCTCCATGACCTTTTTCCACTCAGGACACCGCCGGTTTTCTCGAGTGCTACGCACGTCCGACCGCCTCGGGCGGCCGCGTGGGGATCACTCCGCTTGATCGAGATGGAAGTCGATCACCAGCGGAAGATGGTCGGATGCCACGCGGGTCAGGCTTGTGCGGACGACTCCGGCATGACGCACGAGGATCCCGCCACGGACAAACGCCTTGTCGAGGGCGCCGAGGGCGAGCCAGGCAGGAAACGACCGGAAGCGGGAGGCGGGGCTGGTCACCTGCCGAAATCCCCCCGTGGCGAGAGCCCCGCCGGCGAGGGTGTTGCGCCAGTCGTTGAAGTCGCCCACCAAGAGCGTGGGATGGTCGAGAGCAGCGCGGAACAGCACGTGGTCGAGGAGCCGTCCGACCTGCCAGTGTCGCTCGCTTTCGGCAAGGCCTAGATGGGTATGAACCACGTGCAGCGGTCCCTCCGGGGTGTCGATCAGCACCAGTTGTGCGCCGCGGGGCTTGCGCATCCCCTGGCGGAGCGAGACACGGTGGCGGCTCCCGAACGGCCAGCGGGAGAGGATCAGGTTCCCGTAGGTGCCCTGGCCCACAGGGACGTTGGCTTGGAAGAGCGAATGGCTCCTGAAAACCCGGGACAGCAGCCGCGGCTGGTCGTCGAATCCACTCCGCCGCACCAGGCGGTCCACCTCCTGGAGGCAGACGATGTCGGGGTTCTCCGCCTCGATGCCGTCGATTATTCGGCGGAGAACATAGCGGCGGTCGCGGCCCCCGATGCCCTTATGGATGTTCCAGGAGAGGAGCCGCATGTCACCCGCCGGCTGCGGCCCGGCGCCGGAGGTAGAAACGCTGCACACGGGCCACGCACGATCGGCCGTCGGCCGACTTGAGGATGCACTTCGCCCCCGGCTCCGCCGCCCGTCGCACCACCTCGCGGACCCGCGTCGGCTCTCCCTCGGCGAGATCGGCGTCGACATCCTCGCACGTCAGGCCGTGGCAGTTGCAAAGCACCCCGGTGGGATCCTTCGGCCAGTGGATGCCCGTCGCCCGCGACACTTCAACGATCCGCTCCAAGCCGTCGAAATAGGCAACGGGGCAGTTCTCGCTGTCGCACCATGCTGCCGGTTCGGCGAGCGACTCGGCATCGGCGGCAGCCAGATGGGCCCGCAACGTCGCCGCGCCGACAGCCTGCCCTTCGGCGCCGCAGCGTGGGCACAGCGGCCGGGCGGATTGTTCCGGTTCCTTGCAGAAAGCCTTGTTCATGGGTTGTAGTGTACCGTTTGCGGCGCCAAATCCCTCTTCTGCAGGCCCCCCATGCACGGCCACGACGACATCCGCATCGGCACCCTTCTTCCCGCCCACGAACGCACTCCGGAGGTCGTTGCGCAACTCCTCCCCCTGGGGTTCGAATCGTTTCAGCTGAGTTTTGGCCGGAGTCTCTCCGGCCGCGACCTCCCCGACCTGGCCCGACGGCTTCGGGAGGTCCTCTCTGCCCACAACAGTGCCGGCGCCGAACCAGCCCCGCAGATCAGTTGTCTGGGCGTCTACGGCAACCCGCTGGTGAGCCCTGAGACGGTTGTCGATTGGGAGCGACTGATCGACGCCGCCGCCGACTTCGACTGCGATCTGGTGTCCGGCTTCGCGGGGCGGATCCCCGGCCGTCCCGTCCCGGAATCGTTTCCGCGCTTCGCCGACGTCTTCCGGCCGCTGGCGGCCCGCGCCGCCGACCGCGGCGTGAAGTTGGCCTTCGAGAACTGCGACAAGCGGGGCGACTGGCTCTCGGGCGACTGGAACATCGCTCATGCCCCCAAGGCTTGGGAGGGGATGTTCGAAGCGGTGCCCAGCCCGGTGTTGGGCCTGCAATGGGAGCCCTGCCACCAGATCGTCAGTTTCGTCGATCCCCTCCCGCAGCTGCGCCAGTGGGCCCACCGCATCTGGCACATCCATGGGAAGGATGCCAGCGTGCTTTGGGACGTGATCCGGGAGCATGGAATCCGCGGCGGAGTGCCCTACGTCTACCACCGCACCCCAGGCTTTGGCGACACCGACTGGACGGCGGTGATTTCGACGCTGCGGATGGCGGGCTGGCAGGGGAGCATCGACATCGAGGGGTTTCACGACCCGGTCTACCGTGATCGGCTCGAGACCACCGGCCAAGTGGCGGCGCTTTCCTATCTCAAGCGCTGCCGCGGCGGAGACTACGTGCCCAACATATATTGAGCAGCCGAGGTCTCCGCAGCCATCGCGGCAGCGATGCGATCGAGGATTGCGGCCAGGATTTCGCGGTCGGAGTCGGGCCGCCGTGGGCTCCCCGGGCAGGGCTCGTCGCATCCGATCCAGCCCCGCAGCAGGAGCACCTGGGCCAGCGAGTGTTTGTAGGCAGGAATCGGCCTGCGGAAGGCGAAGTCGCCGAGGGCCTGGAGGGCGTCGTCGAGTTCGTCGCAGCGGTCGTCACCTGCTGTCCACCAAGCATCCCGTTTGGCAAAGGCCTCCGGGGCGGCAGTCGAGAGTCCGAGGAGCCAGTCGCTGCCGTAGCGCACCATATCGATGGCTAGGTCGTTGCCGGTGTAGACCCGGAATTCCGGGCGTTCGCGGTCGCGGAGGGCGAGGCGTTGCCATTCGAGCCGGCGCGAGAGCGACGAATGTTTCGCGCCATGGCAGTTGGGGATGTGGAGCAGATCGCGCCACGCCTGGAGGGACAGGATCCTGCCGCTGGGCACGAAGAGGGGCGAGAGTTCGAAGCCGATAAACGCGGGCAGCCTGGCGGCCAGACGCTCGATCCGCCCGACGACATCGACCTCGCTGCCGGCATTGAGCCCGGAGGAAGGGAAGATCACCGGCGTCGCCCCGGCGGCGAGGATCGGCTCGCAGAGGGCAAGGTAGGCCGCCTCGTCGAAGCGGTCGCCGGCTGAGTCGACGACGCACGCCCCGGCGACGAGGTCACCCGGCCGCGAGGCCCCAATGGCTCCCCTGGCGACGGTGAGCACCTGCCGGCGCGTGGCCTCGTCGAGAAGGTGGACGTAGCCGGTGTCCATGTTGACCGCCGGGACGATCCCCGCCGCTGCGGTGCGGGCGACATGGGCCGCAAAGGCATCCCAATCAATGGTGCCCGACAGAGTAAAGGGGAGGAGAACGGCCGAGATACCCCGAATCGGGCGCCGCTGCGCGGCTGTCCGCAAGCTCTCCAGGTTCACGGCGCTCGATGTCGGCGCGGCCATCACGGTTTTCCCTGTGCCAGACAACTGGGCCACATAAAACTGGGCCAGAAACATTGGGCCAGACAACGCATCATGGCATCATGGACGTCCCCCCGACAATGCTTCGGGGGCGCACCTGACTCACCACCCCTGCGAGACGACCCAATCAAGCAGTCCGGCGTGAAACCGAACTCCGCGCAGCTCCCATGCATGACGATCC
>QWOP01000069.1 GCA_003669605.1 Planctomycetota bacterium
AATCCTTGTGTGGGGAAAATCCTTGTGTGGGGGGAATCCTTGTTGAGCCGGCTGTGGATAAAGTGCCGGACCTTGCCGCACGAGGCGGTCGCTTGAGGCAGTCTAGCGACCGCCTGCGAGAACCCTGCCGGCGGATCAGCGGCCGGGACGCAATCCGCGGGCGGCGGATCGGGAACTCCCTTTTCCACCGCCGGCCTTTTTCCCCCCGGCAAACCGCGACTTCCTCGCATGGCTGGCTGCCTTGCCCCCCTGCGGGGTCGGTCCGGCCTGGGGCGTTGGAGCGGTCTTCGGCGCCTGCCGGGCATCGCCGACGAAACGGAAGTCGAGCGAGCGACGGTCGAGATCGACCCGTTTCACCGCCACCCGCACCCGATCGCCGAGGCGAAACGACTGACCGAGGCGACGGCCGGCCAACGTGTGGCTGGCACGCTCAAAGCGGTAGGAATCGGCTGGCAATGCCGTGAGCGGCAAGAGCCCCTCGGCCGGGAGTTCCAACCCCTGTACGAAGAGGCCAAACGGCTCCACTCCGGTCACCACCGCGTCCATCTCGGTGCCGATCCGCGACGACAGGAAGAGCAGCAACTTGAGCTTCACAAGTTCCCGTTCGGCCGACTCCGCCCGCCGTTCCAGGGTGGAGCAGTGCATCCCCAGATCGACCAGGCCGTCTGGCGGCGGGCGGCGGCCTCGGGCCACCGCGTCGAGTGCCCGGTGAACGACGAGGTCGGGGTAGCGACGGATCGGCGAGGTGAAATGGCAGTAACAGTCGCTCGCCAGCGCGTAGTGCCCCTCGGGCTGGGGGCCATAGACAGCACGGGCCAGGCTGCGAAGGACAGCGAAGTGCACGGCGTGCTCCTCGGGCCGGCCCCTGGTCAAGCCCAGCAACCGCTGGAGTTCGAAGCGGCTCTCGAGCGTATCAACCTCGAACCCGAGCTCAGAGACGAACTCCGTCAGTTGCCGGAGTTTTCTGGGGTCTGGAGGGGCGTGGACGCGGCGGAGGAAACCGGCCCCGACAGCGGCCAAGCGCTCGGCCACCGCCTCGTTGGCCGAAAGCATGAACTCCTCGATGATCTTATGGCTCTCGGTATTCTCAACGACGTGGGCGCCCGAGACGCGGCCATCCCGGTCCAGATCGATCTTCACCTCGGGCATCTGGAGTTCGAGGCTGCCGCGGGCCCTCCGTCGGGCGTGGAGCAGCCGGGCCAAGTCCCGCATCCGTCCCAACAGTTCCCGGACGACGGGAGTCATCTCCACAGATTGGGTGTTGGGGTCGGCGAGAAACAGGTCGACCTCCTCGTAGGTGAACCGGCGGCAACTGCGGATGGCGGACCGCTCCACTTCCGCGTGAACCGGGACCCCTTCGGAAGAGAACTCAATCCAGCAGGTGCGGGCATACCGCACGCGCCCGGGCTGCAAACTGGCGAGGTTGTTGGAGACGATCTCCGGGAGCATGGGGATCACTCGATCGGGTAGATAGACACTCGTCCCCCGGGCGAGCGCCTCCTGATCGAGCGGCGACCCCTCTGGCACGAAATGCGCCACGTCGGCGATATGCACGCCCAGGAGCCAGTGATCACGCTCGATCCGTTCCAGCGAAATCGCATCGTCGAAGTCGCGGGCATCGACCGGATCGATGGTGATGATCGTCCGCGCCGTGAGGTCGCGCCGATCCTCCGGTACCTCCTCGGTGAACCGAGCTGCCTGCTGACGCGCCGACTCGAGAACCTCCTCCGCGAAGGGCCCCGGCAGTGCGAATTCGTGGATGATCGACATCGTGTCGACCCCCGGCTCTCCGGCCTGGCCGAGGATCTCCGCCACGACGCCCTCGCCATCATGGAAGGGGTTCGGAAAGCGGACGATCTCCACCACCACCTTGTCGTTCTCGCGGACGCTCTTGGCCCCCGGGTCTCCGACTGCCACGGGGCGGACGAATGCCCCGCCATCGACCTGCACCCAGCCGGAGCCAGACGCAGAAAAATAGCGACCCACGAAACGGGTCGTCCGCCGGATCACGACCTCGACGATCTCTCCGGAAGGGCCGGGCCGGCGGAGGTCGCGCGATTTCGAGAGCCTCACCCGAACGGTGTCGCCGTTGACCGCGTCAAGCGATGCCGCTTGGGCGATGTGGACATCGCCGCTGCGGTCACCCGCACTGGAGAGCGGTCGGACGAACCCGTAGCCCCCCGCGGCGCGGCGAAAGGTCCCGATCACTTCCCCTCGGCCAGCGATCGCCGCCGGCGCGGCAGCATCGGTGTCACTTTGCCGACGGGATGAAGCACGGTCGCTGTCGCCTGACGGCATGGCAATCCTCCACGCGGTCCCGTCCCCGGACGAATGGGGACAGTCAGCCGCGGCCCTTGAAGAACTTCCGTCCCAGCGACTGCTGGTACTGCGTCCAACCGCCGTCGATCGCCGCCTCGTTTTGCATCAACTGCAGGATTCCTGCCAGTTTGGCGTCCATGTGATCGAGGTGGTGCAGCGCCAGCGCCTCAAGCGTCATGGGCAACTTCGGGGCGCCGAACTCGTACTGTCCGTGGTGGCTTGCCACCATGTGCTTGATTCTGACCACCAACTCATCCTCGATGGGGCGACCGATGCGGGCCTCCACCTGCTCTCGTTTCTTTTCCACGATCTCGAGCCCGAGGAGCACATGACCGAGCAACTGGCCAGCATCGGTGTACGAGAAGCCCCGCTCGCTCTCCAGTTCGATCGTCTTGCCAATGTCGTGGAACAGCACTCCCACCAGCAGCAAGTCGCGGTCGATGGCGGGGTAGAGGGGGGCCACGCAATGCGCCAATCGGAGGAGATTGACGACATGCTCGAGCAATCCGCCGGCGTGAGCATGGTGGTGTTTGACCCCCGCGGGGCTGCGACAGAAGGCCGTCATCAGTTCGCCGTCGGCCAGCGTCTCGTCGCACAGTTCGCGGAGCGGACCGGGGGGAATCGTCCCCAGTAATTCTGCCAACTCGCCGCGGAGCCGGGCGACATCGGCAGCCGAGAGCACCTGAAACTCACGCTCGTCGATGCCCCGCGGATCGACCCGACCGATCCCCTGAATGATGATCTGGAGATTGCCTGAGAAGAGTTGCGTCATCCCTTCGACACGGACGTAGTCGCCGTCATCAAAGGCCTCGAATTCGGCATCGGAGGCGTTCCACATCCGTCCCGTGATCGCCCCACTGCGATCGGCCAGCTCGACCTGCAGATAGAGCTGCCCGTTGCGGTTGGGGCGGAGCTGTTTGTGCGTTGCCAGAAACACCTGCTCGACCGCCGTCTGGGGGGAGAGTTCGGTGACGCAGCGGCGCGGGGAGGAGGGTCGGCCCGCTCGGCTGGGAGGATCGGCTGGCGGCATGCGTGAACCGGGAAGGGCGTCGTCCGGAAAGGGGGCAGCGGCACAGGCGTCCCGCGCTCGGTGAGACCGCAGTCTACCATTCATGAACTGTATCCCGCTTGGAAAACATCAGGTTTTCTCCCCAGCGGCCTCCGCATGAATCCCGCCGCCGGTCCCACGCGGAGTTTGTCCACAGCCCGCCGGCCCCCGCTGCCCGCAATCGAGGCGCAAGGACTACAATCTCCCCTTCGCTGCTTTGCCCCTTCGCTCAACGCTCCCGCCACGCTGACAGCATTTCACGGAGACCCCCATGCCCGACCACGCGATCTCGCCCACCCGCGCCGAAGACTACCCCGAGTGGTATCAGCAGGTGGTGAAGGCCGCCGACTTGGCTGAACAGTCGCCCGTCCGCGGCTGCATGG
Organism: Planctomycetota bacterium; assembly: GCA_003669605.1. GTDB lineage: Bacteria > Planctomycetota > Planctomycetia > Pirellulales > UBA1268 > QWOP01. Next base: position 3,751 of record QWOP01000069.1, read on the forward strand.
TGATCAAGCCCAATGGCTACGCCGTCTGGGAGCGGATGCAGGCAATCCTCGACCGGATGTTCAAGGACACCGGCCATCAAAACGCCTATTTCCCCCTCTTCATTCCCCTCTCCTACCTGGAGAAGGAGGCGCAGCACGTCGAAGGCTTCGCCAAGGAATGCGCTGTGGTCACGCACCACCGGCTGGAACTCTCCCCCGAAGGCAAGCTTGTGCCCACCGGGAAACTCGAAGAACCGCTCATCGTCCGACCGACAAGCGAGACGATCATTGGCGCCATGTTCGCCCGTTGGATCCAATCGTGGCGTGACCTCCCGCTGCTCATTAATCAGTGGGCCAATGTCGTCCGCTGGGAGATGAGGCCGCGGCTCTTCCTCCGCACGACGGAATTCCTCTGGCAAGAGGGGCACACCGCCCACGCTACCCGCGAGGAAGCGGTGGAGGAGACGCTGCGAATGCTCGACGTCTACGCCACGTTTGCGGAGCGGGATCTCGCGATGCCGGTGATCCGTGGCCCCAAGCCGGCGGCGGAACGTTTTCCCGGTGCCGTCGACACCTTCTCCATCGAGGCCATGATGCAGGACGGCAAGGCGCTCCAAGCCGGCACTTCGCACTTTCTGGGGCAGAATTTTGCCCGTGCACAGGAGATGAAGTTCGCCAGCCAATCGGGGACCGAGGAATACTGCTGGACAACCTCGTGGGGGGTGTCGACGAGGCTGATCGGAGCCGTGATCATGACCCATGCCGACGACGACGGGCTCGTGCTCCCGCCGCGGATCGCCCCCACCCAGGTGGTCCTGCTGCCGATCCACCGGACCCCTGAAGAGAAGGAATCGGTGCTGGCCTGCTGCCGCTCGCTAGAGGCCGAACTGGCCGCGGCCAGGTTCGGTGGCGAGCCGATCCGTGCCCGCACCGACACCCGTGAAATCCGCGGCGGCGACAAGACTTGGCAGTACATCAAGCAGGGGGTGCCGCTGAGAGTGGAGATCGGACCGCGGGATCTCGCCGCCGGCTCCGTCAGTCTCACCCGCCGGGACCGCCCGCCCAAGGAACGCACCAGTCTGCCGATCGCCCGATTCGCTGCCGAAGCACCGCGGCTCCTCGAGGAGATCCAGCAGGGGCTCTTCGATCGGGCCCGTGCCTTTCGCGACCGGCGGAGCGTCCGTCTGGCGAGCCTGGACGCGGTGCGGGAATTCTTCAGCAGTGGCGACGCGAGCCAGGATGGAGTGACGGCAGGGGGGGGATTTGCCCATGTCCACGTGGCCGACGACCCAGCTGTGGCTGCGGCCCTCGACCCGCTCAAGATCACCGTCCGTTGCATCCCCATGGAAGGGCCGGACGAACCGGGGAGGTGCGTGGTCACCGGCCAAGAGGTGGCTCGGCCGAGCGTCCTGGCCAAGTCTTACTGACAGTTCCCCGATGCCGGCAGGGGCTACAATCGATGGCTGGGGAGCCAGAGTTGCTCCAGCCGACATGACGATGGAGGCCGCTCAGACGGGCGGAATTGCGATGCGGATGCCAGTCCCGAATGCTTGGCGCGTAGCCCTGTTCGCACTCTTGGTGGGAGGCACGCTGGGGGGCGGCTCGCGGGCGCTCACGGCGGCGCTGCGGCCTTGGCGACTCGGGGAGTTTGACCCAGCCAAGCCAGGGAACTCGGTGCCGCGGGTGGAGGCCCCCTCCACGCAGTATTCGTTCGGCACGATGGCCGAGGGAGCAGAGGAGACTCACGAGTTCATCATCGGCAACAGCGGTGAAGCCAACTTGACGATCACGCGCGGGGCGACGTCATGCAGTTGCACCGTCAGCGATTTCGAAGATTCCGCCGGTGGCGATTCCGATGGCGAGAAGGCCGTCGCTCCCGGCGCAGCGGCACGGCTGCGGCTGCGCTGGCGGGGGAAACAGGGCGGACCGTTTCGGCAGCAGGCCACCGTGTTCACCAACGACCCGCGACGCCCAGAGATTGCTTTCGTCATCGAGGGAACAGTTGTTCCGGTCTGGAAGGCAGAGCCGAAGTCGATCGTCCTCACACGGATCTCCGCCAGCGGTGGCGAGCAGGCCTCGGCGCGGATCTTCACCTACGGCAAGGAGGCCCCGAGCGTCGACTCCGTCAGCAGTCCCGACTCCGAAAACTCCCAATTTGTCTCATTTACCACCGAGCCACTGCCTGCGGAGGAGGTGGCGAAGGAGGCGGGCGCCACGGGGGGCTTCACCCTCAACGTGGCGATTCTCCCCGGAGTGCCGATCGGCCCGCTGCGAAAGACCGTCAGCGTTGCCCTCCGAGTCCCTGAGGAGGTGACGGCGGAGGTGGTGGTCGAGGGAACGGTGACGGGTGATCTTGCCTTGGCGGGCCAGGGATGGGATTCCTCCCGTCAGGCACTGCAGTTGGGCACCGTGTCTGGCCGTGCCGGCCAGCACATCCAGTTGTTCATCACCGCCAAAGGTCCGCACCGCGACGCGGTCCGGCCCGTAGTCCGTGAAGTGGTGCCAGCGTCGATGCTCGTGGAGGTCGGTGAGAGTAAAGCGGTCGGCACCAGTGCTGTGGTGCGGATACCGCTGACGATCACCATCCCTGCCGGCAGCCCCCCGTGCAATCACATCGGCTCAAAGCAGGCCCCGGCGGGCCGCATCATCCTCGATACAGGCCATCCCGATTCCCCCACGATGAGCATCCCGGTCTGCGTCACCATCGGCCCTTGATTCGGCCGGGGACTCACGATTCGGGAATCCCCGTTCCCGGAAGCCACCGTCATGCCCCAGCGTCGCTCTGTCAGCCTGCTCCCCCTCCTCCTCGCGATTCCCTTCCTCGCCGCCGTGCCAGCACGGGGTGACGATGGTGCGAGCCCCGCCACCGCCGCAACCACGGAGGGACCGCGGCCCGACCGTGGCCCGGGGGTGTCGGAAGAGACCGCCGCAATATTTCGTGGCAGAAACGGCGATCTGTTTCGCGACTGGGGGCGCCCCCGGGTGGCGCTGGTGTTCACCGGGGAACTCGACGGCTACATCGAGCCCTGCGGCTGCACTGGCAAGGAGAACCAGAAGGGTGGCCTGAGCCGGCGGCGGAACTTCTTCCAGGCCATGACATCCGCCGATTGGCCGATCGTGCCGATCGACCTAGGGGGGCAAGTCCGCCGCTTCGGTCGTCAGACAGAGATCAAATTCAATTCCATCGCCGATGGGCTCAAGACGATGAAGTACGCCGGCATTGGCTTCGGGCCACACGACCTCCGCCTTCCCACCGAGGGCATCGTGGCTGCTGTGTCCTCCGTCGGCGACCAGCCAACACCGTTCACCTCCGCCAATGTCGGACTCCTCGGGCTCGATACCGGGATCGTCCCCCGCTTCCAGATCGTCGAGGCCGGGGGCCTGCGGATCGGCATTGTCGCTGTCCTCGGCGACGAAGAGGCCAGCCAGGTCCGCAATGACCTCATCGAGGTCGCACCCGCGGCTGAGGCCATCGTGGAACCGGCTGCTGCCCTCGCCAAGGCCGACTGCGATCACCAGGTACTCCTGTCGTGGGCCGCTCCGGAGGAGACCGCCCGCCTCGCCGCCCTCTACCCGCAATTCGATCTCGTGGTGACTGCCGGGGGCGCCGAGGAACCGCCTGCGCAGCCGCGGAGTCTTCCGGTGCCAACCGCCACCACGGGCACTCCCCATTCCCCGAGGTACCTTCTCGAACTGGGACACAAAGGGATGTTTGCGGTGGTGGTGGGGCTGTTCGATGACGATCTCGAACCGATGCGTTCGCAGCGGGTACCTCTGGATGCACGCTGGGGAGAGGCAGACGACATGATTCGCCTCCTCGCCGACTATCAGGGGCAGTTGGAGACCCTGGGTCTGACTGGCCTGGGACTGGCGCCGTCGCGGCACCCCAGCGGCAGGCGGTTTGCAGGCAGCGCCGCCTGCGCCGATTGCCATGCATCATCGCATGAGGTGTGGGCCGATTCCGGGCACGCCAAGGCCCTGACGACGCTCGAAACACAGTCGCCCCGTCGCGACGGTGATCCGGAGTGCCTGTCGTGTCATGTCGTCGGCTGGGCGCCGCAGAAGTATCAGCCATTTGACGGGGGATTCATGGGGATCAAGGCCACGCCGCAACTCGCCCAACAAGGCTGCGAGAACTGTCACGGCCCAGCGGCTACCCATGCTTCGGCGGAGCGGGGCGATGTGCGGGTGCCGACTGCCGAGCGCGACCGCCTCCGGGCCGACATCCGCCTCTCGATCGACACCCCTCAAGGTCGGCAGAAGGTGATCAACAACTGCATGGAATGCCACGATCTGGATAACAGCCCGCAGTTCGATTTCGACACCTACTGGCCGCAGGTGGAACACTCTGAGCAGCCGGGAGCGGCAGCCGCAGCCGCGGGCAAAACGCCCCCGCAGAGCCGGTGACGCCAGGAAAACTGCGCTCCGCGAAGCAACCGACGGGAGGCGAGAGCCGAAGGCCATGCGAGATGGTCCGGCACGCTCCTCAACCGAGTTGGGCCATCGCCTCGTCGGGGATGTTGAAGTTTGCGGACACGCTCTGGACATCGTCGTGGTCGTCGAGTCGCTCCATCAAGGCGAGCACCTTGCGGGCTGTGTCCACGTCCTCGACGTCGACTGAATTGGTCGGAATACGGACGATTTCGTTCGATTCAACCGTCATTCCCGCCCCCTGCAACGCAGTCATCACCCCCACCATCGCAGACGGTTCGCAGATCACCTCCCAGCGGTCGCCGGCGGGCTTGACATCATCTGCGCCCGCCTCGAGAGCGACCTCCATCAGCCGATCCTCCGGGCAGGAAGCCAAGGGAAGACGAATCGCGCCCTTACGCTGGAAGAGGTAGGCCACGCAACCGGTGGCTCCCAGTTTGCCGTCACACATCTCGAAGATCTTGCGGATCTCAGGGGCAGTCCGGTTCTTGTTGTCGGTGAGGATCTCGCACAGCACCGCCACGCCCCCGGAGGCATAGCCCTCGTACATCGATTCTTCGAGGTTTCCCCCCTTGAGTTCCCCGATACCTGTTCGGATCGCCCGCTGGATGTTGTCCTTGGGCATGCTCACCGCCTTGGCGGCGTCGATCGCGTAACGGAGACGGAGGTTGGCGTCTGGGTCGGGGCCGCCATGCTTGGCAGCCACAATGATCGCCTTCGCCAACTTGCTCCACAACTTGCCACGTTTGGCGTCGATCAACGACTTCTTGCGGGAGATGTTGGCCCAATGGGAATGGCCTGCCACCGTGTGCTCCGATGATTGGGCGTGACGTGGGGAGGATCCTTGGATGCTCGAAAACGGTGGGCTACCTCGGCTTGCGGCGCGACAGATCGTCGGAGGGACGATCACCAGCCACCGGCTTTGGACCGGCAGCGGCCGAACGGGGCGGCAACTCACGTTTGCCCTTGGCTGATCCCCCAGTCGGCTTCGCGATCGGGGGCTTCGGGATCGGGGGCTTCGCAGGGGGTGCCTTCCGGCTACCGGCACCTCCATCTGCAGCGGGTGTGACGGCAACTGTCCCCCCCTTGGGCGGCGGCAGGACCGATTTGGCGGCCGCCTTGGGAGCAGCAGGCTTTTTCGCTACCTCCCCCTTTTTGGCCATGACCGGGGCCGGTGCAACCGGCTCAGGAGGTTTGACGGCCGGGGGCCGCCCCACATTCGGCTTGACCACGAAAGGCTTCGGCCCGGGCTTACTTCCCGCCACGGGTGTCCCGTCGGCCGCCCGTTTCGGGCCGGATCCAGGCGGCGGCATGGGAGTCTTTCCAGCCGGCCTCGCAGCGGCCTGAGGCCCTGCGGGGCGATGCTCCTCAGCCGCTGTTTTGGCAGCCTCAGCGGCACGCAGGGAATCCTTGCTGACTGCCGCTGGCGGAGGGTTTGGCCGCGGCAACGGCTCACCGCGCTTCGGCAAACGTTTCGCGTCGGGGTTGGTCGCCTGCAGGACCTTCTTGACGCCCGAGCCATGGAGATTGGCAAGAACATCGACGCCGAACTGGTGCAGCAACGAACCAAATTCGAGGCTGGCCTTCTTGGGGATGAAGCGTTCGAGGCCGGGGGACTTATCCGCGTCATACTCCTCCTGGGAGATAATGCCCACGAGAAACAATCCCTGCATCGCTCCCATGTCGAGAGGGATGAAATGCCCTCCCAGACTGGTCGATCCAATGAACGCCACCACGAACGGAGGGATGCCGTGGATGTGTTCGAGGATCTTCATGCCGTGCGCGATTGAGTGCTTTTTGGCGTTCTCAAGCGAGAAACTGTAGGTCGACTCGAAGACCCCCTGCAGCACGCGGCGCAGCGCCAATGCCGCCCGGGAAGGATCGGGAAGATCGTGGAGCGTCTCGGCCAGTTCGGCCACGGTCGTGACCCGCACCTCGTTGAGGTCGAAGTAACTCTCCCCGAGCCGCTTCATCGATTGGGCAGCGACGTCGTAGGGGGTGTTCTCGAGGCAGCAGGCATACAACACCTGCTCCAGCAGGGGCCGCTGATTGTCGTGATCGACGGGCTTGTACGTGGCCCGCAGGGCCTTGTGCAGCTTGGCCACAAGCTGCTGCCTGTTGGGCTGCTGTCGGTTCGGTGTAGTCATGCCTCTTCCTGTGAATCCTCGCCCTGCACATCCCCCGAGGGGGCCTGTTCGACGGCATCCGCCGCCTCCGGTTCCCGAGGCAACACCTCGGCAAGCATGCGGGCAATCTCGATCGACTTCTTCACGCCTCCGTCGAGCTCGAACTTCAGGCGGGGGGTGTAGCGGGTCTCGATCCGGTCGGCGATCTGCGCCTGGAGGAAACCGGCGGAGTTTGCCAGACCACGCAGCGCCAGCGTCTGCTTCGCCTCATCACCCATCACGGAGACGCGGATGGTGGCGCCGCGCATGTCGGCGTCCATCTCGACGCCAGTCACGGTGACGTTACGAACGCGTGGATCACGGACCTGCGTGAGGATGGCCATGCTCACCACCTCCCTCACCGCTTCCGCAGCCTTCAATTGACGGCGCGTGGTCACGACAGCGTCCGCGCGACTTCCTCGATCCGGTAGCACTCGAAGATATCGCCCTCCTTGATGTCGTTGAATCCGTTGAGTTTGATGCCGCACTCCAAACCATCGCGGACCTCGCGGGCGTCGTCTTTCTCCCGCTTCAGCGATTCAAGTCCATAGTCCCCGAGGATGCGGTTGTCGCGGATCACCCGCAGCCGGCCGTTCCGGGCAATGACCCCAGAGATCACACGGCAACCGGCGATCACGCCGATGCGACTGATGGAGTAGGTCCGCTGCACCAAGGCACGGCCCAGTTCTGTTTCCCGCTTCTCTGGCGCGAGCATTCCCTCAAGAGCATCCTTGAGGTCGTCGGTGACCTGGTAAATGATCTCGTAACGCCGCACCTGCACGCCGAGATCCTCGGCCAGCGACCGGGCACGTTCGTCGGGAACAACGTTGAAAGCGATGATCACCGCGTCTGAAGCATCCGCCAGTTGCACGTCCGCTTCGGTCACCCCACCCACCGTCGCCTGAAGAATTCGAATCTTGACCTCGGGATGATCGAGCTTGGTGAGTTCCTTGAGAATCGCCTCGATCGACCCACGCACATCCGCCCTGACAATAAGATTGAGCGTTGGAGTCTTCTGGGTACCGAGACGGTCGAGGAGATTCTCGAGCGTCACATGCACCGGCGTACTGGAGAGACTGCTGTGGCGGCGGATGCCACTGCGCTTCAGCGCCACCTCGCGTGCCATGGCGATCGAATCGACCACCTGGAAGCGGTCACCCGCCCCCGGGGCAATGTCGAGTCCACTGACCAGCACTGGCTGGGAGGGGCCGGCCTCGGTAAGCCGTTTCTTGCCAAGCGTGTCTCGCATTGCCTTGACGGTGCCGCTGGCCTCTCCGCAGACGATTGAATCACCGACCCGGAGCGTCCCCTTCTGGACAAGGAGACAGGCCGAAACACCTCGCCCCTCGTGGATCGACGCATCGAGACAGACGCCGGCAGCCGCCCGATCCTGATTGGCACGCAGGTCGTGCAGTTCAGCGATCGTCAGCAGCATGTCGAGAAGTTGGTCGACCCCCTCGCCGGTGAGGGCACTGGTCTTCACCACTTCCGTCTCGCCGCCCCACTCCGTGGGGAGGAGGTCGCTGGCGGCCAGTTGCTGGTAGATCCGCTGGATATCGAAACCAGGAAGATCGATCTTATTGATGCAAACCACGATCGGCACGCCGGCCGCCTTGGCATGGCTGATTGCTTCCTCGGTCTGGGGCATGATGCCGTCGTCGGCGGCAATCACCACCACAGCGCAGTCGGTGACGTTCGCACCGCGAGCCCGCATCTGTGTGAAAGCCTCGTGGCCCGGCGTATCGACAAAGGTGATCGCCTTGTCGTTGCGGTGAACGCTATACGCCCGGATGTGCTGGGTAATACCACCACTTTCGCGGGCGGCAACATTCATTCCCAGAATGCGGTCCAAGAGCGATGTCTTGCCATGGTCGACGTGACCGAGGAAAGTCACAACAGGAGCCCGCGACTCACGCTTGGCCGGATCCTCATCGATGGCGTCGAAGCCGGCAAGCAGATCTTTCTCGAGGTCTTCAGCCGTCTTCAGATCGAGTTGCACGCCCAACTCGGCCGCCAGTAAATCGACCGTGTCGCGATCGAGCATCGAGCCCATGCTGGGCATCGACTGCATGCCGAAAGCGAGCAGTTTCTTGAGGACCGCACTCGCCGAGAGGCCGATCGCTTCAGAGAAGGCCCGCACGGTGCAGGGGACCTGAATGGAGGCATTGGTTTTTCGAGGAGCCGCCGTGGAGACCGTACTCCCGCGGCGCTGCCGTGCCCGACGGCGGCGGGCAGCACCATCGTCATCATCACCGCCGCCACGCGATTCAACGCGCTTGCGGTTGAGTTGCCTCGCCTCGCGGCCACCGAGCAAATCGTCGCCTTGACCAGGCCCCTTGGCAGGGGTGCGGCGCGGACGAACCCCCGACTCCATCGGTGGCGGCACAGGAGCCATGCCGGGGCCACCGCGGCCAGCGGGTCGGGCAGGGCCCCCCGGACCAGCCGTCCGTGCCCGAGCCACTTCGGCCTGCCGCTGTTCGTGCTTCCGCATGTGATCAGCAAGCGGCTTGGCGCCACCTGCCTTGGCGCTACGGATAGCATCCAGGGGAAGTTTGACGTCGGGCTTCTGCGCTGCCGGTTCTTGGGGACCACGAGTGACTGGCGGCCGACCCGCCGAGGGGAGCGGCGCTAGTTTGAAGGCTGGACGCGGCGCCGGCTTGGGACCGTCGCCGCCAGGGCGGAGACCAACCGGCCGAGGACGGGGCTCGGATGGCTTGCCGCCGATTTCGGGCGGCCTACTGCGGGCTACACCGCCCGGGGCGATGTAGTCCTCACGGCGCACCGGGCCAGCAGGACGGCTGATGGGGGGAGGCAGAGGGGCAATCGGCCGCTGCGGAGCGGGCAGGCTGCTACGGACAGGGGCAGAATCGCCAGAAGCATCGCTTCGACTACCAGCCTCGGCTCCACGGGGTTGCTCCGCGGTACGGCGCAGCCCACCCCCATCACCAGGACGGGGAGTGACTGTTCCAGACGGACCACCCAACGAAGGACGAAGTGACGGACCAAGCGGTCGCTGGACTGGGCTTGCGCCAGCGGAACCTGCGCTGCTCACGCCAGCGGAACCCGGGCTTGCGGCAGCGGGCCCCGCAGAGACTGCCGGAAGGGCGCCTTCAGCGGGGGGAGATGGGGGCTGCTTGACCGTCGACGCAGCCGACGGCTTGGAGGGAATGACTGGGGGCCTTCCGGAGGTCGTTGGCCGACCAGCGGCGGAAGGACGGACCATCGTTGGTCCGGAAGCCGTACGCTCAGGAGCCTTGGCCTTACCGGCCATAAACTCCCTGAGCTTGGCAACCTCCTCGTCGGTCATGCTGGCGAGGGCCGAGCCTTTGTCCTGGATGCCGGCGCGGGAACATAACTCGACAAGCTCCTTGCTGTCGAGTTTCAGTTCCTTCGCCAGGGTGTAAATGCGAACTGCCACGCTCACCTCGTCGGACGACCGCTCTCGTGACCACAGCCTCGGAAACACTCCGGGCACCAAGGGCCCAAGCTTCCGATCCAGAAAACCTAACCGGAATGCTCAACCTTGCAAAACAATACCAACCACATCCCCAACGCCAGCCATGCCAAACCGCTGGCAAAAGTGCGAAAAACGACCAAATCCCCACTCCCGACAAGACATTTGCACGCCTGACCATCACTCCGGCCCGCCCACCGTGGCAGCACCGCCATCCGCGGCGTCAGCCACACCGGCCTCCGCCGCACCAGCAGCAGCGGCCGCAGCTGCCCGCGTCTCATTGAGCACCCGCTCGACAGCATCTGCCTCCGCGGTCGCCTTGTCGATCCGATCCTGCTCACGGTGCTTGCGGCGCTCATCCGCGGCGGCCGCTTCGGCCTCCGTCGCTCGCGACTCTGCCACCAGAACGATCTGATCAACTGCTTCTGCGGTCAGCCCACCCATCTCCATCAGGTCATCGGGTTCGATCACCGACAGGTCGTCGTAGGAGAGAAAGCCCTCGCCGACGAGCTTCTCGGCCAGGGACTCATCAAGCCCCTCGATCGACGAGAAACCAGTGACAGCCCGTTCGATCTGCTGATCGAGCTCCTCGCGAGTCATGATCTCGATATCCCAGCCACAGAGCTTGCTCGCCAGACGGACATTCTGCCCGCGACGACCGATGGCTAGGGAGAGCTGATCCTCGCGCACCAAGACAATACCCCGTCCGAGCATCTGACAGAGGATCACCTCGTCCACCTCGGCAGGCTGCAGCGCGTTCGGAACGAGCACTTGGAGGTCGTCGCTCCAGCGGACGATGTCGATCCGTTCGCCGCCGAGTTCCTCAACGATATTCTTAATGCGGTTACCACGGACACCGACACAGGCCCCGACGCAGTCGACACGGGCGTCGGAACTGATCACGGCGACCTTGCTGCGGTAGCCAGGCTCACGAGAAATGGCCCTGATCTCAATCACGCCATCAGCGATTTCGGGGATTTCCTGCTCAAACAGCCGCTGAACGAGTTGCGGGCGGATCCGGGAGAGAATGATCTTCACCCGGCTTCCAACCTTGCGGACCTCAAAGATGGTCGCCCGGATCCGTTCGTTGGGATGAAACGTCTCGCCGGGGATCTGCTCACTACGGGGCAGGATGGCCTCGGTGTTGGCGCCAAGCGTCACGGTGGCAGTGGCGCCCTCGAACCGGCTCACAACCCCCGACACCATCAGTCCGATCTGCTCTTCAAACTCATCGTGAATGGCGTCGCGTTCCGCTTCGCGGATCTTCTGGATGATGACCTGCTTCGCGGTCTGGGCGCCAATCCGTCCGGAGAGTTCCTGGGTGTCAATCTCCACCCCATCCCGGGTGCCGCTGACGCGACCATCGGCACGATCGATGCCAACTTGAATGTCGGCTGCCTCGCCGTACTGACGGGCCAGCGCCGTGGCCAGTGCCGCTTCAATCGCCTGGAAGACGATTTCCTTGTCGATGTTTTTATCGCGGTGGATCGCGTCGACGATGCGGAGGATTTCTTCTGGCTTCATGAATGTCTCAGACAGCGATTCCGGCAATTTCGTGCGCGAACGGACCGTGGCAAGCCTGCGGACGGCTCTGCCTGGATGGCACTGCCGGCGAGCCGACGCCATACACGAACTGGTCGCCCGCCACACAAGCCCGCGTCTGGGGGGCGCACAAGCGTCTCCCGTACGCGCTTCTGAGACAGCGCACCCAAGAACCAGCAGCTTCTCCACGAGGCACAACCCGTGAAGGTATGGGCACGGGCACCGACTGTCAAGGAGCCGCCCTTGTTCGGGCGACGGATCCCCCTCGGCGGTGAGCGGTAGAAGGGGGCCTTAAGCCCCTAGATTCCAGCCTCCGATGATGACGCAACCAGCTTGGCCCTGCGGTGTCACCGACGAGGAAATGAATGAAGTGCCAGCGTCTTCGCCCGAGACGGCGGCCCGAATCTGGCAATCCGGGTCGGGCGTACGGTAGTTGAGCAACGGAAACAGGGCCCCAGCCCGCATCGCCATCAGGCTGGCGATGCACTCCACCAACCCGCTGCCGGCTCCGAGATTTCCGAAGTGTCCCTTGGCTGCAACGGTGGGAATCCGCTCGACGGCATCGCCAAACACGTCGGCGAGGGCAGCCGCCTCATCGCGGTCGCCGGCCACCGTACTGACCCCATGCGCATGGATGTGGGAGGGGAGACCCATCGGCAATCGAGCCATTTCCACAGCCCGCCGCATCGCCAGCCCCAGCGCCCTGCGGCGGAGGCCGACACCGCGGGAGTCATTGGCACTGCGGGCAGCGTGGCCGAGGACCTCGCCGTAGATCCGCGCCCCACGGGCGGTAGCGTGGGAAAACTCCTCAAGGACCAGCACTGCGGCCCCTTCGCCGAGCACCATGCCCCGGCGCTGGCGATCAAAAGGTCGGCTCCAACTCCGCGGATCGTCATCACCAAAGGCCACCTGCTCGCACTGCAACGCATGCACCGTCTTCATCGGATGCACCCGGGTCCCGGTCGCACCGGCCAGCATGACGTCGGCTGCGCCTCGCTGGATCGTCACTGTTGCCTCGCCGACTGCCAGATGGCCGCTGGCCTCCCGGAGCGTCAGCGAGTTACTCGGGCCGCGGAGGTCGTTGTAGATGGCGATGTGGCTGGCGGGCATGTTGGGAAGATATTTGAGCAGCCACAGCGGGGTCAGTTGGGGCATGCCATCACTGGCCCAGCGATCGAATTCAAAACCGCCGTCGGCACCGCGGCAACGGGCCACGCTGGCGGTGAAGTCCTCAGGCAGGGTCAGCATGTAATCCGAGCCGAAGACGCAGCCAAACCGCTCAGGCCCGTCGGCCGCTGTGGAGATGCCACAGTCGTGCAGCGCCCGCTGGGCCGCTGCCACCCCCATCTGGCTCTCCCGGCACATCACCTTGAGGCCTTTGCGGATGGCCTTCTTGGTCTCCGGCTCGAGGGGGCCAAAGTTGTCGATCTCTCCGGTGAATCCCCGCGCCTCCGCCGCGTATCGCAGTGGCAACCCACCGGCATCGAACGATTCCAGAGGGCCGATGGCACTCCTCCCCGTCACCAACCCCTGCCAGACATCCTCCAGCCCCAAGCCCAGCGGGCTGACCAGCCCCATGCCGGTGATCACGACGCGACGAACGGGTGCTGAACTCATGAAGGATTCCTAGACTCTGGCGACGGGGAGCGGCGGACGAATCAGCCAGGCGTGACGGGATCCACCCCGACAGAAGTGATTCGTCTGGTGTGCCCCACTGGTGTTGATCGACCTTGAGAAAAAGGCGGCCGGGAGGAACCGGCGTCGGGAAGACAGATTCATTGTGCACCGCGGAGCCTGGGCTCCACCAGGACGACCACATCGGTCCGCTTGGCGTCGGTGAACAGGGCGGCGGTGCTGGCGGTATTGTTGCCAGGCACCGGCCAGGGCACCAACCCCAGCCCGACGACCAGGACCTGGGACACCGGCCATCGGAACCGCTCGCCGATACGGACTGCGGACACCTGCGGAACCTCGATCTGCACTCTCTGGCGTTCAGCAGTGGCCAGTGTCACCGGCACCGAGGCCATCCGCTCCACCTGATCGATGCGGCAGCGGAGCACTGCCTCCACCGCAGCGCCGTCACGTGTCAGCAGCGGCTGGAGGTCGAGCGTGATTCCCTCGTCGCACACCCCCGGAAGCGACTGCCATCCGGGCCACGCCGGAGTCAAGGCGACGTCCTGAACATAGGACCTCCGCCGGCCTCCAGAGAGCACTGCCGGCAAGCCGTTGCCGGCCTGCACCGGTCCGGTGGGGAGCTCTGCGCAGTCACTGCGCTGGCGGAGGAGGGCGGTGAGGTAGGCCGCCTCCTCGCGGGACATGATCCAGGCCTGAACTCCGGGGGTCGCTGCCGGGATCGACCGCAGCATTTTTCGAGCATCGTTCCGCCATGACGGGCTCCCGACCCCCAGGACGCGAACCGTAAAGCGGTGGGGCGAAGAGGCGTCAGACACGAACCGAGCCACGATCTCCTCGACACGGGCCTGCATCTCGGGGACGTGAAAGGAACGCAGCGTCTCCTCATCAGCAGAGAGCGAGGCCGGGGTGGCTCCATGCCAGGCAGCGTATCCAGTCTCTTGGAGTACCCAATCAACGATGTGCTTTTGGCTGCCAGCTCCGGCCTGCTGCACCCACGGGCTGATGTCGTGGGACTTCCATGTCTGGCCAGATTCTGCGGGCAACTGGCCCCGGGCTTGCTGCACAAGCCCCCCCCAAACAACCAGCGCGCAGACCAGTATCGAGCAGGGAACCGCTATCGAGGAGGGAACCGCCAATAGGGAGCCTGCGCGAAAGAGTTCTCGGGGGAAGATTCGCATGCCGAATGCCCCGACGAACGGTGGGCTGGTCGCGGCGGGACTCTAGAAATCGAGCCGAGTGCGTGGCAAGTGGAATCGGGAACAAAAGCCTGGAAAGTTGCCAGGCAGATCAAAAAAGCGACTCAGACCGCGACCATCGGGAAACGCTTATCGCAGCTTTGCGAGAACCAACGATGCATTGTGTCCGCCGAACCCGAAACTGTTGCTCATCGCAACATCAACCGTGCGCTCACGGGCCACACGGGGCGTGTAATCGAGGTCGCAATCAGGGTCCGGGTTGTCGAGATTGATCGTCGGCGCGATCACCCCCTTCGAGACAGTCAGTGCACAGACCACCATCTCGATGCCACCGCTGGCCCCGAGAGTGTGGCCGAGTTGGCTCTTCGTGCTGGAGATCGCCAGCCGTGAGGCGTGGGCTCCGAAGACCCGCTTCATCGCCATCGTCTCGGCTTTGTCGCCCAGCGGGGTGCTTGTTCCATGGGCGTTGATGTAACTGATCGCGTCGGGCGAAAGCCCGGAATCGGCGAGAGCCAGCGCCATCGCCTTGGCGGCCCCGCGCCCCTCCTCATCAGGCTGCGTAATGTGCCCGGCGTCGCCGGTGGCGCCGTAGCCGAGCAGTTCACCGTAGATCCTGGCACCGCGCCGGCGGGCGTGTTCCAGCTCTTCGATCACTACCACGCCAGCCCCCTCCGCGAGGACAAATCCATCACGATCACGGTCGAAGGGACGACTGGCCTGTTGCGGGGCGTCGGCGCGGAATGAGAGGGCACGCATGTTCTGGAATCCCGCCAGCCCCATCGGTGTCAGTGCCGCCTCGCTGCCCCCAGTGACCATCACGTCGGCGTCGCCAGACTGGATCGCCCGCAAGGCACAGCCGATTGAGTTGCCGGCACTGGCACAAGCCGTGGCAACCGCGAAATTCGGCCCCTTGATGCCGTACATCGTGGAGACGTGACCACTCGCCGAGTTGACCATCAACTTGGGGATCGTGAATGGGGAAACCTTGTCGATCCCCTTGGTCAACAACCGCTCGTGCTGTGACTCGAATTCCGCAAGGCCACCGATCCCCGAGCCGATCACCACTCCGCAGCGGTACGGGTCTTCGCGAGAGAAATCCAATCCTGAGTCTTTCACGGCATCTGCCGCGGAAGCCATCGCAAACTGGGTGAACCGGTCGAGTCGGCGGAGTTCCTTGGGATTGGCGATCCCCTGTTCCTCGGCGGCCCAGGACACCTCTCCGGCGAACTGCACCTTGAACGCACTCACGTCAAACAACGTGACCGCACCAACGCCACTGTCCCCGCGGACAAGGCGCTCCCAGAAAACATCCACGGGGCGGCCCAGTGACGTAACCACGCCCAGACCGGTAACGACGACGCGACGCTTCATTCAAGGCACCGTCAGGCCTGGTGCTTCTCGATGAACTCCACCGCCTGACCCACAGTCTGGATCTTTTCGGCAGCGTCATCGGGGATGTTGATCTCGAACTCTTCCTCGAGTTCCATGACCAGTTCGACCGTATCGAGCGAATCGGCCCCCAGGTCGTTGATGAACGACGTCTCCGGGGTGATCTGCTCCTTACTCACCCCCAACTGGGACGCGACGATGTCGATCACGCGGTCTTGGACGGAAGCCACCTTATGAATCCTCCTGGCACACCATCCACCAAAGCGTGGACGGAACAAACGGGCTGAAAAAAATAACGGTTTTGGTCGGGATGCTTAACGATACCAGCGGAACGACCGCCTGCGGAACCAACGCTCTGCTGGGAACATGACCAAACGGCCTGGAATACTTCGCTGCCGCGTCGGACCGATGCTGCAGTCAGGGCAACGCAGGATCCCGGGGGACTCTACTCGCTCGAGAACTTTACGCTCAAGACTTTTTACGGGGGGGAACTCTCCAAGCACGTGCACTTTACACGCAGGGACTCCTTGGAGCGGAGAATAATCGCAGAGGAATTTTCTCGTAGAAGAACTTTCGGGTGATTCCCGCCTGAGTCTGCAATTGTCTCGCAAAGACTATCCGCTGACGCCGTTCCAGGATCTTTTCGGGCACGTTTCCGGACTGTTTTTTGATGCTGTGAGCCGAGGATCTCCAGCCGGACCGGGCAAAAAAGCCCCGCTCCACAAGGACCAGATCAGACTCCGAAGATATACCCGCTTCGCCCCCAAACTGTCCAGACCGAATGAACCTGCCTGTCTCCCTATCCTGCCGAGACATGAAAGCCAATTCCGGCTCTCCGCCCCGAGGTCGTCAGCCTATCAGCCCGCCGTCGATCGTCACCACCTGGGCAGTGATGTATCCAGAGGAAGGCGCCACGAGGAACAGCACGGCCTCTGCGATCTCCCAAGCCTCGCCCAGCCGTTTCGCCGGCACTCGCTTCTTGACCTCGTCGAGCAACGCCGGGCCGAGGGCGGCTGTCATGTCGCTGGCGATGAAACCCGGGGCGACGGCGTTGACCGTCACCTTCCGGCCGGCCAGTTCCTTTGCCACAGTCCGAGTGAGGCCCACGAGACCGGCTTTCGATGCGGAATAGTTGGCTTGCCCAGGGTTTCCGATCAGACCGGAGACGCTGGAGACGTTGACGATCCGGCCGTACCGCTGCTGCATCATCGGCCTGCTCACCGCCCTCATGAACAGGAACGGCCCACGGAGATTCGTCGAGAGCACTTCGTCCCACTCCTCATCGCTCATCCTCGGGAGGAGCGTGTCTCGGGTGACGCCGGCATTGTTGACGAGGATGTCGATCCGCCCGAGTTTCTCAACCACCGCATCGACCGTGGCCGTCACGCTCTCGGCCTTGGAAACGTCGCTGGGAAACTCCTCCACCTTGCCGCCAACGGCCCGGATGCCAGCGGCCACCTCGGCCAGTTTGGCAGCGTTGCGGGCCACGATGGCCACGGTGGCCCCGTTGGCTGCGAGGGTCTCGGCGATTGCCCGTCCGATGCCCTGCGATGCCCCGGTGACGATCGCCACCTGTCCGGTCAGATCAACCCGCAACCGTGCCGGGACTGTTGGGGAAGTTTTGTCGCCACTTGCCGCGCTCATTGCTGTCCTCCGTGGGAATCTCTTCGGGGGTCCGTGATCGGTCGATCGGCAGGCAGGCCTGGGGCGTTTCTCGCCAAGAATTTCACTCGACAACACCCGCACAGGGGAGGCGTCTGTCGATCCTCTTCATCAATCCCCGCAGGACGCGTCCCGGCCCCACCTCCCACGCCTCTCCGACGCCATGGCCACCGGCTTGCGGCGAGGCCAGGAGCCGCTCCATAGAGGCCTGCCATTGCACCACTTCCACCACCTGCCGTGCCAGGAGGCGACGGATCTCGGCAGGGTCGACATGCGGAAGCGCATCCACATTGCTCACCACCGGAATTCGCGGCGGCCGTATTTCGACACTCTCAAGCGCCGCAGAAAGTTTCGACACCGCAGGCTTCATCAACGCCGTATGAAAGGCTCCGGCGACACCGAGCAGCACGCATTTCATGGCGCCGGCAGCGCTTGCTGCCAAGCGGAGACGCTCGCACGCGGCAGCCGATCCGGAGGCGACGACGTTTCCGGGGCAGAGGATATTGGCGACCTCGAGGACGTCCGTTCCACGGACCGTGGCACACAGTTGGGCAACCCGGTCCGACTCGAGGCCGAGAACGGCGAGCATGGCCCCCGGGCTCGCTTCGGCACAGGCCTGCATGGCCCGGCCACGGACGTCGACCAGCCTCACGGCATCGTCGAACGACAGCGCTCCGGCAAAGACCAGAGCCGTATATTCGCCAAGCGACAGTCCCGCGGTGACGGTGGCCCGGTCGAGGGGATGGTCGCCACTTTGATCACGTGGCCGGGAGCGAAACACCTCGAGCATTGCCAAACTGGTGACGAGAATCGCTGGTTGGCTGACTGCGGTGGTGTCGAGCGTCGCCGCCGGACCTGCCCGGCAGACCGACGCCAAGTCATAGCCCAGCAACTCGCTGGCGCGTCGAAACATTCCAGCCGCGAGAGGGTGGCCGTCAATCCAAGCGCCAAGCATGCCCACCGACTGGGCTCCCTGGCCGGGAAAGAGGATGGCCACCAGAGTCCGGGGATCGATGGACAAACCATCAGCCGCAGCGGCACCGGAAGGCCTGTCTTCAGCCGCGTCGCCTCCTGCCGAGGGGCGTACCAACGGTCATTCCCCGGTCTTGATGACCGGACGTCCCATGTAGTGGCCGCAAGTGCCACAGATGTGGTGCGTGGGGACGGCCTTGCCGCAGTTGGAGCAGAATGTCAGCTGCCGCGGGGTGAGGAAGTCGTGGGCCCGACGTGAGCGGGTCTTCTGATTCGATTGGCGTCGCTTTGGAACGGCCATGGGATCACCTTGGTGCCAGGAACTGTCGAGCCCAAGACTCTAGCCGCACTGGGCCTTCCGGGTCAATCGCCACATGGGAGGGGGGGGCAGGGGAGTCAGAAAAGCCTGCTCTGAGCCGCTGGCGGAGGAGCCCCCCCGAGATGCTCCTCCCCGCGGGAGGTGAGACGGCGGCCACGGGGAGTCCGGACCACGAGTTCGCAACGGAGCAAAAAAGGCTCCACGTCGTCCTCAAGCGTGTCGGTGGCGCTGCTCATGGTGTGAGCAATCGCCTCGATTCCCACCGGCCCCCCGCCGAACACCCGCTGGATCGTCTCCAAATAGCGCCGATCGAAGCCGTCGAGCCCCAGCCCGTCGATCCCCTGCATCTCGAGCGCCGTCCGCGCGATGCCGATATCGAGCCTGCCGTCCGCTCGACTGGTGGAATAGTCGCGGATCCAGCGGAGGCGGTTGTTGGCTAACCTGGGAGTGCCCCGGCTGCGGCGGGCGATTTCGTCGGCGGAGACATCGTCCATTGGCATCTGGAGCTTGACTGCGGATCGACGGACGATCTCGGCAAGTTCCTCGATTTCATAGAAATCGAGGTGCTCACGCATCTGAAAGCGATCGCGGAGGGGGGCTGAGAGCAGCCCCGGGCGGGTGGTTGCTCCAATGAGCGTGAACGGCCGCAGCGGCATGTTGATCGTCCGCGCGGCCACACCGTCTCCAAGCGTGATGTCGATGCGGAAATCCTCCATCGCCGGATAGAGGAATTCCTCCACCGCGATCGGCAAGCGGTGGATTTCGTCGATAAACAGCACCGATCCCTCGGCGGCGTTGCTGAGATACGGGAGCAGGTCTTTGGGTGCGGCCAGCGACGCACCACTGGCAATCTGCAGCGTGACTCCCAACTCACGGGGAATGCAGGTGGCGAAGGTGGTCTTGCCGAGGCCGGGAGGACCGTCGAGGAGAATGTGGCCGAGCACCTCGCCCCGCTTGCGGGAGGCATCGACGGCGATCATCAGCCGCTCATAGACAGCCTGCTGGCCGACAATGTCGGTCAGTCGCTGGGGGCGCAGGGCCCGATCTTCGCCCGGTTCAGAGGCGTCGTCGGGCCCGATCGTCGGCTCGCGGAAACTGCTCATGCGTCCAGTCCTGGCGAAAGAGCCCACAGCCTAGCAGACATGCGGCCCCCCACACCGATCGGTTTCCGGGAGGTGGTGGAGTGGAGAAAAACGCTTTCGGTGCCGAGGCAACACCCCTCCTTGGCCGGTTTGTGGGCGCGGCGTGGCCGTCACCGGGGCTTGTGCATCTGGCGGTAAATCGTCTCCAGAGCGTCCTGCACATCCTTGACCTTCTTCTTCTCCCCGCGGAGCGTATCGCACAGCCGGCGGGCCTCGGTGTCGGAGTGACCGAGCGATCGGAGAACGTCGAATGTCTCCGCCAGCACGTCCCCCGCCGCTGCCTCGCCCGGTGCATCGCGGGCCACAAGCAGGGCAAATTTCGGCATTCTTCTCCGCAACTTGGCGATCATCCGCTCGGCGGTCGCAGCACCGATTCCGGGGAGCGTGGCCAGCAGAGCGGCGTCTTGCTCCTCGATTGCCCGCGCAATCTCGCCAACGGGCCTGACCATCGCGCGGAGGGCCTTGCGGACACCGACACCGTCCACTTCGCAGATCAGGTCGAAAAACTCCCGCTCCACTTCCGAGAGGAATCCCACCACCCTGGGCACGAGGTTGCCACGGCCTGGGGTGCCCTCGAGGAACTCCAGCGTATGGAGCGTGATCGATTGGCCGACCTTGGTCTGGAGGTCGCGGCGCACCAGTTCCGGTACCAGCACCTCGTGCACCACCGGCCCGAGGACAAGCTCGAGGGCGCCGACGCCAACATGCCCCAGTGTTCCGGAAAGTCGCTTGATCATGTGGTGCCTCCGGCAGAACGATCCGTCCGGCGGAGGAGCAGATGCATGCCCCCCTGACGGATCCTGAGATGGTAGTCGGCCAGTGCGATGGCCAGGGCATCGGCGGCGTCGGCTGGTTCCGGGCGCGTGGTGAGCCCCAACTCCCGCTGGACCGCCGCCTGCATCTGTTCCTTCCCCGCCTGACCGCTGCCGGTAAGGAGGCTTTTGACGCGTGCCGGGGGATAATCGTAGACCGTCAAACCTGCCTGGGCTGCAGCCAAGCAGATCACCCCCCTGGCATGCCCCATGAGGATCGCCGTCCGCGGAAAGCGGGCGTGGACGAAAATCTGTTCGATCGCCATCACCGTTGGCCGACAGGCCTCCAGCACCTCCACAACTCCCGCATGAATCGTTGCCAAGCGTTCGGCGAGTGACGCGCCTCGGGAACGGACGGTGCCGGCCTCAACCAAGCGGACGGTGCCTCCGCGGACCTCAATCACGCCATATCCGGTGACATTGAGCCCCGGATCGAAGCCGACCACACGATGGTCCACCGGCGACGCACGAGGATCGATCGGGGGAGTGGCCGGGGTGGGGCGGGGCATGCCCGCAGGGTACCCGTCGGCGAAGGAGTGACCCAAGGCCAGTTCAAAGACCAGCCGCGGAAGGGGGAAACCGCGTGCCTGCCAATCGGTCGCGGAGCAAGGCGAAGGGACGCCACCCTCCCCTCGGAGCGACAAGGGACAGCACCTCAAGACAACTACACCCCGCTGGGCTCGAACCAGCAACCTTCGGTTCCGTAGACCGATGCTCTATCCAATTGAGCTAGGGGTGCATGTGCAACGCACGGTGTCAGGATACCGCAAGAACCGGTTTCGACCAAGATTATCCCTTTCCGCCCCCCGATCCCCAGCGTTCCGCAGCGGATCAGGCGGCGGCGGGGGGCAGTACAAAGCCATCGTCGTCGACCAAGTGCCCCACGCCGAGCGTGCAGGCGACCGGGGTCGAGGAATCAGTTTCCCCTGCCGGACGCGAACAGACAGCCCCGATCAGCAGCGGCAGTGACAAAGCATCGCCGTCAATGGGAACGCATTCCATGGGCCGCCGGCCCAGCCGCCGCCGCTGGATCGCATCCTGCCAGAGCACCGCACCGTTCACGATCCTCCCCAGCGTTTCAGGCTTGTTGGTCAACTCATGATCCACGGTGGACCGTGCCGGAGGCGAGTTCATCGCCACCAGCCCCGCCGCCGCCGAAGGAGCGAAGGCCACAACCGGCTCGATGCCAAACGTCGCCCGAAACAGTTCCGCGGCCCTCCGTGCGGCAAGGAGATCGTCCGCCGTAGCCACAGGCATCACCACGGCTTGGAGTTGATCACCGGGACGTTCCTCGCTCGCCGCGGCTTGCAGCACTTGATCAATCCGCGCCAGCCAGATCGTGGCCCGCTCCTCGCGGATAGCACGGAGGATCCTCGGTGCAGGCAATCCGGGATCGGCCACCACCGCTCCAATGCCAAGCAGGGGCCCCCCCAACAGTCCGAATTGAATGGAGAGTGGATCGCCGGCGGCCAGCGATCCCAGCAGCCTGTCTTCACGACGCACCAGACAACAGCCATCGAAGGCCTCGGCCCCTGCTGCAAGGGTGGCCCAGTCGAGCCACCTGCCAGTCTGATCATCGACGGCGATCGGGCGATTCCCCCGACGACCGCCAGGAATTTTCTCCACGCTCCCAAGTAGGGGACGGCCGGAGCGGAGATCGAGCGGTGTTCCCCCGCCAATCGCGGCCAACGCCGCCGCCAGCCGGTGGACAGCGTCGGGACGGAGGTCGAGTCCGCGTCCTGTGGTCGTGGTGCCGTCGGCCGCGATGGCGACGTTCCGGCCACGATTGGCCCGCAGCCAGGCGGCCAGTTCCCGGTCGGGATCGCGCGTGGCAAGCATCCGGGAGCGGACAGCGACGGCAGTCAACTCCTGGAGGGCCAGCCGAGCCTCGTGCGGAGGCGTCCCCACCGGCAGCGGGTCGCCAAAAGAGATTGTCAGCGACCTGCGGAACCCGCGCGGCCATTTGGAGAAGAACCGCCCCTCGGAGTAGGAGAGCACGCTGCCCCACATCCCATCAATGTGTGCCGGCACGATCGGCGCCTCAACCCGTCCGAGGATCCATTCCAGGCCCCGCTTGAAGCCGAGTATCTGTCCGGTTCGGGAAATGCCCCCTTCGGAAAAGATCCCGACCACGTCGCCTGCCGCCAATCCCTGCTGCATGGTGCGGAGCGCCTGGCCGATCGATTTGGGACGCGGATCAAAGAGGATGAAGCGCCACTGCCGGGCCAGCATGCGGAGAAAACGGCCGCGGATATTGGGGCCGAAGACCAGCATCCGCAGTGGCCGGGGCGTGGCCAGCACCAGCGCGAACCCATCGAGCCAGGAGAGGTGATTTGAGACCACCACAACGGGCCCCTCGGCAGGCAGCCGGTCCTCATCCCGCACCCGCCAGCGCCACACTCCGGAGACGATCCCTGCAACGAGGGTCCGCAGCGAGGCCCGCGGCGCACACCATACGGCAACCGCCGTCGCCAGCAGCCCCATCAGCGCAAACCCGCCGAACACTCCCCGGGCGGAGAGCAGGGGGGTGGAAGGGTCGCCCACGGGAGTCCTGGCTGCGCCGTAGACCAGTGACGCCAGGAACATCGCTGCGAACACCAACAGATTGAGACTGGCAAGCAACGCTCCCCGCCGGGCCGGTGGGCTCTGCTGCTGAAAGTGGGCCTCCAGCGGCACGTCGAACATCCCTGCCCCCAGGCCGAGGACGAGGAGTGCAGCCAGAGCCGGCCACCAGGCCCACCCATGCGCGAGGCCATCCACGAACAGGGGCCGCGGACCGAGCCACAGGCCCACCGACGCGATCGTCATCAGGATCGCGCCACAGGGCACCAAACCGAGGTTGACTCCGCGTGCAGACAACCTGCCGGCCAACAGGCTCCCGGCCCCGATACCGGCCCCCAAAGCGCACAGGAAGGGCACCACCTGTGATTGCGACGAGGAGCCCCCCTCGGCAACGAACTGGTCGACGTTGAGGTTGGCCATCGCCCCCAGCGCCCAGAAGAAGGCACTGCCAGCCGCTGCGGCGGAAAGATCGGGGGAGGAGAACAGTTCGCGGAGATCTGTCCACGTGCGGCCCAGCGCATTGACTGGGGGCCGGGCGGTGGGGTCGGCCGCCGGCCGTCTCACGAGGAGGAACGACGCTCCCCAGCCTGCCACTGCCACCCCGATCAGGCTCAGCGCCGCCGGGAGGGCTGCCCGCCATTGCTCTCCAGCGACCACCGCCGCTGTGGAAACAGACAGCGGCGTCGCGTCCGCCAGCCAGTTGCCGCCAGCGGTGCCCACCAGCGTCGCCACCAGCGTCAGCATGGCAAACATGCCGTTGGCAGCCGAGAGTCGTTCCGGGGGCACCGACTCCGGGATCGTGCCCAGGATCGCCGGCGCCAGCAATGCCGCCTGACAGCCGATCGCGATCAGCGTTCCGAGGAGCAACCACAGCCCCAGCGGCCAGCCAGTGCCTCGGTCGGCTGCCGCGCCTCCGAGCACTCCAAAAGCGATGACGGCTGCGGCCGCACCCGCGATCACGATCTCAGCAAATTTGCACCACTGGATCACCGCCCGCTTCGGATAGCGGTCGGCCAACCAGCCCGAAAGCCATGCCAAGAGTACGAAGGGGAGCACGAACCCTGCGGTGCCCAACATCAACACCAGCGATTGCTGTTCCTGAAGCACCACCCGCTTCCCCAGGCCGATCGCCAACCAGCGGAGGAGGTTGTCGTTGACCACGGTCAGCACCCGCAGTGCCAACAGGGCTGTAAAGCCGGTGGCAAACAGGCGTCCTCCCCGGGAGACAGCCGACGCGGTGGGGGAGTTGGCGACGGAAACGTCCACGTGTCTGCTCACAGGAGGATTCGGAATCGATCGCAGTCTGGCCGTTGCGCGAACTGGGGCATCGCCCAGCAAGCCACACAACCACCCCCATCCACTCAATCCCCCCTAGGGTGGCAACGGATCCAGCGGATGCGGATGCCGATGGGCGTGGCGAAGACTACCAGACGATTGCACAACCGACTGCGGCGAACGTATTCTTGGCATGGCGTTGAAGCGGGCGGAAAATGCCCCCCTCCTGCGGCGCAGGCACTCACAGACAAGGCCACTCCCATGCTCTTTTCTCCGCTTTTCCCTCGGTTGCCGGCCGCTGTGAGGCCCTGCCTGGCTGCACTGATCTCACTCTTCTTGGCAGGCCCCGGCGATCTGACCGCCACGGCTCAGGAAATCGTCTACCGGCCAATGGTCCCAATGTTCGCCCCGGCAGCAGGCCCCTCCGTTGCCAATTACACCCCCTCGGGCAACTACGCTGCCGTGACGGCCTATTCACCGCCGGTGATCCAGCCGTTGCCCATTGCAGCCGTTGCAATGCCGGTCACCACATTCATGCCGGTCAGTCCCACTGTCACCACCTATTCCCTACCGGCGGCGACCACCGTGGCTCGCCCTGTGACTGCGTAT
This sequence comes from Planctomycetota bacterium, assembly GCA_003669605.1. Classification (GTDB taxonomy): domain Bacteria; phylum Planctomycetota; class Planctomycetia; order Pirellulales; family UBA1268; genus QWOP01. The sequence goes on from QWOP01000069.1 coordinate 28,895, forward strand.
TACGCCCCCACATACGCCGCAGCGGCGCCGTACAGCGTGAATTACGCACCGAGTTACGCCGGCGGCTACGCCACCACCGCTTTCTACGCCCCTGCAGCGGTGCCGATGGCCCAGGCCCCTGTGGCGGTGACCTCGTACTACGCCCCAGCGGCACAGGTCGTGGCTCCCATGACCGTCGTCCCGATGGCCCCCACAGCCGTGGCCGTTCCGCTCTATCGCCGCGGCCTCTTCGGGGGATTGCGGCCTGTCCGCTACTGGCCGTATTGATCCGCCCCTTCTCAAAAAAAGCCCCTGTTTGCAGGCGTTTTTCGTCCTCGCTGGGTGCTGGGAGGGGAGTTGATCTTAGCCCGACTTGGCGACCATCTCCGCTGGTCATTTCTTGACCACTTGGGGTGGTCACCTATAGTACGGGCGGACTGACCGGTGGCGGATCGTCTCCCCGGTCACGTCTCCCCGGTCGCTTGGAGGCGGCGGTTCCCGCATCCTGCCCGACCACGCCCCTTCCCCGCGGCCTGCACTTACCGGCCGCCGCTCCTCCCCGCCCCGAGTTCCCTGCGGATGTCGCGAACTGTCAACATCATTGGCGCCGGCCCTGGCGGACTTGCCTGCGCCATGTTGCTAGCTGCCGCCGGCGTCCGGGTGCGGATCCTTGAGCGGCTGGCCTTCCCCGGGGGACGGACAAGCACGATCACAACGCCGGAGGGCTTCCGCTTCGACCTCGGCCCGACGTTCTTTCTCTACCCACGCGTGCTCGAGGACATCTTCACCGCCTGTGGCCGTGACCTGCGACGCGAAGTGGACATGGTGCGGCTCGACCCGCAGTACCGGCTCGTGTTCGGCTCCGGCGGCGAACTCCTCGCTACCCCCGACATCGAGCGGATGGAAGCGGAAGTGGCGCGGCTCTCGCCCGCCGATGCGGGGTCGTTCACGAGGTTTATGGACGCCAACCGGGAGAAGTTCTGCCGCTTTGCCCCGTTCCTCGAACAGCCCTTCGAGAGTTGGCGAGACCTGGCCAAAACTGAACTGCTCAAACTGATGCCGCTGCTCAAGCCATGGCGGAGCCTCGACAGCGAACTGGGGCGTTTCTTTCGCGACGAGCGGGTCCGGCTGGCATTCACATTCCAGTCGAAGTATCTGGGAATGTCGCCGTTCCGCTGTCCGAGCCTCTTCTCCATTCTCTCGTTTCTCGAGTACGAGCATGGTGTCTACCACCCCATCGGTGGTTGCGGTGCCGTCTCCACTGCCATGGCGCGGATCGCCACCGAGATGGGGGTCGAGATTCATTACGGGGAGCCGGTGGAATCGCTGCGGTTCGAAGGGCGAAAGGTGGTGGCGGCCCAGACTGGCAACGGCGAATACGAGGCGGACGCCACGGTCGTCAATGCAGATTTTGCCCGGACGATGACCACGCTGGTGCCGAACCGGCTGCGGCGGAAATGGAGCGACCGAAAGATCGCTTCGAAGCGGTTCTCCTGCTCGACATTCATGCTCTATCTGGGGATCGACGGGCGGTACGACAACACCCCCCACCACACGATCTACCTTTCCGAGAAATACCGAGAAAACCTGGCCGACATCGAAACCCGCCACACCCTTGGCAGCGATCCCTCGATGTACGTGCAGAATGCCGGAGTCACTGATCCGACCCTGGCCCCCGAGGGACAAAGCACCCTCTACCTTCTCATCCCCGTGACGCATCGTCATCCCAACGTGGACTGGCGGCGTGAAGCGCCGCGCTTCCGCGAGGTGGCGCTCGACCAGTTGGAGCGGATGGGGATCAATGGCGTCAGGCAGCGGATCCGCTACGAGAAAATGATCACTCCGGACGACTGGCAAGACGACTACCAGATCTACAGGGGCGCGACATTCAATCTCTCCCACGATCTCGGGCAGATGCTTCACATGCGCCCCCACAACCGCTTTGAGGACCTGGAGCGGGTGTATCTCGTCGGCGGCGGAACCCATCCCGGCAGCGGACTGCCGGTGATCTACTCCTCCGCACGGATCACCGCCGAGTTGTTGCTCGGTGACCTCGGTCTTTCCTCCGCCGACTCCCCCCCCAGACGGGCCCTGGTCCACAAGCAGACTGCGACCGCCGCCGGGGTGTGATCCGTTGGCACCTCGCCCGCCCCCGAACCAACTCCCCCCCCGATTTCCCCCTCCACCCCGCCGAGGAAGGCACGATGAAAGTGGCCAGTGAACGTAATCGGGTGGTGGTGGTCGGAGCCGGCTTAGGGGGGCTTGCCGCTGCCTGTACGCTCGCTGCCCGCGGGTACGCAGTCACCCTCTGCGACAAGAATCCCTGGGTGGGTGGGAAGGCGGCGATCCTCTCGGAGCAGGGCTACCGCTTCGATATGGGGCCGACGATCCTCACGATTCCTGGCGTTCTCAAGCGGATTTTCGCCGAGGCTGGCCGCGACCTCGAGCAGGCAATTGACCTCATCCCCCTCGACCCGCAATGGCGGAGTTTCTTCACCGACGGCTCGACGCTTGACCTCGTCGCCGACATCCCGCAGATGCAGGCCACCCTCGATGCCTATTCGCCGGGGAGCGGTTCTGGCGAGGGCTACGGCCGTTTCATGGCCCTCTCGCAGCGGCTCCACCGGCTCTCCGATGAATACTTCTTCTGGAGGCCTGTCGGGGGCCTGGGAGACATGTTCGACCCAAAGCGTTCCTTTCACATGGGGATCGTCAGGGAGGTGCTGGGGATGCGCCCTGGGCACTCTGTCGCCGGGACCGTTCGGGCCCACGTGACTGACCCGCGGGCCGCCCAGATGTTCGACCACTTCACGCAATATGTGGGGAGTTGCCCCGAATCCTCTCCGGCAGTGCTCTGCGGCATTGCACACATGCAATCACGGGACGGCGTCTGGTACCCACGTGGCGGCACTGGGGCCGTACCGCGGGCCCTGGCGAGCCTGGCGGTCGACCTGGGGGTTGAGATCCGGACCCGCACCGCCATCAGCCGGATCGTGGTTGAAGGGGGCAAGGTCTGCGGCGTCGTCACCGCAGAGGGGGAGACGATCCCCGCCGCCGCGGTCGTGAGCAACTCCGACACCGTCCGCACCCACCGCGAATTGATCGATGGGCGACCGGCGAGCCGATTCCTCAACCGGCGGAAGTACGAACCGGCCTGCTCCGGCGTCGTCCTCTACCTGGGACTCGACCGGCGCTACGAGCAACTCATCCACCACAATTTTATCTTCTCCGCCGATCCGCACGAGGAGTTCGACTTTATCTACCGCCGCGGTGAGCCGGCCCCTGATCCAACCTGCTACGTCTGCGCTCCAGCCGTCAGCGAGCCGGAAGTGGCGCCACCGGGGGGAGAGGCGTTGTATGTCCTCGTCCATACTCCCTACCTCCGTCCCCACCACGACTGGTCGAAGATGTTCGCCCCCTACCGAAAGCGGATCATCGACAAGCTTGTCTCGACGGCCGGGCTGAAGGACCTCGAGAAACACATCGTCGTTGAGCGGTTTCTCACCCCGCAGGACATCAACGACCGCTACCACGTTCTCAACGGCGCGATCTACGGGCTGGCCAGCCACGGGAGGTTCCTGGGCGCATTCAAACCGTCCAACCGCTCGCCAGATATCCAAGGGCTCTACATGGCTGGCGGTTCAGCGCATCCGGGGCCGGGAATGCCGATGGTGATGATGTCAGGCTGGATCGCCGCCGATGCACTCGACAAGGACAATCTCGTTGAACAGGCCGGCCCCGCGTGCCGTCCGACTCCCTGCGCAGTCTGAAGCCTCCGGGCCCGTGGCCTCGACACTCCGGCGGATGACGGGTCGTCCTCGCCGCCATCGCGGATCAATCGCTGAGCACTTGATGGCAGCCAAACAACGGGACGCTCCGGATCACGAGGAGGGGCTGCCCCCCTTCTCGCACTGGCTCCACCACTGGTTCATGCTGTTTGTGCGCCGTTTTATCAGGCGCCACTTCCATGCCCTCCGCTTGCTGCGCGGAGGCGATGCGGGGCTCCCCGATCACCCCGACATCGGCCAGGGGCCGGTGATCATCTACACCAACCACCCCGGCTGGTGGGACCCACTGGTGTTCTTTACCACCGCGGATCAACTCTGGCCCGAGCGCCTCAACTACGGGCCGATCGATGCCGCCGCGCTGGAAAAGTACCGCTTCATGGAGCGGATCGGATTCGTGGGAGTTGAGCATGGCACTTGGCGGGGATCGGCTCGGTTCCTCCGCGTCGCCAAGGCAGCAGGGAAACGTGGCGATGTCATCTTCTGGGTGACTGCCCAGGGCGAGTTCGCCGATCCGCGACAGCGGCCAGTGGAGATCCGCGCCGGCGTCGGACACGCCGCCCACACCAACCGCGGCGGTGTGATCGTGCCGATGGCGGTGGAGTATCCGTTTTGGTCGGAACGGCTTCCCGAGGCGCTGGTGGGCTTTGGCCCGGCACTCCCCATGGGACCGCAGTTCGACGCCCGCGAGTGGACCCAGATCCTGGCGGAGCACTTGGAACAAACCCAGGATCGGCTCGCTGCGGCCGCCCGCCGCCGCGATCCCGCCGCCTTCCGCTCCCTCCTCACCGGAACAGTGGGGGTGGGGGGTGTCTATGACTTCGGGCGGAAGTTGCGGGCCTGGGCCCGCGGCGAGCAATTTGACGCCTCGCATGGGGGCCGCGATGGGGATTGATGGCATCCCACTGGCGGCATGGCTGGGAGTCGTGGGACTGCCGCTGGCGACGCTGCCGGCAGCCCTTTCGGTCGCCAACCTACGATGCTTCCGTCGCGCACCGCAGGCCGGAGTATCGCCACCGGTGTCGGTGCTCGTGCCGGCGCGCGACGAGGCGCAGGCCATCGCCCGACTGGCCGCCGCGGTGCTTGCCAGCCGCGGCATCGAGTTGGAACTGGTGATCCTCGACGACGACAGCCGCGATGCCACCGCGGCGATCGTGGCGGCGCTGGCCGCAGCCGATCCGCGAGTCCGTCTGGTCCGCGGCCGTCCGCTCCCGGATGGCTGGTGCGGAAAACAGCACGCCTGCTGGCAACTTGCCCACGCAGCCCGCCACGACCTGCTGTTGTTTCTCGATGCCGACGTGACCCTGACGCCCGATGGCGTGGCCCGCGCGGTCGCTTTCCTCGACGAGCGCAGCGTCGATCTGGCCAGCGGATTCCCCAGGCAGGAAACCAGTTGCCTGCTCGACTGGCTCCTGCTGCCTCTGATCCATTTTGTGCTCCTGGGCTACCTGCCGCTGGCACTGTCCCGCACCGACAACCGGCCCGGCCTCGCCGCAGGCTGCGGGCAGTTGTTCATCACCCGCCGCTCCTCGTACGACCGCAGCGGCGGCCACGCCTTGATCCGTGGCTCTTTGCACGACGGCATCAAACTGCCCCGGGCCTACCGCGCCGCTGGTCTCTCTACCGACATCTTCGATGCCGGCGATATCGCCCGCTGCCGGATGTATGCCCGCAACACCGAGGTCGTCCGCGGTCTGGGAAAGAACGCCACCGAAGGGATCGCCTCCCGAGCAACGATCCTCCCGTTCACCGTCCTCCTCGTCGGCGGCCAGATCCTGCCGGCAATCGCGTTGGTGTTGGGGCTGCTTGGCCAGTGGCAGGGCTGGCCGGCGTGGACGATCGTCGTTTCGCTTTCCGCTGCCACCTGCGCCTGGCTGCCGCGGGTGCTGGAGGTGATCCGTTTCGGACAGAGTCCTTTCAGCGCCCTCGCTCATCCGCTGGCGGTGGTGGTGTTTTTGGTCATCCAGTGGACCGCCTTCGCACGCCGGGCACTCGGTCTGAGGACGAGTTGGCGGGGGCGAAGTCTGTCGCCCCCATGACAGGGCATTGGCCCATGACAGGGAGCGGGGCAATGATCAAACGACGGCCCCGCGACTGGCACGGGATCTGGCCAATCGAGCCGCAGCCAGAGCCTCGTCCACCGTGGCAGCAACCGCCGTAAGATGCCCCATTTTCCGTCCCGCCCGGGGGGACGATTTGCCGTAGAGATGCAGGCTGACTCCCGGCACTGCGAGCGCCGCGGCCCAGTCAGGTTCGCCCCGTTCCCAGCAGTCGCCGAGGATATTGGCCATCGCCGCGGGGGATGTCTGCCGTGTCGAGCCCAGCGGCAAGCCGCACACCGCGCGGACCTGCTGCTCAAACTGCGATGTCTCACAAGCCTCGATCGTGAGATGACCGGAGTTGTGCGGCCGGGGAGCGATCTCGTTGACGAGCAGGCGACCGTCGCGGGTGACGAAGAACTCAACGCACGCCACTCCCACGACACCGAGGGCCTCGAGGATCGCCGATGCCGTCCGGCGGGCCTCGGCAACGATCCCGGCAGGCAGACCAGAAGGCGCCACCGACAGGTCGAGGATGTGTCGGTGGTGGAGATTCAGTGAGGGTTCAAAGACCGCCGTGGCACCATCGAGTCCGCGGGCGGCAACGACCGAGATCTCGCAGTCGAAATCGATCCAGCCCTCCAAAACAAGCCCCGCTGTGCCAACCATGCTTGCCCCGAGGGCCGTCCATGCTTCTTCCATGTCGGCAGCGACACCGAGCCGCACTTGTCCTTTACCGTCATAGCCGGAGGCTGCCGTCTTGAGGACCGCCGGCAGACCGATCGCCGCCACCGCCGCATTGAATTCCGCTGCCGAGCGAACCATTCGATTGGAGACACACGCGAAGCGGTGGCGGTCGAGGAACGCCTTCTCCCGCCCCCGATCCTGGGTGGTGAAAAGCACCTCCGGACCAGGCCTCACCGGCACCACCGCAGCCAGCGCCCGGGCGGCAGCAACAGGGATGTTCTCAAACTCATACGTGGCCGCCGCAAATGATCGACCGATGGCCACCAGGCGGCCAGGGTCATCCAGGGAATCGACATGCACCCGGTCGCAGGTGCGGGCGGCCGGGCAATCGGCATGATCGGAGACCGCCTCAACCCGGTACCCCATGCGGCGTGCAGCAGCGGCGAACATGGCGCCGAGTTGTCCGCCACCAAGCACACCGAGCGTGCGGCCCGGAAGGACTGGCGCCGTCGCTGTGGATACCGCGTCGGGCGCCACGTTCGCTGGAATTGTCAGACTGCTCACGCTGTTCACGTCACCTACGGGAGGCGGAAGACGGGGGGAGTCACCGGGGGGCGGGGGGCGGGACGGCAGGACGTGAAAGGTCATCGGCGAGCACCCGCTGTGTCTGTTCCGCCCGGTAGATCCGCAGTTTCTCCGCGAGTCCGGGGTCACGCAGCGCCAGCACTGCGATCGCCAGGAGGGCGGCGTTGGCGGCACCGGCCGGACCGATCGCCAGTGTGCCGACCGGAATCCCGGCCGGCATCTGCACGATGGAGAGGAGTGAATCGACTCCCCGGAGGACCGCCGATTCCACCGGCACGCCAAACACCGGCAACAGTGTCTGAGCGGCCATCATTCCCGGGAGATGTGCCGCCCCTCCGGCACCGGCGATGATCACCTGCAATCCGCGCCCCTGTGCCGTGGCGGCGTAGTCGGCAAGCTTGTCCGGTGTCCGGTGGGCCGAGACAATCTCGCACTCATGCGCTACGCCGAATTCCTGCAGAACGAGCGCTGCCCGTTCAAGCGTGGCCCAATCGGAACGGCTCCCCATCACGATCCCCACCAGCGGAGGCTGGGCCGCAACGGATGAGGCTGCCGGCAGGGCAGGGGAGGGGGTGGGGGTATGGGACACGGGATCAAGACTCCGCGGGGGGAAAGGGGTATCTTCCGTTCGTCCGCCGGAGGTTGCAACGCCCAACCGCAATCATCGCAGCCCCGGCGGGTCGGCGACATTTTCCCCCGGGCGTGGCCCCTCCCCGCAGGCCCGCCCCTGGCAACGCGCTGCAGGCAGTGTCTCCACAGCCTGCTAAAACTGCCACGCATGCAGCAGCACGCGTCTGGTCTGTTCTCAAGGCAATCCGGAAGGAGTCAGTGTCCCGATGGTGATGGACCACGCCCTGCCAGAGACGCTGTCGATCCGTTGGCCAGCGGAGTCACCCCAACCGCCGGCCGACACCGAAGCGGCCCTCGCTAGGGCCGCCGCTCTGTTGGCAGCCGGCCGACTGGTGGCGATTCCCACCGAGACCGTGTACGGGTTGGCAGGCCTCGCCTTGGACACCGCGGCGGTGGAACGGATCTTTATCGCCAAGGGGAGGGCCGCCACCAACCCGCTCATCCTCCATGTCGATGGAATCGCCATGGCGCGGTCGCTGAGTTCGGCATGGCCGGATGCGGCCGAACGAATCGCCGCGGAATTTTGGCCGGGACCGGTGACGGTCGTGGTGCCGAAGGCGGCGCATGTGCCCGATGCCGTCACCGCCGGCGGCCCCACCGTGGCAATCCGCTGTCCCGATCAGCGTCTCACGCGACTGCTGATCAGTCGGCTCGGGCAACCGTTGGCGGCCCCCAGCGCCAACCGTTCATTGCGTCTTTCCCCCACGACAGCCTCCCATGTGCTGGAGAGCCTGGGGGCAAAAGTCGATCTGATCCTCGATGCCGGTCCCTGCGGCCACGGCATCGAATCGACGGTCGTCGACTGCACACTTCCCACGCCGGTGATCCTCCGTCCCGGCCCGCTGGGAGCCGCAGCGCTGGCTGTCGCACTTGGCGCAGCACCCCTGACTGCCACCCCCGCCGCGAGTGCCGATCCCTCCGGGAGCTGCCGATCTCCCGGCCAGGCTGCCCGTCACTACGCGCCACTGACGCCCCTCGAAGTGACGCCTGACGGGGCGGCACGGGTGCGGAGCCTGTCGCACAGCGGCCGGAGGGTCGGCTGGCTCACCACCCGGTCACAGGAAAACCAGACCAGGCAAATCGCTGCCTCGCCGCATGTGGTGGTCGTGCCGATGCCGGACGATCCGATTAGATTTGCAGCGCTGCTCTACGCGGTGCTGCACGCCGTCGACAAGCGGTCGCTCGATGCGATCGTGGTCGACGAGCCTCCGGCGACAGAGCCCTGGCGGGCGATCCGAGACCGGCTCGCACGGGCCTGTGCAGCGGATACGCCCGGGGACTGAGGCTGGCTGCTGTCAGGCGGCGGGAGCCAGGATCGCCTTCAGCGCCACAGCGATATCGGGGTACTGGTAGACGAATCCACTCTCGATTGCCACCCGGGGAATGACCCGCTGCGAATCGAAGAGCACGCGGGCAAACTCGCCAAACAACACGCGAAGACCGATGTAGGGCGCCGGCATGAACGCTGGGCGATGGAGTTGCTTCCCCAAAGCTCGGGTGAACTCCAGATTCCGCAGCGGTTCGGGGGAGACGGCGTTGAGAGGGCCATCGATCCCGGCTGTCGCGGCGTGGATGTAGAGCCGCGCCAGATCAGCGACATGGATCCAAGGCATCCACTGGCGGCCATTTCCCAACGGACCACCTGCCCCGAGACGGAAGGGAAGTAGCATCCGCTCCAGTGCCCCGCCGCCGGAGCCAAGGACGATCCCCGTCCGGGCCGTCGCCACGCGGACGCCGAGCGACCGGGCGGCGAGTGCCTCCTGTTCCCAGGCCACACAAACCTCGGCCAGGAAGTCGTGCCCCGGGGTGGCACTCTCGGTGAGTTCCTCTTCGCCACGGTTGCCGTAATACCCCACAGCCGAAGCCGAGACGAGCGTTGCCGGGCGGGAGCTCATCTGGGCGATGCCCTGCACCAGATGGCGAGTGCCAACGACCCGGCTGTCGCGGATCCGCTGCTTCTGGGCTGCCGACCAGCGCCCCTCGGCCACCGATTCCCCTGCCAGATGGAACACCGTGTCGACACCGTCGAACGCAGTCGCTCCCGGAGGCCCCTGGAGCGGATCCCAGGCGATGATCCGGCCTGCCAGATGGCCGATCCTGCTCCGGGCCCGATCCGGATTCCTGGTCAGCACCACCGGACGGTCCAGCAGTCGCAGCAGCCGCGGCCCCAGAAACCCCGTCGCCCCAGTCACTAGTGCGGTCATGCGAATTCCTCAGGAGACCAGGGATAATGGCGCGCGCAGAAAACCATCTGCCGTCCGACTGGCCCGACGAAGTATAAACAAGGCCCCTCCCTCCAGCCTGCCTCCCTCAGCGACACGGACCCCCACTTGTCCTCCCGCCCCACGAGGGTGGTGGAATTCCTCGCCCGCTGCATGCTGCCGCGGGCCGGTCTCCGCCGCGACCTTTGGATCTCCACCGCTGACGCAACCGCCTACAGCGTGATGGTGGGGTGCGGCGAGACCTACATCCCCGCCTTCGCACTGGCGCTCGGAATGGGACCGGTGGCCGCCGGACTCACTGCCTCGGTGCCACTGTTTGTCGGTGCGGTGCTGCAACTGGTCACCCCGCTGGCAGTTGCCCGGCTGGGGACCAACCGTGGATGGGTGGTGGCGACCACCGCCGTTCAGGCGGCCAGTTTCCTGCCGCTGATCTGGTGGGCGATCCGCGGGCACGCGCAGCTGTGGGAATTGCTGGTGGCGGTGAGTGTCTATTGGTCGGCGGGGATGGCTGGTGCGCCGGCCTGGAATGCCTGGATCGGAACGCTCGTTCCCGAAAGGATGCGAACGCCGTACTTCGCCCATCGCAGCCGGCTGGGACAGTTTGCCGTCCTGTTTGGATTCGTGCTTGGTGGCCTGCTCCTCCAATGGGGTGCACAGCACGGCGTCACGCTCCGGACGTTTGCGGTGCTGTTTGGATTGGCGCTGGCCTGCCGCGTCGTCTCAACGCTCTGTTTGGCAGCCTGCCGGGAGCCCAAGCCACCGGGCTCAGCCGCCGCCGAGGCGGCCCGGGACCACGCTGCCCACTCCGTGGCGAGCCAGACTGTGCCTGCCGGAGCAGTGGCCACGTTCCTGGGGCGGCTCCGGGGACTGGCCACCGCTCCGGCAGGCACGCTGGTCACATACCTCTGGGCGACGACCTTTGCCTGCCAGTTCTCCGGCCCCTACTTCACCCCCTACATGCTGCGGGAGATGGAGTTCTCGTACTGGTCCTACATGCTCGTTGTGGCCACAAGCTTCCTCGCCAAGGCGCTGGCGCTGCCGACGCTGGGGAGGTTGGGGAGCCGGATCGGCGCTTTGGGACTGCTGTGGCTGGGGGGGCTGACGATTATCCCCCTCACGCTCCTCTGGTTGCCTTCGGCCTCGGTGCCCTATCTCGTCGGCGTGCAGACGGTCGCCGGCTGTTGCTGGGCGAGTTACGAGTTGGCGGTGGTGCTGCTGTTCTTCGAGGCGGCCAACCACCAGGAACGGACCGGCGTCGTCACGGTCTACAACCTCGGGCACGCCATCGCCACGCTGGCTGGCGCGGCAACCGGGGGACTCGTCCTCCGCTCGCTGGGAGAGGATCGCTCAGCCTATTTCACCGTCTTTGTGATCTCGTCCATCCTGCGGTTGTCGGCCATGCCGCTCCTCCGCCGCGTGCACGTCATCCGGACCGCGGTCGCAGGTAAGGAGGGCCATTCGAGGAGCCCGATCCCTCATGGCCCAGCCAGTGGCCCAGCCAGTAGCCCAGACAACCTCGAATGAGCCCCGGAGGCGATCTACGATCCCGATCACCCCGCAGGGAACTTCGATTCGTGTGCCAAGCTGTCGAGAAACGTCCGAGCCTTGCCGTAGTCTCCAGCAGAATAGCGTTCGACGTTCACCTTCAGGGCCTCGATGAACTTGTTCACGGTCCCCTGAATCTTCTGGAAGTCCTCGTACTGCAACGAGCCTCCGGAGGCGGCACGGTCGGCAAAGAGTTTGTCCAGATCGGTGCGGTAGGCGGAGTATTCGCGGTCGGTGAGGACCAAGGGATACTCGATGTGACCGGTGACGGGATCGAGTTGGGAAGATGGCAGCCGCGGCGGTGCAGCAGACTTGGCAAACCGGATCGCCTGATCGTGCGTCACCGCAGGACCGGCCTCCGTCTTACGGGCCTCCCGGTTGTTCCGCCGCATGTCGAAATAGGTGTTCGTCCAGAGATCGCGGTTTTGGATTTCGAGGGTCTTCGCGCCCTCCCAATTCTTGGCCGCCTCCGAGTTTTGGAGGTTGGCGTACCCTTGAGAGCGGATGACGTCCGACATCCCATAGGCGGCAGCTTGGCCGGCGGTGCTCGCATAGCCCCCTCCACCCCCCATGCCGCCGTACCCAAATCCACCCCACTGCGCCTGAGCGGAAACAGGGGCACCAAACAGCATCCAGGCACCAGTGGCCGCCCACACGGCGGCCGCACCCAGGACCGGAGTCACCAACCGGGAAACCGCCACAACGCGACGCCTCATGGCCTGCCTCTTGGGAAACGGAGAACGGATCGTGCACCCTGGAACCTGACCGCCAGGAACTTTCGGGGCTTGCGTTGGCTGCCAACCGACGGAAACTCCGATGGGACAAAATCATTCCGGAGTATACTCTCCCTTTGCCGGAGGGGCGACATTGTTTTCCCCGCTCAAGTTCGCCCCCCGCCCGGTACGAGTTGTGCGGATTGTCCGGCGCAGGGGAGGGCCGCCGCCCCACGCTTCCAAACATAGATGCTATTGGAATAGATGCTACTGGTTGGTGATGGTATCGGTTGGTTTGGGCTGGATCGGTTGGGCGTTGAAAGGTCATGTGGCGACGGTCGGCTGCACCGTCCTTGGCACTCCCTGGAGCATATCGAGATGAGGTACGCGGTATCGTGGATGGTCGTGGGAGTTGTCGGGCTCGCGGCGACGCTCGGGTGCACCAAGACAAAGCCCGCCGCTGACGCAAGCGCGCAGCAGCCCCCCAAGATCGAGTTCGAAAAGCCCCAGGACTCCACTGCGGCCGTCGACCGCGCCAATCCCGCCGTCCCAAACCGCCCCGCGCCACCAGCGTCTTCCCCCACCGCGAAGACCTCTGGTGACGGTCCCCCCGGCGCCGGCAAGTTGCCGGAACTGAGGGCCGCACTCGCTGCTGCCGCTGATGAAGATGGCCGTGTGCTGGCAGTGGATGCGATCGCCGACCTCGGACAGAGCGCCTTTCCTGCACTCGACGACCTCCTCAAGGCCATGTCCGACGAGAACATCCGACTCCGCTGGCATGCGGCACGGGCCGTCGGTCAGATCGGCGAGGATGCGATCTCCGCGCTGCCGAAGCTCGTGGCCCTCCTCAAGGACGCCGATCCGGTCGTCGCCACGCAGGCCACCGCAGCCATTGCTGCGATCCGGGCCGATGACAACCGCAAGACCTTCACTCCCGAGCAGTCCAAGCCCTACAGCGACGCTCTCGACGCCCTGGCAGAATCGACCGTCCACCCCGATGCCAGGGTCCGCCGCGGTGCCCTGCGGGCAATCACCGTCCTCCAACCCGATCCGGCAAAATTGGCGGAACTGTTCAACCGTCAGTTGAGCGATGCCGATCCGTCGGTGATCATGCCGGCTTTGATGTCGCTGGCGGACCTCGGCCCCCAGGCTGTACCCCAGTTGATTGAATCTCTCAAAGACCCCAAGGCCCGCTACTGGGCAACCGTGGCCCTGACCGAGATCGGCGCAGATGCCGCCCCAGCAGCCGCCGCGCTCACCTCCGCAGCCATGAACGGCGAACCGGAGGAGCGGATGCAGGCCATGCTGGCTCTGGCCGCCATCGGTGAGCCGGCCGCAGAGGCCGCCGACGAACTCGCCACGGCTCTGGAATCGTCCGATACCGCTGTTCAATCGTCCGCGGCCTATGCACTTGGCCGGATGCGTGTGGCATCCGCAGATGCAGCTCTCGAGAAGGCCTCGACCAATTCCGACGCCTTCCTGGCCAGCATTGCGGCATGGGCCAGAGCGCGGATTCACCCCGACGACAAGGCCCTGGTGGGTGCTGCAGCGCAGACGCTGACCGCTGCCCTGGGAAGCGATCGGGCCAACACCCGCGTCGCGGCCATGTCGGCACTGGCCGATCTCGCCGGCAGCATCGATGACGCGGAAGAGCACCTGCTCGCCGAGAAGTTCGTCACGCTCTTGGAGGACGACAACCCCGGTGTCCGGGCCGCTGCGGCAACGTCGCTTGTTCGCCTTGGACCGACGGCGATGGCCGCTCTCGAGGGAGCCCTTGAGAAGCCGTCGATCCGCACCCTGGTGATGGAACTCCTCGCCGCCGGTGGCTCCAAGGCCAAGCCTGCGGTCGACACGTTGATCAAGACGCTTTCCGACACTGATCCGGAGGCCCGCGGCAACGCTGCGGTGGCCCTGGCATCAATCGGTACTGATGCCGCCGAGGCCGTGCCGGCCCTCGCCGCACTCCTCGCGGAAAAAGAGGAGGTGAGCGTTCGCTACGCCGCAGCCTATGCCCTGGGGAGCATCGGTCCGGCTGCCTCATCCACCGCCGAGAGCCTCCGCGGCCTGGCCAAGTCGTCCGACACGCTGATGGCCTCCGTGGCAGTCTGGGCGCTGCTCAAGATCGAACCCGGCAACGTTGCTCAGTTCGAAACGGCAGTCCCAGTGCTCCGCAAGGCGCTCCGCAGCGATCGTGATCTCGCCCGTGTGGAGGCCGCCGCGGCCCTCGGTGACATCGGCAAGGCGGCTTCCAGCGCCATACCGATCCTGGAACTGGTCTGCGAGGACGACCCGGTGGGAGCGGTTCGCAAGGCCGCTGCCGAAGCCTTGGTGAAAATCAAAGCCGCCCGCTGACCGAACACTCCCTCGGGAGTGGCCCCTTCTGTCAATTTCTGACGCCGCCGAGGCAGCGGATTGAAGACGGCCCGATGAGAATCCGATCTCTCCGGTGTGGTCCGGGTTCTTTCCGGACCCGAAAAGCCTGCGGGGGGGTTTGCGATGGCCAAAATGGGGTGGTTTGGGAAACTCTGGTTGACCCGTTTTTCGAAGCCTGTCGGCGAGCGACCGCTCTACCGCCAGATATTCGACCGCCCCCCGCACCGGATTCTTGAGATCGGCATCGGCACCCTTGCCCGGACCGAACGGCTCCTCAAACTGCTCCGCGGTTTCGGTGACGATTCGCTCCAGTACGTCGGTCTTGATCGATTCGAGGGCCGTTTGCCAACCGATCCGTCCGGTGTCTCCCTCAAGCAGGCCCACCAGCGCCTCAGCCCGTTGGCGAAAGTGCAGTTGGTGCCGGGGAACGCCGATTCGGCGCTGTCCCGCGTCAGCAACCATCTCGGCACCTTTGATCTGGTGCTGGTGTCTGCCGACAACGACCAGCGGCACATGGAGCGCTCTTGGTTCTTTCTCCAACGCCTCGTGAGGCCGGAATCGGTGGTCTTCATCGAACCGCTCTCCGCCGCCGGTATCCGACTGGCGTGGCAGCCGCTCGAGCAATCGCGGCTGGCTGATTTGGCATCCCGCTCGGTGCAGCGCCGGGCTGCCGCCTGACGGGAATTCCCCGCCACAAAGCAGCGTGGCAGGGCCCCGTGGATCGTCGCGGGAACGGCGGATACATTGCAGGTCTTGGCGTCCGTTCTGAGGCCGCCTGGCCCCCCGTCTTTCCCTTACCGGCCCCCGTCCTTCCCTCACCGGACCCCGGTCCCCACATCATGCCCGCTCCCGCCCGCACTCTGCTCGACAAGATCTGGGATCACCATCTCGTCTGTGCCCCCGATGGAGAGCAACCGCTGCTCTACATCGACCGCCATCTCGTGCACGAGGTCACCAGCCCGCAGGCCTTTGAGGGGCTGCGTGTGGCGGGGCGCCGGGTCCGCCGCCCCGAGGCCACCTTCGCCACCCCCGATCACAATATCCCGACCACCGACCGCCGGCTCCCGATCGCCGATCCGATCTCCAAGCAGCAGATCGACACACTCCGCTCCAACTGCCGTGATTTCGGGATCCGGCTGTTCGATCTGGGGGACGCTGACCAAGGGATCGTGCACGTCATCGGCCCTGAATTGGGAATCACACAGCCGGGGATGACGATCGTCTGCGGCGACAGCCACACCGCCACACATGGCGCGATGGGGGCCTTGGCATTTGGCATCGGCACCAGCGAGGTGGAGCACGTCCTCGCCACGCAGACCCTGCGACAGTCGAAGCCGCGGTCGTTCGAGGTCCGCGTCGATGGCGCACTCCATCCCGGCATCACCGCCAAGGATCTCGTCCTCTACCTCATCGGTCGGCTTTCGACCGAGGGGGGCACCGGCTACGTCATCGAATACACCGGCCCCTGCATCCGCCGCCTGGGAATGGAAGAGCGGATGACCGTCTGCAACATGTCGATCGAGGCTGGCGCCCGCGCCGGGATGATTGCCCCCGATCAGGTGACATACGACTACCTCCGCGGCCGCGACCTGGTTCCGAAGGATTTTGATGCTGCCGTGTCGCGCTGGGAGACGCTGCCGGGCGATCCGGGGGCCGTCTTTGACCGGGTGGAGGTGTTCTCCGGTGGGGATGTGGTTCCACAGGTGACTTGGGGGACCAATCCAGCCCAGGTCGTCGGTATCGACGCCACGGTGCCAGACCCCTCACGGCTCGCCGATCCCAGCGATCGGGCCAGCGCCGCGCGGGCGCTTGAGTACATGGGCCTGACCAGTGGCACCCCGATCGAGGCGATCCTCCTCGACCGGGTGTTTATCGGTTCGTGCACCAACAGCCGGATCGAGGATCTGCGGGCCGCTGCCCGCGTGGTCCGCGGACAGCGTGTCGCGGCCAGCGTCCGGGCCATGGTGGTGCCGGGCAGCGGCCGCGTGAAGCGGCAGGCGGAAGCCGAGGGGCTTGATCGTGTGTTCACCGACGCCGGGTTTGAATGGCGGGAGGCTGGCTGCAGCATGTGTCTGGGAATGAACCCCGACACCCTCGCCCCCGGAGAGCGGTGCGCATCAACCAGCAACCGCAACTTCGAAGGACGCCAAGGGAAGGGGGGACGGACCCACCTCGTCTCCCCCGCCATGGCCGCCGCCGCTGCGGTCGCAGGCCACTTCACCGACATCCGCCAGTGGCGTTACCTGTGACCAGCGACCGGTGACCGGGGCCCTTGTCCCCACCGGAAGCGAGCGCCCGCCCAACCGTAGCCTTTTTAGGAGCCTCCGCCCGTGCAACCCTTCGTGACCCACACCGGGACCGTTGCCCCCCTCGACAGGGCCAACGTGGACACCGATCAGATCATCCCCAAGCAGTTCCTCAAGCGGATCGAACGCACCGGTTTCGGCCAGTTCCTCTTCTTCGATTGGCGCTACCTCCCCGATGGCAGCCCCAACCCGGCGTTTGAACTCAACGTACCCCGCCGCGCCGGCTCGAGTATCCTTCTGGCGCGGAAGAATTTCGGCTGCGGATCGAGTCGCGAGCACGCTCCATGGGCGCTTTCCGACTACGGTTTTCGGGTTGTCATCGCCCCCACGTTTGCCGACATCTTCTTCGCGAACTGCTTCCAAAACGCGATGCTCCCGGTGAAGCTCTCGGAGCAGGACGTCGATGAGCTGTTCCGCCGAGCTGCTGCCGCCGAGGCCTGTGGCACCCCCTACCAATTGACGGTTGATCT
Source organism: Planctomycetota bacterium (assembly GCA_003669605.1). Lineage (GTDB taxonomy): Bacteria > Planctomycetota > Planctomycetia > Pirellulales > UBA1268 > QWOP01. The sequence goes on from QWOP01000069.1 coordinate 46,229, forward strand.
GGTGGGCTGCGAAGTCCGGGACGACGACGGCTTTACCAGGCCGTTCAGCGTCGATGGCTTCCGTCGGACCTGCCTGCTTGAGGGCCTCGACCATATCGCCCTCACCCTTCAGCACCTCGACCAGATCACCGCCTGGGAGAATTCCCATCAACTCGCACCCCTGAAAGCACTCGATGAATGAGTCGTCAACCACCCGCGGACAGCGTTCCGCCTTGGTGGAGCGGCTCGGGCTGCTGGGGTGGATGGTCTGTCTGGCTTGGGTGATCGCACCGCCGGCACGCGGCGGGCAGCCGGCAGATTTCGAGGCGGTGACGATTCTCGAGGGGCTGACGGGCCCCGTCCGGCTGGCTGCCTCCCCCACCGGCCAGACGCTGTATGTCTTGCAGGAGCAGGATGCTGCTGTGATTGGCGTCGATCTTTCCGATCCCTCCAAGCGTTGGACGGCGGTCCCAAAAACACCCGGGCTGACCGCGGTGGCGATCGGCTGCATCGATTCCAGCACGATCGCGATCGTTGGCCACGGCAGCGAAGAATGGTCGCTTTGCACCCATCGGCTGACGGCACCAGGGACCGCCGTCGATGCCACGCCGGTGCAGTCGGTGCCGCTGGGGAAGTCCACGGCCAAGGCCTCACTGGTCCGGGTGGTCATCGGTGCGGCGCGAGACTCCCTCGCCGTTGCCGGGCTCCCGGCACCCATGGCCCCCATCCTCCGCGCCACCGTGACCGGTTCGCGTCTCGGATCGGCATCGACACGCCGTTGCCCACGGGGCTTCGCTGCCCGGCCAGTGGCGACGATACAGAGCGGATACGGCGAGTGGGGATTCCTGATCCCGGAAGCGGAGGGGGTGTTTTTCTCCTGGTATTCGCCGGGCGGCACCGAACGGCTCATGCATCTGGCCACCGGGCTCACGAACGTCCGTGATGCAGTCGCCTGCCGCGACAGCGGCCTGCTCTGGGTACTGGCGGGCGAGCCTGGATCACTTGAGCATCCCGAAGGGCTGTGGCGGCTGGATGCACGCTTCGCCGGCGGTCGTCAGGGAGCCGCTGCGGTGGCCGTCCTTCCTCTGCCAAACGCCCAATCGCTCGTCTGCCTCCCGAAGCAATCGATCGCGGTGGCCCTCGGAGGCGACCCCGCGAGGGTGGTGCTGGTGACGCCCCATGACCAGTCCAACAAGTCCAACAAGTCCACCGAGCCCACCGAGCCCACTACCGGGACAGAGAGCCAGGAGGTCAAGAATCGATGACGATGACACGACGACAGAAGATTGAGGCACTCCTCCGCGATGATCCCGACGACATCTTCCTCCGCTACAGCCTGGGGCTGGAACTCGAGGGGGAAGGGGAGTGGGAAGCGGGGCTGTCGATCCTCGAGACACTCGCCCGCGGCACGCCACCCTACGTGCCCGCGTTCCAAATGGCGGCGCAACACCTCGCGAAGCGTGACCGCAACGACGAGGCCCGCGCCTGTCTCCGCGAGGGGATCGAGGCTGCCCGCGGACAGGGTTTGTCGCACGCCGCCGCGGAGATGGCGGAGATGCTCATGGGACTGGGAGAGGCCGGCGAGGGGTGAGCCCGCGCGGAATTGTCTCTCGACCTACTCTCCGCAGAGCGGTTCGGCAGCCTCGGCGCCACGGGTGATCACGAACCCCAACTCCTCGATCATCCGGTAGTCGGACTCGGGGAGTTGTCCTTTGGTGGTCAGGTAGTCGCCGACAAACATCGAGTTGGCCGCGTACAACCCCATCGGCTGAAGGCTGCCGAGGTGGATTTCACGGCCTCCTGCGATGCGGATCTCCGCACCGGGGTTCACCAAACGCATCATCGCCAAGCCACGCAGGCAATCCCGGGGCGTGAGACGGCTCGATCCCTGGAGCGGCGTTCCGTCAATGGCATTGAGGAAGTTGAGCGGGATCGACTCCACGGCGAGGAGCCGCAACTCCATCGCCATGTCGACCAGATCGGCCTGCGTTTCCCCCATCCCCATGATTCCGCCGCTGCACAACTTCAACCCTGCCGCCCTGCAGGCAGCCAGTGTCGCCACCCTGTCGGCATATCCGTGGGTGGTGCAGACCTCGGGGTAGAAGCGCTCCGAGGTGTTGAGGTTGTGGTTGACCTTGTCGACCCCGGCTTCCGCCAGCCGTGTCGCCTGCTCGGGCGTGAGAAGCCCCAGGCAGGCGCAGATATTGAGGTCGTAGCGGGCCTTGATTTCCGGCACGATCCGGCAGACGGCATCCATCTCCCGCTCCGTGGGGCCACGGGCGGAGATCACGATGCAGAACGTCTTCGACTGCCGCTCGACGGCCAGTCTGGCTCCTTCCAGAAGCTTTGGCGCCGACAGCAGGTTGTAGCGGGGGATCTCGGCATCGGAGACCTTGGACTGCGAGCAGTAACTGCAATCCTCTGGACAGAGGCCACTCTTGGCGTTCATCAGGAAGAACAACTGCACGGTGTTGCCGAAGTGCCGCTGACGGACCCGCCAGGCCGCTGAGAGCACATCGAGCAATTCCTCGTCTGGCGACGCCAGCAGGGCCAAGGCCTCCTCCCGCGTGATGGCTCCTCCTGCGAGCACACGATCGGCGATGGCCCCCCAAGACTGCCGGCGCGGCACCGCAGCGGCAACCGGGGTTGCGGGGCGGGACGGGGCTGCTGCCCGGGGCGGGCGAGTGGACATGGGACGGACCTCTGGCAAAGGGGACTGGGCAGGGGGCAGATCGAGATCACGCGAATGTATGCGACTGGGCCCGATCCCGCCAAATCTCGGCTCTGGTGGCCGCAATCCCTCCGCTTCCCCCCCAGATCGCCCGGGAGTCGGCGTGGTCGGGGCAGGGAGGGAGGTTCACACCACCCCGGTGGTGGCTCAGCGAAATCTTTCCCCCCCGCACAACCGATATACCCCGGACGACCCTCATCTGTCGGCTCTCCCGAGGAAGCGATTCCCATGGTCCGCATCCGATCCTTCGAAGCCCCACTGGTCGGCCTCTTGGCAGCGCTGGCGACGTTCTGCGCCCTGGAAGCCCGTGGGGATCAGCCCTATTCAGTGGTTGGTCAGTCGAGCAGCGCCACGGCCGCGACCAACCGACGGCCGATCGCGGAACGGATCAAGGCGGCCAATCGCCCCATCGTTCTTTCGTCTGACGCCCAACTCGCCCCCGACCGCGGACTGATCGCGGCCCTCGGGGGAACATCAGTCCCTCTGGAGGCCGCGGCTCCCACGGCGCCGGCATTCGCAGAGCTCTCCACCGCCGTTCCCACGCTCGCACTCGACGCGTGGGCGGACGAGCCCTCGCTCGCCGACGCGCCCCTGATACTCCCTCCCCCGGCCGAGGAACCGCTCTCCTCCAACCCCACCACTGCCGACGACGAGAGTGTGGCCGAGGTGTCAAATCTTGACGCCCAGCCTGGCCTTGGCGAGAGCCCGGAAGGGATCGACAACACGGCGGTGACCGACGCAGGCAGTTTCGAATTGGAATCGATTTCCGACGAGGGTGAGTCTCCCGAAGAGACGACGGCCCCGTCCTCTGCGAGCGGCGCAGAAGGAGCAACGCAGGCCGCGTCAACTCCACCGGCGCCCTTCCCCGGCCAGTCCAGCCAGTCGGCTGCCGGCGGCCAGCGTCGCGGCAATGGCCAATCCGCTCCCCGGCAATCTGCTCGGGTAACACCGCAGCGGCGGGCAGCACTGCTCGACCGCTTGAAAACGGCTCTGGCCGCCATGCCTCGTCCCCTGGGACTGGTGCCGACCGCCCCGTCGCCAAGGCCACTTGCCGCCGGCCGGCGATCGACCGGCCAGCATGCGGTGGCTGCCCGACAGGCTCGGGTGCCCACGAAAGCCGTGG
>QWOP01000076.1 GCA_003669605.1 Planctomycetota bacterium
CGGTATACGAGACCCGCGAGCAGACCTACACCGTCTGCAAGCCGGTGTATGAGACGATGACCAAGCAGATCCCCTACACCGTCTGCCGCCCGGTGTACGAGACCCGCGAGCAGACCTACACCGTCTGCAAGCCGGTGTATGAGACGTTGACCAAAGAGATCCCCTACACCGTCTGCAAGCCGGTGTACGAGACTCGCGAGCAGACCTACACCGTCTGCAAGCCGGTTCAAGAGACCCGCACCCGCGAGGTGCCCTACACCGTCTGCAAGCAGGTGTGGGAGATGCGTGAACGGGATGTGTGCCGGACGATCTGCAAGCCAGTCCACTTCACCAAGACCGTCAAGGTCTGCAGTGGCCGCTGGGAGACGGAGTGCTTTGAAGTACCCGGTCCGGTGATCACCCGCTGCGTGCGGGAGCCAGGTTGCTGGGTGTGGGACGAGTGCCAGTGCAAGTGCGTCTACCACCCCGGCAAGGTGACCAAGGTTGAGGAGCAGTGCCCGTCGCGGACTGTCACCAAGAAGGTCTGGGTGCCGGAGACGATCGAGAAGGAGATCGCCTGTGTCCGCTACGAGCGGGAGACGATCGTCGAGAAGCAGTGCTACAAGGTCTGCCGGATGGTGTCGGAACAGCGGGTCAAGACCTGCACCTACACCGTCTGCCGGATGGTGCCTGAGCAGCGTGTCCGGACCTATCAGGTCTGCCGGATGGTGCCAGAGCAACGGGTTCGGACCTGCAACTACCAGGTCTGTCGGATGGTGCCCGAGCAGCGGGTCCGCAGCTATCAGGTCTGCCGGATGGTGCCAGAGCAACGGGTTCGGACCTGCAACTACCAGGTCTGCCGGATGGTGCCAGAGCAGCGGGTCAAGACCTATCAGGTGTGCCGGATGGTGCCAGAGCAGCGGGTCAAGACCTGCAGCTACCAGGTCTGTCGGATGGTGCCTGAGCAGCGTGTCCGCAGCTATCAGGTCTGCCGGATGGTGCCCGAGCAGCGGGTCAAGACCTGCAGCTATCAGGTCTGCCGGATGGTGCCCGAGCAGCGGGTGCGGACCTATCAGGTCTGCCGGATGGTGCCAGAGCAGCGGGTCAAGACCTGCAGCTACCAGGTCTGCCGGATGGTCAAGGAACAGCGGGTCAAGACCTGCTGCTACAAGGTCTGCCGGATGGTGTCTGAGCAGCGGGTGCGGACCTACCAGGTCTGCCGGATGGTGCCGGAGCAGCGGGTCAAGACCTGCTGCTACAAGGTCTGCCGGATGGAGACGGAGCAGTGCTCGAAGGAAGTGCAGTACAAGGTCTGCACGCTGGTCAAGGAGTGCCGCACCCGCCAGGTGCCGGTCTGCAAGACCATCCCGGTGCACTCCACGAAGACCATCGACGTGGTCCGTTACATCCCCAAGCGGGTCCCCTACACGGTGACCCGGTGTGTGCCGATGACGATCTGCCGCGAGGTGCCCCTCTGCGAGTGATCGAACGAAGCAGGTCCTGAGAACGTGACCCAGCCCTGGCGGCTGACCACGACGAAGGACGAGACAATTGGGAACGGGAGCGGCCCGGTCCGAAAGGATCGGGCCGCTTCTTTTGGTGTTGAGGCGATCCGGAAGGGGGTCGGCAGGTATGCTGCCGATGTGGAGGAGGAGCCAACAGATGTCAGAATCGCCCGTGGTCACCGGTCCGTTCACCGTCACCGCTCCGGGGCGGGTGAACCTGATCGGAGAGCACACCGACTACAACGACGGCTTCGTGCTGCCGATGGCAATCGAGCGGCACGTCATGATCGATGTACGGCCACGGAGCGATCGGGTGGCGGTTTGGCGCAGCGATCTCCCGGCGGGGCAGAGCACCGCAGCCGACGGGGAAGTGATCACGCTCGATCTGTCACGGAAGCTTGAGCCCCCCGCCGCCGGCCAGCGCCATTGGTCCGACTACCCAGCGGGGGTGATCGCCGGATTCCAGCGCCTCGGCTGGGAGATCCCCGGCTTCGAGGCCCGCGTCTCGGCCACACTGCCAGCCGGTGCAGGCTTGAGTTCGAGCGCTGCGCTGGAGGTGGCCACCGCCACGGCCCTGGAGACGCTCTGCAGACGCTCCATGAGCCCAGAGGACAAGGCACTCCTCTGCCAGCAGGCCGAGCATGAGTTTGCCGGTGTGCCCTGTGGGATCATGGACCAGTTTGCTGTCTGCCTGGCCCGCGCCGGCCACGCCCAACTCCTCGACTGCCGCTCGCGGCAGATCCGTCAGATTCCGCTTGATATCGCCGCCAGTGTGTTGGTCTTCAACAGCGGCGTGAAGCACACCCTCGCCGACGGCGAATATGCCAAACGCCGGCTTGAGTGCGCCGCGGCGGCGGACCTGCTCGGAGTCCGGTCGCTGCGGGATGTCGATGCAGCGCGGTTCGGGGAGAGAATCGCTCTCCTCCCGGAACGCCAGCGCTGCCGGGCACGGCATGTGATTGCCGAGAATATCCGGGTCGGTGAGTTCGTCGAGGCGCTGGAAAACCGAGACTGGCCCACCGCCGGTCGGAAGATGGTGGAGAGCCACTGGTCGCTCTCGGACGACTATCAAGTCTCCTGCCCGGAACTCGACCTGATCGCGTCGATCGCCGCGAGCCTCCCTGGGGTGTATGGCTGCCGGATGACCGGCGGTGGTTTCGGGGGGTGTGCTGTGGCATTGGTCGCCGCCACCTCGGCGGTGGAGACGGGCCGCGCGCTCCACAATTCCTACCGGGAGACAACTGGGATCGATGCGGAGTGGTTCCTCACCGCAGCCGCGCACGGTCCGCGGGTCACGGCTGGCAGCGCTGCTTGAGGTCGCTTGAGTAGAATGTCGGCCGGTGTGGATCAGACCTGCTGGGGGCCCAGAGGCATGCAACCCGATCGGACGCCGTCTCATGATCGGCCGCAGGCTCCAAGCGCCGGGCACTCGTGTCAGCCTGGGGCCACCGGGCGGCGTGGCTTCGTCGGTGCGGCTGCCGCCGGTCTGGCAGCGCTCGGAGGGCATGGAGTGTCTGCGGATCGGCCAGAGGACAACCAGCGATTGGGCAGCGACGCTCCACCGGCCCCGAGCGATTTCCGGACGGCACTGCTGCGCTGCCTCGGCGGAGAGTGGCCCGCGCCCTGTCCGCTCGGGCCCCGACTGCGGGACACGATCCGCCAGGACGGGTATCGGATCGAGTCGGTCGATTACGAGGTTGAACCCGGCGATCGAGTGGCGGGCTTGGTGATGATCCCCGACGGCGTCGATGCCGACCATCCGGCGCCTGCGGTGGCGGTCTGGCACCAGCACGCCGGGCAGTGGCATCTGGGGAAGAGCGAACCGGCAGGGCTGTTGGGCGATCCCATGCACCACACTGGCGTGGCGCTGGTGAAGGAGGGCTACGTCGTTCTTTGTCCCGATGCCCTCTGCTTTGAGGAACGGCAGCACCCCGATCTCGCCGGGGGGGCGTTTGAGCGATTTGAGTTTCTCAGACTGGTGGTGGCGGGGAAGAGCATGGCCTGGAAGAACATCCTCGACATGCGGCGGGCGATCGACTATCTCAGCCAGCGACCGGAGGTGCAGGCCGGGCGGATCGGCTGCTATGGCCACTCCATGGGATCGACCCACACCTGGCTGATCGGTCCTTGGGACGAGCGGATCGGCTGCTTGGTCGGCAACTGCTGTCTGCCAACCTATGCCGCCATCCACCGGACCCACCTCCTCCACTGCTTTCCAAACTTTATCCCCGGACTGGCCGCGTACGGCGACACCCCCGACATCGCCGCCCTCATCGCCCCCCGGCCCCTGCTGCTGAACTTCGGTGAGACCGATTCCGGCAGCCCGATCGCCGAGGTCCGGGAGGGGGTGGAGAAGATCGCCGCGGCCTACGCCGCCGCCGGCACTCCAGAGCATTTCGAGGCCTTCATCGAGCCCGACACCGGGCATGTGCTCTCAGCGCGGATGTGGGAGAAGACGCGGGAGTGGTTGGCGCGACACCTCCGGCGGGCCTAGCAGCCGGTGGCGCGGTATTCTGCTGTCGGCCGGGATCGCGGCGGATGACACCACAACCTATGTTTTCGGGGGGCGACATGCGTCGGCATACCATCGGCGGATCGCTGACAGAACACAGGGGCACCGTCCAATCGCGCTCCATGGCCGCAGCGGCGTGGCCGCTGCTGGGGGCTGTGCTGGTCTCGGTCGGTTGCAGCGGGACCTCGGCCCCGGCGAAAGTGACGCCCTCCGCTCCCCCGGCGGCGAAGATCTCTCCAGAGGCCAAGGTGCTGCTCGACGGGATGGCGGGATTCTTCAAGGGGCTCAAGGGCTTTGCGATGCGGGAGGTGAGCACCACCTCGACTGCCGGCAGCGACTCCCGCGGCCCCCAGACACTCGACAGCACCACCGAGCGGCTGGTGCTTGTGGAGCGGCCCAACCGATTGCTCGTCACGACCCAGAGCAGCAGCGGCAGGGGGACCACGATCGCCTGCGACGGTAGCCATCTGGCGATCCACCAGCAGGCGTCGAACAAATACGAGTCGGGCGCCGCTCCGGCAGCGATCGCCGAGATCATCGCCAACCCCCTCGTGGCGGGCACGCTCTCGGCGGGGAGTGTCGCGATTGTCACCTTGGCGCTGGTGGCGGACGACCTGCCGACGACCTTGCTTGAGGGGGTGCGTGAACTGACGGTGCAGGGCACCGAGGTTGTCGAGGGGCGGGAGTGCCAGCGCCTCGTCGCCCGGACCGACAGTGCGGACTGGGAACTGTGGATCGCCACCGGCGAGCAACCACTGCCGGTGAAGTTTGTCCCTCGGACCCCCGCGATGTTTTTCGGCGGTAAGAACATCGAGGTCAAATCGGCGACGACGTTCGATCAATGGCGGGTCGAGCCGGTGTTTGAGGCCGCGGACTTCTCCTTCAATCCTCCAGAGGGGGCGGAGAAGGTCGATTCGCTGCTGGTGGCCTTGCAGGCGGGACCGGGCAAGGGGGGCGGGCCGCGGCGCCCCGCGCTCCATCCGATGGTGGGATTCAAGGGTCCCCCGGTGCAATTGGTGGGCCTTGATGGCACCCGGTTCGACTCCACGCAGGCCTCGGGCAAGGTGGTCGTGCTCGACTTCTGGGCAACGTGGTGCCCGCCCTGCCGCGAGGGGCTCCCAGTCATGGCCCGCATCGGCAGCGACTACGCCGAGAAGGGGGTCGTGTTCCGGGCGGTGAACGTCAAGGAGGAAGGAAGCGTCGTTCGGCAGTTCCTGGAGGAGGCGAAGCTCGATCTCCCAGTGGTGTTGGACGAGACGGGGAAGACCTCGGCCGACTATCGCGTCGATGGAATTCCGCAGACGGTCATCATCGGTGGCGACGGACTCGTCCAGGCGGTCCACGTCGGCTTCGATGGCGAAACGGAAGCGAAACTCCGCCAACAACTCGATGCGCTTCTCGAGGGGAAATCGTTGGTGCCGGCGTTACCAACCAACTTCGGCCCCCGGGGGGAACCGCTCTGAAGAAGCGCCGCCGCGCCATCCGGGACGATTCTTTGGTGTCAGCGCCCCGAACGTGACAGCCGGAAGATGCCATTGTCCTTGGCCGAGGAGTAGCAGGCCTCAAACCGGCAATCGTCGGCGGAGGCCCGGTAGGAGAATGTGCCGAACATCCTTCCCAGCCACGAACTGCCGGCGAGTGTCACGCAGTCGCCTCGGTCTTCCACGACCCGGAGGGTCACCGAATAGCGAAACGGCAGGATGCGGAAGAACCTGCCGGAGAAGTCGACGGCGTAGCGGCCGTCGCCGCAGGGAGTGAACGTCGCCCGTAGCAGCCCGGAGTGCCCCGTGCTCGTGCTTTCCCAGGTGCCTTGCCAGCAACCGGAGAGATCGACAGCCAGCGCCGGGCTGACTGCCAAGGTAAGGACCAGGGCCAATAACGGGGCGAGCCATTGACGGGGCCGGGGCATGGCGGGAACTCCCAGAAAAGGGTGAAAACGACCCCTGGAGTCTGATCGGACAGAAATCAGACGCAAGCCGAGCCGGCCAACCGGACAGCCCGCACAACCGGCAGGGGCCGCCAATGGGCCGGCTTAGTGGCCGATAGAAGAGGTGCCAGAGGGAAAACCGGTGCGGCGCAGATACCCAAAAATTGACCCGGATCGAACCGCCGGTTAGTTGTCAACGTAGAACGTTCCACAGCCGGAGGCTCCGCCATGCGATTCACCTTTCTTTCCCCCTTCCGTCGGGCCCGCCATCCACAGGCCACCCAGGCCGGTTCGAGGCGCGTCTCCCTGCCGCGCCAAAGCCGCCGGCCGCTGCGGCGCCGGTCGGGCCACTGGGAGACTCTCGGACTGGGGTTGCATGGCACCGAGCTGTTGGAAAACCGACTGCTTCTGGCGGCTGATCTTTCCATGTCGCTAGCCGCTCCGGCGGCTTGGTACTCGCCCGGCACGCAAACTACCTACGCCTTCACTGTCACCAACATCGGCGATGCGACGGCAAGTGGCGCGACGCTCTCAAGCGCTTTCGGCAGCCAAATCGCGCAGGACACTTGGACCGCCGCCTATTCCGCCGGCGGCACCGGGCCGGTCGTCGGTGCCGGGCCGCTTGCCGGCACGCTCTCGATCCCCGCCGGCGGCACGGCGACGTTTCGGGTCGTGAGCACCATCGCCGCCACGGCCACCGGGAGTTTGGTGTCGTCGGCGACCGTGACGCTCGCCGGCGACCCGACGCCAGACAACAACACGGCCAGCAGCGAGTTGAAATTCGTCCCCAAGTCGGTGGCAGTGTCGAATGATGCCGGAGTGGCGAGCACGTCGCTGGTGCGGTTGATCGACCCGGCAACGGGCGCGAACCGGGCGACGGCGTATGCCTTCGAGCCGACGTTCAAGACCGGTGTCCTGACCGCGATGGGCGATCTCGAAGACGACGGCAAACAGGAGGTCGTGGCGGTGAGCGGCTATGGCCGCACGGCCGAATTGGTGGTCCTCCGTCAGGAGGTCTCGTCCACGGGGGTTGTGACCCTCGTCAAGGATCCCCGCTATTCGATCCAGCCGTTCGGGCCGACCTACCGCGGTGGTTTGTCGCTGGCGGTCGCTGATTTCGACGGCGATGGCAAGGATGATGTTGCGGTCGGGAAGTCAATTGGTGCTGGAGAGATCCGTCTCTATCAGTCGACGCCAACTGCGGCCCAGCCGCTCACCTTCCTCCGCTCGTTCACGGCGACGATTCCCGGATCGGTGGCCGGCGTCCGGCTGGCGGCGGCCGATTTTGGGACCTTCACCGGTGGCAAGGTCACCGATGCGGCCAAGCTCGATGGCAAGGCTGAATTGCTGGTAGCGAGCGCCGGCGGCGTGGCGCCGGTGATCCAACTGCTCGATCTCTCCACCACCGGCACTCCGACCGTTCTCCGCACGATCAACCCCTTCACCAAGGCCTTTCTGGGCGCCGTGCATGTCACCGCCGCCAGGGTGAATGCTGATGGCATCCCCGAAGTGATCGCTTCCCAGGGGAGTGGCGGAACGTCGCTGGTGCAGGTGATTGAGGGCAAGGTGGGGACCACGACCACAACTCCGATCGTGAGTTTTGCCGCCTTCGGCGACCTGCGAACGAAGGCCGCCCCGGTCGACGTCGTGGCGGTCGATAACGACGGCGACGGCAAGGCCGACGTGTTTCAGACCGTTCAGCAGGGGGCTGGCCGTGGGGCCTTGCGGGTGTACAACACCGCCGGCGTCCGGCAGAGCGAGGCGGTGGGGGTCAGCGGAGTGCTCTTGGCCTCGGCAGCGGCCGCTCACACCGATGCTGCCCTCATCACGACGTCGACAGGGCTTCAGTACATCGATCTGCTGGTGGGGAGCGGTGCCAAGCCCAGCTCCAATACCGCCACGGTGAAGGTCAACTACGAAGGCTGGCTGCTCAACGGCACCCGTTTCGATGGCAACAACGGCACGTCGTTCGCGTTGAACCAGGTGATCCCTGGCTGGACGGAGGCCTTGTCCACGATGCAAGTTGGCGGCCGTCGGCAATTGATCATCCCAGCCATTCTCGCCTACGGGGCCGCGGGGAGCCCTCCGTCGATCCCCCCGAATTCGATCCTCGTCTTCGACGTCACCTTGCTCTCGACGACCTGAGCAGGTTGAAGGAGAGAGGAGTGGCTCGCGAAAAATTGCCGGTGCCATCCACGGGGAGCGGCTGGGTTGCCCAGCTGGTGTTGGCGGGTGTTTACCAGCGGGCCTCGAGGCCCGCATTGACCCCGGAGAGGGCTAGGCTGCCGGTGCTGTCGATGGCGGTACCCGTTGACGGCCCCTGATTGGCAGAGAAATTCAGCTGGTCGGCGGCCAGCCCGACTCCCGTCAGCCACATCAAGTTGTAGCCCATCCGCACACCCCACACCCGGTTCATCCGCCACACCGCCGAGAGGTTGGCGTCGGAGATCATGCCGACGCCTCCATGCCAGCCGGAGCGCGGTGTGCGAAAGGGGGAGTCGGGGGCGAGTTGGTCGTAGAACGACTGCGATTGCGAGACCGATGTTCCCGCCAGGCCGATCTTGATCCAACTCTCCAGGGCCCATTCCTGAAACTCCATCCTCCCGCGGACGCCCACTTGCCCGGCGAAGAGATTGGAGGTGGTACGGGCCGAGTAGGTGTTGGCGGAGGTGCCGCCGGAAGGGATGAAGCCGAGTTGGGCCGAGTCCTCGAGATCGGCCCAGCGGAAGCCCGCCAGCCAGTCGAGATGACCGCCGTCGTACCAGTCGCAGCGCTGCGCCGCGCGGGGCGAGAGCCGGTCGAACCCGCCATCGTAGGAATGGAGCACGAGATTCACGTCGGCTGATTGCAGCGACGTCACGCCGGTGAACGTCGCGTGGGAGGCGTCGCGGTACGCCGGCGAGGCGAAGCCCAAGCCGCCAGGGGCCTGAAGCACACTGCCGGGGCTGTCGACCTGCGAGTGGGAGTACATGTTCCACAGTCCGATGTAGCCCGTCTCCCAGCCGACGCTCTCGCCTTCGCCGTACTGGCCGTACAGCAGTCGGATGCCGGGCGCGAACGTGCTTTGCAGTTGGTTGCTCGAGAGCCCGACAAAGCGGGTCGTGCTCTCCACTGCCAGCGGTTGGTATTTGAGGGCGTTGTTCCGCTGCATGCCCAGCACGTCGGCGACGAAATACCGGCGCGGATCGCTCTCCGACCACGCTTGGGACATCAGTCGCGTTTCGTCGGCAGGCAGCGGAGCGTCGAAGGAAGTGTCGGCGGCGAAGCCGGCGGCCGGGACCGCGATCGCGTCGTCGGCCAGAGGAGTGGGCGGAGCCTCTGCGGCGAGGCCGGTTGCCGACGAAAGGGCGAGTGCGGCGGCGAGGAGTGCCCGCGCGGTGGGGTGGCTCCTCGCGACGCGGGCAGAGTGAAGGCTGTTGGACATCATGCGTCCGTTGTCGACTGCGGGCCAGGCGCGATTCATACCACTCGTATATTCGGCACAGCCGGCAGGGGGCATGAGAATCCCCACTTCCGTGACCCAGTCACGGCAGCCTGACGAGCCTGGGAAGACTTTAAGGCCCCCCCGTGGCTACCGGAGAGTGCGACAGGGCAGGATGGGCAAGGCGCCGATGGAGCACGGGGCGCTGGCGGCGGCGTGCAAACCGTCGCTCTCACTGCCCGTGGAAAAAGTCATCCCTGACCTTTTTCCACTTGGAAAACCTCCGGTTTTCTCGAGTGCTACCCACTCGCGACTGCCTCGTGCAGCAAGGACCGGCAGTTTATCCACAGCCTGCTAACCGCCCCGCGTCACCACTCCCTGCTGCTCCAGTTGCGGCAGGATCGTGGTCCGGAAGGCCTCGTACGCCTCGGTGATCCGCTGCCGCCGCTCCGCCGGATCGGTCACCGGTTTCCCTTCGCGTTGCAGAACACGGTCCCGGCTGGCCATCAGGGCGTCAACCCGCGCCGGCAGATCGTCGTCGACGGAGGTGAGCATCTCGGAGAGTATGGCAGCCTCCAGATCGCCGATTGTCAGCGCCGTGCCGGTCACCCGGCTTGCCAGCGCCAAGCCCCGGCCGCTGAACAAGTCGGTGGCGAGCATCGCCCGGTTGAAGCGGCAGGGAAGCGAGATGGCGTTTCCCAGGGAAGGAAGCGGATCGACAAATGGCTCCACCGAGATGTCGAAGAGGCGCATCGCCACGCCGGCATCGACTGCCCGGGAGAGATCGTCGGCGGCAAACCCCTTGAAGTCGGGATCGGAGACGATCTCCGACAGCCGTCGCCCCTTGCCGGAGAGTTTTTCCAGCAGCATTTCGTACGGTTGCCCCTGGACGGTCGAGGTCACGACACCGAGGTTGACCGAGTAGGGGAGATGGATGTCGGGGCGGGTGGTACGGAACCAGAAGTCGTCAGCCAGACGGAGGCGGTCGGCAGTGCCGGGCATGAGGCGGGGCTGCTTGGCGTAGATGTCCCAGCGGAACGCGGTGTTGGCACAGAAGTCTTTGTGGGCCTCGGTGACGAGCCGGTTGGTGGTGGTGCGGAAGAGTTCTTGGAAGCCCGGAGCCACGCACAAGTCCCAAAAATTCGTATGCACCGGCAGGCTTCCGGCAAATGTCAGCCCTGCTCCCCCGAACTGCTCCGCCACTTCGGCGAAGTAAAAACTCGTCCAGTGCTCGTTGAGGTATTCGTGGGCCAGATAGCGGGGATCCTGGCTGCGGATCGTGTCGACGAAGGCGGCGGCGCGGGGGTTGTCGTCAAAATACTTGGCGTGCTGATCGCGGATGAAGGCCAGATAGGTGACGGCGTCACGCATCCGTTGCAGGCTGTCGCCCTGTCGCAGTGCAGCGTACTGCCGGAGGATGCCGCGGATCGGCTGGAGATGCGCCCAGCCGGGCATCGCGTTGTAACTCACCAGCAACAGTCCACCCGGCGCTAAGCGCTCGCTGGCGATCCGCAGGATGTCGGCGCGGACTTGCGGCGCCACCCAACTGTAGACGCCGTGGAGGGCGATGAACTGGAGGTCGCGGATATCGTCGGGGAGGTTGGCGAAGTCGGAGGTGATGATCCGGGCATTGGTCAGCCCCCCCGCCTCGATGTTGTGAGCGATCGCAGCGGTGTGTTCCGGGTTGATGTCGACACCGATGAACTCACCGCGGGGATTGGCGGCGGCAAGCGCCGTCAACGACCGCCCCAGCCCACAGCCGAGCTCCAGATACCGGAAGCCGTCGGCAACCGACGGCGGGGTGACGCGGTTGAGGGTGGCGACGAAGCGCACCGCCACCGGTGCCAACTGCGGATAGAAGCCTGGGACGTAGGCGACGTCGGTGACGTAGCCGGCGGATGCCAGTGCAGA
The DNA here is from genome assembly GCA_003669605.1 of Planctomycetota bacterium. Taxonomy (GTDB): domain Bacteria; phylum Planctomycetota; class Planctomycetia; order Pirellulales; family UBA1268; genus QWOP01. The sequence continues at coordinate 11,256 of QWOP01000076.1, forward strand.
CATGGGGTGAGAAAACTCCCTCGGGGTGATGGTGCCGGCGCCGTCGGCAGCACCAGGAATCAGGTTTCCGGTTCGATGGAAGCCCGCATCGAACCCTGCGAGCGGGCGATGAGGCGGTCAGCGCCGAAGGCGTGGATCTGGTCGCGTTTCAGCTCGGCATGCTCCTTGGTCGTAGTGAGCACGACAACCCGCCCCTGCCGATCGACCGCACTGGCGAGTTTCCAACCTTGCTGCGCGGGGTGCCCGAAGAGCTGTTTGAGCATGGCAATCACATACTGGAAGGTGTGTTCGTTGTCGTTCCAGAGCACGACATGGTAGCGCGGCTGTCGCTGGGGCTTGCTGCCAGGCTCCTGCCGGGGCGCCTGAGCGCTGTCGGCGGGCAACGTGGCCACCGTGTCGCTGGCGGGGGAGTCTGCCCGGGGCTCCTCAATCTGGGGCTCCTCGATCTGGGGTTCCTCGATCGCACTGACGGCGGTGGGTGCTCTGGCGGCGAGGGGCATCGGTCTGGCACACTTCCCGGGGAATTCACGGCGCAGGCCACAGTATACGCCCGCCGCAGGACCCCCGGAGACCCGCCCGTGCTGGACCGCCGTTTCGTCGCCGACAATATCGAACTGGTGACCACCAACTGCCGCCTCCGCGGCTCGTCGGCCGACGTGGCACGTTTCGCCGATCTCGACCGGTTGCGGCGGCAGTTGCAGGCAGACATCGACCGGCTCAACCAGGCCGCCGGGCTGGTGAGCAAGTCGATTGGCAAGGCCGCCGATGCCGCCGAGCGTGACGCACAGAAGGCCGAAGGGCGTCGCCTTCGCGAGGAGATCGGGGCCCTTGAGGTCCGGCAGGCGACGATCATTGCCGAGTCGGACGAGATCCTCCGCGCCATCCCCAACCTCACCCACCCCGACTCCCCGACCGGAGGCGAGGACGCCGCGGTGGAGATTCGCCGTGGGAAGGCTCCCATCCCGCAGTTCACCTTCAAACCCGCCGATCACGTCGCCCTGGGAGCGAACCTAAAACTGTTCGATTTCGATGCCGGGTCGAAGGTGGCCGGCCACGGTTTTTATTTCCTCACCAACGACGGCGTGCTCCTGGAGCTGGCCCTGACCCGCTACTGCATCGACATCCTGCAGCGGAAGGGCTTCACGGTGATGACCACTCCCGACGTGGCCCGGGATTCGATCCTCGAGGGGACCGGGTTCATGCCCCGCGGGCCGGAGACGCAGATCTACTCGATCACCGGCAGCGATCTCTCCTTGGTGGCCACTGCCGAGATCACGCTCGGTGGTGCCATGCACGAACGGATCTTTGAGGCCGAAGAACTGCCGCTGAAATTGGTCGGCATCAGCCACTGCTTCCGCACCGAGGCCGGCGCCCACGGCCGCGCGACCCGCGGCTTGTACCGGGTGCACCAGTTCACGAAGGTGGAGATGTTCGCCTTCACGCTCCCCGAGCAGAGCGAGTCGATGCACGGAGAACTGCTGGAGTTGGAATGTGAACTGTTCGACGGCCTGGGAATCCCCTATCGGGTGATCGACACTCCCAGCGGCGACCTCGGTGGACCGGCCTACCGGAAGTTTGATCTCGAAGCTTGGATGCCGGGCCGCGGCGCGGGGGGAGAGTGGGGTGAAGTGACGAGCACTTCCAACTGCACCGATTACCAGGCGCGGAGGCTGGCGATCCGCTACCGCAAGCCGGGGGAAAAAGGGACGCAATTCGTCCACACCCTCAACGGCACGGCGATCGCAATGAGCCGGGCGATCATCGCCATCGTGGAGAACTTCCAGCAGGCCGACGGCACGGTTGCCGTGCCCGAAGCGCTCGTTGCCTGGATGGGAAAGCAGACGATGGCCGCTCCCACCCGAGGGGGCGGATTGTCGCCTGAGAAACCTTCCTGAGTGCCTTTCCTGAAAATGTCTCGAGCGAAGTGCTCGCCGTGGTATCCATTCCGGAGTCTTCCATGAAATCGGCATCGAATCATTCAGCCCCGGTGACTGAAGTTGTGCTTTCCGCCCTCTCCGGATGGAGCCGGATCTGGGTTTTCCTGGCGCTGCTTGTGGCAGGGGTAGCGCTGGTGCCGACGGCGATCATGGCGCGGATGCCGGCGACTGGGTTTCTGCTGGGCATCCCGCTCATCGTGGCCGCCATCGTGGGACTGACGGGACTGATGGCGGTGGGCCCCAATGAGGCCCGGGTTTGCTCACTGTTTGGTGACTACCGGGGGACGGTGCGCGAGTCGGGTTTTCACTGGGTGAATCCCTTCTACACCAAGCGTCCGATTTCGCTGCGGATCCGCAACTTCGAGACCGGCGCGTCGAGGACCCCTGAGTTGAAGGATGCCCAGGGGCGGATCGTGGAGGAGAAGGGGCGATCCCACGGGCGGCCGTCGAAGGTCAACGACCGGCATGGTAGTCCGGTGGAGATCTCCGCCGTCGTTGTGTGGCGCGTCGTGAACACCGCCGAGGCGTGCTTCCATGTGCAGGACTTCGAGGATTTCGTCGTCGTGCAGAGCGAGGCCGCCCTGCGGTCGCTGGCCACTCGCTATCCCTACGACAGCGAGGACCATGAGATGTCGCTGCGGGGGAACACCGAGGAGATCTGCCAGCAATTGCGGGCAGACATTCAGGAGCGGCTCGATCAGGCGGGGGTCGAGGTGATCGAGGCCCGCATCAGTCACCTCGCCTATGCCCCAGAAATCGCCGCCGCGATGCTCCAACGGCAGCAGGCGTCGGCCATCGTCGCCGCCCGCTCGATCATCGTCGAAGGGGCCGTGGGAATGGTGCACATGGCGCTTGAGCACCTCGCCAAGGACAACATCGTCGACCTCAACGGCGAACGGAAAGCGGCTATGGTGTCGAATCTGCTGGTGGTGCTCTGCAGCGATCGCCACGCCCAACCGGTCATCAACACCGGCACCGCCTCCAACTAAACGCTTCCCGCCCTCCGCCCCGTGCCCCTTGCCGGGTGGATGATCAGGTTCTTGTCAGTTCTGGGTGGACAGCCCCGCTGCCGATGAGACCGATTTGGGGTGGGAGCGGCCGGAAGCGATACTGAAGGCCTGTCGCCCAGGAGCCAGCCATGCGGAATCCCCTGTTCACCACCCTCTGCGGCGGCGTCGTTGTCGGCGTCGTTATCGTTTCGGGTTTCGCCGCTCATGCCGCCGACACGGTGCCCGATTTCAACCGTGAGGTGCGGCCGATCCTCGCCAATCATTGTTGGAACTGCCACGGCCCCGATGAGCATGCGCGAGAAGCGGGCCTGAGGCTTGATCAACATGCCTCATCGGTGGCTCCGCGGGAGGGGGGACGGGCGGCGGTCGTGCCCGGGGATCCTGCGGCGAGCGAATTGACTGCCCGGATCCACGCCAGCGATGAATCAAGGATGCCCCCGGAGGCATTCGAGAAACCGCTCAGTGATTCCCAGAGAGAGATTCTCACCCGCTGGATCGCCGCCGGTGCCCCGTTCGCCGGCCACTGGGCCTTCCAGCCACCGCGGTCGCCAGCGGTGCCGGCGGTGCGGGCGAGCGACTGGCCGCGGAGTGACCTCGACCGCTTCGTTCTCGCCCGGCTGGAGTCGGAGGGCCTCGCCCCGGCGCCCGAAGCCGATCGGGCGACGTGGCTGCGGCGCGTGGCGCTCGATCTCACCGGCCTGCCACCGACACCGGAGGAGGTGGCGGCGTTCCTCGCCGACGCTGCCCCCACCGCCCACGAGGCGGTTGTCGAGCGGTTGCTCTCCTCGCCCCGGTACGCCGAGCGGATGGCGATGCAGTGGCTCGACGTTGCCCGCTATGCCGACACCAATGGCTACAACAACGATGAGGTGCGGACCCTCTGGCCGTGGCGCGACTGGGTGATCCGGGCCTTCGCCGACAACATGCCCTTTGACCGCTTTGTAACGGAGCAGATCGCCGGCGACCTCCTCCCTGAGGCCACGGTGCAACAGAAGGTGGCCACGGGCTTTAGCCGCAACCACGTGCTGACGACCGAGGGGGGAATCATCGAGGAGGAGTATCGGGTCGAATATGTCGCCGACCGGGTGCATACGACGGCCACCGCCTTCCTCGGGCTCTCGCTGCAGTGTGCCCGCTGCCACGACCATAAGTTTGACCCGTTCACACAGCGCGATTACTACCGCTTCGCTGCCTTTTTCGATAATGTCCCCGACAAGGTCGTGGGCTATAGCCAAGGGCGAATGGCGGAGCCGCTGCTTGAGGTGCCGTCCCCCGAACAAGAGGCGCAGAAGCAGCAGATCCGCGCCCGCAGGGAGGAACTGACAGGCTGGCTGGCCGACCGCGCCGCGACGATCGATGCCGATCAAGCCGCCTGGGAGGCTGGGCTGTCTTTGGAGGAACTGGCAAGCGCCGAACCGGCGGGGCTTGTGGCCCGTTTTCCCCTCGATGAAACGAGCGGTCCACTGGTGGCTGGCGTTCCGCTGGGCACGGCTCCCGGCGAAGTGATCGGCCCCTTTTCGTCGGTCGAGGGGCGTCTGGGGGGGGCGCTTGAGGTCAGCGGCGAGACCCACGTCGTCGCCGGGGAGACAGGCGCCTTCGAAGCGGACCAGCCCTTCACGCTCGCCGCCTGGGTCTTTGCCACCAGCGCAGAAGCGAGCACAGTGCTCTCCAAGATCGATGAGGCCGACGCCTTCCGCGGCTACGACCTGATCCTCGAAGGGGGAAAGGTGGCCAGCCACGTTGTTCATCACTGGCCCGACCGGGCCTTCAAGGTGATCACCAAGGAGCCGATTGCCCTCCATGGCTGGCATCACGTGGCGGTCATCTACGACGGTTCGCGGCGGGCGGCGGGAATGAAGATCTTCGTGGACGGCCAGCCACGGGAGGTGGAGGCCACCACCGATACGGTCGTCGATGGCACGATCGCGACGGCGGAGCCGTTTCGCATTGGCCGTCGCAGCACGTCGGCCCCGTTCCACGGCCGGATCGACGACGTCCGGCTCTACGGCTGCGCGTTGCCAGAGGAAGAGGTGGCAGTGTTGGCGGCGGGCGAGACGCCGGCGGGACTGGCCACGCTGATCGCCGTCCCCCGGGAGGCGCGCACGCCTGAGCAGGTGAGCCGCCTCCGCGCCCATTACCTCGACAGGGTCGATGCTCCTTCGAGGGAATGGCGGACGGCGCTCTCGGCGATCCCGGGCCAACTCGCTGACTTGGCCAAGCAGGTGCCGGTGACGATGATCATGGCAGAGATTTCGCCGCGCCGCGAAACCCGGATTCTGGTTCGCGGCCGGTACGATCAGCCCGGCGATGCGGTGACCCCCGGAGTGCCGCGAGTGGGTGAGGGCGTGCTCACCGAGGCGGCCGACCGCGTGGCCCTGGCCCAGTGGCTGACTCATCCCGATCATCCGCTCACCGCGCGGGTGGCAGTCAACCGCTGGTGGGAGATGCTCTTCGGAACGGGGTTGGTGGAGACCGTGGAGGATTTCGGCATCCAGGGGGCGCTGCCGAGCCACCCCGAGTTGCTCGATTGGACGGCGACGGAACTGCTGCGCCGAGGGTGGGATGTGCGGAGCGTGCTCCGCGAGATCGTCCTCTCTGCCACCTACAGGCAGTCGTCGCACGCAGGAGTTGCGCTGCTGGAGCGGGATCCGAGAAACCGCTTGCTGGCCCGGGGCCCGCGCGGCCGCCTGCCGGCCGAGATGGTTCGCGACAACGCCCTGGCAATCAGCGGACTGCTGGTGGAGAAGGTCGGCGGACCGAGTGTGAAGCCATGGCAGCCGGCAGGGCTGTGGGAGGACGTGTCGGTCGAACGGCGCGATGTCTATCTGCCAGATGTGGGCGACGGGGCGCACCGTCGCAGCCTGTACACATTCTGGAAACGGACCTGTCCACCGCCGGGGATGACGACGTTTGACGCACCCGACCGAGAGACCTGTGTCGCCCGCCGCAGTCGCACCAACACCCCCCTGCAGGCGCTGGTGCTCCTCAATGATCCGACCTATGTCGAGGCAGCCAGGGCGCTGGCCGTCCGGGTGACCGAAGAGAGCGGCGACGACGAGGGGCGGATCGCACGGGCCTGGTTGCGGGGGATGGGGCGGCCGCCAGTGGCCGAGGAGACGGCGGTCGTCAGACGGGTCCTCGATGCGGCCCGACAGCGTTTCAACGCCGATCCCGCCGCCGCCGACAGACTCCTCGCCGTCGGTGGTCTGCCGCTGCCAGCAGGAGCCGACCCTCTTGCGCTTGCCGCCTGGACGACAGTCGCGAGCCTCGTCCTCAACCTTGACGAGACGATCTCCAAGCCCTGACACCGCTGTGCCACGGACCAGGAAAGCCTGCATGCAACCGCTCACTTCCTTGCTTGAGTCTCTCAACCGTCGCACGTTGCTGCGTGGTGCAGCCTCTGCTGTGGGCACCGCGGCACTGGCCGGGCTGTTGTCCCGCGACGGGCTCGCGGTGCCTGCCGGGCCGGGGGGGGCAGTTGCGCCCCACTTCGCACCGCGGGCGAAGCGGGTGGTGTATTTGTTTCAGTCGGGGGGGCCGTCACATCTGGAACTTCTCGACCACAAGCCGCGGCTGAAGGAGTTTCACGGCCAGGAGCTCCCCGACTCGATCCGCCAGGGCCAGCGGCTCACCGGCATGACCAGCGGTCAGACGAGTTTTCCGGTGATCGCGCCGAAGTTTGGCTTCTCGCAGGCGGGGGGAGCCGGAACCTGGATCAGTGACCTGCTGCCACACACCGCCCAACAGATCGACCGGATCTGCCTGGTGCGGTCGATGCACACCGAGGCCATCAACCACGATCCGGCCATCACCTTCGTCCAGACCGGTTCGCAACAGCCGGGCAGGCCGTCGCTGGGGGCGTGGCTGTCGTACGGACTGGGGAGCGAGTCGGAGAACCTGCCGGCGTTCGTGGTCCTGATCTCGCACGGTACCGGCAAGGACGCCAACCAGGGGCTCCTCGAGCGCCTCTGGGGAGCGGGGTTCCTGCCGTCGAGCCACCAGGGGGTGAAACTCCGCAGTGCCGGTGATGCGGTGCTGTTTCTCTCCGACCCACCGGGGATCGATAGGGGTTTGCGGCGGACGATGCTCGACGGCCTCGCCGCGCTCAATGACCGGCAGTTGCGCGAGACTGGCGATCCCGAGATCGCCACCCGGATCGCGCAGTACGAAATGGCGTTTGGAATGCAGGCCAGCGTCCCGGAGCTCACCGACATTTCGGGGGAATCGGCCACAACAATGGAGGCCTACGGCGACGACGCAAAGAAGCCAGGGACGTTTGCCGCCAACTGTCTTCTCGCCAGGCGGCTCTTGGAGCGCGGAGTCCGCTGCGTGCAGCTCTACCACCGCGGCTGGGACCAGCACGGCGGGCTCCCGACAAACATCCCCAAGCAGGCCAAAGACATCGATCAGCCGCAGGCGGCGCTGCTGGCCGATCTCAATGCCCGGGGAATGCTCGACGATACGCTCGTGGTCTGGGGGGGAGAGTTTGGCCGCACTGTCTATGGCCAGGGTGGATTGCAGGACGATTACGGACGCGATCACCACGGCCGTTGTTACTCGATCTGGATGGCCGGCGGGGGCATCCGGCCGGGGATGGTCCATGGTGAGACCGACGACTATGGCTACAACATCGTCCGCGATCCCGTCCATGTCCACGACATGAACGCCACGATCCTCCACTGCCTGGGATACGACCACAAGCGGCTCACATTCCGCTTCCAGGGACGTGATTACCGCCTCACCGACGTCCAGGGAGAGGTGGTGAAACCACTGCTGTCGTGAATCTCCGCTTGACAAAGTTTGAGCGCAATCAAAAAATAGTTTTTGATGACTCAAAATACCCCCGGCATCCTCCTTCCAGGGAGCACCACTGATCGCGGGCGGCGGAGGTCCGGGGAGGCGTCGGTATGTCAGAACGCCGGTGGAATCGCTGCGGCTTCACGCTCGTCGAATTACTCGTCGTGATTGCCATCATTGGCACTCTTCTCGGGTTGCTCCTCCCGGCGGTTCAGGCGGCCAGAGAAGCGGCCCGCCGGACCCACTGTGGGTCAACGATGCGGCAATTGGGGATTGCCCTCCAGTTGCACTCCGACGCCCGCCGCCGGTTTCCGGCGGGCTACGCCTCGAACATGACACTCCCCGAGCGTGATCCCGACACCTACGACTCCCTTCCCGGCACCGGATGGGGGCTGGCGCTGGCTCCGTTCCTTGAGGAGTCAGCGATCAAGGATCGGTACGCGTCGGCTGGCGGGGTCACCGCTGTTGCCAATCGGGATCTGGTGGCGCTGCCGCTGTCGGTATTTCTCTGTCCGTCCTCCTCAGGACCGCGTGACGCGTTTGTGGTCCTGGATGCCGCCGGCAACCCACTCGCTGCCGGCGTCCGACTGGGGCGCAGCGATTACGTTGCCAATGCCGGCCAGGCTGATGTCTGGCAAGGGGCCCCACACGATGATTGGGCCGGGCTGGCCAATGGTCCTCTATACCGGAATTCGCAGATCCGTCCCGCCGATGTTCAGGACGGCCTGTCACACACCGTGTTCATCGGAGAACACTCCCAGGGGCTGTCGCAGAAGTCGTGGGCGGGAGTCGTGCCGGGAGGTTGGAGCCAGCCAGAACCGCGCTTCAGGGGAACCACCAGCCCCGATCGTGGTGCCGCCTTGGTGCTCTGCCACAGCGGTCCAGGAGGGTCCAGTGGCGGGCTGATCCATACCCCCAACGATCCCGCCGGACACTGCGACCAGATGTATTCCCAGCATCCCTCCGGCTGCAACGTGGTTTCCGGGGATGGATCGGTGCGCTTGGTGGCGGCGGACATCGATCGCCGGACGTGGGCGGCGATGTGCAGCATTGCCGGCGGAGAAGTGGCGGCAGCCCCCGAGTAAATCGCTCCCTGGCGGCGGGGCCTGACGGGCGGATGCCGAGCGGAGGGCTTCTCGCGATAGACTCTCTCCCAGGGCTTCGGTTCGATGGGGGCACAGGCTCGGCGGGCGGATACCTCGCGGCCTCGCTTTATGGCAATAGCTTTTCCCAGCGCAGAGTCATCCGATGCTTGAGATTCTCGGCCGGCCGGGCTTGATGTCAAAGCGACTCGGTCGCCGGGCGATGCTGCAGGTGGGGGGGGCCGGGCTGTTCGGGCTCTCGCTTTTGAAGGTGATGGCCGCCGAAGAGGCCGCGCTGGCGACCGGACCGAAGCCGCGGGCAAAGTCGGTGATCTTCCTGTTCCTCTTCGGGGGCCCGAGCCAGTACGAGACGTTCGACATGAAGCCGGACGCCCCGGCCGATATCCGTGGCCCTTGGTCGCCGATCGGCTGCCGGACGCCGGGCCTGCGGATCTGCGAGCATCTCCCGAAACTCGCTGCCATCTCCGAGCGGTACTGCGTCATCCGCTCGATGACGCATGACTTCAACGACCACAGCGGCGGTGGCCACTACATCCAGACCGGCCACCGGTGGCAGATTCCGGTGGGCGGCGGCTTCAGTGCCACGCCGCAAGATTGGCCGTCGATGGGATCGGTGGTCGAGTTCCTCGAGCAGAAGAAGGCCCAGGGCGTCTCCCGAGACCTCCCCGCCTACGCCGTCGTTCCCAATCGGCTTGGCCGGCTGCAGGAGAACGGCCAGTATGTCCGCCCAGGGGAATACGGTGGCTGGCTCGGGGCTTCTGCCAACCCGCTCACCACCCGCGTCGACCGCCTGGGCCTTGCCGACAACCCGTATTGGCGCGACTGCAACGACACGGAGCTCCGCTGCCGGATCGAGGGACTCGAACCGCTCACGCCCGACGACATCGGGCGGATCCGCCGGCGGGCGACGCTGCTGGAATCGTTCGACACGCAGCGACGGATTCTCGATGGCGCGCAGTCGCGCGAGCTCGACTTGCTGCGGGAGCGGGCCCTAGGGCTCGTCACCAGTTCGAGGACCCGCGACGCCCTCGATCTCGAACGCGAGCCCACTTCCCTGCGCGACGGCTATGGCCGTCACCTCTTCGGTCAGGCCTGCTTGATGGCGCGGCGACTGGTGGAGGCCGGCACCCGGTTTGTGACGGTCCATTACGACTGTTGTGACGGCTACGGTTGGGATTCGCATGTCCACTCCACAGACGTTAAAAACCACCTTCTTCCCACGTTTGACCAGGCGCTTTCGGCGCTGCTGCTCGATCTGGAGCAACGTGGCCTCCTGGCCGAGACGCTCGTCGTCGCCCTGGGAGAGATGGGGCGGACGGCGAAGCCGACGAAGGACTGGGGGCGGAACCACTGGAGCACGCTCTTCCCTGCCGTGATCGCTGGCGCTGGCGTCCGTGGCGGCACCACCTGGGGGGCGTCGGATCGCAACGGCGAGTATCCGATCGAACACCCCACCTCCCCGGAGGATCTGGCAGCGACGATCTACAAGTCGCTGGGCATCGATCCCGCAACGATGCTCACCATGCCCGATGGTCGTCCGGTTCCCCTGACTGCCGGCGGCCGGCCGATCGAGGGGATCTTCGGCTAGGCCCCGATCAGCCCGTGCCGCCGACTGCAGACGCTTACCAGCGGAGGCCGAACTTGGCGCCGTCGGAATGGCGGGCAATGCCCCCCTTGAGCGGAATGTTGGCGTTTTTCAGCGGTGGCCGGGGAGCTTCCTCGACATCCATTTCGGCGGGCTCGCCGGCCGCTGGGGCCTTGCCTGCCGGCGGGGTCGGCACCGTGGCGAGAGCCTTGATCGACAACGAGATCCGCTGCTCGACGGGATCGCAGGTGAGCACCTTGCATTCCACGGCCTCGCCTTCCTTCACGACACTCGAGACGCTCTGGACGTGACGGTGGGCGAGTTCCGAGATGTGGACGAGTCCTTCGACGCCCGGCTCCAGTTTCACAAACGCGCCAAACTGGGCGATCCGGCTGACGATCCCGCGGACGGCAGCGCCGACGTGGTACTTCTCCGCGGAGTTTTTCCAGGGGCTCTCCATCGTGTCGCGGATGGAGAGGCCGATTTTGCCCGTCTGGCGGTCGATGTTCTTGACCGCCACACGGACCTTCTGCCCCTGCTCGAGGATCTCGGTCGGGGTTTTCACCCGATCCCACGACATCTGGCTGACATGCACCAAACCATCGACGCCGTTGCCGACGTCGACGAAGGCGCCAAAGTCGCGCACCGAGCGGACGATGCCGTCGAGCAAATCGCCGATTTCCAGCGTCTCGAGCATCTTGGTGCGGGCCTCGGCAGCCTGCCGTTCGAGGACCGCGCGACGGGAGAGGACGAGGCGACGAGCCGCGGGAACGACGTCGGTGACGAGGACCTCCACCGTCTGCCCGACCATCTCCTCGAGGTTCTCGATCCGCCAGTTGCTCACCAGACTCGCCGGCATGAATCCGCGGAGCCCAGCCACGTCACACTCCACTCCACCCTTATTGGCAGCGGTGATCTTGGCGACCACGATCATTCCGGCTTGGAGTTGCGACCAATCCTCGACGGCGATGGCTCGGTTGGCGGGGGCCACTTCATAGAGCCCGTCGTCTTCGTTGAACATCCCCACCGACAATTCGAGGACCTCTCCCACAGCCGGGTTGCCATCGAGGCCCGCCAGTTTGAGTGCCCCCTGACGCCGCCCGCCGAGGTCGAGGAATGCGGTGTCGGGGCTGACAGAGATCACCGTGCCGGCGATCCGGGCGCCTGGTTCGAGGGCCGCTTCGAGTTTTGCCGATGTCGTCGTTTTGAGGAGAGAGTCGACCTCGACTCCCTCAATCGCCGCCAGGAAATCCTCTTCGAGATCCTCTTCGAGTCCAGCGCGGAGGTTTGGAATCGCAACGCGTTTCGAAGGGGGAAGGACGTCGGTAAACGACGACTTCTGCTCGCGATCGCCCCGGCGCTCGCGGCGCGGACCACGGTCCCCACCACGGGGCTCGCGGCCCTCCGGACGGTCTCCGCGCCGCTGCTCGGCTGCGCCTGCAGTGCTGGCAGCGGCTCTGGCCTCGATATCGGCAGCGGTCAGGACCGGAGTGGCAGAAGGAGCCGACGCGGCGGAGGCCGTCAGCGGCGCCGTGGCCGTGGTTACATGAGTGGCATGAGTGGCATGAGTGGCATGAGTCGGTTGAATGGCGGGGACCGGCGGCGGGGTGGGTACGGTACCCAACACGGAGGCGGTGGCGGAGGCGACGTACTGATGTCGCGGCGGAAGTTTTGGCGGTCGGACACCAGGCCGCTGTGTGCCGATCGGAATTCGCCGTGGTGTGGCGTCAGCGTCTCCACCATCGCTGGGGGGGTCGGCAGAAACGGCTGGGGGGGTGGCTGGCGCTGGGCTAGCCGACACGGCAGGGGAGGCCACTGGGACCTCCGCACCGGAGGAGGCGGGCTTATCCTGACCGGCAGAGGCGTCGGAAGTCATCGGCTGGGCTCAACGGGGAGAGGGGCGGGGCGATGAGGAAACGGCCGGGGCTCGAAGGGAGTAGGGGCGGCCGAATGGCCGGCCCCGGACGGATGAAGAACGAGCCAGAGGGAAGCCGGAGGGAGCCAGAGGGAGCCAGAGGGAAGCCGGAGGGAGCCGGAGGAAGGAAAATGCAATGCGGGAAACAGGACTTGAACCTGCACGGTATTACTACCACCAGGCCCTCAACCTGGCGCGTCTGCCAATTCCGCCATTCCCGCAGCGGTACGAACTTTTGATTTCCCTTTCCGCCGGTCAACTCCGATCCCTGCGGAATCAGCCCTCGTCTCCACAGGCCATTCTGAAACGGTTTCCTCGCCAGTCAAGGACCACGGTCGAATTGCCGGGTGGAGCCATGCTCGCCGAACACCGGGTCATCAGGCTGGCGACCGCTGCATCTTCTGGGCCAGGGCCGGAAAAATCGCCAGTCCACTCGAGAGGGCGAGCGACCAGACAAGATCCCCAACGGGCATCCAGCGGTAGAAGGGAAGCGCGAGCGTGAAGCAATCGAGCAAGCCAGCCGCGGTGTGCGGGTAGTCGTTGGTCAGCCACCAGTGGCCGAGATTTGTAGCCAGGAAGAAGACGAGCGAGCTGGCAAGCGCGCCACCGACGGCTCCCCAGATCCGATGCCGCCGCACCAGTCCACCCATCAGCACCGGCCAAGCAAATGCCCCGTACACGATGGCGGCCATCGCCCAAGAGCCATAACTGCCTCCCCCGGGGAGGGCGACGTTGCTAGCCGCCAGGGCCACCAGCGGCACACTCGCAGCCACGAGCGGATGGAAAAACAGCGCCCCGGCACAGAGGCCAATTCCCGCCAGCGGGGTGACGCCGTAGGCTGGCTGGTAGAGCCGACCAACAATGCCGATGACCACCAGCGCCATCCACGCCAAGCAGAGGACTCCAGCGGGCAGTGGCGTCCCTGGCAGACTGGGAGAGCGCCCGGCCTGGCGTCCAGAGGAAACCGGGCCGTCGTCTGAAAACTGCCCGTTCGTGGGCTGCCCCACGGGCATAGATCGACCCGAAACGCTCATGCTGAAAGACTCTCGTGGATTTCTCAACACCGGTGCCGCAGGCCGATACACTAAACGTGTTTCGGCTAGCCGGCAAGCGAAAAGCCCTGCTGACTGCCGCAGAATCTACCAATCCAGGGTGAATTGAGGGTTCCTCGCCGGAGCCGGCGAATCCGCGCCCAGGGGCCCTAGCGCACGAGGCACCATGGCGAGCCGACCTCCACGACGGCATCGACAACGATCGGCAGCCGACCATTCGAAGGCTGCTTTGAGGCCAGTCGGCCCCCGCCCTCCGTCTGTGGATGGCGAGCCCGCCACGCTGGCGGTGGCCGCCGAAAGTGGCGGTTCAGTCGCCGTGTCGCGCGATGCCAATGGTCTGGTGACGCTTTCATTTTGCATCCCCGGCCACCGCCAGAACGTCATCGATGCCCGACTGGTGGCGGAGCTGGGGCAGGTTCTCGACGACCTCGATGCCGGTCCTCCGCCGCGCGGCCTGTTGCTGGTGTCAGGGAAGAAAGGATCGTTTTTTGCCGGTGCCGATATCGGCCGATTGGAAGCGGTCCTCGGTGCCGAGGCCACCGTCATCGAGCGGGCATGCGAAGCTGGAAGGAGGCTGTTTGCCAGACTTTCCGGGAATCCCTGGCCCAGCGCCGCGGTGATTGACGGCGTCTGTCTCGGGGGAGGCTTGGAGATGGCGCTGGCCTGCGATTACCGCATCGCCACCACGGATGCCTCGACCTCACTGGGATTCCCTGAGGTGAAACTGGGACTGCTCCCTGGCTGGGGTGGCACCGTGCGACTCCCGCGGATCATTGGGCCCGGACCGGCGGTGGAGTTGGCCGCATCGGGAGATCCGCTCGACGGCACTGCTGCGCTCCGGCTGGGCTTGGTCGATGCCTGCGTGCCGGCAGACGAGGCTCTGGCATCGGCCCGCTTGCTCCTCGAGCGTGCCCTGCTCACCGCGGACCACCTCGCCCGACGGCAGAGGATCGAGGCTGCCGTCGATCTTCATCCGCTGGAACTCGATTTTCTCGCTGCCACAAGCGCCGCAGTGATCCAGGGGCGGACCTCCGGCCACTACCCGGCACCGCCGGCGATCTTGGAAGCGATTCTGGCATCGTCCGCCCTGCCGGCCACCGCCGCAGGTGCCCTGGAAGGGGCAGCGTTTGCCAGGCTGGCACGCTCTCCGGTGGCGGCGCACCTGGTGCGGGTCTTCCGGCTCGGTGAACGGAACCGGCGGGACAGCGGCGTCTCCAGTCATCCAGCCAATCCAGCCACGATCCCCCCCACCGATGACGGCTTCACGGTCGGCCGCCGCACGCTCGATCGGCCCGCGGTTGTCGGTGCGGGAATCATGGGGGCCGGGATCGCTGCCAGTCACCTCCGCTCGGGGTTTTCGCTGTCGCTGTGTGACGTGCAATCTGACGCCCTGACCCGCGTTGTGCCCGAGATCCTCCTGGAGGCGGCCTGGGACCGGTCACGCCGCGCTTCTGATCAGGGCCGGGCGTTGCGTTTGGCAGGCGGACTGCGGACGACGACGCGGTTGGAGGCCCTCGCCGATGCCGACATCGTCATCGAGAGCGTCGTCGATCGGACCGATGCGAAGAAGAAGGTGCTGGCGGAGATTGAACAGGTGGTATCACCGGAGACGGTGATCGCCACCAACACATCCACCAACCCGATCGCAAAACTCGCCGAAGCGCTCCGCGACCCATCCCGTTTCTGTGGGCTCCACTTCTTCAATCCGGTCCGGCGGATGATGCTCGTCGAGGTGGTCCGCGGTCCGGCCACCTCCGATGCCACCGTGAGCCTCGCGGTGGCGCATGCGAAGCGGTTGGGAAAGTGCCCGATCGTCGTCCGCGACAGCCCCGGTTTCCTCGTCAACCGGATGCTCATGCCCTACTTGCACGAATCGGTGGAGATGCTCCGCGAAGGGGTCGATCCGCGGCGCATCGACAGAGCGGCGCGGGCCTTCGGGATGCCGATGGGGCCGCTTGAGCTGTATGACATGATCGGGCTCGACACCGCGTTCTACGCCGGCCTGATCCTCAACGACGCCTACGGGGACCGGATCGAACCCTCGCCGGTAATCCCGGCGCTGGTCAAATCGGGGCGGCTGGGACGGAAGAGCGGCGCCGGCTTCTACCGCTATGGCACCGGTGGTCAGCGGGCCAGGATCGAGCGGCCCGACGACAAAGTTGCGGAGGTGATCGCTCCCTACGCGCTTCCTCCCCGGCAGTCCGACGAGAGAACGATCACCGACCGACTCCTGCTGCCGATGGTCTTGGAGGCGACACGGATCCTCGACGAGGGAATCGTCCGCGATGGCTGTGACGTCGACTTGGCCGTGATCCACGCCCTTGGATTTCCCCCCTTCCGCGGCGGCCTGCTGGCCTGGGCCGACACCCTCTCTGCCGCGGAGATTATCCGTCGCCTTGGAGCCCTCGCCGATTTGGGAGTGCGGATGAGGCCTACGCAGCGGTTGGAGGATCTCGCCCGCAGCGGCGGCCGGTTCACCGACTGACTTTGTGTCGATCCCCACTCTCGACTGTTCCCCGTCCGCGATGTCCGTGAAAGTGCCTGCCACGATGCCTTGCCCGATCCTTTCCCGCCCGCCCGAGACAACGCCGGTGATCGTCGCCTGCTGCCGCACGGCGATCGGCCGCTCTCATTCCCAGCGGGGAGTGTTCCGTGATGTCCGCGGCGATGAACTGGCAACGGCTGTGGTGGCCGCCGCCGTCTCCCGCAGCGGTGTCGACCCGACGACGGTGGAGGACTTGCTGCTCGGCGCCACGCAGCAACGGGGAGAACTCGGCGGCAACGTCGCCCGGGCGGTAGCGCTGATGGCGGGCCTGCCGCTCTCCACTGCTGCTGCCACCGTCAACCGGCTTTGCGGGTCGGGGCTGGAGGTCCTTTCCAGGGCCGCTCACGCGATCATTGCCGGCGCCGAGAATGTGCAGGTCGTGGCCGGCGTCGAGCACATGCACCACCTCCCCATGGATTCGGCGGTCGATTTCCATCCCCGCGTGGCAGCCCGCTCCAGCCGGGGCATGCTCTCGATGGGAATGACCGCCGAGCACTTAGCGGCCACGGACGGGATCACGCGGCGGCAGCAGGAGGAGTACGCACTGGAAAGCCATGCCCGTGCCGCCCGGGCCGCCGACGCCGGCCTGTTCGACGACGAGATCGTGACTGTGCTGGGCCATGACGAAGCGGGTGGCGTCACGGAAGTCATGGCAGATCAGTCGGTGCGCCGCGACACCTCCCTGGAGGCGATGTGTGCCTTGGAGCCGGCATTTCTCCCCGGGTTGGGGACGATTACCGCCGCGACCAGCGCGCCTCTGAGCGACGGGGCGGCGGCTCTGGTGGTCATGTCCCAAGCGGAGGCCGCCAGACAGGGGCTAGTCCCCCTTGTCCGCGTGGTGGCAACGGCGGTGGTCGGCGTGCCACCGGCCATGATGGGAACCGGTCCGGTGGCCGCCACCCGCAAACTCCTGGCCCGCACGGGGATCGATCTGGCGGACATCGACCTGGTGGAACTCAACGAGGCCTTCGCCGCCCAGGCGATCCACTGCATCGCTGCCCTGGGGTTTGATGCGGCGCGGGTGAATGTCCGTGGAGGCGCGCTTGCCATCGGTCACCCGCTGGGAGCCAGCGGCGTCCGGATCGTCACGACCCTTGTCCATGCCATGCGCGACCGCGGTGATCGGTTGGGGTTGGCGACGATGTGCATCGGGCTCGGCCAGGGAATCGCTGTTTTGCTGGAGAGGATGGAGTCGTGATGTCCCGTCTGGAGCCCCGTTCCGGCGGCGCGGCGACACTCCTCGAGCTGCTCCTCGAGCGGATCGATGTCGACCCCGGGCGCTCGGCACTGGCCACTCAAGAGGTGGACTGCGACGGTGGGCCCTCCATCGCCTGCGAGCCATGCGGAACAAGCTGGACATGGCTTGAGGTGACCGCTGCCGCCGTCGATTTGGCACAGCGCATCGAGGCCGCCGGCCTGCGCCGCGGAGAGCGGGTCGTGCACGTCGGAACGCACTCGGTCGACTGGGTTGTCGTCGACCTCGCCTGCCTTCTGGCCGGCGTTGTCCACGCCGCGCTGCATGTCGACACCCCCCGCGACGAACTCCTTCAGCAGATCGCCTGGCTCGCTCCCGCCGGCTTGGTATTGAGTGGTGCGGAGGGACCGTTCACACGGGCCGAAACGGCCACGCTGCTGGGGCGACTGTCCGATCCCAGACGGGCTCTCGAACTCCGCCAGGAGGCGCCGCGACGGGGGGGGCGTTGTGCCCCTCCGCAGGCCGGCCTCTCCTCGGCTGCCTGGAGAGCGCTGGCGGCCGACCCGGTGCGACTCCGCGCCGAGGTGGCGCGGCGAACGGCAGCTGCCGATCCAGACGCGCCGGCAACGATCTTCCTCTCCTCGGGGACGACCGGCCGACCGCGGGGCTACGTTCACTCGCAGCGGGCGCTGGTCAGCAACGCACTGGCGGCGGCGGAGGTGTTTCTCGACGAGGCCTTTGATGTCCGGCTCTCGTGGCTCCCCATGAGCCATGCCCTGGCACGCACCGGCGATCTCTCCACGGCGCTGGTCCGTGGTGGCTGCCTCAACATCGTGTCCGAGAGACGTCGACTCCTTGAAGCCTGCCGCTTCCTGCCGCCGACGGTGATCCTCGGCGTGCCTGCTTTCTATGAGCGACTGGAGCGCGAAGTGCTGTCGGGGAGGATTTCGGATCTGGCCGCGGCCCTCGGTGGACGGCTCCGAGTCTGTGTCTCCGGGGGGGCTCCGCTCCGCGGGAGGACACAGGCAACTTTCGCTGCGCGGGGAGTGCCGCTTGTCGAGGGCTATGGACTGGCCGAAGCAGGGCCGGTGGTGGCACTGGACAACCCGCGGGGGTGCCGGCCGGGCTGGGTTGGCAAGCCACTGGCGGGCGTCGAACTCCGTCTCGACCCGCGTGGCGAACTCCTCGTGCGGACGCCGTCGCGAGCCCTTGAGGTGCTGCTGCCGCCGGGATCCCAGAGCGATGCCCTCCCTGGAGAGAGTGTCTCCGCCGCCGACGGTTGGATCGCCACCGGCGACACCGCCGAGATCGCGGCTGATGGCCGGGTGCGGATTACTGGCCGGACCGTCGACACGCTCGTCCTTGCCAACGGGACAAAACTGCCGCCGGCCGAGGTGGAACGGGTGCTCGCCGAAGACCCGGTGGTGGCACAGGTCTGTGTCTGCGGCGCGAGGCTCCCGGTGCCGGTGGCACTGATCGTCCCCGAGCCGACCGTGCTCCGCGCAGCGCTTCGGGCCCTGGGCATCCGCGCTGTGTCGCGGCGGGCGGCTCTGCGGCATCCACGACTGCTCCGCTGGCTGGCCCGCCGGCTGGCACGCCGGCAGAGCCATCTGCCCCGCTCTTGGCAAGTGCGCCGCGCCGTGCTTGTCGGTCGCCCTTTTGACATCAAGCACAAGGAGATGACCCACTCCATGAAACTCAAACGCAAAACCATCGCAAAGCATTTTGCCGCCACGCTTGAGGCCGCCGCTGCCGCCGCCCCCGCGCCTGTCTTTGCCGTGCTCTCCCGGCCGGGCGACCGCGTCGCAACGCCGAGCACGACCGGAATTTCAGCTGCGTTGTGGGGACGCCCGACCGGGGACGACGGCGGCTTCGCGGCGGCGGCAGCGGCAGCCGCCGCGCCGCTCCCCGGTGCCATTTCCGAGGTCCTTGAACTGGCCGAGCGGCGGCTCGCCGAACTGCGGGCCGAGGGCCTGCTCTACGAGCCAACCGGTGCTCCCTCACGCCTCCCGCCGGCACCGCTCGCTGACGCGCCGCGGCCACCGGAAGGGCTGTTCACCACGGCTGCCGAAGAGGCACTGGGGGAGATTGGTTTGTGGGGGATTCTCGTGCCCGCTCCCCACGGCGGCGCAGGGGGCACGGTTGTCGATCTCGTCCGCAGCGTCACAAGGATCGCCGCGGTGGTGCCCCCTGCCGCCGGGATGCTCGCCGTCCATTCGTCGATCGGAGCGGTGTCGGCGCTGATTGCCTTCGGCACCGCCGACCAGCAGTCGCGCCATCTCCCCGGGCTGGCGGCGGGGCGACCGCTATCGGTGTTCGGCGCCACCGAGCCGGAGGCAGGGTGCGATCTGGCAGGGGTGCGGACCACACTCCAGCGCCACGAAGGCCGGCTGGTGCTCGACGGCACGAAGATATTCATCACCAACGCCATCCACGGCCGGCTCGTCAAGATCCTCGCCACGGCCGACGGTAAGCCGGTGGTGGTCCTTGTTCGCCTCCCCGACCACGACACGCCGCAGTTCCGTCTCCTTCCGTACGCCCTCCATCCACTCAGGCATACCCACAACAACGCGCTGGAGTTCCGCCGGTTTGCGATCGACGAGCAAGACATCCTTCTCGCCCCTGGAGGCGATGCGATGGGCATCGTCTGGCACGGTCTCAATCGCGGTCGCTCGACCCTCGCCGCACAGGCCGCCGGGACACTCACGCTCATTGGCCGCCACGCCCGCGACCACGCGCTGGGCCGCAGCACCTGGGGCCAACCGATCGCGTCGCGGCAGCTTGTCCAAGGAAGACTAGCGCGGATTGCAGCGGCCCGGCTGGCCTGCCAGTCACTCTCCATCTGGGCAGCCACCACGATCGACGGATCGGGGAGCGACGGGGGGGAGTTGGAGGCGATCACTGCCAAGGTGGTTGCCAGCCAGGCTGTCCGCGAGGCGGCACTCGATGCCCTGGGGATCCACGGCGGCCGGGCATTCCTCGTCGGGCACCCCCTGGGCGATTCGTTCCACGATCACCTCGCCGTCGGCGTCTACGAAGGGGAGAGCGATCTGCTCGGACTGGCTCTGTTCAAGGGGCTCGCTCGGCGGCATCCCCTCTCCCAGCACCTCCGCGAGGGAAGGCGACTGGCGGCGGCCAGCGGGTGGTTGGCGTGGCGCGTGTCGCGGCTAGCATCTGGCCGCAGCGATGGCGGTGTTCTCGATCGCCGGTTGCGGGAACATGCCAGCCGGGCCAGGCGGGTGTTGGCCGGGACGGCAGTGGCGATCGACCGCGCGATCCGCCGCCATGGCCGGGGGCTCGCCGAACGGCAACTGGAGATTGGTGCCCTGTCGGCGGTGGTCCGGGAAGCGGTGAGCGTTCTCGCCGTTGCCCATCATGCCGATGTCAGTGGTGACGATGCCGCAGTCATGACCGCCGACGGATGGTGCCGGATGGCGCTGGCGCGGGCGACCGGCCGCCGGCTCACCGCGGCGGATCACGCTGCGATCGCTGCTCTGGGGCGAGCCGTTGTCGACGGCACCGCCTGACTGTCCGTGGGGAAAGTCATCCCAAAACTTTTTTCACTGCGGATATCCCCGGTTTTCTCGCGTGTTACGTCCTCCCGACCGCTTCCTGCGGTCGGGAGGGGAGTGGATCCGCAGCCTGCCAGGCCTCAATTGCCGCTGGCGACGATCGCCGGCCACCAGCTGCACAGATACCAGGCCCGCGGTGTTGTCCACTCCACGAAGGCATCCAGCAGCGACCGCTTGAGGAGCGCGTCGGCGACCGTCCGCTCGCCGCCGGCCCGCGCCGTTGGGGAGATGTCGATGCCGAGGAGGTCATCGAGGAGACCCCGGGGGCGGACGTAGCGGACCACGCGGGCGGTGTCCTTGGTCAGTCCGGCCAACTCGACTGCCCGATCGACGGCATCCTCGAGGAAGCCAATCCGATCGACGAGTCCGGCATCTCTGGCCTGCGACGCTGTAAACACCTGACCTGTTGCCACCTTGTCGATGGCAGCTTCATCAAGCTTCGGCCGCCCCCCCTTCACCACTTCCTTGAACCGTCCAAACATGTCATCGACGAGCGATTGGAGCACCGCGCGCTCCCGCTCGGCGAGCTCTGGAGCTCGGTCCTTGGTGGTGCTGAGCATTTCCTTGAGTGGGCCGCTGGTGATCGAGTCGTCGGCGATGTCGATCCTCCGCAGCGCCTTCGAGAAGTCGTAGTGGGGGATGATGACCCCGATCGATCCGGTGAGGGTGGCCGGTTCAGCAAAGATCACATCCTCCCGGCCGCCGTTGGCCATGGCTACGTAGTAGCCGCCACTGGCGGCGATCGATCCCATGCTGACCACCACCGGCAGATCGCGTTTCGCGACCAATTTTGCCAGATGGTGGTGGAGTTCGTCGCTGCCTGCCACCGTCCCTCCGGGGGAGTCGACGCGGAGGACGATGGCCCGCACGCTGTCGTCATCCTCGATGCGGTCGAGCTGTTGCCGGGCGAACCCCGAGCCCCCCAGGATCGCTCCCGCGACGTCGACGATCGCCACCTTCGACTGGGCCTCGCGGGAGAGGGAATGCCAGCGTTCGACCACCTGGCCCTGTTTCTGGAAGTAGCGGGCGTTGGCAGCCACGCTCGACATCGCCACCACCACCGACAGCCCCGCGATCCACCACGGAAACCAAGCCCGCCAACTGCGGCCACGGGGGGTTTCCAGGAGCACGCGGCCCGACTCGCTCGACGGCGGCGTGAGGGCCAGTGGGGCAGTGGGAATCGGCTGGGTGTCCATCGGCGGCATATTCCCGGGAGGAGCGGTGGCTTCCGGCGGGTGGCAGGAAGCCACCGGATGGTGGTCTGATCGGCTGGGGCCATGTTGCCATCTGCCGACTGCGCCCGCTACCCTTGGGTTGCTCGGCGGCGTTGCCGCTGCCGGAGCGGAAAACTACCTAAGGAGTGTTGCCCAGTGATCGTCTCCGTCAGTACCGAGTGCTTCCCCGAACTACCGCTTGCCAAGGCGATGGAGCGGCTGGCCGAGTTGGAGTACATGGCGGTGGAGATCGATGTCCACGAAAATGGCAGCCATCTCCAGCCCGTCCGCGTGGCAGCCAGTCCCGAAGAGGCGATCCGCGAGTGCAGTGACCTGCAGCGGCTCCGGCCGGTGGCCGTGTCATTCGCGGCAGTCGAGTCGGCGACGATGTACGACCAATTTGCCGCTTGTTGCCGGCTGGCGAAATCGCTGGGGGTGGTGACGATGGTCGTGGAATCGTCCGAGTTGGGGACGCCATTCAACGGCGAGATCGAGCGGCTGAGGAAGTTGGTGGGGATCGCCTCCGGGCTGGACGCGGTGGTGGGGGTGAAGACCGCCGCCGGGCGGATGACCCAGGACGCTGAGACGACCGCGTCGCTGTGCCGGAATGTTCCGGGGCTGGGGGTGACCCTCGATCCCAGCCATTTCATTTTCGGCCACAAGAAGCAGGCTTCTTGGGAGCCGATCCTCAAGTATGTCTGTCACGTTCATCTCCGTGACAGCCGGCCCGATGCCTTCCAGGTACGGATCGGCCAGGGCAACATCGAGTACGGCAAACTCTTCAACCAACTCGAGCGGGTGGGCTACAAGCGGGCCCTGAGCGTCCACGTGCCCCCTCTGGAGGGGGTCGATCAGGTGGGCGAACTCCGCAAGATGCGACTCCTGCTTGAGAGCCTGCTTTAAAAATCTGGGCTCTCGACTCATGAGCCCGAAACGGACAAATGCATGGGGGACGCATCCATCCTTGGACGCGTCCCCCGTGCTGTTTGCCGGGGCTCCTTCCGTGGAGCCCGCCTCGCAGGAGTGGAAAGGATCCCCGTCGGGGACACTTTCCACCCGCGAAACATCTATTGCCGGGAGGTGTCAGAGGCCTCGGCCCGGCTGGCCATCTCGGCATAGGTCTTCGACTGTTCGTCTTCGCCCTGCTCGGCGTACATCATGGAGAGGTTGCCGTAGGCGAGGGCCAGCGTCTGTTCGGCGAGTTGGCGGCGATCGACCGCATCGACCATGCAGTCGATGCCCCGTCGGCAGAGCAAGAGGGCGTCGTCGCGGCGGTCGACCTGCCAGTAGGAGACCGCCATGCTGACGTACGATTCCCCGAGCCGGCCCACCTCTCCGTGGTACTCGAAGCAGGCGTTCTCGACCCACAACGGCTGCACCTTGTCGAACCAAGTCACGGCGGTGGCGTGGTCGCCGTGTTGCAGGCTGTGGAGGACACCGATGCGGAACAGCAAGTCG
The DNA here is from genome assembly GCA_003669605.1 of Planctomycetota bacterium. Taxonomy (GTDB): domain Bacteria; phylum Planctomycetota; class Planctomycetia; order Pirellulales; family UBA1268; genus QWOP01. The sequence goes on from QWOP01000076.1 coordinate 34,639, forward strand.
CCAATCGTGGCCCTCTCGGCATCGGTGAGGTCGCGGTATTCGGCACCGCGTTCGAGGTAGGCCACCGTAAGCGTGGCATTGTCGAGCATGTCGGCCGACTCACCACGCTTCTGACTGGAAGCGAGGGCATCGGCCAGACCGTGTCCGACCTCCCAGTCGATCTGTCGGCGGCGCCAGGGATCGGTCAACTCCGCCGTCATCCGCTCGCGGGTCTGGAGCAGCCGCTTGACCCAGGGCAGCGGATCGACCAGCTCGCTGCCGGCGGCTGCCGCCAAGGCACCGCGGCAGAGCTGGATTTCGAGCAGTGGGCGATCATCGGCGTCGGCATCGACACCGTCGACGAGCTTCGTGGCTGCGGCGAGCCAGCGTGCCACCACTTCGCCCTTCTTCTGCCAGTCTCCCTTGGCGATGGCGACGGCCATCCCCAGATTGGCGTCGAGGAGGACATCGCGGGAAGCCCGGCGGATCGATTCCGAAGGGGCTCCCTTGAGGGGCATGCCTGCGCGGATGGCGGCGTCGAAGTGGCGGACGGCAACCTTGTAATTAGGTTGCGGGCAATCCACCTCAATCCGACCGAGCATCCGTTCCACCTGCGCGATGGCCAGGGGTTTGACGTCTGGCAGATCGCGGACCCCCGCCACCCTGGCGCGGGCTTCGTCGAACCGCTCCAGCGACATCAGCACGCTGGCTGTTTTCAGCCTCGTCCACACATCGACCGGGTCAAGCGTTTCGGTGGCCTCGGCCACTGCCAGGGCCTGCCGCCACTTGCCCTGCTCGCACAGCAGGCCAAGAAGCAACCGCCGGGCGCGGAGGTGCTGGGGATCGATCTCCACGGCGAATTGCAGATCAGCCAGCGCCAAGTTGCTGTTGCCATCGAGTTCCCCCTCGGCGCGGAGCACGAAGGCCTCGGGATCGAGAGGCTCGATCATCACCGCCAGTGCCGAACGGGTGCCGGGCTTGAGGCTGAGGATCAGTCCACGCTCGGGATACACCTCACCGATGGAAACCCCTGATTCGTCGAGGATCGAAACCGACCGGAGGTCGTCCACCTGGAGGTTGTGGGCCAACTCAGCGACCGCAACCGGATCGCCGAGTTTGATCCGGATCGAGTCGACGGTGTCGTCAGTGAGCGTGAATTCAATCCGTTCGAACGGTTCGACCACCCAGGCGACACCCTCAGTGCCATCCTCGCGGCTGAAAGGTTCACCGGCACCGTATGCCGACTCCATGTTGGCGTGCATCTCGCCCCGTCGGGAACGGCCCGGGCAGATATCCTTAAACGATGCCGGATCGATCGACAGGGTCGGCGTCCCTGTGGCAGCGTCGACAGTCCCGGCTTCGGCGACGGCCGGGGCCTCATCCTCTGGCACTGGGGGCTGCGTCTCGGCGACCGAACGCGGCGGCGCCAGCAACGTCCGCGGGGTCGGGAGCTTGGCCGCTGCGGGCTGGCTCTCGGAGTCGGAGACTGGCGTGGAGTCGTCGGTGACCCGCAGAACGCTGGCTTCGGGGCCGAGTTCATCGCGCGCCGCCGGGCTTTCGGCGTCGAATGCGAAATCGATGGCATGGCGGGCTTCGAGCGACTGCTCCGGCCCGACTTCACCCCATCCGGAGATCAGTCTGGTCTGCGATTCGACCGCTGCTGGAGCACGCGATCGGAGCAAAGCCCGCCCCGGTTTCCCGGCGGCATCGGACTGCGGTGTGGCGGCGATTTCCAGGGGGCTGCCGGGCGCGGTGGCAGCCGATGGGTTGGCAGGAGGGATTCCGGGGACCGGTGCAGCAGCCTCGGCGGCCAGGGACTTCTGCGGGGCAGCGGAATTTCGGGTTCGTGGTGCCGTTTCGGAGCGGGATTGCTTCGGGGCCGGCGCGCGTGAATCGGGGCGATCGCCCATGTTCTCGACCCATCGCGGCACCCGCCATTGGTTCCGCGGGGCCGTCTCGGCGGAAGTCCCCTTTCCGGCCCCCGGGATCAACGTCACCAAGACGGCGAGGACGAGCACCTTCAGTCCACCAGCATCTGAGAACCGGAGCATGGCCACGACAGGTTCCTCCTTGAACGCAACTGGCCCAGCCCGGGAGGGCGAGCCGGAGATCCGGGCCGGAGGGTAGGGTTCCAGGCGAGTTGGGTCCAGACCACCTTCACCATCGGCAACCGTCCTCATGAAAGGAGCCCAAGCAGCGAAGTTAAGAGTGGTAGAATCGGCTGCTGCGTCCCCGCAGGGGGGATCCTGAGGAGCCATTGCCATCACTGCCCCGCATGTCGTTGTCGTCGTCGGTGGTGGTCTGGGGGGATTAGTGGCTGCAGAGTCGCTGCTCCGCCAGGAAGGGGCACCGATCCGCGTCCTCCTCCTCGAACCCAACGACGTCGGCGGGGTGGTTGGGACGGTGCACCGCGACGGCTGGCTCGTGGAACAAAGCGCCGACAACTTTCTCGCTGCCCGCCCCGAAGGGCTCGGGCTGGTGAATCGCCTCGGGCTCGCCGACGAACTGATTCCGGTGAACGAACCGGCCCGCCGAGCGCTTGTCTATTCAGCCGGCCGAACGCTGCCGGTTCCGGCTGGATTCCGCCTCATGGCCCCCGCCCTGGCCAAGGGCATTCTCGAGAGCGACATCCTCTCCCCCGCCGGCAAGGCCCGCCTCCTCGACGAGGCGAATGTTGCCCCAGCCATCGGTGGAGGAGACGAGTCGTTGGAATCGTTTGCGGTCCGCCGGCTCGGGCGGGAAGCCTTCGATCGTCTCGTGCAGCCGCTGGTGGCAGGGATCTGGACGGCCGATCCAGCCCGACTGAGCATGACCGCTGCCTGCCCGGAATTTCTCGACATGGAACGGGTCCACGGCAGTCTGATCCGCGGCGAAGAGGATCGGCTGCGACGTCTGGGTGACTCACACCAAGGAATAGGGGCCCGCTACGGCCAGTTTGTCACGTTGGCCTCCGGCATGGGCACGCTCCCCGCGCGCCTGATGGAGTGGCTGACGGCTGCAGGCATGGAGCGGCGGAGGATGCGGGCGGAATCGATCGAACGGCTCGCGGACGGTCGCTGGCAGGTCGTGGCCAGCGAGCGGGGTTTGCCAGCGACTCTGATCGCAGCCGATGGCGTTGTGGTGGCCGTCCCCGCACCGGCCGCGGCGGGAGTCCTCCGCGGAGTCGATGAGACGCTCGCAGCGGATCTGGCCGGCATTGAGTATGCCGGGTCAGTGGTGGTTGTGGTCGGTTTTTCCCGCGACGACGTGGCCCATCCCCTCGACGCAGCTGGATTGGTCGTCCCGCGCATCGAGGGGCGCGGCATTCTCGCGGTCAGTTTTTCCAGTTCGAAGTTTCCCGGCCGGGCCCCCGAGGGCTGCGTCCTGCTCCGCGTGTTCGTCGGCGGTGCCCTCGATCCCGCGCGGGCCCTGCTCGACGATGAAAAAATCGTCGCCCTGGTGGAAGCGGAACTCAGCGACATGCTGGGGGTGCGTGGCAAACCGCGGCTGGTGCAGATCGCGCGCTGGCCCAGTGCCATGCCGCAGTACCATCTGGGGCACTGCCAGCGACTCTCACGGATCACTGAGCGGCTCAATGCCCTCCCCGGTCTGGGACTGGCCGGTGCGGCCTACGAGGGGGTGGGAATCCCGCAGGTGATCGCCTCCGGCCAAGCCGCTGCCCAACGGGTGGGCGCAGCGGTGCAGGGGATGAATCGGAGAACCGACTGGCGGGTGATCAAGCGGTCTGGCGGGTGATCAAGCGGTCTGGCGGGTGATCAAGCGGTCAACCGACAGGTCAGGGTCTCTCGACCGACTGATCCCAGCCAAGTCATCGTCTCGCCAGATCAGGTCACTTCTTCTTGGCACCAGCGGCGGCAGCCTTAGGAGCGGCAGCCTTGGGAGCTGCTCCCTTGGCGGCTCCACCCTTCGCTCCGCCCTTGGCTGCGGGAGCCGCGTCACCCTCTTCCTTGACCTTCTTCTTCTTCATGGCCATCTTGAAGACGCGGACCTTGGGGAGGCCCAGCGGGCTGCGGCCGTCCGCCCAGCGTTCCTGCTCCTTGAGCTTCACGATCCGCTCGGCGCGGGAGAGCACGCCGCGGGCTGCTGAAGAGCCCTTCCGGATGCGGAGGCTTTTGTCCATGGTCATGGCTGGAGGTCCTTACAATTCTGGGGCGCTGGAGTTCTGGTTCGGGGATCAAAGCCGTGGCACCCGGAAGCGGGTCCGTCGGGCACCGTGGGCTGAGCCCAGGAAACCCACAGGTTAGAATCGACGCTTTTGGTCATCAAGGGCACCCCTTCAGGGCCCGGAAGCGGGCCGTTTCCGGCCCCTGGAGGCTCCGCCCGGGCTCTGGACGCCGGCCAGGGGCTGCGGCGAGCCCCCCCAAAGTCACTCGATCGTCACCTTGGCCACGCGGGTGAGGAAATCCTCACACGACGCCGGGCGCCTGGCCGGGTCGGCCTCGATGCAGGCCATGATCGCCGTCGCCAGTGCCGGCGGGATCTGCGGCCAGAAGGTGCGGATGTCATCCGGGGGGGAGGAGTCGTGTTGCAAGGCGGTGCGTCCGGTGGTCCCCCGCGGCCAGGGGAGTGAAAGGGTGCAGATTTCGTAGGCGGTGACACCGAGTGAGAAGATGTCGAGCCGCTTGTCGGCCTGGCGGCGGCGGACCACTTCCGGTGCCATGTAGTTCGGCGTGCCGATGCGGTTGCCGGGCTGGAGGAACACCGGCTTATCGGGCACGGTGAGGCCGAAATCGAAGAGCACCAGCCGGCCGTCAGAACAAAGGATGTAATTCCGGGGGCAGATGTCCCGGTGGACGAATCCCGCCCGGTGCACGCTCTCCAGCGCTCCGGCCGCTTGGCGCACCAGATCGAGCCGCTGGGAGGGGGTGAGCGGCTCTTTCTTGGAGAGCAGGGCGTGGAGGAGGGCACCGTCGAGGAATTCCTCCACGACAAATGCCGCTCCTTCGGTGGTGATGCCCCAATCGATGGTTTTGACGATGTTGGGCCCGAGAATCTGCGCGCCGATCTCCCCCTCCGGCGGCTTCCCCAGGCCCTTGTAGCGGCCCTCGATGGGAGCGCATTTCTTGGGGTCGAGGACCTTCAACCCCACAATGGCACCGCCGGCCTTCTCTCGGGCCATGTAGAAACTCGACATCGTGCCTGAGATGCTGCTGCGGATGGGCTCGTAGCGCTTCCAGATGTCGATCTTGTTTCGGCCGCGCACGGCACGGAGCTTGGCCCGGGACTTCTCCAGATCACGGGCCTGCTTCTCGTCGGCGGCAGAACGCGAGTCGTGGGAGGCGGGCGACTGTCCGGCGGCGGACTTGGCGGCGGCAGCCCGGCTGGCGGCCGTACCGCGCGGTCCGGCCGACTTCTTCTCGGTGCCGATACCGAACAGCGCAAGGAATCCAGCCAGGCCCATGGGATTGCACGGTGAGGAGGAGGAGGACGACGGAAAATCCGCCGCAGACCTGCAATCGTACCGTATCCACGCGGAGAGGTCAGGTCGCTGCGTGACGGGAAGGGGGCACTGCGGCGTGGTAGAGAATCGGATTGAGCGGGTCGTCCATGATCTCCCCCACCGCGGTCGACGGCGTCCAGGCTTGGTGGTCGGCCTGCTGGTTGGCGTTTCGCGGCACGGACAGTCGCATTCCCTCGTCCATGTAGATCACGGTGTGTACCCGCCGGGCCGCAGTGGTGGTGTTGGGGCCGGCACGATGGAGCGTCCAACCGAGATGGAACGACACTTCACCGGGAGCAAACGGCTCCACCCGTTCCGAGATTCCTTCCGCAGAGATCGCCTCGCGGATCAACCGTTCGGAGTCATCGGAGATCTCCAAATCGTGGCCGATCCGCTTGATGTGCGTTCCCGGAGCAAACGCGAGCGGCCCCTGCTCCAGTGGCACGCCGTGGAGGGGGATCCAGGCAGTGACGCACAATCCGCTCTCCATCGGCCAGTACTGTTGGTCGGCATGCCAAGGGGTGAAGCCACCGGCGGGTTCCTTAAAGAGCGCCTGATCATGCCACAGCCGAACGCCGCCTGTGCCGAGCAACTCCGTGGCAATCCTCGCCAACCGCGGCGCGAAGGTGACGGCCTGTGCCGCGGCTGACTTCCGCCAGAGGTTGAATACCTGGATGAAGGCTTTGCCGTACGTGTCGCGGGCCTCCATCGGCACCCCGGCGACGGGGTTGTTGGTCGCGACCAGGTCGGAAATCACCCGGTCGAGATGGGGAAGCGTTGCAGTTGAGAACACACCGGGGAGTTTGATGAATCCCTGCTCGCGGAATCGACGAATCAGCGATTCGTCGAGCGGATACTGGGCCTCGAGCTCCGCCGTCACCGAAGCGGGGAAGAGGGGAATCGAATCACCGCAGCTCAGAACGGGGCCGCTGGACGTACCACCCATGATCGTGGGCTCCTGGGAAGGGGCGGCTAGGCTTTTTTGAGCGCTGAAAGCTCGGCGTGGGCGGCAGCCAACTCCTTCTCCAGCCGTGGCGCCTCGGCAGGATCGTCGGGCTGTTGCTTGGCCCCGGCGAGGAGTTGCTGCAGCTTGGAGATCTTCTGCTGCAAGACCTCCATCCGCTTCTTTTCCTTCTTGTCCATGATCGTGCTCCGGGGAAAGGGGGGGCTAGTTGCCGGCGGCCGGCGAAACTGCCGGCTCGGTGCCGCCGTCATCCCCCGCGGAAGCCTCTGGAGAAGCCTCGTCTGGCGCAGCGGCTGCCGGCCCAGCGTCATCGGGAGTGCTGGTGGCGGGCGCTTCGTTGCCAGCGGCTTCTCCGGCAGGAGGCCCACTCCCCTCGGTTGGCCGGCCACGGCGTCCCCCACCAAAACCACCGCCACCAAAGCCACCCAAGCCACCACCACCGCCGCCGAAGTCATCATCCATGCCCCCGCCACCGCGCTGCATGCCGGCTCCCGCATCGCTCCCCATCGGCTCGCCGCTGTCGGTGGCAGGGGGAGTGTTGGAGCCGGTGTGCATCTGCCGCAGGTAGCCGGAGATGATGACCACCGCGAGGGCGAGACCGAGGGTGAGCGTGAGCCACTTCGCGCGGTCATTGCGGGCCCATTGGGTCCCCTCCCCCCGGCCCACAAGGGCGCTTGCGAGGTAGAAGACACCCATCGCCAGCAGGATTTTGAAGCCCATCAGGGCATGGTAGCCCTGGTACCGAAACCAGGAGCCACCGGCCCACTGTTCCCCCTTCACGCGGCCGATGAAGAGCACGTAGTTGGCCAATCCGCTCAGGAGCAGGATGGTGATTGCTCCGATGACCCACGGCAGCCAGCGGCGGCGGATGCGGTCGTGGATGCCCTTGCGGGTCTGTTCGTCGAGATCCTCAAGCGCCGGCAGGAGTGCGAAGCGGGAGAAGATCAGCCCTCCCATCGCCGTGATCGCTGCCAGCACATGCGCCCAGCGGAGGAACAGCATCAGCGGCTCCTGGAACTGCTGGACGGTTTGCATCAGCGACGATTCTTCCATGACTGGATCTCGCAGGGGGCGGGCGGGGCGACGGGATCCGCCCGGTGCCCGTGGCGGACCGGGGCGTTCCTCAGGCAGAATCGTACCGCCGGGCCGCTGGGGCAGGAAGGCTCTGGTGCTCTCTGGGTCGTCGGGCGAAAAAATCTCCAGCCTTCCCCGAGCCAGCCGCAGCCCCAAGACATCCCCCATGCACTCCTTCAGCCAGGATCTTTTCATGCCCGAATTCGAACTCCCCGGTGCCCGACCCCACGACCGCTGGATGCGGTTGGCATTGGAGGAGGCCCGGGCCGCGGAGGCGGAGGACGAGGTGCCGGTGGGGGCGATTGTCGTGGCGGCCGGCAGGGTGGTGGCGGCGGCGCACAACCAGCGGGAGCAATTGGCCGATCCCACGGCGCATGCCGAAATGATCGCCCTCACACAGGCCGCTGCGGCCCTAGGCAGCTGGCGATTGGAAGGGTGCACGCTCTACGTAACGCTCGAGCCTTGTCCGATGTGTGCCGGCGCCATCCTCCAGGCGCGGGTCCCGGCGGTGGTGTGGGGAGCGCCTGATCCGAAAGCGGGCGCCGTTGAGTCGCTCTACCGGCTGTTCGAAGATCCCCGGCTCAACCATCGGGTCGAGCATGTGGGGCGGGTCCTCGCCGACGAATGCGGCAGGATCCTCAGCGATTTTTTCAAAAAGAAGCGCTCGAAGCCGGGATAGGAGTGTTTTTTGGAGGGGCTGGCAGGCAGCGCCTCGTTCCCCATGGTCTCCCACGATTCCCTCGTCGTCCGGCCCACCTAGCTGCCCGTGGAAAAAGTCATCCCTGACCTTTTTCCACTTGAAAAACCTCCGGTTTTCTCGAGTGCTACGCACTCGCGACTGCCTCGTGCAGTCGGACCGGCAGTTTATCCACAGCCTGCTAGGCCGATCCCCGCTTGCCGCGGTGTGGGAAGCGGACTGTCAGGTCCGCTCGCTGATCGGCACGAAGTCGCGGAGCGTCTCGCCGGTGTAAACCTGCCGCGGCCGGCAGATCTTCTTTGTCGGCGAGTGGTGCATTTCGATCCAGTGAGCGATCCAGCCGGGCAGCCGACCCATCGCAAACAGGACTGTGAACATCTGGACCGGAATTCCCATCGCCCGGTAAATGACACCGGAGTAGAAGTCGACGTTGGGGTAGAGCTTCCGTTCCACGAAGTATTCGTCCGCCAGCGCCACCTCTTCGAGTTGCTGGGCGATGTCAAAGATCGGGTCGTGCCGGGCGATCTTCGCCAGCAATCGATCACAGGTGGCCTTGATGAGGCGAGCGCGGGGATCGTAGTTTTTGTACACCCGGTGTCCGAAGCCCATCAGGCGGAAGCCCGAGTCCTTCTTCTTGGCCAGATCGACGTACTTCTTCACGTTGCCGCCGTCGGCCCCGATCCTCTCGAGCATCTCAACGCAGGCCTGATTGGCCCCACCGTGGAGCGGTCCCCAGAGGGCGCAGATACCAGCCGAGATGCTGGCAAAGAGGTTGGCATCGCTTGATCCGACCATCCGCACCGTCGATGTCGAGCAATTCTGCTCGTGGTCGGCGTGGACGATGAGCAGCATCTCCAGAGCGTCGGCGAAGTCGGGATCGACGTGGTATTCCTCGCACGGCACCGCGAACATCATCTGCAGGAAGTTTTCGCAGTAGGAAAGATCATTCCGCGGGTAGATCAGCGGTTGGCCGATCGATTTCTTGTGGGCGTAGGCGGCGATCGTCGGCAGTTTTGCCAGCAGGCGGTGGACGCTCACCTCCACCTGCCGCGGGTCGCGGACGTCGAGGGAGTCCTGGTAGAAGGTGGAGAGGGCACCCACCACGCTCCCCAGCGTGGCCATGGGGTGGGCATCCCGGGGGAAGCCCCCGTAGAACGCCCGCATATCCTCGTGGATCATCGTGTGGTGGGAGAGCGAGCGGCGGAACTCGTCGAGTTCGGTGGCATTGGGGAGTTTGCCGTAGATCAGCAGGTAACTGACTTCGACGAAGTCACACTTCTCAGCGAGGACATCGATCGGGTAGCCGCGGTAGCGGAGGATCCCCTTCTCGCCGTCGAGGAACGTGATCGAACTGGTGGTCGAGCCGGTGTTGACATACCCCTCATCCAGCGTGATCGCTCCGGTCTGGGCGCGCAGTTTGGAGATGTCGAGGGCCCGCTCGTGTTCGGTCCCCGAGATCACGGGGAGTTCGAACGACTTGCCGTCGATCTCGAGTCGCGCTACTCCGTCGAGGGTCGTGCCGGCGGAGGCAGGAGCGCTTGCCGCTGCGCCGCCCCCCGGGGACGCCACGGAGGCGGGTGGAGCAGCGGAAGGCCGGGAGGTGCTGGAACTCATGAGGGGGTGGATTCCTGACAGGCCGATGGAGAGCGGCCAGCCACACGGGGACGGGACTGCTGGGAGAAGGAGTGGGAGGGAGTTTATCTCCCCCCCCCACGACCGGCAACGAGCGCTCGCTTCCGTGGGCCACCACGTGATCGAGAGCCATTCAGGCGAGCAATGGCCAACTCCGCCGCGGATCGCTCTGGAAATATCACCGGGGACTGCGGCCGGTCGCCGGGGACGTGGCGGAGGCCTGGCTCACGGTTCCTTCAGCATCGTCGAAGATTGTCCACACCGGCGTCCGCTCGCGGAGTTTCTTTAGGTAGTCGTCCATTCCCTTTTTCCGCCGCTCCTGCGTGAGCGACTCGCGGATGCCCACCTGGGCCTCGATGAAGGGAGTCCGCCCAGCATCGATCCGTTCAATGACGCGGACGATGTGCAGGCCGCCAGAGTCCTCGAGGATGGCGCTCAACTGGCCGACGGGGAGAGTGAAAATCGCCTCGTCGACGACCTTCGAGACCAAACTCCCCTTGGTCGTCCAGTCGAACTGGCCGCCATTGGGAGCCGCCGGGCTCTCCGAGCGTTCGCGGGCCACCTCGATGAATGACTGTCCCTCGAGGACGTCATTTCCCATCGCCGCCAGCCGGTTCCAGGCCTCCTGCCGCGGCTGCCGGGGAGCGAGGCGGATGGTGAATTGCTCGAACCGCGCCTTGGCTGGGTATTCGTACTCGGCAAGGTGGTTCTGGTACCAAGCGATCATGTCGGCGTGGGGAATCTCTGTCTCGGTGGTCACCTTCTGCTGCACCCACTGCTGGGCCAGAGCCCGCTCGAAGAACATCTTTCGCAGCCGGTCGAGCGACTGGCCGCGTGACCGCAACTGCTGTTCGTACTCTGCCAGCGACCCGAGCCCCGATTGCTTCACCATCTGCGGCAATTGCTGGGCGTCGAAGGCCTCCCCAACCTTCTTTTCGATCTCCGGGAGCCTTTTTTCCGGGATCGTCCGGCAGGCATCGACATACACGATGAGTGACTCGACATGCTGTGGGAGCACCTGCTTGCAGATCTGTCGCTTGAGTTCGCGGATCTGGCCGGGCTTCATCCCCGGGGTGACTTTGGCCAGCCACTCAAGCGCTGTCGGCGTCAGCAGATCACCCTCCAGCACCACCTCTGGTCCCACGCGAGCGATGACTTGGGTGGTGTCGAGCGACTCGGCCCCGGAGATGTCGAGCAAGTCCGGCTCGGTGAAGGCTGTCTGTTCCACCCCCCCATCGTCGCCGGGAGTCTGGGTGGCAGGCGGGACACCACCCGCTCGCGTCACCGACGGGGGTGGTTCGCTGATCGGCTCGAGTTCGCCCCCCGGCCGGCTGCGGATGCTCGACAGGACATGATTGCCCCCGGGCTTCCGGCCCGGCCACGAATCTGGCCGCGACACCGGGCGGGGGATGTGGGGCGTGAGGTTGGTCGTCGAGGTCGACGAGCTGGCAGGGCCGGTCATCGGCGGTGCCTGGGTAGCGCCGGCGCTCTGATTGTCAAATTGGTTGGCAATCCGCTGGCCTGAAGATGGCGTCGCGATCCCCAGGCTGATCGCCAAGGCCGCGGCGAGCGTGGCGGCGTGCTGGCGGCTGAGAAGACCGGTCGCGGTCATCGTGATCCTTTAGCCGATGGGGCCATCCCGGCGGCGACGCAACCGGGCGGCGAGCGGTGCTTTCGGGGATGGGGGGGCCGCGGCGGGGGCCGTGGCCTGGGTCTGTACCGGAGTGCCGGCTGGGGGTCGGGCGACAAGGGCTGGCGCTGGAAGCGCCTGCCCTTTCGCTCCGGGGGGATTGGTAGTCGGCTTCGCCTCCCGTCGCAAGACCGCCGCAATCGCCGCCAGGAGGCTGTCGGGGGCTTCGAGAGTTCGGGGGTCTAGGGGGAGATAGGCGGTGCGGTCATCGACGAGGCGGAGGTTGCGGGCGGCGCCCCGTCCCGATTCCTTGATCGACTTCAGGCTGCGGAGGTCGTGGTGACGGATGACCACCATCCCCCCTTCGCGGCCGATGGCGTCGATCCCGGCGCGTTGTGCCGCGACCCGGAGTCGGGCACAGGCCAGCAGCCGCTCGACAGGCTCCGGCCGCGGACCAAACCGGTCGACCAGTTCGGCCCCCAGATCGTTGATCTGGGCCTCGTCGGTGGCCCGCGAGAGCCGGCGGTAGATATCGATCTTGGAGCGAAAATCGGCAACGAACTCGCGGGGGAGGAAGGCGTCACCGGGGAGGTCGAGGGCCACCTGCGGTGGTTCGGCAGGGGGCATGCGCTTGATGCCCCGTACCGCTTGCTCGAGCAGCCGGCAGTAGAGCTCGTAGCCCACCGTGGCAATGTGGCCGCTTTGTTGCGTGCCGAGGAGGTTGCCGGCACCACGGATTTCCAGATCGCGCATCGCCAATGAGAACCCTGCCCCAATGCTGGAAAACTCCTGGATCGCGCGGAGGCGGCGGGCGGCGGTGGGGGTCAGTTGGGCGTGCTCGTCGACCAACATGTAGCAGTAGGCTCTGTGGTGCGACCGCCCGACACGCCCCCGGAGCTGATGGAGATCGGCGAGGCCGTAGTGGTCGGCCTCGTCGATAAAGATCGTGTTGGCGTTGGGGATGTCGAGGCCGCTCTCGATGATCGTCGTCGCCAGAAGGATCTGCGTCCGGCCGGCGATGAAGTCCACCATCACGTCTTCGAGCTCCGTCTCCGACAGCCGGCCGTGGCCGATACCGATGGAGACATTCGGCACGATCTGCGCCAATTTGTGCGCCACCATGTGGATGTCGTGGATCCGGTTGTGGACGAAGAACACCTGCCCCCCCCGGGCCAGTTCGCGGTCGATGGCGTGGCGAATCATCGCTGGATCCCAACGGGAGACGCGCGTCTCCACCGCCAGGCGGTTGGCCGGCGGCGTGGCGAGGTTGGAGATGTCGCGGATGCCGAGCATCGACATGTGGAGGGTGCGGGGAATCGGTGTGGCGGTCATCGTCAGCACATCGACGCTGGCCCGCAGGCATTTCAACCGTTCCTTGACGTCGACGCCGAATCGCTGCTCCTCATCGACCACCAGCAGGCCGAGGTTGGCGAAGTGAATGTCGGCCTGGGCGATGCGGTGGGTGCCGATGACGACATCCACGGTCCCGCGGGCCAAGCCTTCGAGCGTGGCCCGTTCCTCCTGGGGCGAGCAGAATCTGGACAGCGCGCGGATCGTGAACGGAAACTCGGAGAACCGGGCAGTGAAACTGCGGCGGTGCTGTTCGGCAAGGACGGTGGTGGGAACGAGCACGGCCACTTGATGGCCCGCCTCCACTGCCTTGAACGCAGCCCGCATTGCCATCTCTGTCTTGCCGAATCCGACGTCGCCGCACAGCAGCCGATCCATCGGGCGGGGCTGTTCCATGTCGGCCCGGATCGCGTCGGCGGCCGTCTTCTGGTCGGGGGTGGGATCGAAGGGGAACGAGTCCTCGAACGACTTCTGCCAAGCGGTGTCGGGGGGGAAGGCGATGCCCGGTCGGCTCTCACGCCTCGCCTGGAGTTGGATCATGTCGGCTGCCATGTCGGCGATGGCTTCGCGGACAGCTTGCTTCTGCTTTTCCCACAACTTGCCGCCGACCTTGGCAAGTTTCGGAGAGAGTTTGGCGCCGCCGACATACTTCTGGACCAGCTCAATGCACGACGCGGGGACGAAGATCCGCGTCGCCTCGGCAAACTCCAGGTCGAGGAATTCCTCGGTTCGCCCCTGCTTCTCCAGCAGTTTCAGTCCCCGGTAGCGGCCGATGCCGTGGGACACATGGACGACGTAATCCCCCTCGTGGAGATCGAGGAAGGTGTCGATGGCGCGGGAGAGCCGTTGCCGTGGTGCCCGCGCGGTCACATCTTCGCGGCGGAACAGTTCCGCGCTGCTGACCAAGACGAACTTCTCGGGAACGAGGCGGAAGCCGCCGGAGAGGTGGCCGCGGGCGAAGTGCAAGCGACCTGTGCGGGCGGGGGCACTCTCGCCGAGAAGTTCCCCGAGCCGCGTCTCCTCCGCCTCTGACGGACAGACCACCCACACCTCCTGATCGCGGCCCACCGACTCCAGTTCATCCTTGACCCGGTCGAGGACACCGGTGAACCGTTCCACGCTTTCCACCGACAGGTTGGCAGTCGCTTCGAGGCTGGCTTGTGCTACCGAGGAAAGTGTCACCGAAGGGAAGCGGTAGATCCGTCGAAACACCTCTTCGGGATCGGAGAGGCCGGCTCCCGCGCCGAGCCTTTCGAACGTCCGCTTCGCCTCCTCGGCCAGTTCGCCAGGCTCGACCAGCGCCCACCAGGATCCGGCCGGGACGATGTCGGCCAGTTGCGTCCGTCGCTGGGGGGCTGCCCCCTTGGCGATCGCGGGAGGCTGCGCGGACTTGCCACGGCCCCGCTTCGTCGGCGTGGCGACCACAGCAGAGGCCTGGGGGACGGTCGCCGCCGCCAGCGCTGTCAGGTCGATCGAATCGAGCGTCGCCACGCTCCGTTGGGAGACGATGTCGAACGTCCGCAGCGATTCGATCTCGTTGCCGTCGAGTTCGATGCGGACCGGGCGATCCCAATCGGGCGCGAAGAGGTCGACGATGCCGCCGCGGCGAGCGAATGTGCCCGGGCCCTCGATTGCATCGGTGGCCCGCCAGCCGCGCGAACCGAGCCAGTCGGCCAGTTCCTGGGGGTTGAGCCGCCCCCCCGGCTCCAGCCGCCGCGTGCTCTCCTCGATTTCGCGCGGGTCCGCCAGGGGGGGGAGCAAGGCCTGAATCGAGGTGACGACGATCCGCGGCCGCTCGCCCCCAGGCATCGTCAGTCGCTTGACGAGCGTCAGCCTCCCGGCGGCGGCCGGATCGTCGGGCGCCGGTTCGTCATTGTGGGCGAAGCTTTCCAGGGCCGGGAGGTGGGCGACTGCCAGCGTGGTGAACAGGGCGAGGTCGTCGACAAACACCTCAGCGTCGACCGCGTGGGGGAGGACAACGACGAGGACACCGTCGCGGCTCCCGAGCTCAGCGGCAAGCGCCGCCGCGGTGAGCGCAGAACTCGAGCCCCAGGTTCCGCCGATCGTGCCGCCGTGCCCCTCTTCGAGACTGGCAACGACGTCGGCGAACCCGCTATGCGAGCGCAATGTTGCAGCCAGCCCGGTGAGCCGCGAGGAAGGCTCGAGATCGGGCGGCCGAGAACGAGAAGGCGGCACCACG
>QWOP01000057.1 GCA_003669605.1 Planctomycetota bacterium
AAGCAAGGGCTTGTTGGCTCCAAGGGAGCCGATGGCAAGAACGGAAAAGATGGCAAGAACGGCGTCGCCGGTCCGGCCGGCCCCAAGGGGGAGCGCGGCGTGGCGGGGCCCGCAGGAGCCCCCGGTAAGCAAGGGCTTGTTGGCTCCAAGGGAGCCGATGGCAAGAACGGAAAAGATGGCAAGAACGGCGTCGCCGGTCCGGCCGGCCCCAAGGGGGAGCGCGGCGTGGCGGGACCGAAGGGAGATGCCGGACTGATGGGGCCAGCGGGGCCGGCCACCGGTTTACGGAGCTCTGGCGCCCGGGACATCACCGCATCGCTGCGACTCCCCACTGGTGCCAAAATCGATAACGCCGTGCTGCGGCGCGTGGGCGACACAGTGCAATTGTCGTTGACTGGACTGCGTAGCACCCGTCGCCTCAAGGCGTTGCTGGGGAAGGTGCCAGCTGGCTTCCGTCCCCATCACCCCCACAGCCATGTGACTGCCGACGAGGCTTTCCGTCAGCTTCGGGTCAGCGTGGAGGCTGGGTCGGCAAACGTCACGGTGAACCAGCCAGCGGCTGCCGAGGGATTGGATAAGGTGTCGACGACGCTGGTCTGGCTCAGCGATGACGCCTGGCCAGCGACGCTTCCGGGACGTCCTGCAAGGCGATGATCTCGCTGCCCGTGGAAAAAGTCATCCCTGAGTTTTTTCCACTGACGATATTTCCGGTTTTCTCCAGTGCGCCGCCCTTCCGGCCGCCTCCTGCGGGCGTTTGAGGCGGACTGCTGGGCAGCCCTGGTAGGCTTTCCAGCGAAGCCCCAGAGTCGCACATGGCCGCTACCGAACCACCGCCGGAACCAGTATCCGGCCTCCAGCCACTGCCCGACCTCCATACGCTGGTGGTGGGCCGTGATGCCATGGCGTGCCGCTTTGAGTTGGTGTTCAACGCCGGCGAGGTCTCCGACGCCACGGAGTTGTCGATTGAGGCCCTTGATCTGGTGGACAGGATCGAGGATCGGATCACGGTCTACCGAGACGCGAGTGAAATCGCCGTCATCAACGCCGCCGCCGCGTCCGCTTGGCAGCCGGTTGCCGCCGACATCATCGAGTTGCTGTCGCACTGTGCCCAACTCCATCACCTGACGGCTGGGGCCTTCGATCCGGCGGCCGGAAGCTTGGTGCGGACGTGGGGCTTTCTCCGTCGCCAGGGGCGCACGCCAGACGCGGCCAGCCTGGCTGCCGCCTTGGCAGCCTCCGGCATGCAGTTGGTGGAGATTGACCGGGCAGGCGGGCGGGTGCGATTCACCCGTCGGGGAGTCGAGATCAACCTCGGCGCCATCGGCAAGGGCTGGGCAATCGACCGGGTGGTGGAAATGCTCAGCAGTGCCGGAGTTCGCAGTGTGTTGGTGCATGGCGGCTCGAGCAGTGTCCGCGCGTGCGGGATCCAGGGGCCGTCGATTCCGGGGCGGGAAGGCTGGAGGGTTGGAGTCCGTCATCCGTTGCGGCCCGGCCGCCGGCTGGCGACCGTCTCGCTTTGTGATCAGGCCCTGGGAACGAGTGGCTCCGGCACGCAGTTCTTCGTCGATCGCGGTCGACGGTTGGGCCATATCCTCGATCCCCGGACCGGCATTCCGGCCGAGGGCGTGCTGTCGGCGACTGTGATCACGAAAGCGGCCGCCGACGCCGATGCGCTCTCCACCGCCCTGTACGTTCTCGGGCCGGAGGGGCTCGGAAGGATTGCTCCTGCGGGGGGCGAGACGGCGGCGATTCTCGTGGTGCCTTCCCGGACGGCCGGAGCGGTGCGAGTCCTGACGGCGAACCTCCCCCCGGAGCGGATCGATTGTGCTGCGAGCGAGGGGATCGAAGTGGTCCGCGCGGTCTGAACCGGAGCCAAGGGCCGGCAGATCGTCCCCGTGGGCCGTCGTTTTGCGAGCTTTGTTGCCGGTAAAGTCTGGTCTGCCTTGGCAGCCTTCCTGGGGTAGACTGTCCCGGCGTGCCAGTCCAATCCGGTATCCGTTCCCCCTGACCTACCAAACATGATCGAGTGGTTTGAGCAGGGGTCTTACCTCGGCATCGTGCTCTTCCTGACGCTCACAGGGATCGGCCTGCCGGTGCCTGAGGAGGTGCCGATCGTCGCCGCCGGCGTGGCCAGCCGGGCAGGGGGACTGCAGTGGTACTACGCCTTGCCTGCCTGTCTGGTGGGGGCCGTGCTCGGCGACAGCCTGATGTATGCCGTGGGGCGGTTTTTTGGGGCCAAGATCCTCCGCGAGCACCCCTGGTGGTCAGGTTTTCTGACCCCCGAACGGGAACGGACGATCGAGGACCTGATCCAGCGCCATGGCATCAAGGCGTTTTTCGTGGCCCGGTTCCTCGTCGGTCTACGAAGCCCCTTCTATCTCACCGCCGGGATGCTGAAGGTGAAGTACCGCTGGTTCTTGTTTGCCGATCTGATCTGCGCGACGGTGGTAATCAGCGGATTTTTTGGCCTCTCGTATGCCTTTGGTGACCGGATCACGGGCCTGATCCGCTCGGCGGAGCGGGGCCTGACGATGGCGGCGGTCTCGCTGGGGATGCTCGCCGTGGTGGCGTTCTTCTGGTTCCGGAAACGCCGGATGCGGATGCTCGACCAGGACCCCGAGGCCCTCTTCGAGAACAAGGAGTTGATTTTCGGTCCCGCCGCCGACAGCATCGTTGATGCGGTGGGGATTGGTGACGCCCATTCCCACCGGTCTGATCCCGGCCCACGCGACTCCGGCCCGCGGCGGGATTGATCCGCACCGCTCTGATGGTGCCGGTTGCAGCGATTGCAGCGACAGGAGCGGGCCGGTGGGGCCGATCCGGAAAGATTGTCGCCCTGCGGCGACTTTGCCGTCGCCCGAATGCGACCTAGGTACCTGTGGAGCCTGAATCGCACCCACGGGAATCCAGCATGCTCAGCCCGCAACGGACCAGCGACCAACACGCGACAGCCCGCAGCCAATCTACTCTTTGTGGGGGGTTGGCCAGCGGTTCGTCGGCCCGGGTGATCATCGTCGACGCCGATCGCCGTGCTGCATCGGCCACGGCTGGCTGGCTGTGCGGACTCGGCTGGCACGCCAGCGCCGCTGGGAGCATCGCCGACGTCCGCAAGTTGCTCGGACGGGGAAAGTGCGACGCCTGCGTGGTTGTCGCACCGGGGGCTGCCGGCGGCGCTGGCGAGTGGCTGCTCCTGCGGAACACTCAGCAAAGCACCGGCTGGGTGGCTGTACTCCCTGCTGTGGAGTCTCCCGAGGGGGATGCCGGGTGGGATGCCCGGGTCTCAATGCCAGCCGCCGATGAGGCGTTGCTCGCCGCGCTGGCGGTGGCCATCGACGCCGGACGGCAGCGCATCGATCCCCCTGCCACGTCGCTGGCGGCCAGCCCTTCCCCGACCTCGGTCCTCGGAAATGCTCCCGCCATCCGTCGTGTGCTGGAAGTCGCTGCCCGGGTTGCCGACACCGGCGCCACCGTGCTCATCACCGGTGAGAGTGGCACTGGAAAATCGCTGCTGGCGCGGGAAATCCACCGGCTCAGCGGTCGCCGCGACGCCCGGTTTGTGGAAGTGGCCTGTGGGAGCCTGGCGGAGTCACTGCTGGAGAGCGAACTCTTCGGCCATGTTGCCGGTGCCTTTACCGGAGCGACGACCGACCGTGAGGGGCGGTTTTCGCAGGCCGATGGCGGCACGATGTTTCTCGACGAAATCGCCACCGCCACCCCCGCGATGCAGGTCAAATTGCTGCGCGTGTTGCAGGATCTGGAATTCGAGCCGGTGGGAGGGGGCAAAACCCGTCATGTCGATGCCCGCCTGATTCTGGCCACCCACGAGGACCTCGATGGCCTCGTCGCGGCCGGGAGGTTCCGGTCCGATCTGTTCTGGCGGATCAATGTCGTTGCCATCGAGATGCCGGCGCTCCGCCAGCGCCGCTGCGACATC
This sequence comes from Planctomycetota bacterium, assembly GCA_003669605.1. GTDB lineage: Bacteria > Planctomycetota > Planctomycetia > Pirellulales > UBA1268 > QWOP01. The sequence continues at coordinate 3,935 of QWOP01000057.1, forward strand.
CCGCTCCTGGCCCATCATTTCCTCGCCGTGGCCGCTGCCCGTGCCGGCAGGGCTGTCGAGGGCTTCACCCCCGCGGCGCTCGATGCCCTCTGCAGCCATGACTGGCCAGGTAATGTCCGCGAGTTGCAGCATGCTGTGGAACGGGGAGTGTTTCTGGGGATCGACACGGATATCGATCTGGCCGATCTCCCCCCGGCGGTCACTGCCGCTGCGCCGCCGGCCACCGCGGGGGGGTGTGAGACGTCGCTGCGGCATTCGCTGGTGGCACCGGAACGGCAGCTGATCGTCGCGGCACTGGAGAAGAGTGGCTGGCGGAGGGATGCCGCGGCCCGGGCGCTGGGGATCAACCGCACCACGCTCTACAAGAAAGCCAAGCGCCTGGGGCTCGATCTCTCGCTGCTGCCGGTGGCTGGTGGCTGACAGTGTCGGCGCGGCAAAACGGGAAGCTCCGGCGGAACTTTCAGCCGCCGCCGCTGGACATCACCCAGCCCGACTGCAGCGACCAAGCGAGCAGCCCTGCCAACGCCAGACGGTAGACCACAAACGGCCACAGCGTGTGACTGCCAAGCATCGACAATAGCCAGCGGATAGCCGCGTAGCCGACGACTGCCGCGGCCAGCGTTCCGGCGACGGCCGTGGTGATCGCATCGGCTGACCCGAAAATCGCTTCCCGTTCCTGCCAGGCTTCGAGGAGCCCAGCCGCCGCCACGGCGGGGAGTGAGAGGAGAAAGGAGAAGCGGGCCGCGGTCCGCCGGTCGAGGCCGGCGAGCATCCCCGACGAGATCGTGACGCCGCTGCGGGAGGTGCCCGGGACCAGCGCCAGGACTTGGGCAAGCCCCATCCCCACGCCATCGGCCAACCGCACCCCCTCCAAACCGTGCCGGCCGGTTGAGCCGCGGCGGGCCCGCCACCGGACCACCAGCTCTGCCACCGCCATCAGCAGCGTGGCGGCGACCAGCGCCCCGATCACCACTTCCAGCCGACGCGCCTCACCTTTGATGAATTTCCGCGCCGCCAGTCCCACGATCACAATCGGGATCGTGCCCAGGATAATCAGCAGCGAGACCTTCGATTCAGGCGTCTCCCAAGGGCGTCCGCGGAGCATTCCCCTGAGGAAGCCTCTTGTCAGGGCGCTGATGTCTGGCCACATCGCCACGCACACCGCCGCCAGCGTGCCGCACTGGATGACGGCCGAATAGGCGGCACCGGGATCATCCCAGCCCAGCAGCGCCGGAACGATCCGCAGGTGGGCGGTGCTGGAGACGGGGAGGAATTCGGTGAGCCCTTGGACGACGCCCAGGGTGATCGCTTCCAGGAGGGTCATGGGGCTGCCTGTGGTGGATTTGAGGCTCGAAGATGGGGCACGGAGAGTGCCGCCGGGGGGGTCGAGTTGGGAGAATCCAGGGGGGTGGGGAAGTCCCGCTTCAAAATACACGCCCGGTCGGGCATAATCCCTGGCTTCCCCCGGAGGCAGGTTCGTCTGGGCGCTTCCCCGCCCCCCCGGCGCCCCTCCCGGGTTCCCGCCACCGATCCATATGTTCAGACCGCCGGCTGTTCCGCCCGCCAGACTTTGGCGCCGCGGATGCTGCACTTCCTCAAAGCCACTGGAGACTGTCCCCTGATGTTTCGCAATCTCAGCACTGTCGGCCTGCCCCTCTCCGGAAGGCCCAGCGAATTAATCGAACTGGCCCTCTCCTTCGGTTTCGATGCGATGGATATCGACATCATCGATTTCCAGCAGCAGGCCGAGGCGTTTGGGGTGGAGCACGCCCGCCGGTTGATGGTCAGCGCGCGGTTGAAGTGCGGCGTGTTTCATCTCCCCCTGTCACTGATCGGGGAAGAGGACGCGTTCAACACCGAATTGGCCGAACTGCCGCCGCGGCTGGCCTTCGCCCAGGCCACCGAGGCCACCCGCGCTGTGGTGACCGTCGCCCCGGCGTCGGACGACCATGCGTTTAAGGACTTCTTCGAACTCTACCGGAATCGTCTCGACACGCTGGGGGAGCTGCTGGCCCAGTACGGCATTTCTTTGGGGCTCGCCTTGGCCCCCGAACTTGAGGCCCGCGCCGACAAAGCGCACCAGTTCATTCACAATTACGAGGGTCTGCTCGGGCTGGTGGCCGTGTCGCACCCTGGCATCGGGGCGGTGATCGACAGTTGGGCACTCCATCTCACCGGTGAATCAATCGACATCATCGGCAGCGTGCCGGCTGGGCGGATCGTTGAAGTCCGGCTCTCCGATGCCCCCCGCGATCTGCCGATCGCGGAACTCACCCATGCCAACCGGCTGATGCCTGGTGACACCGGTGTGATTCCGTGTGCCGCGATTCTCGCTGCGGCCCGCAACGCAGGGTTTGACGGCCCGGTGACCCCGTGGGCCGATCGCTCGTCGCTCACCGGCCGTGGCCGTGAGAAGATTGTGAAGGTCTCCGGCGACCGGTTGGAGGCGATCTGGAAGGAAGCCGGACTCCCGATCGTGCCGCGCTGGTTCGCCCCTTCGGCCCGTGAGAATGCCCCGCGGTTTGGCGACGATCCCGCCCTGGCCGCCGCCGCTGGCGTGGCCTTGGTAGACGGGAAGCCAGTCTGAGCTTTCAGGGCGTTGGCTTTGTCTGCTGAATCGGCCGTCAACCGTTGGCTTGGCCTTGGCGCAGGCCAGCGGTCAGGCGCCGCCGCGGATCCAGTCAACCTGTGGAGAACCCCCGCCGGCGGCGCCGCGGCAGAACTCAGAGACGTAGCGGAGCGTCTGCCCCGACCGGTCTGGATCGCGGAAGCTGTCCCCTTTTTGCAGGATCGGCAACTGGTCTGGCATGCCGCCAAACGCCCGGGCGCCGGCAGCCTGGCAGGGAAACCATGCCCCATGGTCACCGGCGTCGACGAGGAGGAATTCTGGGTAGCAGTGCCCTTCGACCCACACCGTCCGGGCGGGAACGCCACTGATGCGGCAGCAGGCGATGAACAGGCAGGTGAGTTCTTCGCAGTCCCCCCATCCGTCTGCCAGAGCCCGGGCCGCTCCCTTGAGTGAGCCGCTGCGGTACTCGACCTTCTCGCGGACCGCGTCGTAGATCGCCTCCACCTTTGCCCAGCCGTCGAGGCCTTCGCCAATCGACTTGGCAAACTTTGTCACCTTGGGGTGCCTGGTCTCGATGGAGGGACTCGACGCCAGGAATGGTCGCAGGCTCTTGTCGGGCTTGGCGGGGATCCGCAGCCCGGCGGTGTCGGTTGGGGGAAGGAGTGCGGCCCGGGAGACTTTGAGGTTGAGCACCGCGCGGGCCTGTTCCCCGGCCGGAAGATCGGGAATGTCGATGAGCATTTGCTTCACGCCACCGAGGAGTGAGCGGTATTTCACCCCCCGAACATCCGGGGAGAAATCCTCTTTGACGATCTCCACCTTCTGTTCTGGCCAATCGGCGGGAATAGGGAGGCTGGCGTAAATGTTCCGGCACGGCCCGCCGACCGCCGACACCGTCAATCCCACCCGATAGGGCTGTTCCCGCACATCTCCCAGGATCGGCCCGCTGGCCGCTGCCGGTTCGTCGGCAAACTGGCCACGGGCTGCGGAGGGGAGGAATTGCGGGGCGGCCAGCATCAGCCAGCAGGCCCGGAGGGCATCCCGGCGCGAGGGGAGCGGTGAGCGGGGGAAGTGTTCCATACAGTCTCCATCGGACCGGCAGGGGGGCAGGCTGTGGTGGAGAGGAGGGGGGGACGATCGGGAAAAAGAGGCTGAAGGGGTAAAACGTCGAATTGTTCAAGGGTGCCGCGGCTGCTACACTTCGCGGTTTCCACTCCGTGGCCCGAAAAGTCCCCTTCCTCCAACCCGTTCCCCCGAAAACCCCACACGCATGGTCAACCGCAACCTCATCCGCGAACTGGAACTTGGTGACGAACTCGATCAGGAGATCGAGCTGGCGATGGGAGGGACCGACTCGAATGAATACTCGATCGGGACCGCCACCCTGGCTGTCAATTCCGTGCTCATGGGGAAGATCCTCCGCGTGGATGACGAGTTTGTGCTCGTCGATGTGGGGTACAAGAGCGAAGGCCACATCCCACGCAACGAGTGGGACGACTCGGAGCCGCCGCCACAGATCGGTGACACCGTCAAGGTGCTCCTGGAGGAGTTCGAGGATGGCCAACTCGAGGAACAGCGCGGCCTGATCACGCTCTCCAAGCGGAAGGCGCGGCGGATCGAGGACTGGCTGCGGGTGATGGAGAGCGTCAAGGAGAACGACGTCGTCACCGGGTACGTGACGCGGAAGATCAAGGGCGGATTGCTGGTCGATATTTCCGGCGTCAACGTCTTCCTGCCGGCCAGTCAGGTCGACATCCGCCGCCCGGCGGACATCGGCGATTACTGCGGCCGTTGCATCCAGTGCCTGGTGCTGAAGATCGACGAGACGCGGCGAAACATCGTCGTCTCCCGCCGGGCGCTGATCGAGCAGGAACGGGCAGAGCGGAAGAAGCAGTTGATGGAGACGCTGGAGGTCGGCCAGGTCCGCCGCGGCATCGTCAAGAACATCGCCGACTTCGGTGCCTTCGTCGATCTCGGCGGCATCGACGGCCTGCTCCACATCACCGACATGAGTTGGGGCCGCATCGGCCATCCCAGCGAGATGGTGGCCATCGATCAGGAGATCGAGGTCCAGGTGCTCCACATCGACCGGGAGCGAGAGAAGATCGCCCTCGGCATGAAGCAGCGGACGGCCAGTCCGTGGGCCAAGGTCGCCGACAAGTATCCGGTGGGCACCGTCTGCAAGGGGACGGTGGTCAACGTGATGAGTTATGGCGCTTTCGTGAAACTCGAGGATGGCGTCGAGGGGCTCGTCCACATCTCCGAGATGAGTTGGACCAAGCGCGTCAGCCATCCGTCGGAGTTGGTCAAGCCGACCGACGAGGTCGAGGTGGTGGTGCTCGCCATCAATAAGGAAAAGCAGGAAATCTCGCTGGGTATGAAACAGACCCAGCAGAATCCCTGGGAAAAAGTGGCCGCCGACTATCCCCCCGGTGCGGTCGTCAAGGGCGTTGTCCGCAACCTCACCAACTACGGTGCCTTCATCGAAATCGACGATGGCATCGACGGCCTCCTCCACGTCACCGACATGTCGTGGACCCGCAAGGTCACCCACCCCAGCGAGATGGTCGACAAGGGGCAAGAGATCGAGTGCAAGGTGCTCTCGGTCGATCAGCAGCGTCGCCGCATCGCCTTGGGCCTCAAGCAGATGCACGAGGATCCCTGGACCACCGACATCCCCGCCCGCTACAAGCCGGGCGACGTGGTGAAGGGGAACGTCACCAAAATCACCAATTTCGGTGTGTTTGTCGGCTTGGAGGACGGGCTTGAGGGCCTGCTCCACATCTCGGAACTCTCCGAGGACAAGGTCGAGAACGCCGAAGAAGTGGTGAAGGTCGGCGACCCGATCGAGGTCAAGATCCTCCGCGTCGACACCGACGATCGGAAGATTGGCCTGTCGCGGAAGCGCGTCGGCTGGTCGCGGGAGCGCGAGGCCGCCGAAGGCACCGAAGAGGTCTGATCCCACGGGATTGGGACCGCGGTTTGTCGCAGGCTGCGGGGTCCGGCTGTCTGGCCGGCCCTGGCAGCTGCTCATTCCTTCGCAGCCGCGAGTTACCTTCGCAGCCGCGAGTGGTTGCAGTGGCCAAGAGTGCCCGGGTAGATCGTGCCCGGCGGCGTCAGAGGCCGCCCGGCCGGAGGACGGTCATCGCTTGGATCTGCCCGACTGCTTCAGCCGGGCCTGGTGTGCCGCTGAGAGTGTCGATGGGAGCGATCTGCAGAAGTCCGCCGCGAACGACCTGCCCCGCCGCGGCCTGTGGTTTGCTCAACGAGAAGCCGCTGGCGGTCACGGTTCCCACAATCCGCACCCGTCTGCCGGGGGCATGGGCCGTTGAGAGTCCGTCGCCACTGGCGTGGCGTTGCTCGATCGCCTCGCCGGTGGCCCCATCGACAATGTCGAAGGCGATGGTGGTCGGTTTCGATGCCCGGCGTCCGTCACGGACGCCGATCCAGACCACGAGACGCTCGCCGGGGAGAAGATTTTCCAGGAGGAGTGTGGCCGGGCCGTTTGCCGGTGGCAGCACCGTGATGATCGGGGTGCCGATCGGGGCGTCAGCGGGGGCCTGATGGGGAGGAGACGGTGGGTTCTGTTCGGTCGGTTCGGTGGCGGGGGAGGCCGGAGTTGGCGCCGCAGAGAGCGGGCTGGCGTCTGGATGAAATGTCTGCGGGATCTCGAAAGCCTGTGGAGAGTCAGCCGCAGCGGCCGCTGCTGCCGCAGGAGCGGCGTCGCCAAATTGCGACATCTGGGGAACCGTGGTCGCCTCGAGCAGCCGCCGGCCGTGGGAGAAAAGCCGGGCGGCGTCGCCGGTGCAGGCGAATCCGGCGGCGATCACCGCCAGGACGCAGCACTTGGCGAGAAACGTCTGCATCGACACGCGGCTCCAGGGGCCCAGGGAGCGGAACGGACGGGATGGCTTGGCTGCCACCGGCAAGTATGCCGCGCTGCGTGAGCGGAGGACGCCGCTGGCGAGCGGAGTGGGACGGGGAAAGAGCGCGGCTGGGGGGATGATGCTTGAAATGCCGGCGGAGAAGGGCTGCTCCCCTCACGCCAATGCGTCGAGCGCTTTGAGAACCGGCTCTGCGTGACCTTCCGCTTTGACGCTGCGGAACACCCTGGCCACGGTGCCGCCGGCATCGATCACAAATGTGCTCCGCACGATCCCCAGCGACGTTTTGCCAGACAGCGTCTTTTCCCGCCACGCCCCGGAGCGTAGCAGGCCGTGGATAAACTGCCGGTCCTTGCTGCACGAGGCAGTCGCGAGTGCGTAGCACTGGAAAAAACCGGAGGTTTTTCACGTGGAAAAAGGTCAGGGATGACTTTTTCCACGGGCTGATAGCGCTCCGCCACGGCATGGTCGTCATCGACCAGCAGCGTGCAGGGCAGGTCGTACTTCGCCCGGAATTTCCCGTGGCTGAGGGTCGAATCGCCGCTCACTCCGAGGACGACGGCCTGGTGACGGGCGAATTGCCGGGCCGCATCGCGGAAACCGCAGGCCTCCTTGGTGCAGCCTGGGGTATCGTCCTTGGGGTAGAAAGAGAGAACCACCGGCGCACCCCGCAGGCTGGAGAGTTTCAAGGTCTCCCTGTTGTGCGTGGCGAGACAAAAATTGGGCGCCTTCTTCCCTTCCTCAATCCAGTCGCTCCAGTTACTCCGGTTACGCTCGTTGCTCATGGACAACTCCGTATCAACCTGGGGAAAAACCGGGGCTTCGGGAAGCCCGCCGGGGGGAAGTGACTACGTTCCCGGCCGACCTCTTGGCAGGCCGGCAGAATTCCGCTGGCCAGCACCCGACGGCTCTTTGGCCGCAGCGCTCCTGACGCCGCCGGGCCGCGGCGCACTGGCGGTGGTTGCCGTATGGGGACGGGCCGCCGGGCCGGCCGTCGAGCGGCTCTTTGTTCCCCACGGCGCTGTGCCGCTGGCCGAGCGCCGCCTCGATGCGATCAGTGCCGGGCTGTGGCGGGGCCACGACGGAGGGAAAGGGAGCGTGGCAGCCGAAACGGTCGTCGTGATCCGCAGTCGATTCTGTTGGGAGATCCACTGCCATGGGGGGAACGCGGCCAGTCTGGCGATCCTCGCCGATCTCCAGCGGCTCGGCGCCGCTTGCCAGTCTCCGTTGGCCTGGCCGGGAGCCCGACCGGAAACGATCGCCGGCGAGGCCCTCGAGGCCTTGGCCAGTGCCGGAGGAGCAAAGGCCGCCCAGATCCTCTGCCGCCAATTTTCAGGCGCCCTCGACAGTGCACTCAACAGCCTTGCGGAGAGGGTGAGTGCGGGGGACTTCTTGGCGGCGGCTCAGCTGGCGGCTGATCTGCGTCAGGCGGCATCGATCGGGCTGCGGCTGCTCGAGCCCTGGCGGGTGGTGGTGGCCGGCGGGGTGAATGCCGGCAAGAGTAGCCTCGTCAATGCCCTTGCCGGCTACGGCAGGTGCATCGTTTCGGCGATGGCCGGGACCACGAGGGATGTGGTGGAAACCAGACTCGTGCTCGATGGTTGGCAGATCGTGTTAGTGGACACCGCCGGGCTCCGCGGCATCGAAGGACCTGCCGGGGAGACCGAACGCTGCGGCATCGCCAGGGCGGAGGAGGCCGCGCGGACCGCCGATCTCGTCCTCCACCTCACCGCTGCGGCAGCGACAGCGGATGGGCTACCCGCCCCACGGGGGCAGGGGACGATCGAGGTCTGGTCGAAGATCGATCAGGTCGACACCCGCCCTGCTCCAACTGGCCGAATCGCCACCTCTGCCAGCACCGGCGAGGGGCTCGACGCGCTCGCGACCGCCATCATCAGCCACTTGGTTCCGCCCGCTATCGAGCGCCGTCTGCTCGGTGGGGGGGTCCCCTTTTTGCCGCGGCACCTCGGTCTTATCGACGGCCTCCTGGCCGGGCATGACGCCCGCCGCAGCCGCTGTCAGTAGACAGGAATCGTAGGGTCGATCTCGGCGCTCCAGGCGTCGATGCCGCCGACCATGCTGGTGGCGTGGGGAAACCCCCGCTCGCGGAGCCAATGCACCACCCGCAAACTGCGGACGCCATGGTGGCAGTGGACGATGATCGTCCGCTCGGCCCATGGCGACAGTTCCCCAATCCTGCCGGGTAACTCCTGCATCGGTAGCAAGATCGCCCCGTCGATCCGCGCCGTGGCATGCTCTTCAGGGGTGCGGCAGTCAAGAAGCAGCCGCTCCGCGGGATCGATGTCGCGGAGCATCGCCGCCGCCACCGTGGGGCTGATTTCGAGGGGCACGTCGGGGGCAGATGGATCGTTCATAGGTGAGCCAAATCAGAGGTAATGGATCAGAGACCAGAGGGAGCAAGGCTCAGAGGGAGCAAGAAAAAAAGCAGCCGGAGAGGAAACGCCTCTCCGGCTGCCCTGTTGGATCAACACCCCGCGAAATTCACATTCGTGGGATTCAAACCTGGATCGTCGACAACCATGCTCATCATGCTCAATTCATAATCGATGCATGATCAATGCATGATCAATGCACACTCAATCGGCGGTCTGCGACTCGCCCGAATCGCGGGTGCAGATGGCGATGTAGATCGCCGGGTCAATGTCCGCACCGACCGTGGCGTTGTGGCCGTCTGCGTACCCGTGCATGATCAAACCACCCGCGTGGGTGCTGCTGGGGCCCCAAGCCGTATTTCCAAGCGAACCGCGGCCGCCCAGAGACTGGTAGATCCGCCCCGTGGCGGTCGGAGTCGGGCCGTAGCCAGAGCCACCGGTGACCCCGGCGGTATTCCACATTCCGCCGATCAGCCCCGGCAGGCTGCCAGTGTCGTCAGGAAGGCCATGAGTGGTGGTGCCCATGGCGTCGATCCAAGAGGAATTACCCCCTTCGTTCGTCTCGACAATAATGACGGTCTTGGAGGTCCCGTCACGAATCGAACCCATCCCTTGGCCATATTGTGGCAGGCTGTCGGTGTCGGCATTGCCAAACTTTGGGCTCTTCAGGGCCATCACTCCGTTGTCGGACAAATTCGGGCTCTTGCCCTGCGAGGTGACGCCGGTCATCGCCTTATAATTGCTGATCCCCATCTGGGCGTAGGGAGCGCCGGTGTAGTTGATGATCGACTTGTAATTACTCCCAGCGCCATTCACGACCACGGGTTGGCCAGAGTACGACGGGCAAACGAGTGCTGGCAGTTGGGTTTGCGAGGCGTGCTGAGTGCCGGTGCCGAGCAGCCCGGCCATGAAGGGTGAGGAGCCGCGAGCGAAGCGACTGGAGCCGGCTGATAACTGGTTGTAGAGGTTGGTCTCCTCAATGTAGGGCAACACGTGGACGATCCAACTGAAGGCTGACGCGGTCGGATCCGAAGAGAAAGTTGTGGCGGTGAATGGATAACGGTCGGCCCCCGCTGGAAAGGTCTTCTTGCTGCTTTCGCAGTTCAGCAACCCGAGGCCCTGCTGTTTCATCTTGTTGCCACAGGAACTGCGGTTGGCCGCTTCGCGGGCGGCCTGAACGGCAGGCAGCAGCAAGCCGACCAGCGTCCCGATAATCGCGATCACCACCAGCAACTCGACGAGGGTGAAGCCCCGCCGTTTCGAGCCGTATGTCTGGAAAGTCATGGAAATCCTCCACCCTCGCGGGCAGCCATGGAAAAAATAAGGAATGACGCAAGAAAAGAGCGCAGACAGAGACCGAGAGCCAGACGGAGAGACACTCCCACCCAACTCAACTGCTTCTACGCCGCCCCCAACGGAATTGTTCAGAGTTTATGAGCGCATGAAAATCGTGTCAACCAAATAATCGCCACATGATCGCGTACCATTTCTTAGATGGCTGCCATTGACGCTGATCCCATCCTGGCTCGGGAGTTTGCCCGTACGGTCGTCGCCCGCTTGCGGGCCGCCGGCCACGAGGCGCTGTGGGCTGGTGGCTGTGTCCGCGATGAGTTGCTGGGGCGGACGCCGGCCGACTACGACGTTGCCACCTCAGCGATTCCAGACGCAGTCAGGGCGCTGTTTGGTCGCTCCCGGACGCTGGCCATCGGCGCTGCGTTTGGCGTCATCACGGTGATTGGGCCGCGTGGGGCGGGGCAGGTGGAGGTGACGACCTTCCGTACCGATGCGGCCTACACCGACGGCAGACACCCTGCAGAAGTCCGTTTCTCAAGCGCCGCCGAAGATGCAAAGCGTCGCGATTTCACGATCAACGGTCTGTTTCTCGATCCCGAGGCGGGGATTGTCCACGATCATGTCGGCGGCCGAGCCGATCTGGAGGCCGGCATCGTGCGGGCCATCGGCGTGCCGGGCTTGCGCTTCGGCGAGGACCACCTGCGGATGCTGCGGGCGGTCCGTTTTGCGGCCGGTTTTGGGTTTCTGCTGGAGGCCGAAACCCGGGCGGCCATCGAGCGGCTCGCCGGGCGTGTGGTGACAGTCAGCCCGGAGCGGATCGCGGCTGAACTGCGGGCGATGCTCTCCCGTCCGGGCCGCGGCAGGGCCTTGGGGTTGCTTGCGGACACTGGGCTGGCGGCGGTCATCCTCCCGGAATTGGCACCGTCGCCAAGCTCTCCTTCTGCTGCGAATAATTGGCGCGTGAGGTCGGCCGTTATCGAGGCTCTCGACGAACCGTCGTTGGCGGTTGGACTGGCGGTCCTGGCGGGGAGGAACGCGAATGGGGCCATGCGCTCTGTGACCGCGATCTGCCGGAGGCTGCGACTGTCGAACAGGGAGTCTCGCTGTGCCGCATGGCTCAGAGACGCGCTCGATGCCTTCGGTGAGACGCCGGGAATGGAAACGACTCTCCAGGAAGGGGTCGTCAGCAGGCCCTGGTCGTGGCTGCAGCCGTGGCTTGCCCATGCCGATGCCCCGCTGCTGGCCGACGCCCTCAGGGCCCAGGCTGCCCATGGTCTTGCGAACCGAGCAACGGCTGCTTGGGTAAGCCGGCAGGTGGAGCGACCGGCCGCGGAACTTGCCCCACCTCCGCTGCTTACCGGGAGCGATCTTCTCCACGCTGGCATCCCCGCCGGAGCGGCACTCGGTGCGACACTCGCCAGGCTCCGTGCCCTGCAACTCGACGGGATCGTGACCACCAGCGCTGCCGCCAGAGACTGGCTGGCGGCGTTGCCCCCCGCCTCTGAGCCACCATCCGGCGAGCGGCCGTGAAGCGAGCCGGCTGTTTTTCCAAGGGAAAAAGCCCAAGGAATGACTTTTCCACGGCGATCGAGGGGGGAAGGGCAGTTGGCCCGAGTGATGGCTGACTGGGGGAATCAGCCGGGGGGGGCGTTTGGTTCCGGTAGGTCCTCGATCCGGGCCAGCCTAAAAACGTCGAGGAATTTCCTCGTAGTCCGGTAGCAGGGCTCGCCCCCCTCCTGCGACTTCAGTTCCAGCAAGCCCCTGCGGACCAGCAGTCGCAGGACGCTCGGCGGAGCGTCGCAGCCGAGCTCCACCAGTTTGTCGCGCGCCACCGGCTGGTTCCAAGCCACCGCAGCGAGGACGTCGAGGGCTTCGGAGTCGAGTCGCACCAGACGGGACCGCGTCTGGGCCGCCCGGCCGAAAGAGGCGAACTCCTCGCGGAGGCGCATCACCCAGCCGTCCCCCTGCGACACCACGTCGTAGGGGCAGTTGTTCGCCCGGCATGACAGGCTCAGTTCGAGCGCCAACTCATCGATTTCCTGCGGTCGTACGCCGCGCATCAAGGCCGCTACTTTCCGGCCGCTCAAGGGGACGCCACCGGGGAGTCCGACAAACAACAGCGCTGCCAGGATCGTCGTGGGACTGACCCGACAACCGTCCGGGGAATCGGCACCGAAATCACCATCATCGAGGTCGGGCGACGGATCGACCTCGGCGACACTGCCCGGAGCGCTTGAGGGAGCGCCGCTGTAGGGATCCGCCACCCCCATCATCGAGGCGAATGCCTGGGCGAGGCGGTCGATCGACAGGCCGCCGTCGGCCGGAGGGGCTGTGAAACCGGCCTGCTGGCCGCGGTGGGCCCCTGGAGGTGCCGCCACCGTCTCAGCAGCGGCAACTTTTTTGGACCGCATGGGATTGGCTCCCGCCATGAAACGTCCTTTGCAACGGCCGATCGAGTCCGAGGGGAGGGCGCCCCCAATCCATCGCTCACTCCCAGGACATATCAGGGCTCTTCCGGGGGGAACAAGAGCGGCTCACTTTTTCGCGCTCGCTTGGCCCTGGTCTTGCCCCGGGCCGGCCTCAGGTCCTCCAGACGACGGCCGTCGCGGGTGGTGGGGACGCTCTTGAGCGGCTCAGGGGAACCATCGAGGGGGTCGCCGGGCAAGGCGGCGGCCAGCCGGGCCCTGATCCGCTCGGCGTATTGGGGCGAAAGTTCACAGCCCAGATACGACCGCCCCAATTTGCGGGCCACCGCCAGCGTGGTGCCGCTGCCGGCGAAGGGGTCGAGAACGAGGTCGCCGGGGTGGCTTGAAGAGCGGATGATCCGGCCGAGGAGTTGCTCTGGCATCTGGCAGCCGTGCCAGCCGGAGCGTTCCTTGAAAGTGCCGCAGACGCGGGGGAAGTACCAGGTGTCCTGGTCGGCGGAAAAACCCTCGGGAAGATCCTGGGGACGAAGGATCCAGGTGTCGTCCGGCAGACGCCCCTGGGGGTTGGCGCGGCGGTCACCGTAGACGAGCTCGCGGGCCGAAGGGATGCGGATCGCATCGGTGTTGAAGGTGAACGCCTCGGCATCGCGGACGAATTGGAAGATGTGGGCATGCGACCGGCTGAATTTCTGCCGGCAGTTGACGCCGAAGGTGTAGTACCACACCACCCAACTGCGGCAGGTGAGGCCCAGTTCGCGTGTCGCCATCACCTTCAGTTCGGCCGCGTACTCATCGCCGATCGCCAGCCAGAACGTGCCGTCGGGGCGGAGGACGCGGACGATCTCCGCCATCCACCGCTGCGACCAGGTCAGGTAGTCATTGGCCGAGCGGCGGTCGTCGTAGGTGTCGTAGTCGTAGCCGATATTGAATGGTGGGTCGGCGAAGGCCAGATGCACGCAGCCGTCCGGAAGGCTCGCCAATCGATCGAGGCAATCCCCCTCCAAAAGGACGTTGGAGGGAGCGGTCGCTACGGTGGCGGTGGGGGCCGGAGGGCTGTCGCTGACAGGCGGTACCGCAGTCCCAGAAGACTTTTTGGAGACGCGGCGGGCCATCGGTAAGACTCCTTTCCGTGCAGATTTTCGGGCCAGAAAGTCGAGCCTCCGTCACGCTCGGTCGGCCCCTTGAAAGTGAGCCCAATCGACCCGCTGGTGGCCAGAGCCGCAAGGCCCCCGTCACCGTCTACGGGCTTCTGGGGTGGCGGTGAAGGGGAGGAGGCGGGGATCGAGACAGGCCGAGACCGCCTCGTCGCAGGCCTGGGCTGCGGCCGTCGCGGCGGTGTTGGTGGCCCCGAGCAGGCAGAAGTCGCGTTCCGGTGCCACCCAGGCGACGCAGTACCAGGTGGTGTTGGAGCCGGAGTGGGAGAGGACCCGCCCCCCGCCCCAAGCCCGGTCATGGAGTCCCCAGCCGCCGGCATAGTCCGCAGCGCCCTGGGGCGCGAGCAAATGGGCCCAGTCGCTCGGAGTCACCGCGAGGCGCTTCCTGCCGCTTTCGTCTCCGTCCCCGGTGAACGTGAGGACAAACCGCGACCAATCCGCCATCGCCAGATGGACGCGGCCGGCGGGGCCAAGGGGAGGTGGATTATCGATCCGCACTGGCTGCCTGACGCCGTCGCGCTCGGCATGCCCCCAGGCGCCAGGGCTGTCTTGGTGGGGAACCGGCCCGAAGCCGGCTGTCGTGATGCCGAGCGGCCCGCAGACCTCCGCAGCCAGGAGCGTCTCCCAGGGCTGCCCCTCGATCGACTCGACGACGTGGCCGAGGAGGGCATAGCCGACGTTGGAGTAGAGAAATTCGGGAACCGCCGGGCGATCGAGGGTCACCAGCCATTCCAGCAGCGCCCGTCGCGCGGCGACCGGGTCGTCGGGATGGGCGCGGTCGAGGGCCCACCAGTCGGGATTGGCCGGGGCGGCGCTCGTGTGCCGGAGGAGGTCGTCGATCGTGACTGCACCCCACGCAGTCGCGGCGAGCGTCTGGCCGTTGCCGGTGCGGACTCCAGGGAACGCCTCGGCAAGCGGGGTGTCGAAGGAGAGCTTTCCGGCGGAACAGAGCCTGGCGACCATCACGGCCGTCATCGCCTTGGTGCAGGAGCCGATGTGAATGAGATCGTCGAGTCGGGCCGGATCGCCCTCTCCCTGCTTCCGGACGCCGCTGACTGCGAACACCTGCCGGCTGTCGGCGTGAAACCTGCCGGCCCACAGCGCCGGAACGTCGTGCTCGGCGCGGATCGAGTCGAGTCTGGTCTGGAGAGCGCTGTCGCCGGGGCCTTGGGCGAGGCCGACGGCGGCCCCGAGCGCGGCAACCATCCACAGGCTGCCCCGGCAGAGGCGGCTGGCCACCGTCGAGAAGTCTCCCTGGATCGGGTTCACGGAGCGGCTGCCGCCTTGGTGAAGTCGCCGGCACGGATGATGATCAGTTTCTCGGGATCGATGTGGCGGCGAAAGGCATCCTGGACCTGCTGCGGCGTGAGGGCCGCGACCCGCTTTTCGTCTTCTGCGACGCGGTCCATCGTCCGGCCGAGGTCGAGGTTTGAGGCCAACTGGCCAGCGATCGAGCCATCGGAGGAGCGGCCGGTTTTGCGGGACTCAAGCCACGCCGTCTTGGCGGCAGTCAACTCCTCATCGCCGGGGCCAGACTGGAGAAACCGCTTCAATTCCTCCAAGGCGGCTTTCTCCACCGCATCGATGTTGGTGGGATTGGTGATGGCGTTGATCGTGAACCGGGCGTCGTCCCCGCGGGAGGGGATCGACACCGAAGACGTCACCCCATACGAAAGCCCCTCCTTCTGTCGGATCCGGTCGCCGAGGCGACTGGACAGCGCGCCACCGCCGAGGATGAAGTTGCCGATCTCCAGGGCCACTTCGTCGGGCGAATCATCGTCGAGCGGGAAGGCCAGTCCCGCCATGAAGACGGCATTGGCTTTGTCGGGGGTGAGGATCTCGTTCTTGGTGCCTGGGGCATCCTGCTTCACGATCCGTTCGATCCGCTCATAGGGCGTCGCAGTCCTCCAGCCGTCGAGGGCCTTGCGGACCTCTGCCACGGCGGCCTCGGGATCGAACTCACCCACGATCGCCACTTCGCAGACGTGCCCTGCGAGTTGATCGCGCCACAGCGATCTCACCTCCTCGAGGGTCACGGCCTTGAGATCGTTGATGCTCTCCTCGACGGTCCGCGCGGCGCGCACATCACCTTGGGGATAATCAGACAAGGCGCGGCCGAGGGCCACGCCGGCGAGCGTCTGGGGTTCGGTCTGCATCTGCGCCAGGCCGGCGAGTGACTGGGCCCGCATCTGCTCAAACTCGTCGACCGGGAAGGAGGGATCGCGGAGGACTTCGCCGAGCAGCCTGATCGCTTCCGGGAGTGTCGCTCGCTTGGCTTCCATACCGAACGACAGCACCCCTGCCCCGCCACCGCCGCCCCGTCCGCCGCGGCGACCGCCCCCGCCGATGCGGACGCCGAGTTCATCGAACTTCTGCCGCAGTTGCTGGCGGTCGTACTTGCTTGTGCCGGCCATGAGCATTGAGGGGAGCAGGCCGCTGGCCGTGGCGCGTCCGGCGAGAGATTGCTCGTTGCCATAGTGGAGAGTGAGGGAGAAGGTGACCGTCTCGCCGCGGTTCTTCTTGGGAAGCATGGCGACCTTGACGCCGTCGATGTCGACGATGCGCGTCCGGGCGCCGATGTTCTCTGGGCTGGGGTCGAATTCCTCCCCCGCCGCGACCGCAGCCCCGCCTTTGTAGTCCTGGACGAGATCAGCGATCGATGCGACCACTGGCACGGCGAGTCGCTGTGGCGTGTCGGAAGGCAGGAAAATGCCGACGGTGCGGTTGTGGGGCAGGAAGTAGGTCTGCGCCACCCGATTGACATCGTCGATCGTGGTGGCGGCGATCCGGTCGCGTTGCAGAAACCAGAGCCGCCAATCGCCCAGCGCCGTCGCCGAGGAGAGCGCCTGCGCCATGGAGGCCGGGTTGGCGATCGCGTTCTCAGCCCCCCGTTTCGCCCGAACCTTGGCCCGCTCAAGCTCCTCGGGCGTAAACGGCGTCTCCCCGACGGCGTCAGCGATCCCGAGGAGCGTCGTCTTGGTTTCGTCGAGTTTTCCCTCGACTGGCTGGGCCATGAAGGAGAAGAGGCCGGGGTCGTGGGCGTCATCGGCGAAGGCGGTTGTGCTGGTGGCGATACCGGTCTCGACGAGATTCTTCTCCAGCCTGCCGATCTTGTCTTCGGAGAGGATGCTCGCCAGCATCGAGAGCGGAGCCCAATCTGCGTGGGCAGACGCGGGCATGTGATAGGCGGCCATCACCGCTCCGATCTTGCCGACGCGACGGAGGACCACCGTCCGCTCGCCGTCCTGGGCCGGCTCTTCGGTGTAGGTGGCGCTCAGTCTCCGGGCGGGCTTGGGGATTGAGCCGAGGTACTTGGTAGCCAGTTCCAGGGCCTTGGGTTCCTCAAACTTCCCCGTCACGATCAGGACGACGTTGTCGGGTTGGTAGAACCGCTCGTAGAAATCGCGGAGGTTGTCGATCGGCACCCGTTCGATGTCGGAGCGGTTGCCGATCGTCGACTTGCCGTAGTTGTGCCACTCGTAGGCCGCCGCCTGAACCCGCTGCGAGAGTACCCGCTCTGGACTGTTCTCACCCCGTTCAAACTCATTGCGGACGACGGTGAACTCCGAGAGCAGATCCTCGCGCTTGATGAAGCTGTTGACGAGCCGATCGCACTCGAGATGGATGGCGAAGTCGAGGTTGTCGTCAGTGGCAGGAAGCGTCTCGAAATAGTTCGTGCGATCGACGTTGGTGGTGCCGTTGAAGCTCGCACCATGGTCGCGGAGGGCCTTGGGTACCTCGGGAAAACTCGGGGTGCCCTTGAAAACAAGGTGCTCAAGGAGGTGGGCCATCCCCGCCTCGCCATACCCCTCGTGCCGCGAGCCGACGAGGACTGTCATGTTGACCGTGATCGTGGGCCGGGATGAATCGGGAAAGAGCACCAGCCGGGCGCCGTTGTCGTAGCGGTACTCGGTGACTCCCTCGACGGTGGTCGCCTTGGTGGGCGCTTGAGCCATGACAAATTGGGGCCTGAGGGTGTCGAGGAGAAGGGCGACGACGAGGAGGGCCAAGCGGGGGCGGAGCATGGCATGATCCCGAGGATGGAATCGGAACAAGATCGGTCGGCAGGATACCACCCTCGCGCACGGGGGAAAACTTTCCCGCCGGCACGTGAGGGGGCGCTGCGGCGGAATCGTTGATTCACTGACCTTCTTGGGCCACGCGGTCTAGCAGCCGCCTGAGCCGCTGGGCGAACGGTTTCTCCATCGCCGCTGCCGCGACGCGTTGGTCTGGATCGGCCAGCGCCGGCTCGACGGCCAGGGCTCGCGCCAGGCTCTCCGCGGCTGCGGCAAAACGCCCCTGCTCTTCGAGGATCACCGCCAGCGTCGCCCAACTGTCCCCCACCTTCCCCTGCGACATCTCGATCCCCCGGCGGGCGGCCGGTTCGGCTTCCGCCAGGCGCCCGGCATCGAGGAGGGCATCGGCGCGCCCCATGGTGGCGTTGAACGAATCGGGGGTTTTCTGCGACGTGTCATCCCACAGGGCGATGGAATTGTTCCACACCTTCTGGCGCTCGAAGGAGGCGATCCCCAGCACCCCGACCAGCAGCAGACTTCCGTTGATTGCCAGTCGCTGCATCCGGGGGCGGCTGACCAGCCAAGGGGCGTCGAGAAGGCAGGCCACGCCGAGGCCTACGCCAGCCAGCGGCAGATAGAGATAGCGGTCGGCAACCGGCCGGTAGATCGGCCAGAGGTTGGAGACCGGCACAAGTGGCAGCAGAATCACCGCGTCTGCCAGGAGCAGCCGGCGATCCCGTCTGGTCAGCCACACTGCAACGCTCCCCAGGGCCACAAGGCACACCACTGCCAGCGGCAGAGGCAGGTGGGCGATCGAGGAGGGGCTGTAGTCGGCGCTCTGGTTGAAAGGCCAGAAAACAAGTTGCGCACAGAGGGCGAGGATCCGTGGTTCGATCGACAGCGCTGCGGCAAGCGTGCCCCCCAGATAGACAGGCTTCTCGACGAAGATCTTTGATTCCTCCACCTCCCAGGCAAAGCGCGCGACCAGGAACAGGAGCACCACCAGACACGAGCCGCCGATCGAAATGATCCAGAATCTGCTCGGAGTTCCGCT
Source organism: Planctomycetota bacterium (assembly GCA_003669605.1). Lineage (GTDB taxonomy): Bacteria > Planctomycetota > Planctomycetia > Pirellulales > UBA1268 > QWOP01. Next base: position 22,724 of record QWOP01000057.1, read on the forward strand.
GCCGGCGCCTGTTTCCTGCCGTCGGAAGAGCAGCCAGGAAAACGCTAGCAGAAGCGGCGCCGCGATTCCTGATTCCTTGCTGGCGACCGCCAGCAGGCAGCAGGCGATGCACGCAAGCGACCTCCAGCGATCGGGCCTGGGTGCCCCGGCCCCGGGGAGGTGCCCCATCGCCAGCACCAGGGCCCCGAGAGAGCCGGTGGCCACCAGCAGATCCTCCCGGAAAGTCGGTTCACAAACGGCCTCGGTCACCAAGGGGTGGAGGGCGAAAATGAATGCTGCTGGGACGGCCGGCGGAATTCCCAGCGCCGCCGGACTTTTTTTCGACGGCGCGTGTGCCAAACCCGTCGCCACGCGCCACACAAGGAGGACGTTGGCCACATGGAGCAGGATGCTTGTGAGGTGGTAGCCGAATGGCTGCCGGCCCCAGATGGCGGCATCGAGCATCAGCGATGCCAGCATCGCCGGCCGGTTAAAATCGACCACGTCCATCCCCAGCACCCGGCCGCTGAGCACCGCCAGCCAATTGGCGGGGTCATGGATGAAGGTGTCGGTGAGGATCTGGATCCGGGCGTCGTAGACGAATCCCGCCCAGAGCGTGGGAATGAAGGCGAGAAAAGTTCCCACCGCCAGCACGATCGCCTGCCGCCGGGGAGTGGGGGCCATCGACACCCCCTTCACGACCCGACGGCCAGCCGCAGCGCCACCGTGCAGGCCGTCTCGTAGGCTGCCAGATCGAGTTGTTCGTGCGTGGTGTGGATCTCCATCTGACCGCAGCCGAGCGTCACCGTGGGGACGCCATTGGCAGCCATCCAATTGGCATCCAGGCCGCCGTTGGAGATATCCAGCCGTGGCTTGAGCCCGAGCGCCGCTACTGCGGCGCTGGCGGCGACGACGCACGGTTCTTCGTCGGAGAGCCGGAAGGCTTCGTAATCGAGGTGGCCGTTGCAGACCACGCGGCCACACTTCCCGGAACTGTTTCGCACCTTTTTGGCGGCATCCTTGAAGGCCGTCTCAATCGCCTTGACGATCTTCCGGCGGAAGGCTGGGTCGTGACTGCGGGCCTCGATGCGGAGCACGGCCGATTCGGCCACGACGTTGGTCGCATGGCCGGAGTGAATCACGCCGACGTTGCTCGTCCCCCGCTTGCCATCTTTCTCGATCAACCCGTGCCAGCCGTTTTCCACGAGGTCGGCGATCGCCAGTGCGGCGATGGCGATCGCCGAGATTCCCTTCTCCGGCGCCACTCCGGCGTGGCTGGGGGCACCCTCGATCGAGACGTCCATCCGGTAGCCGCCGGTGGCACCGACGGTGATCTTCTCCACTGCCCCGCCATCGAAGTTGAAGGCCAGGTGGGGTTTACCCAGATCGGCGGCGGTGACGTACCGGGCCCCATACAGACCAACCTCCTCTTGGATCCCGAACAGGAACGACAGCGGGGGGTGGGGGAGACCGCGGCGGAGGACCTCGAGGGCCGTCGAAAGCACGACGCCGACTCCGGCCCGGTCATCGGCCCCCAATCCGGTGTTCGGATCAGCGCTTTTGACGAATTTGCCCGAGACCACCGGCTTGGCGCCGACACAGACCGGCACTGTGTCCATGTGGGCCATGAAGAGGCGCCGCGGACCAGCGACGGTGCCGGGGAGTTTCACGATCAGGTTGCCGACATTGCCCTTGAGGGGGGTTTTTGTGTGTGCGGAATCGAAGTTGATCGCCCCGGCCGGGCAGCCCGCCGCCTTGAGATGGTGGACAATCCGCTCGGCGATCGCCTTCTCGTCCCCCGAGACGCCGGGGATTGCCAGCAGATCCAGCACCAATTTCCGGGCCGCCACGAGATCGGGCGTCGGTACGGTGGCCTGGGCCGCGGCCGACTTCAATACACTCTCAGCCCTGCCTGCGACCGGTTTCCGGGACGCGGGGGTGCGGGAGGAAACCGGACGGGATGGCTTGGAGGCAGACATGAAGATTTTCCTGGCGGGGATCATGCAGGGTTCGCACGTCGCGGCGCTCGTGCACGACCAGCTCTACCGTGGCACGCTGCAAAAGCTCGTGCAGGCGCGGTGGCCGGAAGCAGAAGTCTACGACCCCTTCGCGGGGCATGGCAATTCGGTGGGGTATGGGGTCGAGCAGGCCCGCGCCGTGTTCGAGGGGCACATCCAGATGTGCCGGGACTTCGATCTCGTCATCGCCTATGTGCCCGAGGCGTCGATGGGCACGGCCATCGAGATCTGGGAGGCCCACCGCCACGGCAAGGCCGTGATCACGATCACTCCTCTGGTCCACAACTGGGTCGTGCAGTTGACAAGCCTGGCCATCTACCGCGACTGGGAAGCATTCGCCGCGGCTCTCGATGGGGGCGAGGTCGACAGGCTGCTGTTGAAACGGGCCTGAGACGGGGCTCCGCCGGCAACGATCAAGAGCCGCGGCGGCTGCAGGCCAAGCGGCACATGGCGGCGAGCCGCTCCCCAGACTGCTCGTCGATCGCCCAGACGCCGGCCGGCGTCCGCGACGGGGCTTCAAACCAACCCTCGATGAGGCTGGCCTGCGTCGCGGCATCGGCGACCACCACCACCTCCGCCGATTCAAGCGCCGCTGCCACCAGGCCGTTGATCCGTTCGTTTCGCTCAAGCGCCGCCAGATCGTCGGCGGCGACATGGACGACCACCGGGACGCCGGTTTCCACGGCCAGATCGGCAAAGATGCCAGCGTGGAGGACGAGGATCGCCGCGGGATCGAAGGCGTCGACGGCCTCCGCGATCGCCTGCCGGGCGGTCTCCCTGACAAGCCCGAGCATCGCCTCCGGGATGCTGGTGACGGCCTGGAGAAACGCCTCTGCTGTGCCGTCGCGGACGGCCCGGGCGAATGTCCGGTTACCGGCGGCGATATCCCGGAGATGGATGCCGTGGAGGCCGGGGGTAGGGGCCTCGAGAGCCGATACCGAAGCCGGCCCGCAGGCCAGCGACTCGATCCCCTCCCGCGCCAGCAGCGCGCGGCAGTGGAAGACCCTCCCCAGGGGCGGATCGCAGCAGCCATGATCGACAACCAACAGTCGCATCGGTCGTTTTCCCGCAGTTCAGCCTCTGGCCACGAGGAGAATCGCCGCCATCCACGCCGCGGCCCCCCAGTCATCCGCCATGATCCCCAAACCACCGGGGAGCCGTTCGAGTTGTCGGCACGGGAACGGCTTCCAGATATCGAAGATGCGGTGCAGCACGAAGGCCACGACGAACACCGTCACGGTCCGCTCCGCTGCCGGGATCACGAGCAGTCCCAGCGGCACGCTGGCCATCTCGTCCCAGACGATTCCACCGGGGTCGGCGCCGCGTCCCATCCGCCGCGCGGCCGCAGTGCAGATCGGGATCCCCAGAGCGCACAGCGCCACGACTGCGGCGAGCTCTGCCAGCGGGGAAATGCCGAGGTGGGTCAATCCAGCCGACAAGGCGATCCCGGCTGCCGCCCCCAGCGTGCCCGGCGCAAAAGGAAATCGACCCAGCCAACCGCAGGTGGCGGCGATCACCGCCGGCGCCGCCCAAGGGACGGGATGATCCGCGTGGCAAGAGTCTGTCGTGGAGTGATGGTGTGACAAGGATGGGAACGTCCGTGATGGAAGTACTGGGGGAGGCCATCGGGGAAAAGCGGGGCTGGTTTCCTGCCTCGGTCCCCGCCGCTCAATCGAGCCGGAGGAGCCGTCTGCTCAAAGAGGGAGAGAGTCTACGGTTTGGCCGACTTGAATTCGTGGCCGGAGCCGTCTCTGGCGGCGGCCGCGGGCTCCCGGCGGGGGCGGAACTGGAATCGGTATCAGGCGGGTTTTGGCGCTGTATCATGGTCTGTCATTCCTCTGCCTGACCACTCGAGCCCCCAGCCCCCCCTCTCCGCGATGGAACCACCGCTTCTCCCCCTCGATCCCGCCGATCTCGGCCGGCTGGAACTCGTTGAGTATCCACATCCGGCGCTGCTCCGCCGCACCAGCCCCCTGGTGCGGATCGATGACGCTCTGTGCGATGCAGTCGAGCAGATGTTCGACATCATGTACTCGTCGATCGGTTGCGGATTGGCAGCCAATCAGGTCGGGTTGCCCTACCGGCTGTTCATCCTCAACCTCGACGCCAGCCCTGACGCCGGCGAGGAGTTGGTGTTCATCAATCCTGTCCTCAGCCGTCCGCGCGGCACCGCCGTTCAGGAGGAGGGGTGCCTGAGCCTGCCGGGGCTGCGGATGGATGTCCGCCGCCCCGAGAAGGTGGTGCTGGAAGCCTGGACGCTCGAGGGGGAGGCCGTTCGCCTCGACCTCGATGGATTCCTCGCCCGGGTTGTGCAGCACGAGTTTGATCACCTGGAAGGGAAACTGTTCACCGACAGGCTTCCGGAGGCGGCGGCGCTCGAAGCCCGGCGGACGCTCGACACCATGCGCGGTGTCTTTGATGGCAAGCAGTCTCGTGGGGAGGTTCCCACCGAAGCCGAGATCCTCGCCCGCCTTACCCAGCTCGAGGCCGATCGATGCAGTCCCCCACGGGGCACCGCCTGATGGCTGCTGCCGGCCCGCCGAACATCGACGGCCTGCGGATCGTGGTCATGGGGACTGGTCCGTTCGCGGTGCCGATGTTTGCCGCGCTGTTGGGATCGCATCATCGGTTGCTCGCGCTGGTGACCAGGCCTGACAAGGCCGCTCCCGGACGCAAGCCACCCCCCAATCGAATGCGGGACGTTGCCGAGGAAGCCGGGCTCCCCGTGCTGGCCCCGGAGCGGATCAACGACGCCGCCGCCGTGGCGGAGTTGGCGGCATTCGCCCCCGATCTGCTGGTGGTCTGCGACTACGGCCAGATTCTCTCCCCGGCGGCCTTGGCCACCGCGCGGCTGGGCGGCATCAACCTCCACGGATCGCTCCTCCCCCGGCACCGCGGCGCGGCACCGGTGCAATGGGCAATCCTGGCCGGCGACGAAGTCACCGGAGCGTGCGTGATCCACATGACGCCGGGCCTCGATGCCGGTGGGGTGATCAACTCCCGCTCCACGGCGATCGGACCGGCCGAGACCGCCTCGCAACTGGAAGCCAGACTGGCGGCTTTCGGGCCGCACCTGGTGCTGGAGGCGATCGCCGTCCTCGTCGCTGCCGGCCTTCCCGCCGGACCGGTGGGAATCCCACAGGACCCGGGGTTGGTGACCAAGGCCCCGCGGCTCTCGAAGGCCGATGGGCTCATCGACTGGTCGCAGCCCGCGGCCTGCATCGCGCGGATGCCCCGGGGGCTCGATCCCTGGCCGCGGGCCACGACCTTCCTCCACCGTCAGGGCGCTTTGCCGCTGCGGTTGGTGCTCGAGGAGGTTGCTGTCGCTGGGCAGGCGGTGCCGGGGGGAGTCCCGGGCACGGTGGTGGCGGCCACCGACGATGGAATCGTGGTTGCCTGCGGTGACGGTGCTGCGCTGGTTGTCCGCCGCTTGGTGCCGGAGGGGCGCCGTGCCATGAGTGCTGCCGAGTTTCTCCGCGGCCACCTGCTCCCCACGGGGACGAGGCTGGGGGCCAGCTGAGGGAGCGCTTGGAAATGAGGAGGTTTTCCCTGTGGAAAAAGCTTCAGGATGACTTTTCCCGCGGGCGGCTAGAATTCCCTCCATGATGATTCCTGCGCCGACCACCGTCCCTGCCGCCAAAGTTCCCACCGCGTCGCGGCGGATGTGGATCGAGACGGTCGGTTGCCAGATGAATGTCCTCGACAGTGAGTTGGTCGTGGCGGCGCTGCGCCGCCAAGGATGGGAGCTCACAGCCAGCCCCGCCGATGCCGACGCCGTCTTCTACAACACCTGCAGCGTCCGCCAGCATGCCGAAGACAAGATCTACTCCGCGCTCGGCCGCATCCGCTTGGAAAAGCAGCGCCGTCCGGGGTTAGTGGTGGGCGTGCTCGGCTGCATGGCACAGAAAGATCAGGAGCTCATCCGCAACCGCGCCCCGTGGGTCGATCTGGTCGTCGGACCGGGCCAACTGCACCGTGTGCCGGGGATCGTCGAGGAGATTCTCGCCGGCGGCGACCCCCGGGTTGAGGTGAGCCTCAATCGGACCGCAGGCAGCCGCGATGCCGTGACCCGCAGTTTCGAGAGTTACGATCCCGACCGCGACCCCGCCATGCGGCCCACCCCCTTCCAGGCTTTCCTCCGGACCCAGACCGGCTGCGACAAGTTTTGCGCCTTCTGCGTTGTGCCACGGGTCCGCGGTCCTGAACAGGCCCGGCCTCCGGAGGCGATCCTCACCGAGGCCCGCAGACTCGTCGACGATGGTTGCCGGGAGATCACGCTCATCGGCCAGACCGTCAACAGTTACAAGTGGACCGACGGCGGTCGGACGACGCGGCTGGCCGACATCCTCCACTCCTTGCACGCCATCGACGGGCTCGATCGCATCAAGTTTGTCACCAACTATCCGCGGGACATGACCGCGGACTTGATCGCGGCTGTCCGCGACCTGCCCAAGGTCTGCAAATACCTCCATATTCCAGCACAGCATGGCAGCGATGCGGTGCTCTTGCGGATGAAGCGCGGATACACGATCGGCGAGTATCTGGAGATGCATGCCAGGGTCCGCGAGGAGTTGCCGCAGGCCGCGGTCACCAGCGACTTCATCGTCGGCTTCTGTGGCGAGAGCGATGCCGAGTTCCAGACGTCGGTCGACCTCGTGCTGCAGTTGGGTTTCAAGAACAGTTACATCTTCAAGTACAGCCCCCGGCCGGGCACCAAGGCCTTCGACAGGCAGCCCGACGATGTTCCCGAGGCGGTGAAGAAGGAACGGCACCGGGTCCTCCTCGACACCCAGACGGTGGCCAGCCTGGCCAGCAACATGCCCCTCATCGGCACCCGTCAGCAGGTGCTCGTCGAGGGGCTCTCGGCCCGCGATGAGAAGCGGGCCGTCGATCCCGGTCTGGACGGCGTGGCCCAGCTCACCGGCCGCACCGGCTGCGACCGGATCGTTGTTTTCGAAGCCCCGCTGCGGCTGGTGGGACGGATGGTAGATATCGACATCACCGCGGCCGGTGCCTGGAGCCTGTCTGGGGCCGTGGCGGATGGGTTGTCGAGCGCCGTGCCGCTGCTCGACCTGGAGGAGAGACTGCTCGAGGACCAAGTCGCTGCCGTGGGAAGTCTGACTCAAAGCCTTTCGGCCGGGGAGGATCCTCCGCCGCAACTCCACCAGATCCTGGCGCTGCCTGCTGGCCGCAGGGAGCGCTGAGATGCCACCGGCACGCGGAACAAATTCCCCGCGTGAACCGGCCCCGGATGAGGGGGCGAGCGCTGCTCTCCCGCCGCCAACTGGGCCCCTCGGCCACAGCTTGGCGTGGCGCTCGCAGCAGATGCTCGACGACGAGGCTCTGGCCCTGGCCTGGGGCCGGGCGTGCGGCTTGGAGGAGCCGGCGACGGCCCAGCGCCGCCTCCGCGGATTTGCCGCGCAGGGGCTGACGTTCGATCTGCTCGACGATCTCTGCGGCAGGCTTGTCTTGCTGCTCCCGCGTGTCAGTGATCCCGACCGGGTCCTCGCGGCGCTGGAACGCCTGCTGGGAGCAGTCCGCAGCCCTCTCTCCACGGCCACGCTCTTCCAGCGCGATCCCCGGGGCTTGGAGACGCTGCTGGGGATCTTCTCCGCCAGCCCGCACCTGGCCGATGTGGTGATCTCCGATCCAGAATCGTGGGAGGAAGTGCGGCTCGGGCAGGGGAAGCCCGAATCGCTTGAATCGCTCTCCGCGGCCCTCGACAGCACGCTCGCTGGTCACCGCGATATCGAGGGGGCGATGCGGTGTCTGCGACGCTTCCGCCGCCGAGAAACGCTGCGGATCGCCTACGGAGACATCGTCGGCGGACAGCCGCTGGAAACGGTCACCCGGCAGCTCTCCCGCGTCGCCGACTGCATCGTGGCGGCGGCGCTGCGGCTGGCAGTAGCGCGACTGGAAACGGAGCGCGGAGTGCCGCGCGGGCCTGGTGGCGAGCGGGCTGTGCTGACGGTGCTGGCCTTGGGGAAACTCGGTGGCGAGGAACTCAACTACTCAAGCGACGTCGATCTGGTGTTCGTCCATTCCGCCGACGGGAGGGTCGATGGACCGAAGCCGTGCACCAACCAGGAATTCTTCGAACGCGCGGTCCGGGAGGCGGTGCGGTTGATTGCCGAGCCGAGCGGCAGCGGCAGCGGTCACCGCGTCGATCTGCGCTTGCGCCCCTACGGCGCTACCGGCCCGCTGGTTCTCCCGCTCGACGCCACGCTCCGCTACTTTGACCGCGAGGGGAGGACATGGGAGCGGCAGGCGTGGGTCAAGGCCCGCTGGGTCGGGGGTGACAAGGCCCTGGCGGAGAGACTGCTCGGCGAACTGACCCCCTGGATCTACCGCCGCTGGCTGTCGGCCGCCGACATCAGTGGGATCAAGGGGCTCAAGCGCCGCATGGAACGGCAGGCGGAAGAGAAGGGGCGCGCCGAACTCGATCTCAAACTCGGCCCCGGGGGAATCCGCGACATTGAGTTTGTCATCCAGTTCCTCCAGCTGCTCGGTGGCGGCGACACCCCGAGTGTACGGAGCGGCAACACGCTTGAGGCGATCCGCAGGCTGGCGGCGGCCGGTGCGATTACCGATCAGGAGCGGGAGATCCTGGACCGCAACTACCGGCTTCTCCGCACCGTCGAGCACCGTCTGCAGATTCTCACCGACTCCCGCACCCATTCCCTCCCCGATTCGCCCCGTGACCTGGCACAGCTGGCGGTCCGGGCTGGCTACGGCACTGGCAAGGGAGCGCTTGAGTCGCTCAATCGCGATCTCTCGGCGGCGCAGTCGCTCAATCGCCGGATTCTTGACCATCTCCTCCACGATGCGTTTCCCGGCGAGGACGCTCCCGATGCGGAGACCGATCTGGTCCTCGATCCCGATCCCCCCGAAGAGGCCGTTTGCGACCTGCTCGCCCGCCACGGTTTCCGCGACACCGCCACCGCCCGACGGACGTTCCTCTCCCTTGGGGAGGAGCGGGTGCGGTTTCTCTCCACCCGCCGCTGCCGGCATTTCCTGGCGGCGATCGCGGCGCGGCTGCTGGCGACCATCGCTCGGACTCCCGATCCCGACGGCACGCTCCTTCAATTGGCTGCCGTGGCGGATTCGCTCGGTGGCAAGGGGCTGCTGTGGGAACTGTTCAGCGCCCATCCGCCAAGTCTCGAACTCACCGTGCGGCTGTGTTCCTCAAGCCCGTTCCTCGCCGGTCTGCTGGTGAGCAATCCGGGGATGATCGACGAACTGCTCGACAGCTTGGTGGTGGAACGGCTCCCTGCGCCTGAGATCCTCGAGGAAGAACTGGCCGGACTGTGCCGTGGTGCGACCGACATCGCACCGATCGTGCACGCTTTCAAGACCGCGGAGCAGTTGCGGGTCGGGGTGCGGGAGATGCTCGGCCGGGGGGATGGGCAGTCCACAACCAGGACGTTGACGGCGATCGCCGAGACGATCCTCCGCCGGGTGCTCGATCAGGAGCAGGCACAGTTGGTGGAGCGGATGGGGCAGCCGATGGCGGGCGGCAGCGGTGAACCGGAGGCTGCCAGAGGCGGCCTGCAGGCCGGTGCGGTGGTGCTGGCGATGGGCAAGTTCGGCGGCCGGGAGATCAACTCCCGCAGCGATCTCGACATCGTCTTCCTCTACGACCACGAGGGACTCACCGACATGGGGCGGCGGTCCCGGCGGACAGACGGCGGGACTTCCAACTCCCATTTCTTCGCCGAGCTCTCGCAGCGGACGATGAAAGCCTGCAATACCCACTCGCCGCAGGGGCGGTTGTACGAAGTCGATTCCCGGCTGCGGCCTTCCGGCCGGAGCGGTGCCGCAGCGGTGTCGCTCGACGAATTCGCCCGTTGGTTCGCCACCGATGGGCCAGCCGCGGTCTGGGAGCGGCAGGCCCTCGTCAAAGCGCGCCCGGTGGTGGGCTCGATCGACGCTCGGCAGCGGGTCGCCGGGATCATTGCCCAAGCCGCCTACGGCAGGGCCTGGAGCGCTGCAGATGTCGCAGAGATCCGTCACAACAGGCTGCGGATGGAGCAGGGGGCGGCGACGACCAACCTCAAACGCGGCCCTGGCGGCGTGGTCGATATCGAGTTTCTCGTGCAGCTCCTGCAGTTGGTGCACGGCGGCGCTGACCAGTCGCTGCGGACGCCCGAGACGCTCGCCGGACTGGTGGCCCTTCACGCCGCCGGGCACGTGGCCGATGAGTCGTTCCGATTTCTTTCCCACGCGTACCGGATGCTGCGGGCCATCGAGGGCCGACTGCGGCTGGTCGATGCCCGGGCGCGGCATGATTTTCCTGCCGACGCCGTCGAGCAACGCCGTTTGGCGCATCTGCTCGGTCATGACTGCCCAGAGAAGCTGGCTGCGGAGGTGGCAGGCATCCAGGCCGCTGTCCGCCAGGAGTTCGAGGCCACCTTCACGCGGACCGCGGCTGCTCTGGCATGACTGGCATCAATGGCATGCGTGTGGCGGACTGTTGGGGAGGCACGGGTTTGGTGTTTACCGGTGTGGCCGCCACAGCCTGACTGCCCCCCAGGCCAGTGCCACCGGAACCACGAGGGCCACCAGCAGCGAGAGTGGCACTGCATCGCTCCCTTCCCCAGCAGCTCCGAGCCACGACCAAGTGACCGCAATCACCGCATTGCCGGCCGCCGCCGCCATGGCGAACGTCCGCAGGGGCATGCCGGCGCCACCGGCGGCCAGCGCCACTGCCTCTGCCAGGAGTGGCAGCGGTCTGGAGAGGACCACGATCATCGGACCGGCCGTCTGGCCGCGGTCGCTGAGCAGGGCCCGCTCGCCGTTCTGGAGGCGGTCGAGATGTCGTCCCCCGGCCTTCCTTCCCAGCCACCATCCGGCCAGTGATCCGGCGGTCATTCCCAGCCAGGCACACAGGCTGCCGGCAGCGATTCCCAACCTCGCCCCGCCGAGCGTGGCCACCACACTCGACGGCACCGGGAGGAGGATGTCGACCGCCAGCACCCCCACCTCGAGGGCCGCGAGCAGAAGCGGCGGCGGTGGCGGATCGAGCCAGTCTGCCACCAGCCGATCGATCCGGGCACCGAACAGGACCCACGGTACCAGCGGGACGAGCAGCGCAAGGAGTGTGATCCCCACAAGGAAACGGGTGGCGCGGCGCATCGAATGGGCCCCGGGTCAGACTGGATCGACGGCCAGGGGGGCGCCGCTCAGCGCTGCATCCTGGGCCCTGGGGCGATCGCCGAGGATCGCCCTGGCCTGAGCGGCGATGTCCAGCCCCACGCCGCGGCTCCAGGCGTTGAGGAGGCGACGGAACATCGGGCCCGGCCGGCCAGTGCCGATGGACTTGCCGTCAAAACCGGTGGCAGGGAGCAGGCAGCTCGGGGTGCTGGAGAGGAGGATCTCGTCGGCGGTGGCCAGGTCATTGGCCAGCAGCGACGATTCCTGCCAGGGAACGCCCTCCGTTGCGGCCAATCCCCGCAGGTAATGGAGGCTCACGCCGGCCAGCGCCTCCCCCGCGGGAGGCGTGAGGATCACTCCCCCGCGGACGATCGCCACGTTGGCCGTGGCGGTCTCACTGATCCTTCCATCGGCATGGCGGAGGATTGCCCGGGCCCCCGGTTCGGCAGCGTGTGCTTCGCGGTCGGCAAGGTAGTAATGCATCCGGCTGCGGCACTTGAGCGCCAGCGGCCAGCAGGCGGCCGGAACCTGTTCCACCGTCACGCTGCGGAGCGAGACCCCCGCTTCATAGGCCCCAGCCCAGGCCCCGAATGCCAGTGGAAAGGCATGGGCCACCACCCGTGGCGGGCCGCTTTTACCAGAGTGCTGCGCCGCGAGATCCCCAGGCGTGGCGAAGACGATGACACCGACATCGTCCTCTGGCCGGCCCGCGGCATGCACGCTTTGGGCCACTTTTGCTGCAGCGGCAAAGACCTCTTGGAGTGGGTACGGGATCGTGATCCCGACCGTGGCCAGCGAGCGGCCGAAGCGGGCCGCATGCTCGTCGGCGAGGAACAGACCTCCGGCAAAGGAACGCATCTGCTCGGTGACAGTGACACCCAGCACGAAGCCTGCGTCACCGACAGGAAGCATGGCTGCGGTCGCCGGCACAAACCGGCCATCGATCCAGGCCAAGGGAGCTGGTGGGGCCAAGGAAAACTGTGGGGCAGCCGTGGAGGCCGGGGTGGAATTTGAGGCCGCAGCCCCGGCGCGGACCTGGCCAGGAGCGGGGGCATCTGCAGGGTCACCAGCCATGCGGTCCGCCTGCAGATTCCAGGGCCAGGCTTTCACTGCATACGGGCCACACAGAGACCCAAAAAGAGGCCTCAAAAAGGCCCCAGCCAGAGCCAACGGCGAGCCCGTCGCCACACTCAAACTGAAAAACTGCCAAAAAGCGACAACCCAGGCACGCACCCGGCAGATGCAAGTGGAGGATAGGGGATTCGAACCCCTGACCTTCTGGCTGCCAGCCAGACGCTCTGCCAATTGAGCTAATCCCCCGGATATGTGGTGTGTGCCGGGTGTCAACACCTCTCACCAGCCGGTCGGGGCGGCGGGTGAAGATGAAAACGCCCTTGGAAATTATCGCCGGCTTGCGGGAATGTCAACGCGAAGACACTGTGGGAAGGGTTTTCTGCAGCCCCACTCCCCATGGCAGGCCCCAGTGGCACGCGAACGATTTCACGACCGTGACGACCGCCGGGCGCGGAACTCCCCGGCACGTCCCCTCGGTTCCGAGCAGGTCTCTGACGGTTCGGGGGCCGCCGGGCGAGACCTCAAGCCTGGTTTGCCGGGCTTCCCGTCGGAGTCTGTTCGCGGAGCGGCTACGGTGCTCCTGGCCCTCTACCTGCTGGGGATGGTGCTGTGCATCGCAGGCAATTCGGCCAGTGGTTCCTCGGCGCTTGTGGAGACTCTCCAGTCGCGGCTCTTCTCCCCCTGGATGGTGCCGCTGTGGCTCGATCTTGGTTTTGATAACCGTCTCACCTACGGCCTGCCTGAGGATGCCGATCATTCTCTCGCCGTGGCGCCCGCTGCCGGTGGGGAGGGGCGGCGGATGCGGTTTCCGGAAGCTCTCGACCGCAGTGAGCGGGGGGCCCGCTGGCGGCGCTTAGCGCGCGCGGTGGTCTTCGCCGAGGACGATGCAGATCGGGCCGGCGTCTTGCCGGCGGCGATTGCCGCTGGGCTGTTTGCCAAGCTTGGCAGTGAAGACCTCACCGTCAAAGTGGTCCGTGTCGTTCCGGCAGAGTTCTCTGCGGCAGCCACTCCAGCCGTGGAGGAGACTCCCTTCGAGGCCCGGATCCGCCGTGTCGACGGCGCCGTGCAGATCATCCCGGTGAAGCCGGCTGGGGAAGTCGCCCCGCTGGTGGAGAGGAAATAACCGGGGGCAGCCATGGAATCCAGACAGCGGAGAGGGTCCGATCTGACCGGCGTGATCGCCAACACCTGGAACAGATTCTGGTTTCGCCCCGTCGACGCCCGGCGCTTGGCGATGGTGCGGATCCTCGCCGGCAGCCTAGCCCTCCTGCTCGCTTGGAGTTATGCCGCGGACTTGGAGACCTGGTTCGGGAGCGGCGGGATCGTGAATGCGGAGGTGCTCGCGGCGTGGCGGACAGCGACTGCGGTCTCGATATTTGATCCCCTCGCTTCTGGTGCCGCGGTGTGGGGGATGTTCCTGGCCGGGATCGTGGTCCTCGTGATGCTCTTGGCCGGGGTGGCGACGGCGGTGACTGCGGTCACAGCAGCCCTCTTCTGGGCGTCGCTGCTCAACCGCGGGCCGATGCTCGCCGGGGCGGCAGACGACGTCATGGCGGTGATCCTCTGGTGTCTCGTCGTGGGACGCAGCGGTGACTGCCTGTCGGTGGGCCGGCTGCTGGCTGATCGCGTCGGCAGGCCCACGGCGGCCCCTTCATGGCGCAACCGCACAGCGCTTGGCCTCCTCCGCGTCCACGCCTCGGCGATCGCTGCTGCGGCCGTGATCTCACAGCTCAAAGGGGACTCCTGGTGGAACGGCACGGCGGCCTGGTGGCTGGCTGCCCGGGATTCCGCGCGGATCGACATCAGCGGAGTGCTCGCCGGATCGGAATACCTCACGAATCTCATCACCCACGCGATCACGCTCTTCGAGATCGGCTTCGCGGTGCTGGTCTGGAACGGAGGGACGCGACGGCTGGCCGCGTGGGGGGGGATCATCGGCTGGCCGCTGGTGGGGCTGCTCGCTGGCGAGCCGCTGTGGGGAATGGCGATGGCGATCCTGGCGGTGGCCTGCCTGCCGGAGGCAGGGGATGAGTGAAGCCGCCTGAGGGCATTTCCTCGCCGGAGAACGGCTGGCTGTCAATCGTGGGAAGCCCCGGCGAGGAGCCGGCGAAAACCCTCCTCGTCGACCACTGCGACAGCCAGCGATTTCGCTTTGACCAACTTGCTGCCGGCATCGCTCCCCGCCACCAGCCAGTCGGTCTTCTTCGACACGGTCGAGGCGGCCCGGCCGCCGGCAGCACGGATCGCCTCTTCAGCCTGTTCGCGGGAGAAACCAACAAGCGTTCCGGTGACCACGAGCGTCTTTCCCGCCAGCGTGCCATCTGCCGGGGCCCGGTGCCCGCGGGGCATTTCCAGCGCCACGCCCGCTTGGCGGAGCCCTTCGATGACCCTCCGGCAGGAGTCGTCCTGGAGCCACTGATGGACTGTGGCGGCGATCACCGGGCCGATCTCCTCGACAGTGGAGAGCTCTGCGACGGAGGCGGCGGCGAGGCGGTCGATGGAGCCGAATCGACTGGCGAGGATGCTTGCCACCCGGGGGCCGACATGGCGGATCCCGAGGGCATTCAAGAGCCGTGCCAGACCGCGGTTCCGGCTGTCGTCGATGGCCTTGACGAGGTTCCCGGCGGAGGTTGCCCCCATCCGTTCGAGGGTGATCACGTGCTCGACTTTCAGTTGATAGAGGTCGGCAAAGTCCCGTACCAGTCCGGCGGCGACGAGTTGCTCGACGAGTTTGTCACCCAGCCCTTCGATATCCATGGCGCCGCGCGAGGCGAAGAATCGCAACTGCTCTTTCACCCGGGCCGGGCAGACGACATTCGGGCAGCGGAGAAACACCCCCTCCGGATCCTTCACGATCGCCGCGCCGCATTCCGGACAGTCCGCCGGAGGAATCCATGGCGCCTCGTTTCCCTGCCGCAGGTGCTTCTCCACCCGGACGACGTGGGGAATCACTTTTCCCGCTTTCTCGACGACGACCACATCGCCTGTGCGGATGTCCTTGCGCGCCACCTCGTCGGCGTTGTGGAGGCTGGCGCGGCGGACGACCGTGCCGGCCAGTTCCACAGGCTCCAGATCTGCCACCGGCGTCATCGTGCCGCCGCGGCCGATCTGGACGCGGATGCCGGCGAGGGTGGTGGTGGCCTCGAACTTCTCGAACTTCCATGCGATCGCCCAGCGTGGGCTCTTTGACGTCGTCCCCGCGGCGCGCTGCTGCGCAAAGGAGTCGACCTTGACGACGAATCCATCGACCTCGAAATCGAGGCCGTGCAACTCTTCGACCAAGGCGTTGCCCCGTTCGATGAGGCCCTCGATCGATGGGAAGCGTTCGCTATTGGGGGCCACCGGAAGTCCCACCGAGCGGGCCCAGGCCAGCAATTCCGACTGGGAGTGGATCGGCAGTCCGGAGGTGTCGCCGATGCCGTGGCAGAAGAACCGCAACGGCCGGGCGGCTGTCTGGCGTGGGTCGAGGAGGCGGATGCTTCCGGCGGTGACGTTCCGGGTATTGGCAAAGGGGGGATCGCCGCTGCGGGCCTGTTGCTGGTTGAGCAGGACGAGATCGGAATTGGTCATATAGACCTCGCCGCGGACCTCGACCCGCTCTGGGGCCGGGGCAAAGAGCGATTCTGTGGGGATCTCCAGCCGCAGTGGCAAGCCGTGGATCGTGCGGGCGTTGTGGGTGATGTCGTCGCCGACGGTGCCGTTGCCCCGCGTCGCGGCCTGTACGAGCAGGCCATGTTCATATGTCAGCGACACCGCCACGCCGTCGATCTTTAACTCCAGCACCCAGGCCACTGGCAGAGCGCTGTCGGCGAGGAGTTTTTCCACCTTCTTCCCCCAGGCCGCCAGATCGGCGGCGCTGTAGGTGTTGTCGATGGAGAGCATCGGTTGCCGATGAACGACCGGCTGGAGCCCTTCCACCGGCGCATCCCCGACGCGCTGCGTGGGGCTGTCGGGAGTGATCAGTTCCGGGTGGGCCGCTTCGAGGGCGCGGAGGCTCTCGACGAGCCGGTCGTATTCCAGGTCGATGATCTCGGGCGCAGCATCGACGTAATATTTTCGATCGTGATAGCCGATCGTGCGACGGAGTTCGTTGATCCGCTGTGCCGCAGTGCCGCTCACGGCTGGATGCCTCGAGAGTCGCCGTCGCGGGATTTCCTTGCCTCCTCCAGCGCCCGCCTGTCGTCCCGGAAACCGAGTTCGTCGTAGGCGATCGAGCCGAAGGTGGCAATCGCCAGCAGGCCCAGTTCCACCACCAGCGCCGTGGTCCCAAAGCGGTCGATGATCTGTTCAAAGGCGTGCGATGTGGCGGTGGCTGTCTCCGGGCGGACCGCGCGGAGCACAAACAGGCAGTAGCACGACGCCGTCAGCGTGAAGACGATGCCGGTGATCCCCAGGAGAACGCTGAAGGGATTGAGACGCTTGCGCCGCATAGCCGGGCCCTTGGGGGGGATGCGACAGAAGGACCATCGCCGCCGGCAGTATAGCCCTCAACAGTGGCCAGATCAGCCGGCGCGCCTCTGGGTGGCGCGAGCCAACAGTGGGCCGACGGCCGCCACCACCTCCTCCACGCCGATCCCTGCCATCGCGAGGGTGTCGCGCTTGCGGTTGTTCCAGGCTGGGCGTAGTTCCAAAGCTGGTTCCACGCAGACGTGCCCGGCTCCGTAAGGGCCATTGCGGGAGGCGGGCACCGGTCCAAACAGCCCCACGCAGGGGGTGCCGACGGCGGCTGCCAGATGGAGCGGTCCGGTGTCGCTCGAAATAAAAACCGCACTCAGACGGCAGAGCTCGGCGAGGTCTTGCAGCGACGTCTGTGGGGCCATCACACCGTGGCCGGCGGTGGCGATCCGCTCCGCCATCGCCCGCTCCCGGTCCCCCCCCCAGACGACGACCGACCGCCGTCCATGATCAGCCAGCAAACGCCGCGAGAGCGTGGCAAACCGCTCCTCAGCCCAGATCTTCGATGGCCATCCGGCACCGGGGTTGATGATCACCGGCAAGTGATCGAGGCCCAGCGACGCCACCAGGGCGGTCATCCGCTCGCGGCTCGCCGGCCAGGAGGGCATGGCGAAGCGCGGTTGATCGACCGTGATCCCCAGGGGAGCGAGCAGTTGGCAATTGCGGTCGACGACGTGGGGGGCGTCGGTCAAGACGTGGTGGGTGGTGGCCAGCCAGGAGCATTCGCGGGCCGCCGGCCGCGCCTGCCCGATGCGGAGCGGTGCCGAGGAGAGGCGGGTGGCGATGGCGCTTTTGAGCAAGCCCTGCATGTCGATGGCGACGTCTGCCGCAAAGCCGACCAGATCGCGGCGGAGGCTCCGGAGGTCGGCGAGCCGAGTCGCCCAGCCACGGCGGAGGCGAAACACCCGGTCGATAGCCCGATGCCCTTGGAGCACATCGGCCGAACGCCCCTCCACCACCCAGCCGATCGTCGCTGTTGGGAAGGCGTGGCGAAGAGCGACTGCCACCGGGACGCCGTGCAAAACGTCGCCGATGGCGGAGAGTTTGACCAGGAGAATGGTGCGCGGCGCGGCGATGGCTGATGCTCCGGAGCTGGCTCAGGACTACACCGCGATCGGGCTTTTGAGACAAGGCCAGTTTCGCGAGGCAGGGAGCCTCTTTTCCTGGCTCAGGGTGGTCCCCGGCTCACGGCGGCGAGTCGAGGTGGGCCAACTCGCACAGCATCGCCGTCGCCACCTGCTGCGGGCAGCTCCAGACCAAAAAGAGCATCGCCTCCCGGACGGCCCGTTCCGCCGGATGGCCGGCGATGAAGCCGGCCCCCTTCGAGGCGGTCAGCGCCGCTTGGGCCGCCCGCACGACCAAGCCGTTGGCTGCCGTCCGCAGTCCGTCGCGGTCGGCCGGCGCCGACGGATCCTCATGATCGGACTCCGCCCGGTTGGCAAGCGCTGCGAGGCGGGCGGCAAGGGCCGCGGCCTCGTCGCGGAATCCCTGGGCCACTGGCCCGATGGCGGGGCGTCCCTTGGCCTCGCGGTCGAGGATCGCCACCGAGCCGCGGGTGGCGCCGATGGCCAGCGCCGTCGTCGCCAGTCCACCGGCCCGGGGGGGGGTGTGGGCGTGGGGAACGATGACCGCGGCGGGCTCGACAGCCGAGAAGCGGATGCTCGCGGTGCGGCTCCCTGAGAGGGCAAGCATCCGCATCGGGGGGCTGATAACGAGCCCTGCTGCCGCTGTGGGAACGACGAAAAACAGCGCCTCGCCGGCGGCGGTGAGGGCGCCAGTCACGAGTGAATCGCTGGAGTCAGCGCCGGTCACCCAGGGACAGGTTCCGTCGAGCCGCCAAGTGCCATCGAGGGCGCTTGCCTGGAGGGCGGGCCCGGCCAGATGCCGCCGGCTGGTGGTGAGTTGGGCGACGCCGACGGTGGTGGTCTGTTGGCCGCTGGCCAGCGCGGGGAGCATCCTGGCACGCAACTCGGCCGAGCCGGTGGCGATGATCCGGCAGGCACTGGCCCACTGCGTCAGCACCAAGGCTGTCGTCAGGCACCCCGCTGCCACGCCTTCGAGTGCGGAGAGAAGCGCCGCTTCGCTGGCCCCCAGACCGCCATCGTCGCTGCCGATGAAGCCGGCCAGCAGCCCCGATTCCACCACCGTGCGAAACGCTCCGCTGTGCCACGGACCGGCGTGGTTGGTGGCGTCGGCGAGGTCGGCAAGCGCCGTCCGCAGGCTTTCCAGCGGGGCCGAAAAGGGCTGGCGGGCATTCTGGGTGAAGATCATGCCCCGAGTATGCACTGCCGCCGCTCGGCGGAGGAGAGCGTTCCCGAAGGGGGGGCGAGGGGTCGAAACGGCCGTAGAGCGTGGGTATACTCCCGGTCCTTCTGGCTGGTGCCCACCTCGATTTCCCCCCCCTCGTTCCATCCTGCCCGGAGCCCACCATGAGCCAGGCTGAAGATTCCCGCGCCCCAACTGCGCCCCAGGCCGTCACCCCCTTTGCCGGGCCGGCGAGTCTGCGGCAAAACGAACTCTCTCCCGAGTCGCTCTACGAGAAGTGCACGGCCCTGGCCCGCAACTTGTGGTGGAGTTGGCACCCCGAGGTCACCAACCTCTTCCGGGAACTCGATCCGGTCCGCTGGAGACAGCTCGATCACAATCCCATCGCCCTCCTGGCGGAGTTCACGCCCCAGCGGCTGGAGGCCCGGGCGGCGGAGTTGGTGCTCTACACACGCATCAATCAGGCCTACCGACGGCTCAAGGAATATCTGGCGGCCGAGAACACCTGGAGCAACGTCCATGCGGGCGTCCTCGGTTCCAAACCGGTGGTCTACTTCTCGGCCGAGTTCGGGATCCATGAGTCGGTGCCGATCTATTCCGGAGGCTTGGGCGTGCTCTCCGGCGACCACATCAAGAGTGCCAGCGGTCTGGGCATTCCGCTGGTGGCTGTGGGGTTGTTCTATGCGCAGGGCTACTTCAAGCAGCAGCTCGACATCGACGGCTACCAGCACGAGGAATACCTCCAGTCGCGCGTCGACACTTTGCCGCTGGAGCCGGCGGTGGGCGCCGACGGGCTGCAGGTGACGGTCTCGATCGACACCCGTTCCGGTCAGATCCTCGCCAAGGTGTGGAAGATGGCGGTGGGGCGGGTCAGCCTCTACCTGCTCGATTCCAACGTCGAGGGAAACTCGCCTGAGGACCGCGAGCTCACCAGCCGACTCTACGGCGGCGACACCCGGATCCGGATCCGGCAGGAACTGGTGCTCGGTGTCGGCGGCGTCCGCGCCATCCGCGCCCTGGGAATCGTGCCCGGCGTCTATCACCTCAACGA
The DNA here is from genome assembly GCA_003669605.1 of Planctomycetota bacterium. GTDB lineage: Bacteria > Planctomycetota > Planctomycetia > Pirellulales > UBA1268 > QWOP01. Next base: position 42,719 of record QWOP01000057.1, read on the forward strand.
GGGGCACTCGGTGTTCGCCACGCTGGAGGCGGTCCGCGGGCGGATGGACCGGGATGGCTTCTCCTTCGATGACGCCGTCCGCGAGGTGGCCCGACAGACGGTGTTCACCACCCACACCCCCGTCCCCGCCGGCCATGACCGGTTCGACGGCGGCCTGATGGAGGAACATCTCGGGCCGATGCGCGACGGCTTGGGGATCTCCCACGACCAATTGATGGGGCTGGGGCGTGTCGAGCCCCACAATGGCAGCGAGCCATTCTGCATGACGGTGCTGGGCTTGAAACTCTCGCGGCGGGCCAATGCGGTCAGTTCACTGCACGGCAATGTCAGCCGGAAGATGTGGTCGAGCCTCTGGCCGGCGCGTGTTGAGGAGGAGGTGCCGATCGGGCACATCACCAACGGCGTCCATGTCCCGAGTTGGCTCTCCTGGCAGATGCTCCAGCTCTACGACCGTTTGTTTCCGGTCAACTGGTTCAAGCGGATGGGCGAGCCGGATGTGTGGCAGAAGATCCACGAGTGTGATCCGGGGGAGTTGTGGGAGATCCACTACGCTCTCAAGAACTTCCTCCTCCAGTTCGTCCGCCGTCGCCTCAGCCGGCAGTGCCGGCGGCGCGGTGAATCGGATGCGGCGGTGGAGGCAGCGCAGTCGGTGCTCGATCCCCATGTCCTCACGATCGGCTTTGCCCGCCGGTTTGCGACCTACAAGCGGGCTGACCTCGTGCTTGGCGATCTGGAGAAGCTTGCCCGGCTGGTCTCTGATCCCGATCGACCGATCCAAGTCATCTTCGCCGGCAAGTCGCACCCCGCCGACGAGCCGGGCAAGGGGCTGATCCGGACGATTGCCAATCTCCACCACGACCCGCGGTTCGCCGGGCGGATCGTGTTCGTGGAGGACTACGACATCAACGTCTGCCGGCATCTCATCCAAGGGGTCGACGTGTGGCTCAACAACCCCCGTCGTCCGCTGGAGGCCTCGGGCACCAGTGGCCAGAAGGTGGTCCTCAACGGCGGCATCAACTGCTCGATCCTCGACGGTTGGTGGGCGGAGGCTTTTGACGGCCGCAACGGCTTTGCCATCGGCCGCGGCGAGATCCACTCCAATCCGGAAGTCACTGACGCCCGCGATGCTGCGGCCCTCTACGACGTGCTGGAGAAAGAGGTGATCCCGCTGTTCTACGAGCGGGACGCCGACGGTCTGCCGCGGCAGTGGATCCGGATGATGATGAATTCGATCAGTTCGCTGGCGTGGCGGTTTAGTTCCCACCGCATGGTGATGGACTACGCCCGCAGTTGCTACGTGCCTGCCGCCGGCGGGCTGTCGTGCGACATGCACTCGCGCTGAACGCCAGACCGTGACTGCCTGCTGCGGAGCCGCTTGTCGCCAGGATCGCACTGCCGGCCGGCGTCAGCCTGCCGGCCAGGGGATGTCGGTGGCGAGGATGTCGGAGCAGGGGGAGCGGTGGGTCTCCATCCCTTCGCCGCGGCGCAGTGCCTCGCGGTCGGCGGGGGTGCCGTCGCGGAGGTAGAGATGGCGGTAGTGGTCGAGGCTGTCGATCACGGCCGCCAGTTCCGCGGCCCGGTCCTGAAAGTCGAAGGCGTGTACCGAGACGAGGATTGTGGGGCGCTCCCGGCGGAGGTAGCCGGCCATCTGGGGGAGCACCACCGATTCGGCCCCTTCGATGTCCATCTTGATGAAGTTCAAATCCTGGATCGAGTAAAACTCCAGGAACATCTCGAAGGTTACTGCCCGGACCTCCCAGGCGGTGGCGGCCTCCGGCTTGCGGAGCGATGCGGCGCTGCCATAGGGCTTGACCGGAGCTCCCAGTCGCAGCGTGCCGGGATGGTCCCACAGGCAGCCCTCGAAACGGGTTACTTTGTCGCGGATGATCGGGTTGGCGACGCAGTTCTCCACGAGATAGCGATAGACCAACGGGTTGGGCTCGATGCACCAACAATGCCGGGCGAGTTGGGCGCCGTACATCACACTGGTGCCGATGAACGCCCCGACATCGACGTAGCCGCGGTCGGGCCGGAGGTAGCGGTCGAAGATCCGAAACAGGTGGGGTTCCCACTCGCCGCGGGCCATCATCTCAACCAGCACGATCGACTCATGACCAACCAGCGACATCGACTGGCCGTTGAGCGCGATGGTGCGGCGGATGTCAGTGGTGGGGATGTCGGTCATGGGGCGGGCCTCCTGGTGGCTCCACGGTATCGCTCGAGGGCTGGCTGCCGGTGGAGAAAGTCATCCCGGACACTTTCCATGGCGAGGCACTCGCAGCCGCCTCGTGCACCTGGTGGCGACAGTCTATCCATAGCCCGTGAGGCTGTCCGCAGGGAGATAGCGACACTTCCGGCCTCTCATTCACCGAGCGTGCGGCGGCGACGGAGGAAGTGGTGGTAGTGCTGGGCGAAGCGGTGGGCCTCGTCGCGGACGTACTCAAGCAGGCGGAGCGAATAGGCGTCGCGCGAGATCCGCAGCGGCTCTGATCTCCCCGGCACAAACACCTCCTCCTCCCGTTTGGCCAGCGCGATCACGCACGGGGCCTCGATCCCGAGAGACTGCAGCGCGGCCATCGCCGCCGAGAGCTGCCCCTTGCCGCCGTCGACGAGGAACAGATCTGGCAAACTCAAGCCCTCCCGCACGAGGCGCGAAAATCGCCGTGAGACCACCTCATGGATGCTCCGGAAGTCGTCGATGCCCTCCACCCCCTTGATCCGGTAGCGCTTATAGCCCGCCTTGAAAGGCAAGCCATCGATAAACTGCACCAGGCTCGCCACCGTCTCGTTGCCCTGGAGATGCGCGATATCGACCCCTTCGATGACCCGGGGCGGGGCGGCCAGCCCAAGCACCTTGGCCAGCCCCGCGAGCCCTTTTTTGGGGTCGACGAGGAACACCTCCGGCTGGACGTTTTCCTCGAGGTCGCCGCGCTGATCGAGGGTTTCCAGGAGGCGGATCTCGTCGCGGAGCCGTGCGGCCCGTTCAAACTCGAGGCGGCCTGAGGCGGCGAGCATGTCAGCTTTCATCTCTTCCAGGAGCCGCTTTTTCCCCCCTTCCAAAAACGTCTTCAGGCGGTTGATGTCTTTGCGGTAGTCCTCTTTCGAGATCCGCAGATTGCACGGTGCAGTGCACTGGTCGATCGAGGCCAGCAAGCAAGGGCGGAACCAGCGCCACTGGGGGTCGACAGCGTCGATGTCGAGGGTGCAGGTGCGGAACTTGAAGATCCGCTGGAGGACGACGATCGCTCCCCGCAGGCTGCCGGCGCTGGTAAACGGGCCGTAGAGTTTCACCCCCTTGTGCCGCGGTGTCCGGGTGAATTCCACCCGGGGGTAATCCTCGTGGGTGGTGATCTGCAGATAGGGAAAGGTTTTGTCGTCCTTGAGATCGGAGTTGAAACGCGGCTGCACATCCTTGATGAGCCGGCTCTCCATGAGGAGCGCGTCGACCTCGCTCTCCGCTTCGAGGTAGTCGATATCGCGGATCTCGCGGACAAGTTCCGCCGTCCGTCGGTCCTCGGCGGCGGCTTTGAGAAAGTAGCTCCCGGCCCGGGCGCGGAGGTTTTTGGCTTTGCCGATGTAGATCACGCGGCCGGCGCCATCCTTCATCAGATAGACGCCAGGCGTGGTGGGAAACGTCCTGACCCTCGTCGCCGCTGCCAGCCGGTTGGGCTCGACGTCGAGGGCATCGGTGTCGGTGGGGGCGCCCTCCGCGGCAGCGTCGCCGGCTTGGGCTGGGATGCCGCCTTCCTGGGGAGGCTCCTCGTCCTCCAAGTCGTCGTCGTCGGGATCAAAAGCGGTGGTCATGAAACAAGTGTAGACAGGGGGCCGTTTCTGGGGGCGGGCTATGCTGTCGGGCAGTCACCTGCCGGGGATCCGTGATGCCCGCTTCCGCTGCCGGCCTGGCTGTTGCGCGCAGCCCTCGCCGCTTTCTCTCTCCATCAGCGTTCCGAGCAGGGGCTCAGCGCACCAGGGGATCGAGGACTTTGGTAAACGCCTTGGCGTGATCGACGAATCCGAGATCGGTGGGATGGCTCGAATCGACCGTTCCTTCGCCATCGTCTCCGAGCAGATCGTCGCCGCCGAGGTAATGCAGGCCTGGCACACCTGCCGCCTGGAGATCGTCGAAAGCTTTTCGCAGCGCGGCGTGGTTGGCGTCGTTGTGGGCGCGTTTACCCGGCACGAGCCAGCCGTCGGCGTAGCGCCGGTCCTCGACGAGGATGATTGGCGTCTGGGGGTGGGACTTGCGGAGGATCTCCACCAGCGGCCCGGTGCGGGCGGCGGTGGCGGTGCCGTCGAGGTTTGGGCAGCAGTCGATGCAAAAAGCGGCGGCGTCGATTTCGGCAAGGAGTTCGGCCATTTCTGGCTCCATCCGGCCATTGCCGCTGAAGCCGAGGTTGACGACCGGCCGGCCGTAGCGGCGCTGGAGGATGGCCGTGTGGCACATCCCGGGGCGCGAGGCGCAGGCGCCATGGGTGATCGATGTGCCGTAGAAGACGATCGGTTTTTCGCGGCCCGGCAGGGGCGCAGCGGCCCGTCCGATGGTGGCGCTTACGGGAACGCCGATCTCGAGATTCGAGACGCCGTTGTAGAGGGGGAGATAGAGGAGCCACTCGCGTCGCCCCGGCTGCAGGCCATCGACGACGACGCCTGCCTGCTCCTGCCCCTCGGCGTTGGGCGCGGCGCAGGCGACCCACCGCCAGTTGCCTTGTCCATCGCGGGCGTAGAGATCAAGGCCGCTGACTCCGGTGGCGGGCATGTGCTTCATCGCCAGTTGGGGGGAGGTGAGCGACCAGCGGGCGTGGATGGCGGGGGTGTCGGCGACGAAGCGGACAGACAAGCCGGCTGAGTGGTGCGAGAGGTTCCAGACATCGGGTCGGACTGTTTTCTCTGCCTTCGCTGGGAGCCGATCGAACGGCGTGGCGAAGTCGGCCGCCGGCCAGCCCTGGCCTTCGATGCCCACGTTGCGGGCATCGACAAAGCGGATTCCGTCTCGCTCGGTGGCGGGGAGGGGATCGGCGGCGTGGGCCGCGACGCCCATGCTGCCGACGGAGAGAGGGAATAGTATCAGGGCGAGGAGATAGACGACACGCTGGCAAAGCAGGGCCTGGAAGTGCATGTGGAATTCCCCGGGAAGCGACGGCGGCCATTTGGCCAGAGCATACCCGAGCGGCCGGGGCACGAGGGCACACCATCCAAGTGGCACTGGCGTCCCAGTGCGGCCTCTCCGACCTCGTTCAAAAATGCGCCGTCGATATATCGAAGGACTTTTCATCCTTCAGAGGCAACTGCACTGCAGAGTTCATCAGCTGGGTTCGCACGATTGTCAGGAATAACGCTGGCGACGAGCAGCGGAAGCACCAGAAGCCTGCTCAAAAGACAAGTCTGATCGCGGACGACGGAATTGCGGCGCCCGCTCCTGAAAACCACTGCTGCTGTATGACGCATTCCCCCCAGCCGCCGGATGAACCGCCGGAAGAGCCACGGGCTCATCCGCCCACTTTTCCTCTGGGCAATGGTGAGCCACGGGTTCAAACTCGATAACGCTCTAGAGAGTGTCGGACGAACACTAGAGAATCGCCGGAAAGAGCACGAGTCCCACCTTGGCACCCACGAATCCCAACACTGTTCCGGGCAGGCGGGGATTGATGCCGGGATTGATGATCACGAGTCTGGCTCCCGCTGTCGAGACGATGCCGTGAGAGGAGTAGCTCCAAGTCCCGCCGACAAACGTATTGGCTTGATTTGACGGGCTATTCGATATCACACAGACGGCGACATTCTCCATGTCGAGAGCCGTGAATACGTTTCCATCATTGAATCCGTCCGACAGCCGAACGGAGACTCCGCCCGGGCCTCCGTACGAACCTGTAAAGTGCGAAAAACTCGCTTGTCGGAGCAGGAGAGAGGTGCCGGCGGCTGCGGTGTTGGCCACCAAGCGGATCTCGCCGTTGAGCACGTAATTCATCTCGACGGCCACCGCGGTGGCTGTCTTGTTAAAGTTCAGCACCATCAAGTCGATCTGAGGTTCGTTGAGAGCATCGGTGAATTTCTCGTTGCCGAACTGGATGCCAACTCCGGGAGTATTGGTGAAGAAAGCCATGCTCTTCATCGAGAGAAATACCTGGTCGCCGGGGACAGATGGGCAGGTCACAAGCACTTGGGGGCTGACTGTGACATCGGCTGCATTGATAATTGATCTGCCTACGCCGTCCCCAAACATCGTCACCCCGGTGGTTCTGGCTTGCTCCAACGTCAACTTCAACTGGTTCGTCCCGACGTAGTAGGTTCCAGTGGGAAAGTAGAGCGGTTTTCCAGTGAGGACAGACGTCACGAAGGCTTGGTGAATGGCCCCCGAATCGTCGTTTGAATTGTCGCCCACGGCTCCGTAGTCCCTGACGTTGACGAGGTACGGGTTTGTGGGGTCCGTCGTCGGCAGCGGAAGTGCCATCGCGGTCAGGGGCCGGCCGGGAATGTTGAGTTCGAACGAGTATTCCGCAGCAGCGGTGTTTCCGGCAGCGTCGTAGGCAGTCACACCAAAACTATGAATGCCATTGCTCCAGGCCAGTGCTGATGTATCAAACACCTGCTGTTTTCCAGCAGCGA
>QWOP01000051.1 GCA_003669605.1 Planctomycetota bacterium
ACCCGCACCGATGACCACCGATGCCGTTCCCGACAGAAACGTGGCACCCGTCAGGACGGCCCCACCGCCGCCGCCGCCAGCGCCGTAAGCGACCCTGCTGCCGCCACCACCACCACCGCCGACAACGAGGTACTCGATCTCGAATCCGAGGTTGAACGTCGTGTTGCCGGAGAGCGTGGCGTTGCCGGTGATCACGGCCGTGCCGCTCGTGGCGGCGTACGTCTGCGTGCCCGACAGGGTGGTTCCGTTGATGCTGGTCGTCTGCGCGCTGGCGGTCGCGGCGACGGCCGAAATGGTCAGCATGACTGCCGCGGCCACCGCCGTCCGCACGGCATTGTTTGCCACGGACGCGGCCACGGTCGGCAGGACACATCTCCTGCGCCGCCGCGATCCGCTCATCGCCTCAAAACGAATCATCGGGCGCACCCTTTGCACGTTGAAGGAAAGCCGTCCAGACTGCCACGACTCCACCCTGGAGGCCATCACTGAGAACGCACATCAATCAGCCGGGATTTCCCAGATGCCCGCCCCCAAAACGCTTCGGGGCGGATGGTCGTCTCAAAAGTGTGTCGACCTGCCGCCGGCCCGTCAACAGAGGAGGTCTGTGTGTGATTGGGCTGGGCGTGCGGCCCGTGTTGAGTATGGGATCTCGGCCTTTTGTCGCCGTGGTTGCAAAGCCGCTCCCTCGCATACGCCAGTCCCCTGCTCCTCCATCCCGCGAGACGCGAGGTTCGTCCGGCTGGCAAGCATCTCCGTCTCGAACCGTCCGAGTTCGCTGCTCGACGCGGCCATCTTCTCCGGTTGGCTGGCGCGGCCACCGACGATGTGCCGCACGCTTGATCGACGCACAACCGCTCCGCGTCGCTCACATCCTCGTAGCCGGCCAGCCGACTGTAAATCGATTGTCGAATAAGTGGCAGCAGGGCATGACGGGTGTTGCGACCGGTGTGGGAGTCCTCCAACCGCTTTCCCGCCGCCCCTGAGGCGCAATATCAGAACTTCTGAATGGCGTCGAAGCCGAGCATCGTTTGATTCGTGCTCACTCCATCGTTGAAGGGGAGCACGCCGCTTCTGCCACTGAAGAAGTCCCAGCGGAAGCAGGGGCGAACGAGGACGTTGGCATTCGGCACCCAGTTGGGGCCGACGGTGAGGGAAAAGTAGTTGCCAGGCAGCGGGACATGGTTGGGATTACTCGGCCGATTGAGCCCCACGCGCGTGCCGTCGACGTCGTCGAACCACTCGAAGCGCCCGCCCCACTTCCAGGTGTCGCTGGCCGACCAGTAGAGATACTGATCGATGCCGGTCCAGAGCGCCGTGCTCCCGTCGGCAAGCCCTTGGGCCTGGGTGCCGAGCCACTGGTGGAAGACATACTCGACGTTGTCCGTAGGGCGAACCTCGAAGATCAGGCTGTAACGGGTGCGGTTGGCAGAGGCGAGGATTGGCTGCGGCTGGAAGACTGAGGAGAAGTCGTCGCACTCGTTGCCGCTGATGATCGCGAAGGACGTGGCGAGGGAGTTGTCGTCGTTCTTGAGTCTAGCGCGACCGAGGAAGTTTGCCCGGGCGTAGCCCGAGGAAAGGGCGTTCCAGCCGTTGACGAGGCCGGCGTTGACCTCGAGATTGTCGGTCGCCCGCCAGTTGGCAAGCCCGCCCCAGTGGGTGAACGGACCTGCGAACTGATAACTGTAGGCCTTCGTGTAGAAGAAGTTGCCCACGGCCGGAAGCCCCTCGTATCCCACGACGGAATAGAAGTGGCCGAGTTTGACGTTGAGATCCTGGCTCCCCGCCTCGGCGTAGAGCTGCGGCATCGCCAACCCGTAATACTCGCCGCTGTTCCAGTCATGAGCGCGACTCGGACTGACCTCCCATCCGGTCGACTGGGCGAGGAGATAGTCCTCGCCATAAATGAGGTCTGCGCGGTAGCCAAGCCCGGCCTCGCCGTCGCCGGGAAGCGTCTGCTCGCCGACGAGGTAGATCTGATTGAGCATCGGCTCGTTGGCCCGATCGACGGCGTTGTAGGGGCCGTTGAACTTGCTTCCGGGGCTTGCGAAGTTGCCGATGAAGCCGCCATCGAGCCAGCCATAGACCCCCGCGCGCTCGGGCTTTCCGAACAGGTACCACTCCTGTCCGGTGGGGATGACGCCATCCATCACGTCGTCGTTGAGCCTCGGGTCGAGGCGTTCGAAGGCCCCGACCTGACCGGGCCGGCCCACGAAGTCGGATTCCTGAGACCTGCCGACAGCGGTCATGAAACTACCGGTCAGGATCACGGCAACCATGGACAGGGCTCCGGGCCCACAGATTCTCCGAACCAACTCCATTCGATCTCTCCTGTATCAGTCCATCAGTGCCCACCCGGTGACGCGAAGGCGCTCTCCGCCAAGCCTCCGGCGGACGCGGCTCCTCCCCAACCATCGGCCGAGGCGGCCGTACAACCGTGACGGCTGCCACCGGCGGAGGAATCGTCACAGACCGCCTGCCCCGGAGCCCCAATCAGGACAGGCTTCCGCGACTCCCCATCCCCCCCAATCCGTCGATCTGCGTGGGGCCGATTTCTGCGGCAACGGGGCCGGTACCGACGGTCGCGGTTCTCCCCGGGGGGAAGGCTTCGTGCCAACGATTCAGCAGGTGGTGCTTCTGATGGGGGCAGACTGGCTCGCTGCTTTGGCAGCACCAGCCTCAGGCAAGGCCTCCGGCAATCGACTTCCGCAACACCCTCATGCCCTCCTCTGGGGGCATGGCAGGAACGACGTGGCCGCAAAGCCCAGGACTTTATCACGGCGATCACTGGCAACGCCGCGGCCCTCACGCAGTCCGAGGGGGCGCACTTCACTATCGGCGGCGCTTTCGTCGGCCCATCGGAACGGTCCCCGAGGGGATTGTTCCGTCTCGCGCACAACTGGAACTAGCGGCGGGCGGACTTGAACCGCCGACACCCGGCTTATGAAGCCGGTGCTCTAACCAACTGAGCTACGCCGCCCTGCGGGATGCCGTCGGTCGCCCGGCGGGAATCCCTCATGCCTCACAACTATACCCGCCGATCGCGCACGCGTCATGGGGGCCAAAGTGACGCCCCGGAATCGCACGGCAGGCAAAAAAGCGGCCCGGGAGTCGCCCCCCGGGCCGCCAATTCATTTCAGCGCCTCAAGCCAACGCCACTCCAAGCGGATCAGGCCCTGATCAGGCCCTGATCAGGCCCTGATCAGGCTCTGATCCAACCCTGATCCAACCCTGATCCAAACCTGCGTGACGCCGGTGTCAGGCTTACTCGACCAGCGCGCAGGAAGCCTTGACGATGGCGTCGATCTTCGCGTCGTCGAGCTGGCCCTTCGAGAAGGCATGGTTGGCCTTCACGGTCCCGCCCTTGTAACAGACCACCGTGACGTCGGCGTCGGGGGCGATCTTGAAATCCTCGGGGCCATTCTTGGCATCTTCGGGGACCACGAAGGCAACCCGCGTGATGCCGTGCTTGTCGACAAACGACGCAGCTGCCTTCTTCAGGCTCTCCGCATCGGTGCCGATCATGTTGACGAAACTGGTGAGCTTCTCGGACTGGTGCTCCTCGACCTCTTCCTCGATCTTCTTCACCAACTTGGCCAGTTTGTCGTCGGCCGAACGGGCAAAGACCATCACCACCGGGCGGGAGCCCATTCTGCAGCGGTAGCAGAGGCTCTTTCCAGCCTCGACACCGTCGTCGGCATTGCCGGCGATCTTGGTCACCGTGAACGCGCCGACTGAATCACCGACCTGGGGGCCGCTGGTCACCTCAGCCGAGGCAGTCACAGCCATGCCCAGCACCAACGCCACCGCCATGAAGAAAGCCTTCTGCATGCTTCAAAGTCTCCAGGAAGGCGTCTGCCTTCGGGATACAAGAGCGGCGGCACCACACGTGCCACCCCAGGAATCTTGTCGGGTTGATCGTACCGCAGGTAGCATCCGGACGGCAAACATCTGTCGCGAGCAGGCTGTGGAGAGAATGCAGCGGCGCCAGATGCGATCCCCGTCAGCGGCAAAACCCGCGGGATTTTCGCTGGTTGACGAGGTGCAAGAAGGTCGCGAATGACTTTTTTGCACCAAGAGCGAGAGCGACGTTCAGACGACGTTTTCCCGTCGTTCCCTCGGGGGGGGCGACGGGAATTATTCGGACACCCGACCTATTCGGACACCCGAGGAGCCGATCCATGTCTGCCACTGCCAATCCCACCCCCGCCCACCGCCCGGTTCCGATCCGCCAGACGCAACTGTTCATCGGTGGCCAGTGGACGCCGGCCCGCAGCGGCCGTTCGTTCGCCACAGTCAATCCTGCCACCGAGGAGAGGATTGCCGATGTCGCCGAGGGGGATGCCGCCGATGTTGATGCTGCCGTCCGCGCCGCCCGCGAGGCTTTTGAAACCGGGCCCTGGTCGCGGATGGATGCCCGCCAGCGCGGGCGGCTGATGGACAGGCTCTGCGACCTCATCGAGGCGGAGATCGACGAACTTGCGGCGCTTGAGTCGCTCGACAACGGCAAGCCGTTTGCCGACTCGCGGACGATAGACATCCCGCTGGCCATCGAGTGCCTCCGCTACTACGCCGGCTGGGCCGACAAGATCCAGGGGGCAACGATTCCCATCAATGGAAACTACTTCTGTTACACCCGGCGTGAACCGGTGGGAGTGGTCGGTCAGGTGATCCCCTGGAACTTCCCGATCCTGATGATCGCCTGGAAGTGGGGGCCGGCTCTGGCCGCTGGTTGCACGATCGTCATGAAGCCGGCCGAGCAGACGCCGCTTTCGTGCCTGAGACTCGCACGCCTGGCGCAAAAAGCCGGTATTCCCGATGGCGTCATCAATGTCGTCCCCGGCTACGGCCCCACCGCCGGGGCCGCGATCGTGAAGCATCCCGGCATCGATAAGATCGCCTTCACGGGCTCTGGAGAGACAGCCCGAATCATCATGAGACAGGCGTCGGAGACGCTCAAGCGACTCTCGTTCGAACTCGGTGGAAAAAGCCCCAACATCGTCTTTGCCGATGCCGACCTCGACGCCGCGGTGGCGGGCGCTCACCTCGGCATCCACTTGAACCAGGGGCAGTGCTGCTGCGCCGGATCGCGTCTCTTCGTCGAGGACTCGATCCACGACGCTGTGGTGGAGCGGGTCGTGGAACTCTCGCGGAAGCGTCGGGTCGGCGACCCGTTTCATCCCGACACTGAGCAGGGCCCGCAGATCGACAAGGCGCAGTTTGACAAGATCATGAGTTACATCGAGGCGGGGAAGCGTGAGGGAGCGAACTGTGCCACCGGCGGGAAGCGGCATGGCACGAAGGGATTCTTCATCGAGCCGACAGTGTTTACCGGAGTGGCAGATTCGATGTCGATCGCCCGCGAGGAGATTTTTGGTCCAGTCTTGTCGGTGCTGCGCTTCTCCGACACCGACGAACTGATCCGCCGCGCCAACGCCACTGACTTCGGCCTCGCGGCGGCGGTGTGGACGCGCGACGTGGCGCGGGCCCACGACGTCGCCCGCCGGCTGCGGGCCGGGACTGTGTGGGTGAATTGCTACGACGTCTTTGACGCCGCGGCTCCCTTCGGGGGATTCAAGCAGTCGGGGTTTGGCCGCGAACTCGGGGAGCGGGGGCTCGACGCCTACCTGGAGACAAAAACGGTCACGTTGAGTCTTTCGCCACCGGGCCAAGCCTGACTGTGCCCGGAGTTTCCGCGGTATGATGGTGGCTGCGGTCGATCGTTTGTGGCGATCCACTACGTCCTGAAAAGTTGCCCCCCAGCCCCGTCATCCGGAGTCCTCCATGCCTCCGTCCGTCTCCCCGACTCTCCCCATGGTCTCCAGGCGCGCGCAGCTGCCGTGGGCCCGCTTGCTATGGGTCGTGACTGTAGTCCTGTGGGCCGCGAGCACAGCTTTCGCAGAGGAGCCAGTTTGGCGAGCGCTCTTTAACGGCAAGGACCTCTCGGGGTGGACGCCGAAGATCCGGGGCGAGGCCCTCGGCGACAATTACGGCAACACCTTCCGGGTTGAGGATGGTGTGATCAAGGTCATCTACGACGCCGCCAAGTATCCAACCTTCGGTGAGAAGTTTGGGCACCTGTTCTTTGCCGAGCCTTTTTCCCGATACAAGCTCCGTATCGAATATCGGTTTACTGGCGAGCAGTGTCCGGGGGGACCGGGGTGGGCTCTGCGAAACTCCGGAGTGATGCTCCATGGGGAGGATCCGCAGGGGATGACGCTCGATCAGGATTTTCCGGCTTCGATCGAGGTCCAGTTTCTTGGCGGTGCGGCAGCGGGGGAGCGGTCAACAGCCAACCTCTGCACCCCCGGCACGAACGTGGTCATGAACGGAAAACTCTTCACACCGCACTGCACCGAATCGACTTCGAAGACCCTCCGTGGCGATCAATGGGTGACGGTGGAGATTGAGGTCGACGGCGATCGGGTGATCCGGCACCTGGTCAATGGCGAGCCGGTGCTGGAGTACGAGGGGGCGCAGCTCGATCCCAGTGATCCGCATGCCCAGGGATTGATCGAGAAGCGTGACGGAAAACTGCTCCTCGAAAGAGGAACGATCTCCCTCCAGTCGGAGAGCCATCCGATCGAGTTTCGCCGTGTCGAGATCCAGGTGCTGCCACCGCGAAAGTAACGGCGTGAGTCCTGTCGTGCGTGGCGCACGGAGAGGAATGTGAAGGACTAAAGGCTTGTGATCTGCCGGGCCGGCATCGACGGCTCGGTCGCAGGGAAACCCTTGGCACACCGCTAGGAAACTGAACATGGGACGGGTGAAAACGGGTGGTGGGTGGCGGGCGATCCTCTACACCTTCAAGAAGTCTCGTGAGGCGGGGGGCTTCTTCAAGCTGTGGAAGGCGATGCGTTCTAAGAACGCCTGTAAGACCTGCGCCCTGGGGATGGGGGGACAGTCGGGGGGGATGGTGAACGAGGCGGGCCATTTCCCGGAGGTCTGCAAGAAATCCTTTCAGGCGATGGTGGCGGACATGCAGGGGGGGGTGAAGCCGGAGTTCTTCGCCACCTATTCTGTGGCGCAGTTGCAGCAATTCTCCCCCTACCAGATGGAGCATTCGGGGAGGCTCGTGGAGCCAGTGGTCCTGGAAAAGGGCGCGCAGTACTACAAGCCGATTTCCTGGGACGATGCGCTGGGACGGATTGCGCGGCGACTGAAGGGGGTGCAGCCGGACGAGACTTTCTGGTATTTCAGCGGCCGCTCCAGCAACGAGGCGGGATTCTTGTTGCAGTTGTTCGCCCGGCTCTACGGCACGAACCATGTCAACAACTGTTCGTTCTACTGCCATCAAGCCAGTGGCGTGGGGATGGCGAGCGTACTGGGAACGGGGGCCGGGACGGTGAAGCTTGAGGATCTCGAGCGGGCTGACATCGTCTTCCTCATCGGGGGCAATCCGGCCAGCAATCATCCGCGGATGATGCGAACGCTGATGCAGGTCCGCCGCAACGGTGGGAAGGTGGTCGTGATCAACCCGATCGTGGAAACAGGGTTGGTCAACTTTTCGGTGCCCAGCGATCCCTGGAGCTTGTTGTTCGGGACGAAGATCGCCAGCACCTACGTGCAACCGCATGTCGGCGGCGATCTGGCGCTGATGTACGGCCTGCTGAAGCGGATCCGCGAGATGGGGGCGACCGACGAGGCGTATCTCGCCGCGCACACGCACGGCTGGCCAGAACTCGCAGCCCGGCTCGATGCGCTGCACTGGGAAGAGATTGTGGAAAAATCGGGAGTGTCGCAGGAGCAGATCGACGATATCGCAGCGCAGTATGCCAAGAGCGAGCGGGCGGTGTTCGCCTGGACGATGGGGGTGACGCATCATCTCCATGGCGGGGCGACGGTGCAGGCGATCGCGGCTTTGGCGCTTGTGCGGGGGATGATCGGCAAGCCGGGAGCGGGGCTCCAGCCGATCCGAGGACATTCCAACATCCAGGGGCTGGGGACAGTCGGGGTGACGCCGCAGCTCAAGGAGACCATTTTCCGCCGTCTCGAGGAGACGTTTGGCGTAAAGTTGCCGACGACGAAGGGGTTTGACACGCTTGAATGTCTGGAAGCAGCGGATGCGGGGAAAATGCGGCTGGCGTTTTGTCTGGGTGGGAATCTGTGGGGGGCGAGTCCCGATGCAACCTACGCCAAGCGGGCGCTTTCGAAGTGTGACATGGTGGTGACGATGAGCACGACGCTCAACACGGGGCATGCCAGCGGGCTCGGTGCGGAGGAGACGATCATTCTCCCGGTGCTGGCGCGCGACGAGGAGCCGGAGCCCTCCACGCAGGAGAGCATGTTCAGTTACATCCGCCTCTCCGACGGGGGAGAGCGTCGGCATGTGGGGCCGCGGGCGGAGGTGGAGATCATCGCCGACCTCGCTGTCCGGGTGCTTGGAGAGACGGTGGCGGGGAGTGGTGGGCAGGTGATCGATTGGCGGGAGATGGCCCACACCAGCACCATCCGGCAGGCGATCGCCAGAATCGTGCCGGGGCTTGAGGGAATGGCGACCATCGAGACGACGAGGAAGGAATTTTCGATTCCGGGGCGGTCGCTGGCGTCGCCGACGTTTCCCACGGCAGACGGCCGGGCGACGCTCTTCGTGCACGATCTTCCCGCGGTGCCGACCGGGTTGCAGTTGATGACGATCCGCAGCGAGGGGCAGTTCAACACGGTGGTGTATGAGGAAGAGGATCTGTACCGCAACCAGACGCGGCGCGATCTCGTCCTCATCCATCCCGACGACATCGCCCGCTTCGGGCTGACGGCGGGGGGGCGGTGCCGGATCCGCAGTTCCGCCGGCGAGATGCGCGGGGTGTATGTATCGGCCTTTGAGGAGATTCGTCCGGGGAGCGTGGCGATGTACTACCCCGAAAGCAATGTGCTGGTGCCAAAGGCCGCCGATCCACTCTCGCGGACACCGGCCTATAAGAGCGTGGCGGTGACGGTGGAACCGGATCTGATCGAGGCTCGGGCGCTACGGCCAAAGCCGGAGTTGGTCGCTGCGGGGATGCCCAAAGAGAAAATGAAACAGTGCTGAACCGGTCGGTCAGTTGCTGACGGGTTCCAGACTCGCTTGAGCGCATGCTGGTGGGACGACCCCGCCTGAACCACCCCGCTCAGACTCCGTCCCGAGAAAAGACAAAAAAACCGCCCCGGCGGGAGTCCCACCGGGGCGGCTTTTGGTGTGGCGAATACGACAGTCAACCGGATCAGGTGCCGGCGCCGGGGCGTCCACCGCCACCAGGCCCGCGCATCTGGAGCTTGGAGACGTCGAAGGCGGGGCCTTTGAGCGCTTCGAGTTTTGACTTCTGATCGGCGGAGAGGATTTCCATCGCCTTGGCGGTCATCTTGGTCCGCATCTCACCGGGGTTGCCGCCGCCTCCCGGGGCTGCCTGGCGCATCTCCTGCATTGCGGCCTGAAACTTCGTCACCTGGTCGTCAGTGACGCCGATGTCCTTGGCGAGCGTTTCGTCCATCAGGACGCCGGCACCGAGGGCCTGGATGCGAATCTGCTTGAGGCGGGAGAGTTGCTCGGGCGAGAGGAGGCCGGCCACTTTCTTGTCGTCCTCGGCGGTGCGGGCGCGACGCTCCTCCATCCACTTCTGCCGCTGTTGGTCGGTCATGTCCCGGGGGTTGCCCCCACCGGCACCGCCGCCGCCCGGGGCACGTTCGGGGAGGTCGGCGGCGATCTTTGTCTTTTGGTCGGCGGAGAGGCCGAGTTCGCCCTGAACGACTTCCTGGCGAAGGAGCGACGCCTGCGACATGCCACCCCCCATTCCCATGCCGCGGCCACGGCCGCCGGGGGGTTGGGCGGAGGCGTCGGTAGCCAGGAACGCGGCCGCCAGGCAGGCGGCGGCGAGAAGCGTGCGATGCATGAAGGAGTCCTTCGGGGAGAAAATAGCAGGGAACGGCACGCCGGCGGGCACCCCGCCCAGCCCGCTCCCCCGTGGATTGAACTGGTGATCAGCGGGAAAGTTGCGTCGGGCTGCTCGCAGGCTGTGGATGAACTGCCGGTCCGATGCTGCACGAGGCGGTCGCGAGTGCGCAGCAGTGGAGAAAACCGGAGGTTGTCCGAGGGGAAAAAGGTCAGGGATGACTTTTTCCACGGGCAGCGAGAGGCTCACTCCGCGCAGAATTTGGTCCCGCCGAAGGAGTGACAGAAAGCGTGACAACGGAACGTGAGCGTCAGTCGAAGAGCGATTTCTGCGCCGTCTCCCCCTTGCGGCGTGGCCGGGGGGCAGGTGGGGGCGCGGACGACGATTCGAGTGCCACGAGCAGATCGCGGGCCCGATCGACGACGGCCGCCGGGACTCCGGCGAGCCGGGCGACATGCACTCCCCAACTCTTGTCGGCGGCGCCGGGGGCGACCTGATGGAGGAATACGAGTTGATCGTTGTGCTGCTTGACGAGCACCTGGACGTTGGCGACTCCGGGGAGCTTTTCCATTGCCGCCAGTTGCAGATAGTGGGTGGCAAACAGCGTCCGGCAGCCGGGGACGCCGTGGAGCCACTCGACGACGGCCTGCGCGATTGCCAGGCCGTCGAAGGTGCTCGTGCCGCGGCCGACCTCGTCGAGGATCACGAGGCTCCGCGGCGTGGCGCGATTGAGGATCCGGGCCGTTTGGGCCATCTCGACGAGAAAGGTGCTGGCCCCGCTGGCGAGGTCGTCGCCGGCGCCGATGCGGGCGAAGAGCCGGTCGACGATGCCGATCCGCGCCCGGCGGGCGGGGACGAAACTCCCGGCTTGGGCCATGACTGCCAACAGTGCCGCTTGGCGGATAAACGTGCTCTTGCCCCCCATGTTGGGGCCGGTGATGAGGAGCATCGACGGCAGTCCGATGAGCCCCGGAGGAAGGGCTTTTTCCGGGGGCGTGATGCCGTCCGAGAGGCGGGCGGCGAGGCCGAGATCGTTGGCGACCAGCGTACCTGCCGGGAGGAGTTCTTCGAGCACCGGATGGCGGCCCGATTCGATGACCAACGCCCCGTCATCGGTGATCTCTGGGCGGATCCAGCCCCTCGATCTTCCCACATCGGCAAGCGCCACCAAGACGTCGATGCGGGCGAGGATCCCCGCCGCTTTGTCGAGTCGCGGCCGTTGCTGGGAGACAAAGACCCGCAATTCCTCGAGGAGTTCCAGTTCGCGGCGGAGGGCCTCGTCCTCGGCGCCGAGCACCTGCCGCTGACGCTGGTCGAGTTCCGGTGTGGTATAGCGCTCGGCGTTCTTCACCGTCTGCTTGCGGATGTACTCTGGCGGCACCTTGCCGGCGTGGTTGCGCCCCACTTCGAGGAAGAAACCAAAGACCCGATTGAAGCCCACTTTGAGCGACGGGATGCCGGTGCGGGCGATCTCGTCGGCTTGGTAGCGGGTGATCCAGGCCTTGCCGCCGCTGGCCATCTCGCGGAGTTCGTCGAGTTTTGTGTCGCAGCCCGGCCGGATAAAGCCGCCGTCGCGGGCGAACGCCGGACAGCCCTCCCCAAGCATGCTGCCGATCCGAGCGGCGACGTCGTCGAGTGGGTCGAGGCCGGCTGCCAGTTCGCCGAGGAGGCCTGCGGTGTGGCCGAGCGCCACGATCACTTCCGGGAGGATGGCGGTGGCCCGGCCGATGCGTTCGAGGTCACGGGGGCCGGCGCGGCCCGACATGACGCGGCCAATGAGCCGTTCGATGTCGCCGATGCCGGTCAGGAGGCTCCCGAGCCGATCGGCGCGGGGGGGATTGGCGACGAGGAAGGCGGTGGCGTCGAGGCGGTCGTCGATGGCGCGCTTCTCAATCAGCGGCGCGGAGAGCCAGTCGGCCAGCAGCCGGGCACCCATCGGGGAGCGAGTCCGGTCGAGGACGCCGACCAGGGATCCGCTGCGGCGGTTGCCTGAGACGCTCGTGGTGCGGACCAGTTCGAGGCTGCGGCGCGAGGCGTCGTCGATCTCCATCCGCTGTCCGCGTCGCCAGGCGGCGAGGCTCTCGATGCGCGTTACCGCGGAGGGTTCGTTCTCCTCCAAGTAGTGGACGATCCCACCGGCGGCGCTGATTCCAGGCAGGTCGTCGGGGAGGTCGAAGCCAAGGCCCTCCAGCCGGGCGCCGCCAACGGCGCGCCCCACGGCGGCCAGGGCTCCGCTCTCCTCGAACCACCAATCGGGGCGGGCGGTAACGGTTGCAAAGCGGCCGGTGGGGCGGAGCAATGAGAGCACCGCACCGCGGTCTTTTTCGGCACAGAGGCATTCGGCCGGCTCCAGCCGGAGCACTAGGTCGGCGACATCCTCCGCGGGGATGACTGCGGCTTCGAAATGTCCGGCGGCGACATCGATCCACGAGAGCCCCACCACCACGCTCCCCGGTTCGCCGTCGCCGCCTGGCACTGGCCTCGGGAGGAGGGCGAGGAGCCAGTTGCGTCGAGCGGGATCGAGGAGGTTTTCGTCGGCGGCAATGCCGGGGGTGATGATTCTCGTGACTTCGCGGCGTAAGAGCCCCTTGGTGGTTTTGGGGTCGTCGATCTGCTCGCAGATGGCGACACGCCGGCCGGCGGCGACGAGTTTGACCAGTTGCAAGTCGAGTTGGTGGTAGGGGAACCCGGCCATTGGCATGGCGTCGGGGCCTTTGTCGCGGCTGGTGAGGGTGAGGTCGAGGAGCGTGGCCGCCTCGCGGGCATCGTCTCCGAAAAGTTCGTAGAAATCCCCCATCCGGAAGAGCACAAGCGCCCCGGGGCACCGAGCCTTCGCCGCTTCAAACTGTTGCATCATCGGGCTTGCCATGGGAGGGATTATAGCCCACTCCACACAGTCTTTCGGGTACCATCCGCAGCGGCAGTGCGCACCTCTATTAAGAACGATTTCAACCCGATCTGATCACCTCGCGGCAGCGTGGCGGGGATCGAGAATCCGGTCGCGTTTCCCGCAGCCTCACCACCGGCCGATGACCACACCCGAACACACGCTCGTCGGCGTTCATCTCGCGCTGGCTCTCGGTTGGCAACGATCGATTGGATGGCCCGCGGTCGCCCTCGCCGGCGTGGCCTCCAACGTGCCTGATTGGGATGGCCTGCCGATGCTTGTCGATATGCAGGCCTTCGAAGCCGGGCACCGCGTGTGGGGGCACAATCTTCTGGCGATCGCCATCGCTTCGGGGTTCCTTGCCTGGTCGCAGGTCCGTTGGCGGTGGTGCGATCGGATCGCTGCCCAGGTCTGGCGGATGGTGGACCGCACTGCAGTCCCCGGTTCGCAGGGGCCAACTGGCAAGCTATCGGGAGCGTGCGCCCTGGGAATCGCCGCCGCCGCCCAACTCGTCCACCTCCCCTGCGATCTGGTCGTCTCCGGCGGCCACGGACTTTCTGACTGGCCTATCCGGCCGCTGTGGCCTTTTTCAGAGGTGGCTTTCGTCTTTCCGCTGATCCCCTGGGGGGATGTCGGGCCGACCGTCATCCTGATGGCTGGCGCGATCTGGGCCGCCAAGCACCCCGCTCAAGTCACAGCCGTCTCCGCAGTCACGCTCGCGTTCCTCGGCGTGTACCTCGTGGCACGAGGATGGGCCCGCGGGATGCTGCCGATCTGACATGTCTTCTGCCCCAGCCGCCACACTCCGGCCGGGAAAACGACGCGCTTTGACCGGCCTCGCCCCTCACGCCACAATCCATCCCCATGGAGCGGACTCCGATGAGAGGCCCCTGCGATGGGGGCCTGTGAACCTGGTCAGGGCCTAACCGCAGCAGCCATAAGCAGCCGTCCCTTTGTGCGGAGGGCCTCTCATCGGCGTTCGACCCATGCCCGCACACCCAGATCCTGATTCGCCCGCTGCTCCTCTCCCAGTTTCTGCTTCTCCAGTGACGGCCTTCGGCGGCGGGAGCGGGTACCGGGTCGTGGCCCGCCGCTATCGGCCGCAGCGGTTCGACGAACTCGTCGGCCAGGAGCATGTCGCCCGCGGGCTCTCCGGCGCCATCTCCTCCGGGAGGGTGGGCCATGCCTATCTCTTCACCGGTGCCCGCGGGGTTGGGAAGACGAGCGCCGCAAGGATCTTCGCCAAGGCGCTTGAATGTGTCTCAGGCCCCGCCGCGGAGCCGTGCAACCAGTGCGAGAACTGTGACGCCATCGCGGCCGGGCAGGATGTGGACGTCGTCGAGATCGATGCCGCCAGCAATCGTGGCATCGACGAGATCCGCAGCCTCCGGCAGAACGTGGCTGTACGGCCGGCCCGCGGCCGATTCAAGATCTACATTATCGACGAAGTCCACATGCTCACCCGGGAGGCCTTCAACGCCCTCCTCAAGACGCTCGAGGAGCCGCCGGGCCATGTGAAGTTTGTGCTCTGCACGACTGAACCGGAAAAATTGCCGATCACCATCCTCTCCCGTTGCCAGCGGTTCGACTTCGTAACTGTCGATGCGCCAGCGATCGCCCGTCGCCTGGAGCAGATCGTGGCCGCTGAAGGGGCCTCGGTCGATGCCGACGCTGTGCGGCTGATCAGTCGCCGGGCAGCCGGCAGCATGCGCGACAGCCAGTCGCTCCTCGAGCAGTTGCTCGGCACCGGTGCCGCCGTGGGGGTCAATGATGTGCATGCCGTGATCGGCACCGGCCGCGAGGAGCGGGTGGGGGCGCTCATAGCGGCGATTGCCAGCCGCGACTCCGCTGCGGCCCTGGCCGCCCTCGACGGCGCCCTGGCCGGTGGAGCGGATCCAGGTGGCGTGCTCGAGCAAGTGCTGGCGGCACTGCGCGATTGTCTGGTGGCGAGCGTCGGCTGCGGCCCGGAGGCGCTCCTCCAGGGGGATTCTTTGGGGATCGATCTGGCTGCCGTGGGACGGGAATTGGGGACCGAAACGGTGCTGGCGATGCTCCAGATCATCGATCACTCGCTCTCCCGCATGCGGACCAGCGGACACGCCGGGGTGCTCGCCGAAATGGCGGTGGTACGGATTTCCAGGCTTGAGGATCTCGACAATCTCGCTGCCGCGGTAGAGCGGATCGCCGAAGCAGCCAGCCAGTCGCCGACACCATCCCCGGTGCGGGCCCGGGCAGTCTCCGAAATGTCCCGGCCACAGCCGCTGCCTGCCAGCGGAGCCTCCTCGGCCCGGATTGCCGCCGCCCCCTTGGCGGAGCGCGAAAAAAAAACGACCCACCTGAACGATCCGGTGGTTCAACCGCTGGCCGAGGTGGCTGAGACGGAGCCGGTGTCCCCGAGACCGCTCCCCACGATCGCGTCTGACCCACTGGCGGCTTGGCGGCAGTCTGGCCAGGCCGTGGGGGGGCTGGCAGCTGATTTCGTCGATACCGCCATCCGCGCAGTCTGGCAGGGAGATCTGCTGGAGGTGGTGATCCCGGCCGATGCCACGACGGCCGCGTCGTTCCTCCGTCGGGCGGAGATGCATTCCGCCCTCAACCGGGCTTTGTCCGCAGCGGCAGGACGCCCGCTCGGGCACACAATCATCCAGGAAACTACTGCCCCGTTGCCCGCCACGGCGCTGGGAGGTGGCCGCCCGGCTACCCACGCCCCGACCGGTGGCGGCAAAGCGGAAGGGGCGCAGGTTTTTGTGGCACCAGTCCGTTCGCAGGCAGCGCTGCTCAGAGAGACGATGGAATATCCATTGGTGGTCCATGCGATGGGGCTGTTTGATGCTGCGGTCCGGAAAGTTGAGCCGCCGCGGCCACGGGCCCCAGTGGTGGCGGCGGTTGGAACGCCGCCGGGGGACACAGCCGGAGAGGTGGAGGGGGGGCAAGGCGGTGGCGCCGACAGTTCCGCCGAGCCGGTCACCGAGGCTGTGGCTGATCGGGATTGAACCGTCCAGGGACCGAGGCAGTTGGCTGACGGACAGGTGTGGATCGGCAACAGGGTTTTTTCAGGGAGGATTCCGATGGCTGAAAACGGCGGTGTCATCGAAACGCTCATCAACTGCTTCGCAGAACTGCCGGGGATCGGTCGGAAGTCAGCGGAGCGGCTGGCGTACCATGTGCTGAGAATGCCGAAAGCCGAGGCGCTGGCCTTTTCCGCTGCCCTGCGGGCGGTGAAGGAGAACCTCCACCCCTGTCGCACCTGCTTCAACCTCGCCGAGGGGGACCAGTGCGCGATCTGTCTCGATCGCCGTCGCGACCGGGCGCAGTTGTGCGTCGTCGAGCAGGTGCGCGACCTGTTGGCCCTTGAGCAGACCGGCGCCTTCCGGGGCGTGTACCACGTCCTCCAGGGGCGCGTCGCACCGCTGGATGGGATCGGACCAGAATCGCTCACCATTGATGCCCTCGTAGCCCGCGTCACACTGGGTGAAGTGCGGGAAGTGATCATGGCAACCACACCGAACGTCGAAGGGGATGCCACAGCCTTGGTGGTCACCCAGCGACTTGCGGGGTTGCCTGTCGAGGTCACTCGCCTGGCACGCGGTCTGACGGTGGGCGCGTCGCTGGAGCAGGCCAACCGGGAGATGCTCACCGACGCCATGTCTGGACGCCGTCGGCTCTGACGAATGCACCAATGGTGCCGGGGGGAAGGGACATTCTGCACAGGGCCTGCCGACGGGTTGTGTGAAATCTCTGTGGAGAGAACGCTTCTCTCGGGGCGACCCGGTTGAAAACGGGTATCCTGATGCTCACAGTCCGCCCCGCGGACTGGTGCTGCTGTCGGATGTCCGTCGAGGATCAGTCATGCGAATGTCGTTCGGCCAGGAAATGCGGATGGCGCAGAAGCAGGTGCTTGCGCCGCGCATGATCCAGTCGATGGAGATTCTGCAACTCCCCATGATGGCGCTGGAGGAACGGATCGAGCAGGAGATTCAGAACAACGAGACTCTGGAACTCGATGAGCCAGAGGGGGACAACCAATCAACGGCCGTTGCTGACGGGGGCTCCAGTCAGGACGGTGCACCGGACCCGTCACCAGAGCGCACCGTCGATGAACGCCCGCTCGTCGTCGATCAGGATCACGCCAATCAGGCCGATTTCGAGCGGTCCTACGACTGGTCGAACGAGTACCCCGAATCAGACGACGATCGCAGCCGGCCATCGTCGGGTCGAATCGACGAGGCTTCTGACCGGTATCTCGATGCCATGGCCAACATGGAAGAGCGACCGGAGACGCTCTTCCACCACCTCCATGAGCAGTTGTCGAACTACGAACTCGGTCCCGAAGACAGGCTCGCCGCTGAGAAGGTGATCTACAACCTCGATGCCAACGGCTACCTGCCGATGCCGCTGGAGGGGCTGGTCGAACTCGAACCGGCGGTCATGACCGCGCCCGAAGAAGCCCTCCATGGAACGGCTTCGGCGGCGATCGCTCCTGTCCCGCTGGATGGACCGGCCAAGCAGTTGGAGAGGTTGGAGCGTGGCTTGGCAGTGGTCCAGGGAATGGAGCCGGCGGGGGTGGGGGCCCGCGATCTCCGCGAATGTCTCCTCCTCCAGATCCGCTCCTCTCTGCCCCATGCCCGTCAGTTGCAGCGGCTGGTATCGGACCACCTCGAGGACCTCGCCGCCAATCGCCTCCCCCTGATTGCCCGCAAAACCGGGCTCTCGATCGAGGAGATCGAGACACTGCGCCGCGACCTGCACATGCTCCAGCCCAAACCCGGGGCCCGGTTCACGGTGCCGTATGTCCCGGTGGTCAAGCCCGACGTCCATGTCGAACAGCTGCCAGACGGGATTTGGAAGGTGAGGCTCGAGGATGTCAACCTGCCAAACCTGCGCATCAGTCCCCTCTACCGCGAGATGCTCGCTGCCCCAGGCACGCCTCCCGAAACCAGGGAATACATCAAGCGGAAGATCAATTCCGCCCAGTGGCTCATCGAAGCGATCGAGCAGCGCCGCTCCACGCTCCTCAAGACGGCGCAGGCGATCGTTGACCACCAGACCCGGTTTCTCGCCGACGGCCCGGAGTCGATCGAGCCTCTCAAGATGCAGCAGATCGCCGATCGCATCGGTATGCACGTGACGACAGTCAGCCGGGCGGTGGACGACAAATGGCTGCAGACGCCACGTGGTCTGGTTGCCCTGCGACGTTTCTTCGTCGGTGGCACGGTGAGCGCTGACGGCGACGAAGTGGCCTGGGACACCGTGCGGATCAAACTCCAAGAGATCATCCAGGCCGAATCCAAGGATGCCCCCCTCAGCGACGATGATCTGGTGGATGAGCTCGGCAAGGGAGGGATCACTGTCGCCCGCAGAACCGTGACGAAATACCGCAAGGCGATGGACATTCCTAGTTCGCGGCAGCGGCGCGACTGGAAACTCGCGACTCCGCCTCGCGTGGGGCAGTCACCCCCCGTCGTGGACGGCGATCGACCGGTGACCAGCGGCGAAGAGACCTGACGCCCGCCCGAGGAACACCACGATGCGCTGCCCCTTCTGCCGTGCCGACAACGATAAGGTCATCGACTCCCGTGCCGGCGATGACGGGACGACGATCCGCCGCCGCCGCGAGTGTGCGGCTTGCCGGCGGAGGTTCACGACGTATGAACGGGTCGAACGCCAACCGCTGTCGGTGGTCAAAAAGGGGGGAGTCCGCGAGCCCTTCGACCGCGACAAGATTCGTCGCGGTCTGGCCAAGGCCTGTTGGAAGCGGCCGGTGACCGAGGGGGACATCGAAGGTCTCGTCTCCACCCTCGAGGCCGAACTCTATGACACCTACGAAAGCGAAGTCCCCAGTCAGGCGTTGGGGGAACGCGTCATGGCGCACCTGCATGTGCTTGATCAGGTGGCGTATGTCCGTTTTGCCAGCGTCTACCGAGAGTTTCAGGATGTCAATGATTTCGTGGATGAACTCAAGCCGATCCTTGCGGCATCGCAGGTGGCTGCCGGGGCAACCAACGGCGTTGTGGAGGCCGGTGTCGGGGCAGTCGGCTTGAGAGGGCCGGCTCCGATCTTTCGAGGGCGTGATCAGCGACCGATGCCGCGCGAGTAATCGCCTCGCGTGCCGCCCCGCTTCTCCTCGAGTCGGACCTCATCCACCGACATCGACGGATCGATCGACTTGCACATGTCGTAGAGGGTCAGCGCTGCTGCGGTGACGGCCAGCAGTGCCTCCATCTCCACTCCGGTGCGGGCCACCGCCGTCACCACCGCTTCGATGGCCACGCTGTCTGGGGCGTCGAACGTCACGCTCACCGTGATTGCATCGAGCGGCAAGGGATGGCACAGAGGCACGATATCGGCGGTCCGCTTGGCCGCCATGATCCCTGCCAGCCGGGCGACCGCTACCGCATCCCCCTTCTCGAGGTTGCCAGCGCGAATCCGACGGATCGTCTCTGGATGGGCCCGGAGCCGACCGGTGGCCCGCGCGGTGCGGGCAGACACCGGCTTGCCGCCGACGTCGATCATGCGAATGCCATGGGGAGAATCGTCCATGGCGAGAGGATACCAAGCCATCCCCGCTGAGGGCAAAAAAACGACCGCAGGCCGGCGTGCCCCCCTTGGCACACCGGCCTGCGGTGCATGGAGTTCAGTCAGGTCGGTTCCGTCAGACCAGTTCCTTGCGGGCACCGATCAGGGTCCGGAGCCGTTCAGCGAGCAGGGCGACGTCAAACGGCTTCTTGAAGCTCTCGTTGACATGGGCCCGGTCGACAGTGATCTGTGAGCCGTCGTCGGGCAGCAGGGCGATGACGATCGTCTCGGCATACTCCGTGTTGCGTCGCAGGTTCTGACAGATCTGCTGGGCGTCGATGCGGCCGATGGAGTAGTCGACGACGATGCAGTCGGGATGGAAACTCTCCGCCTGGATGCCGGCCTCAAAACCGCTGGCGGCAATCTGGATCTTGAAGGAACGCTCAAGCGGCAGATGCTTCTTGAGATTCTCGATCAGGACTTGGTCCTGACCGACCAAGAGCACCTTCGCCATCGCCTCGTCTTCGAGGTCGCCCAACGGCATTCCGTGCTCTTTGAGGAATTTAATCAGGTACTCCCTGGGGATGCGCCGGTCCTGACTCCCGGGGATGCGATAGCCCTTGAGGCGGCCTGAATCAAACCACTTACTCACCGTCCTGGGCGCAACCTTACAGATTTTGGCGACCTGGCCTGTCGTGAAAACCTTCATCACGTGAACTCCATATGCACTAAATGTGTGTCCGGAACGTTTTTGGCCAGCCCGCTCTTGCGAACGCGGGACACAGCCCCCCCGACGCGGAACCATTGCCGTGGGAACGACCGCGTCGTCGAGCCCCACGAAGGCCGGCTGTCAAAGCACGGGGGGGCATGAGAGTGCTTTCCTGCACGGCAACACCCCCTTCGGGGCGCTTCCGGCGGAAGCGATGACTCGCAGGTATCCCCCCCTGCTTTTTCCCGACGTCACGACCCGGTCGAAACCGTTTCACGCTGTCGAGATCACCAACCACAGGGGTAGATCGAATAGACACGTGGTGCGACTTGAGCCGTTCTTCGCGGACGGGGCGGTGGCACCGGGTGGCACGGCTGGAATGGCCCGGCATGGCAGCGGAGGAAATGCGGGAGAAACCGCCCCTTATGCCGCGGCGGAGCGGGGCAGGGGGAGAACAGCGGCAGCGGCGGCCTCGAACCGCACCGAGACCCGTTTCGAGACCCCCGACTCCTCCATCGTGACTCCGTAGAGAGTGTTGGCCGCGGCCATCGTCTTCTTGGAGTGGGTAACCACGATGATTTGGGTGTTCTTGAATTCCCGGAGGACACCCACGAAGCGATCGACGTTGGCCTCGTCGAGTGCCGCATCGACCTCGTCGAGGACGCAGAACGGACTGGGACGCGAGCGGAAGATGGCAAGCAGGAGTGCCACGCAGGTCATTGTCTTCTCCCCTCCGGAGAGGAGCGAGATGCTGCGGGGCTCTTTGCCTGGGGGGCGGGCGACGATTTCCACCGCCGCATCCAGGATGTCCACACCAGATTCGAGGACAATGTCCGCCTGACCGCCGCCGAATACCCGCTCGAAAAGTTCACGGAAGTGGCCGCGGACGGTCTCGATCGTGTCGGCCAGCAGTCGCCGGCTCTCATCATCGATGCGGGCGATCAACTGCTCGATCGACGCTTTGGCACTGGTGACGTCGGCGAACTGTGCCTCCAAGCCAGCGAGTCGCTCGGCGAGTTGCTCAGATTCCGCCAGTGCCTCGAGGTTGACAGTCGTCATCGAGGCCAATTTTCGCTTCAGTTCCTCGATCGCGGAGTCGACGCCAGCCCTGTCGGAGGGCAGTTCATCGCCCGGCATGGCGGCCGGTTCGGCGTCGAGGGCCAGGCTCTCCACGGCTTCGATGTCGATGTCGTACTCATCCCGGATCCGCTCCACGATCCGCACCCGGCGATGGCGTGCCTCGCCAGCTTCGAGTTCTCCGCCGTGGATTCGCTCCCCCAGTTCGGAAGCGGCCGATCGGGCCACTTCGGCCTGAACGGTGGCAGCCGTGCGCTGCGACTCCACCGCGTCGCGCCGTCGGGAGAGTTCGGCAAACGCGATCTCGGACTGCTCCGTTGCCCAGGCTGCCTCCGCCAAGGCACTCCCGGCGTGGAGCAGTTCCAGTTCTGCATCGGCGAACCGCTGGCGAGTGGCGTCGGCGCGATCGTGAACAGCGCGGAGGTCGTCACGCTTTTGGACTGCCTCGGCGCTCCGGGCCAGGGCATCGTGCTGGATGCGGGTGAGGCGTTCTCGACCAGCCGCAAGATCGATTCGGAGGTGATGAATTTCCTCCATCAGGGATCCGCGCGACCCTTCGATGGCCGCGATCGAATCCTGGGTGCGTTCCAGATCGCGGCGGGTCTCCGCCAGTGCCGCCTGGCAGCGTTCGAGTTGGTCAGAAAGGCCCTCCAGGCCGCGGGCGGCTTCCGTCGTCCGGCGGTCGGCAGCGAGCATCGCGGCCTCTGCTGCGGAGAGTGACTCCCGGGCGGAGGCATGTTCGCGGAGCAGTCGTGAGGCATCGGCCTTGGCGGCCGCGACCCCTTCTGCCTCATGCTGACGGCGGGCTTGCAGTTGCCGCACCGTCTGGCCGGCCGATGCCAGATCCGACTGGAGGACCGCCACGGCTGCTGCGGTGGCCTCGGCCTGCCGCTCCAAGGCACTCGATCGTTCTCCGAGCGACTTTAGTTCAGCCCGTCTGGCCACCAAACCGGCCGGTCCGCTGGCGGTGCCGACCTCCAGTCTGCCCGCAGTCGCACATTGTCCATCTCTGGTTATGAATATCACCCCGGGATGCGATTGGCTCGCCAGTCGCCGGGCGATCTCGAACGATTCCACCACCCAGGCGTGACCGAGCAGGCGGCAGACGATGGCTGGCTGCCCCCCCTCCTCGGACAGTGTGCCGCCCAGGAGCCGATCGAGGCGTCCCACGACCCCCGGGACTGCGGTGAGGTCGACGGGGCTGGGGTCGGGGAGGAGAGCGTCGGCGACGATTCCCACCCGCCCTCCGTTGGCCAGGCCGGCGATTCCAGCGGGACTGGCGGACCACTCGGAAAGCCACGAGGCGAAATCGTCTAGGGATTGGACGGCGAGGCTCTGGCTCGACGCTCCCAGCACAATATCAACCAGCCCCGCCCATTCCAGAGGCGCCTCGATGAGGTCGGCGACCACGCCGCACAGGGGAGCGGAGCTTCCAGCGGCCGCAGCGTCGGCGAGGATTCTCCGCGCGGCTTCGCCCAGCCCCTCATGCCGGTTGGCAAACTCCTCGAGGAGACCTTTCCGTTCCCGGCAGGCCTCCAGTTTTGCCTGCCAGCCGGCGAGATCGCGCCAAGTATTTTCAAGCGCTGCTGAGTGGTCACGGACCGCGGTCTCAGCCGAGGCGATCTCCGAACTGGTGGCGTCGAGGCGGAAGACCAGTGCCGACACGTTGCCGTCACGGGCGGCAGCGGCTTCGGCGACGGCGTCGACCTGGTGGCGGGCCGTGTCGATCCGCTGACGCCATTCGCTCGCTGCCCGACTGGCCTCCTCATGGCGGGAAGAAGCTCGATCGGCCTCCAGGACCAATCGCTGCTGATCAGTGGTCAGTCGTTCGAGTTGCTTCCCGAGGGCAGCCAGTTCCATCCGGGCTTCGGCCACATCCTCATGTGACCCCGCCCGAGCCCTCTCCCGATCGGCAAGTCGGGTTTCCAGTGCCGCCAGTTCCAGTCCCACTGCCGTGCTCAACGAGGCAGCCTCGTCGGCTGCGGAGACGGCAGCCCGGGCCTTTTCGCCGGCGGAGCGCGCCTCAGCGCAGATCCTCGCGACTTCTGCCTCCCACTCGCCTCCCCGCTGCAGGAGCAGTCCGCGGCGGGCCTCTGTCGCTGCTGCCAGTTCCCGCTCCGTGGAAACGCGTGACCGCAGCGCAGCCAGTTGCGGCCCGAGTTCGTGCGATTCACGGAGGAGATCGGCGGCCCGAACGGTGGCCGTGGTCGCTTCCTGATCGGCCGCCGCCAATTCCCCTTGGAGACCGCTCAGCAGAGCCTCGACGTCAGCCACGGCCGCATCGACTTGGGCCAGATCCTCGCGGGCAGCCAGGAGCCTGAGACAACGGAGGCGATCGGTCATCTGTCGCCAGCGACGGGCGCGTGCGGCCTGGTGCCGGACCGTCTCCAAGCGTCCGGCAACCTCGCCCACGATATCAGCCAACCGCTGCCGGTTCTGCTCGGCACGCTCCAGTCGCCGGAGGGCCTCGGTGCGGCGGGCCTTGAAGCGAGTGATACCGGCGGCTTCCTCGAACACAGCGCGGCGATCCTTGCCGGACGCCACCAGCAACGCATCCACACGCCCCTGCTCGATAACGCTGTAGGCCTCTGTGGCCGCACCGGTACCGCTGAACAGATCCCGGATGTCACGGAGCCGGCAGACTTCGCCGTTGATCAGGTATTCGTTCTCACCGCTGCGGTACACCCGCCGGCCGATCTGCACCTCGTCGTTCTCCACCGGCAACTTCCGTGCGGTGTTGTCGAAGACGAGGGTGGTTTCGGCAGTGTTGAGCGGCTTGCGGGACACGCTCCCCGCGAAGATCACGTCGGTCATATCGCGGCCACGAAGGCTGCGGACGGACTGCTCGCCGAGCACCCACTTGATGGCATCGACGACGTTCGATTTGCCCGAGCCGTTGGGCCCGACGACCACGGTGATTCCATCGGGGAACTCAAACCGCGTCCGGTCGGCGAAACTCTTGAAGCCGAAGAGTTCCAGCGCCTTAAGCCGAGTCATGACGAGCCGCCTGCGCGGACGATTCCGGCAGCGGTTTCCCCTTCCCGGAGTTTGTCGCTCTGGGCCGTGTCGTCGTTGGCTGGGGCTTCCGGCTCCGTTTCCTCCCGGTCCGACTCGTCACGGTCGTGGGTCGATGCCTCGTCGTGGACGGTGCCCCGGCCGTCGAATTCGTTCGGCACGGCGTCAAATGCCAAGCGGCTGCCCAGACAGCGGCTCGAACTGGCCTGCTGGAGGAACTGGACCAGATCGGGATAGGTGCCACCGATCGCGATGATCGCCCGGGCGACCGCGTCGACGCGGGCCGGAGCGTCGAGGTTTCGATCGGGTTGGCCGGCGACAAAACGACTGATGTTTGCCGTGCCCCCGTCGACCACGACGACGATCGAACTGCCCGCTTCGGCCCGGAGTCCGGAGTCGAGAGGATGCTCGGTGCCGAAAAGGACGATTTCCGGGCGGGTGCTGCGGGTGAGGTGCACCAGCGGAGTTCCTGAGACGTCGAGGATGTGCATCGAGCAGGCATCGCCGAGCCGTTCGCCGCGG
This sequence comes from Planctomycetota bacterium, assembly GCA_003669605.1. Lineage (GTDB taxonomy): Bacteria > Planctomycetota > Planctomycetia > Pirellulales > UBA1268 > QWOP01. The sequence goes on from QWOP01000051.1 coordinate 24,590, forward strand.
ATCAACGGCGCCGAGGGATCGATTTTCCACAGGGCACGGAATGCCCCGTAGCGGGTCTCGGCGCTGGGGCTGTCAAGGAGGGTCTGCAGGGCATCGAGGCCGTTGGCATCATCAAGGACCTCAAGCGCCGCCAAGGCCGCTGGGCGGGCGCTGCGGAGGTTGATGGCCGCCTCGGCGAGATGAGGCGCCGCAGACGATTCGCCGACGTATGCCAGCGCCTCGGCGGCGACGAAGCGAACTTCGGCATCCGATGACTCGAGCGCCTTGCGAAGTGTGGGAATGGCATCGCGACCAATGGCCTCGAGTTTCAAGGCCGCCGTCGCGGCCGTCACCGGATCGGTGAGTTGGCGGGCGAGCAGTTCGATGCGGGCATGGCGGCCCGCGGGGGGCTCCACGACCGCCACGCTGCGGACGACGCGGATGTAACGACCGAGATTGTGGGCGTAGGCGGGAGGGATCTCCAGGTCGAGGAACTTCTCCGTCTTGGGGGTCGCCACGCCCCGCTTGGTTCCCTTGATGACTGCATGAAAACGACGGTTGATCGCATCACCGACACGCTTGGAGAGTGCGATGGAACGGTGTTCGGGGTGGATGATCAGGCCGATGGAGCGGGTCTTCAGCGACACGCCACCACCGGGAACTCGGGCCCGCAGTTTCGACACCGAGTCGAGTGTGCCCCCCGACACGGGGTCGACCAGCAGCGGCCCCTCGGCCATTCCCAGGACATGGCCGTCCCGGACGCGGTTACCGAGCACGGCCATCTCGGTGAGTCTGGTTTCCATGAGGAACCCGCCGTTGAGGCTCGTCGTCTCGTTGTCGGCGGGAACCTCGATCATCAGATCGAAGCGATCCCCTTTACGCACGCCAGGGGGGAGATAGGCGTGCACCCACACAAGCGCCGTGGATGTGGAGGCGAGGAGTTTGTTGGGGTCGACGACTCCGCGTGCCTGCATGTCGGCCATGAGCAGGGCTCGCTGGGCACCCGGTGGCGGATCGCTGCCCGTGCCGGGCAGTCCCGTGACCAAGGCGGCGCGCTCAATGCGCTGTGGATTGGTGCCCCATGCTCCGGCGTAATCGCCGACGAGGCGGATGTCCGATTCCATCCCCATCAAAGCCGCCACCTCCGGGCTCTGGCTGCGGATCGCCGGACCAGCACATCCGCAAACGACCAGCGCGACTGCGGCGGCCGATACCGTCGCCACGGCGATGCTGACCCCGCGGATGCGAGCCATGAAGCGGAAGGAGTCTCTGTCACAGGGGCGGGAGTTGATGTGCATCGGACACTGTCATTCCCGGAGGAAAGGATCCGACCAGCAAGACAGCGGATAGCTGTCTGCCATCGGGAGCCTGATCCGACACCGCCGACCGGTCCAGATCCTTGAGGGGGGGGAGGGTAGGAGCGGCAGCCTGGATGGTCAAGATGGTTTGGCACGCACCGGCGCTGAGCCGTGTGGGGAGCCAGTGATTGAAGTCCGGCATCGACGAAGCCTGCCGCGACATCTCTTGGCTCCGCCAGAGGACGCTGCTACGGTTCGCCCCCCACTCGTGCCCTGCGACCTTTGGAGTGACGACACGTGGCGACCAAGGAATGCGACCGGCTTCGGATCCAACTCCGCTGGATGATCCGCCGCGACATGCCGGAAGTTCTCGGAATCGAGCAGGAAGCCTTCGAGTTTCCCTGGTTGGACGAGGACTTCACCCGCTGCCTGCGGCAGCGCAACTGCATCGGCATGGTTGCCGAGGTGGGGGATTCCGTGGTGGCGTTCATGATCTATGAACTCCATCGAACGCGTCTCCATGTCCTCAACTTTGCCGTCCGGAGGTCCCACCGTCGCCTGGGGATTGGCAGCCAGATGATGGAGAAACTGTTCGCCAAGCTCAGCGCCGAACGACGCGATCGGATCCTTCTTGAGGTCCGCGAGCGGAATCTGCCGGCGCAGGTCTTCTTTCGCTCGCTCGGGTACCGCGCGATCTCGGTCCTCAAGGATTTCTACGAGGACACCACCGAGGACGCCTACCTCATGCAATTCCTCTCCCACGAAGCAGCCTCGGCAGCCCCTGTGCGGCGGATGGCCGGTTGAATTCGGTCGCCATCCCCGGCGGCCAGTCGACCAGTCACCGCTCCGCGGACCCACGCCTCAGCAAGTGTTCCACGCCCCCAATCCTCTCCCCAAGGAGCTTGAGCGCCGCTGCGGGCGATCCTGCAGTTGCGAAGACCGTCAGCAATGCGCCGCCGGCGGGCACTGTGCTGCCGGTCCGCGGAAGATCCGCAAGGCCCGGCCAACTCCCCGACGACCAGCGTGCCACGAGCTCGTCGAGACGCTCTGTGATCTCCGCCGTGATCTGCAAGGCGGGTCCGACGCGGAGCACGCCTTTGACCCACAGGTCTCCGCTGTGAGAGCCGGTGGCTGGCGGCCTGCCGCAGGCGATGCCACAGGCTGCCAAGTGCTCCGCCGCCAGTAGTCGGCCGGTAGAGCGTTCGAAAAGCTCCATCGACGCGGTTGGCCGCGGGTTGACCTCGACGACCACAAGCCGGCCATCGGCCGTGGCGATGGCATCGACCCCCACTGCACCGCAAAGGGCGAAGTCTGCGGCCAGCACCCGCCCGATCTGCATCCACTGGCGGTGGATCCCCTCTGGCAGCGACTTGAGCGGAACGTCGATCGATCCGCAGTACGCATAGGGGCGGGCGTGCCAGCGCCTCCGACCAATCAGTTGTTTGCTCGTCCCCACCAATCCCGCTCCATCGGCCCCGATGACGAAGGCTGCGGAAACCGCTCTTCCTGCCACGCGACGTTGCCACACTGAGCGACGATTGTCTTGCCGCGTCTGCCAACGGCGGGCCCTGGCGGCAGTCCAGATCACGATCGCTCGACCGGCGGCACTTGCCAGTGGCTTGTGAAGATGACTGCCGTCGGTGAGAACCCCCTGGGGGGTGGTGTGGGTCTCGGGAAAAGAGATTCCGGCATCGGCAAGTGCCCCAGCGAGCAGATGCGGATCGCGGACACGCCGGACGGCCGCCGCCGGATTGCCCGCCAGCCTCCGCTGTGAGGCCATCACCGCGAGCAGATCGGGGTGGTTCTCGAGTGCCCCCGTGTAACACCAAGGTGCGGCCGGGAGACGCGCAGCGGCGGCCACCAGGCCGGCGGGGTAGTCAGCACCGTCCACCGGGATGGCTTGGGCGACGGCGCTCAGATCACGGTCGGCGAAGAGATCAACCGCATGAACGTTCAACCCCGCCCGGTGGGCCGACCCTGCCCACGCTCTCACGCTCGCACCGACGACCAGCAGCTCGGTGGTGGTGGTGGTCTGGGAAAGGGCTCCGGAGGCTGGCATGGGCGGGTTCCCGGAACTGTTTCCCACAGGACCAAGGTGGGACTGACGGCGCTTGCTGGCCGGGGGGTAGATGGTATTCTCGCGATTCTCCGGAAGGTGCAACCGACCGGAGGGGGGCGGACCTACGCCGAGTGCGGCGAGGCCTCCTTTCAGTGTCCCCGGGCCCTTGCTGTGCGAGAAGCCCTTTCCCCGTACGAGGAGATTGTGATGTCGATGTTCATTGGCGAGGCGCTCAGCGGCGACGGCAACGAGATTGCCCACATCGATCTGCTGATTGGGAGCAAGGATGGCCCCGTGGGCGTGGCCTTCGCCAACGCACTGGCCCATCAGACCGAGGGGCACTCAAACCTCCTCGCCGTGCTGACCCCCAACCTCGCCGTCAAGCCGGCCACCGTGATGATCACCAAGGTCACGATCAAGGGTGCCAAGCAGGCGGTGCAGATGTTTGGCCCGGCCCAGGCTGCGGTTGCCAAGGCAGTTGCTGACAGCGTTGCCGACGGCGTGATCCCCAAGAGCGATGCCGAGAACCTGGTGATCGTGTGCGGTGTCTTCATTCACTGGTTGGCCGCCGACGACAAGAAGATTTACGAGTACAACTACGACGCCACCAAGAAGGCCATCGCCAGCGCCATGCAGGGCAAGCCGACGGTCGCCGAGATGGTTGCCGGTCGCGATCAGGTCCATCCGTTCCGCGGTTTCTGATCTTAGACATGGTTCTTGACGGGCCCCTTGGGGCCTGTTGTTGGCTCTCGACATCCGCCCGTGGCGTCGGTTTCCGCGCCACGGGCGGTGTCACAGATGGACACCTCTGGCAGCAGGCCGGAGCCCGGGCCTCCGCAGCCTTCCACCGGAGTGATCACCATGCCTGCCCGCATTCTCCTCCAGTTTGACACCGATCCCCAGCCGAGTTCGTTCGATGCGGTTGTGGCAGTCGACGCCGGGGCTGAGGTGCTGCTCCGCCATGGAGGCGTGACGGCCGCCAACGTTGTGCCGCTGGTGCATGGCGCGATGTTCACCCGTGGCGGTGTGGATCTCCATGCGACGGCGATCTTTGTCGGCGGCAGTGATGTCGCCGCAGCTGAGGAGGTGTTTGCGAAGATTCAGGAGACGTTCTTTGGCCCGGTGCGGGTGTGCACATTGCTCGATCCATCGGGGGCGAACACCACCGCCGCCGCCGCCGTGGTCGCCGCCGCCCGCCACCTCGCGCTCGACGCGGCCGGATCGGAGTTGCGGGCGGTGGTCCTTGGCGGTACCGGACCTGTCGGCCAGAGAGTCGCCCGCCTGCTTGCCGGCAAGGGGGTGGCGGTCACGGTCGTCTCACGCTGCCTTGAAAGAGCCGAAGCGACCTGCAGGCGGATCACCGCCCGGCTGCCTGCGGCGCGGCTGACAAGCCTTGAATCGAGCGACCCTGCCGCCCAAGCGGGAGCACTTCCGCGGGCCCTGGCCGATGCGCAACTGGTGGTGGCCTGCGGCGCGGCAGGCGCGACCCTCCTCGACGCCCAGGGGCGCTCATGTGCTCGAGGCGCCGGTGTGCTCATCGATCTCAACGCCGTGCCGCCGGCGGGGATCGTCGGCATCGCCGCCCAGGACAAAGCCCGACCTGATGGACACGCGGTCGTGTACGGTGCGTTGGGAGTCGGCGGCACGAAGATGAAAATCCACCGGGAGGCCATCCGGCGGCTGTTCGTGGCCCCCGCCGCGGTCCTCGATGCCGAGGAACTCCTCGCCATCGGTGAGAGTCTTGAGCGAGCCGCGGGACGGTGACGAACCGGTTTTGTGCGCCAGCCGATCCCCGGTCCGGGAATGCCCCTTTGAAAGGGTGTCAGCCCGCTGCCATCCGTCGTCGCATGATGGTGTCGATCAGCCACGGGCAGAGCCGGGCTGCGAGCGCATAGCCCTTGGCTGGCCAACCAGGAAAAACCTCCTTCCGGCGGCGCTCCAGGGCTGTCGCGATGATTCGTGCGGTGACCGCGGCCGACAGCGATCGGCCATGCGACCAGCGTGGCCTCTGGCCGACGAGGAGCGAGTCCCAAAACTCTGAATCGGTCGGCCCCAGGCTGCACAGCAGGACGTCGATGGGGATGGTCGACAGTTCCACTCGCAACGCCGCAGCCAGGGAGTGGAGCGCACTTTTGGCTGCGCAGTAGTCGGCATGCCAAGGGAGGGGATGGAGCCCGAGGATTGATCCCACGAGCACGATCGCCGGATCCGGGCTGGCATGCAGCGCCGGCAAAGACAACCTCACCAACTCCGCAGGGGCGAGAAAATCGACTTCCATGATCCTCCGGAGCGTGGCCGGATCGGCGGATGAGAACGGCCCCACAGCCCCGCTGCCGGCTGCCGCCACCACGACGTCGATCCCCCCCAGACGGCGTTCCGCTACGGCGACGAGTTGGCTGCGGAATGCTGCCGACGTGATGTCGCCGGCGAGGATCGATACTCCGCTTGTCGCGGCGAGTTCCTCGAGCAGATGCTGCCGCCGTGCCGTTGCCAGTACCACCCCGCCGCGGCGCGACAATTCCACCGCGAGTGCCCGTCCCACTCCCGACGATCCGCCGGTGATGACCACCCGCTGTCCTGCCAAACGCCGTCGGCTCAAGCGGTGCAGGCCAGGGGAGGTGTTTGCAGTCGGACTCGCTGGCTGGGGCATGGAAAGGCCTCGCAGACTGTGCATGCAATGCGTCACCGCTTGAGGCGCTGCCCGTCAACCCGTGGCACGAGCCGTCCTGTCCTGCGGTGAATCGAGTGGGGAGGCGCCCGAGAGAGTCAGGAAGGACTTCTGCCACCATCTGCCAGGATATCGTCCGCCGGCAGCGGGACAGCGACAGACGGCGCGGTGGCCGGGGAGTGGGAGTGGATCTCTGCCTCGGCCGGATCGATGCGGCCGAGCATCGCAGTCGGGATCCGGCAGTGGACGGTGACGGTGTTCTCATCGAAGTGCCGCGAGAGCACCTCGCCATGTGCCGCCAGCCACGCCATCAAACGGCCATTGCCGGCCGTGGTGCGGACATCGACGTCACGGAAATTTCTTCCCATGCAGTCGCTGGTGGCGCGGATCAGTTCCGGGATGCCTGCGCCGCTGCGAGCCGAGATTGCGATGGCGTGTGGATAGCGCGCCAGAAGGGAGTCGAGCTGCGAGCGGTCGGAGATTGCGTCGACCTTGTTGAGGACCAGGAGCGTGTCCTTGGCGTCAACCTCCAGTTCGGTGAGGACATCGCGGACGGCCGTGATCTGGGAGTCGACCTGCGGGCTCGAGGCATCGGCGACATGGAGGAGGAGATCGGCCGCTCTGGTCTCTTCGAGGGTGGCCCGGAAACTGGCGATCAATCGGTGGGGAAGATCGCGGATGAAGCCCACGGTGTCGCTGATCAGCACCGGCCCCCAGCCATCGAGCCTCCAGCGCCGCGTCCGGGTGTCGAGCGTGGCGAAGAGTTTGTTGGCGGCCAATTCGTCGGAACCGGTGAGCGTGTTGAGGAGGGTGCTCTTTCCGGCGTTGGTGTATCCCACCAGTGAGACGGTCATGTGGTCCTGCCGCGCTGCAACCTGGCGTTCCTTGCGGCCGTGGATGGTGATTAATTCCTGCCGCAGGTCGTGGATCCGTTTCTCCACCAACCGGCGATCGACCTCCAACTGCTTCTCGCCCGGGCCGCGCATGCCGATCCCCATCTTCAGGCGAGAGAGATGGGTCCACAGCTGCTTGAGGCGGGGAAACGAGTATTCCAGTTGCGCCAGTTCCACTGCGAGCCGTGCTTCATAGGTCCGCGCCCGGACGGCGAAGATGTCGAGGATCACCTCTGAGCGGTCGAGGACCTTTGTCTTCAGGGCGTTTTCCAGGTTGCGGGTCTGGGCCGGGGAGAGGTCGTTGTCGAAGATCACGGCGTCGGCGTCGTGGTGAGCGACCAGCGCCGCCAGTTCGACCACCTTGCCCTTGCCCAGGTAGGTGGTCTGATCGGGGCTCTCGCGTCGCTGCGTCAGTTCGGCGGTCACTACCGCTCCCGCCGATTCCGCCAGTCCGCGCATTTCCGCCAGCGGATTCTCAGGGTCGACAGGGGGCGTCAGCAGCACCCCGACGAGTACTGCCTTCTCGCTGTGGACGCTGGTGATCCGGGACCGCTCTGTCACTCGTCGTCCTCCGTGGTGTCGCCGAGGTTGGCTGCCAGGTGGCAGCAACTCTCCCAGCGTCGCGTGTCGAGGAGACCGTCGGCCACGGCATGTTTGACGCCGCAGTCGGTCTCGTGGCTATGGGTGCAGTCTGGGAAGCGGCACAGGTTGGCGATCGGTCGCAGGTCGCGGAATGCGGCTGGTACCTCCGCCGGCACAATCTCCCATAACTGGAACTGCCGCACCCCCGGCGTGTCGACAAACGAGCCGCCGAACGAGTGGGGGAGGAGACGCGCCGTGGTAGTCGTGTGCCGCCCCTTGTCGTTGTCGCGGCTCACCGCCCCGATGGGGAGAACGAGTCCGGGCTCGAGCCAGTTGAGAATCGATGACTTGCCGACGCCGCTCTGACCAACGACGGCTGTCACCCGGTCGCGGAGTTCGACGCGAAGGCGATCCAGCCCCATGCCCGTGACCGTGGAGCAGAGTACCACGCGGTATCCCATCCGCGCGTAGACGCCGGCTAAGGGGACGAGCGTCGCGGCAGGAACGAGGTCGGCTTTGTTGAGGCAGATCATCGGTTGGATGCCGGAGGATTCGGCCGCCACCAAGAGGCGGTCGATGAGGCCCGGCTTGAGATGGGGCTCGGCAGCGCTGCCGACGATCAGCAGTTGATCGACGTTGGCAACGATCACGTGACGGCGTCCCCGACTGGAGCGGGCGATTTCGTTGCGCCGCGTCTCCACGGAGTGGATGGAGGCGTCCGGGAGCGCCGTGGAGGGCACGGAGGCCGTCGATCGCACCACGACCCAGTCGCCGGCGACGACCGGATGCCTCTGGTTGGTCACCAGGGTCCGGAGCACGCGCCGGGTTGTGCAGCGGGCGACGCTCCCGTCTTCCCGGCGGACAAAACTCTCCAATCCATGGACATGGAGCACCTGCCCGCGCCAGGATAGTGCTGGATCGGCGGGGCCGTCTCCGGCATCGATCACCGTCCGCTTCCGCGTCAGGTCGCCCTTGCCGGAGAGCCGTTCCGATGTGGCCTGATCGGCGACTGCGTCTGGATCGCGGCCGAGCGAACGGGTGAGGTCGCCCCCGCGACAACGCCCCGAGCGGTTCTTGCGGAAATCGAACCGTATCTTGCGGGGTTTTGCCATGCAGCCGGTTCAGGACCCCACCGCCGGAGGCGGGGGGGCGTCGGGCCGACGTGATCCCTGACGGCTGGCAGAGGAGGGGGGGGCGAGCGGACGCTGGTTCCGCGACTCCAGCCCGGCTGATTCGAGCAGGCTTTTTCCAAAAGGGTTGAACGGCGCTTGGTTGGCCGGTGCGGCAACGGCCCCCAACTTCGAGGGCTCGTAGGCGATCTCAAAATGGTGCCTTGCCACGGAAAGTTTGTCGCCCGGGTCGAGTTGGTGCTCGCTGACCCTCATGCCGTTGACCTTGGTGCCGTTGCTACTGGCCAGATCCTTCACGTGCCAGCGGCCATCCACCAGCGATAACTCACAGTGCGATCCTGAGACGTTGGGGAAGCGGAGGACGATGTCCGCGCTCTCGCGACGGCCCACGACGAGCGTCGATTTGAGCAACGGAATGGGGTCGCCGCCCCCTTGCGGGATCAATTCGCCATACATGGATGGGATTACGCGGTCTCCAGGCTGTTGGTTCGGGACCGGCTCTCCCAAATCTACGTCCCTCTCACCGGTCGGTCAAAACCAGCGCCTGCTTCTGCGGGTGAGGTACGATTGGGTGTGACGAGTTCGGGGAGAGGGATCGGAGGGGATCGGATGACCGTCGGCCGGGAGAGTCCGACCGGAGCCCGTGAGGGCCACCGGCAGGGAATGCCCCGGCGGGAGGAAAGTCCGGGCTCCAGAGGGCGCGATGGTGGGTAACGCCCACCGGCCGTGAGGCCAGGGACAGTGCCACAGAAAACAGACCGCCGGCAGGTTCGCCTGCCGGTAAGGGTGAAACGGTGAGGTAAGAGCTCACCAGCGGACCGGGTGACCGGTCCGGCTTGGTAAACCCCATCGGGAGCAAGGCCAAGCAGGAATGAGACCGGCCCTCGGGCCGGCGCGAAACGGCCCGTTTCGCACCCACTTCCGGGTCGGCTGCTGGAGACGCCGGGCAACCGGCGTCCTAGAGAAATGGTCATCGCCGCGCTCCTCGCAAGAGGGCCGCGGAACAAAACCCGGCTTACAGGTCCGCTCCATCCCTCTCCCCGGCCCCGTCCGCTCACGTAGATCGCTTCTTTTCCACACCGCTCCATCCCTCTCCCCGGCCCCGTCCGCTCGCTCAAGACGCTTCTCTTCCACGCCGCTCCATTCCCTCTCCCCGGCCCCGTCCGCTCACGCCGAGCGCTCGAGATCCGAGCCGTCAGCGTCCTCCCCGGGGCGGATGGTCGACAAATCCCGTCGCTCCGCCTCGTCGAGCATCTTCAGGAGTTTGGAGATGCACAGCGTATTGATGCTCACCCGCATCCCCTCGGCCTCGGCTTTGAGCGTCTCGTGGAGCGCCCGCGGCATCCGCACCGTCACCACCCGCTGGGCCTCCCGACTGGAAGGGCGGTCGCGTTGCCGGCTCCGCAGATCGTCGAGCATCTCCCTGATCCTGGCGTACTGCGGCGAGCATTCGAAATGGGAGAGGTCGGCGGTGTCGCGGAACGTCCGGCGGACAATCCCCTCCACCCCCAGCACCTCCCGGAAGAACACCACCCAGTCCGGCGACATGGCATGGAGTCGCTCGGCCACTTGGAGCACGGCGGTGGCCTGCTGGCTGGTGGCATCTGCGGAGGGGAAAGCGGCGTCGGAAGTGCTGGCCATTGCGGGTTTGTCCTGAGGAACAGTGCGTGCGGAACCCGTCGAGGGCCCGCTTGTGACTGCATGCTTGCGCGACGGTCAAGTCGCAGCAGAAAGTGCCATCACAGCAACGACTTACGGCGACATGTAGGGCACCGACTTTTTTTCAGGCAGGAGTGCCATTTCTGGTGGCAGTGGGTGCCCTGCGCAGAAAAGAGGCAGTCGCCGGGAGTCGCATTTCCCAACTGTCCGGCTTGTGACGGCCCCAGAAAGCCAGTTCAAGTTCAGCCGTCCAGTGGCCGAACACGGGTTTCTGCCCAGCGAACGAGGGCTGTGGTGGGATCGAGGCCGGTGGCCGCTTCCAGCCCCCGCCAGCCGGGGACGGCATTCACCTCCAGGACCAGCACCCGCCCGTCGCTGGCGGGGAGAATGTCGACCCCCGCCACCTCGACCTCCAGGACCCCGGCCGCCCGGCGGGCCAGACTGATCCAGTCGGCGGGAGGAGCGAAGGGCTCGGCCGTCCCGCCGCGGGCCAGATTGGTCCGCCAGTCGGTGGTGCTGGAACGACGGATGGCAAACACCTCTTCACCAATCAAGAGAATCCGAACATCCCAACCTCCGTGGGGAACGAACTCCTGGAGGTAGGTGGCGATTCCCTCCGGGGCTTCACCGGCAGCGTCCTGGAGCGGTTTGAGGTGTGCGGCCGTGGAGATCCGTTCGATGCCGCGCCCTTCCGAGCCGAAGAGAGGCTTCACAACGGCATCTCCTCCCAGCGACTCCCAGGCCCGGCCGATCCCCCCGGCGTCCTGGGCCACCACCGTGGCTGGCACCGCGATCCCGGCAGCGGCCAGTCTGGCCAGCGACAGGTATTTGTCGATCGCCGTCTCTAGGGAGCGTGGGCTGTTGATCACCGGAGTGCCGCGGGCGGCGAGTCGTCCCAGCAGATCCATGCGGAGAATCACTTCTTCCAGTCCGCCGCCTGGCATGCCACGGACGACCACCACGTCGGCCTCCTCAAGGGCGACTGGCAGGAAGGTTTCCACCGCGGTGGCGGCTGGGGAGATGCAGGCGGCCATCTCCCGCCAGCGGACCATCTCCACCGCGTGTCCCCGAGAGGTGGCGCAGGTGCCGATTCGTCGCATGTGCCAGGCAGACGGTTCGCCGATCGCCACCAGTCGCATCGCTCAATCTTCCCTGTCAGGGGCGGTGGTGCTGCCACCGGTCGACGCCGCGTGATCGACCGTCGAAGTGGCGCCGAACGACTCCCGGAGGACTTCCGGCGCGATGCCACCGGCACAGTGCCGCGTACCGGTATCGAGATTGAACAGCTCCACGGACGCCGGAGCGAACAGCGCTGGATCGAGTTTGTAGAAGTCGTGGCCGGCCTGTTCGAAGAGCCGGCTGAAGGGTTGCCCGTACGACGCGGAGGCACGGCTGATCATCCGTTCGGCCACAACGGCGAGGCTGGCGTCATCGCCACTGACTTCCAGGACCACGTGGCCACCATAGAGGATCGCATCGTTGGTGCGGCCGATCGCGGTCAGGTCGTTGGGGGGATCGGGCAACGGAGCCAATGGAGCGCGGCCCGCACCGCGCCGGATCCGTGCCAGGTCGAAGTGCAGATCGTGCAATTTGTGCAGCGCTGTCTCCAGCGAACGCGCGATCACCTGCAGCGTGCCGGCCGGACTGGAGGTGCGGGCCACCAGAAGCAGCAGCTGCTTCGGGGAAACGCCCGCCTCGTCGGCCAACTGCCGACAGACGTTGTCGGGAGGCAAGGTGCTCGACTCGAGGAGTCCGACCGCCACCGGAGGCCGCTCCCGGAGGCCGATCGATTGATAGAGATCCTCCCGTCCGATCGCCGCGCGGATCGGACCGCTGGCCATGGCGAAGTATTTTCCCACCGCCACCTTCCAGCCGGCGTACTGCGAGCCGAGGCAGGCGGCCACCGGCTGGTCGCTCGAAACGGCAACGATTTTCCACGGGCAGCGTCCCTGCCAGGGATCTCCGGCGGCAATCACGCCCCCTGCCCGCGGCGGCATTCCTGGGCTTTCCACCCACACCTCGCCCAGCCCTGCCAGCGCCGCTTCGGCCAGTACCAAGCCGGCGGCCTCGCCCCCAGGAGCCTTTACTCCACAGTCGATGACACGGACGCCGTCGGGGGTGGTGTGCGTCGTGATACCGAGGTCGCCGGCGGCGGCCAGCGCCCGCTTCACGATCTCGGCCGCCTGCCTGTTGAGATGCATCGCCATGGAACGAAGGCCCTTCGGGGGAGCCGTTCCCTGGCCAGGATTCAATGGAGCGTGCCGTCCCCTGACGACCCCCCGATCAGCCACTCCATGCCCGATCGGAAATGCCATAATGGATTCCGGTAGGACGGGGGGCAATCCCCGCTCCGGTTCCGCGGCAATGCCGGTGCGTCCGCTGTCTCCCCTCCTCTTAAGTCAGCCCCGAGAGATTCCCGTGCCCAGCCTGACGGTCGAGAACTACGTGAAGACGATCCACCAGATCACCTCTGCGCAGCAAGGCGGCGCCGCAACCACAGGGCAGATCGCCTCGGCGCTGGATGTCTCGCCCGGTACCGTGACGAGCATGCTCAAGACGCTCGATGCAGCACGGCTGGCGACGCACCGCCCCTACGAGGGCGTGTCGCTGACTCAGTCCGGTCGGCTGCTGGCGCTGCGGGTCATTCGCCGTCACAGGCTGCTGGAGTTGTTCCTGCTGCGGACCCTCGACATGAACTGGGACGAGGTCCACGATGAGGCCGAGCACATGGAGCATGCGGTCAGCGACCTGCTCGTCGACCGGATCGATGCCTATCTCGGCCATCCACGGGTCGATCCGCACGGTGATCCGATCCCCCGTGCCGATGATGATGCTGTGGCCGACGACGACCTTCCGCCCCCTCGATCGCTGGCCGATTGTCCGGCCGGCAGTCGGTTCCGCATCACCCGCGTCCTCGATCAATCGGCGGGGTTTCTCCGCTACCTCACCGACTCCGGACTCGTCCTGGGTACCGAGGGGGAGGTGGAACGCAATCCCGACGGCGCCGCACTGATGCGGGTCCGCCTCGGACGCCGTGCGCTGGCGTTGGCGATCGAAGCTGCCGGAAAACTGGTGGTTGCAGAGGGCTGACGTGCGCCTGCCGCACAGTCACTCAGGCACGCTCTCCCAAACCCCTTCCTGGCCGAGGCACTCATCGACCGCGATGCACAGCCGGCCGTCGAGGGGAGAGCCCGCCGCCGCCATCGCCGTGCGGAGTTCATGGCCGATCCATCCGGCGATCCATTCCGCCGTCGTGTTGGCCAGTGGCAGCAGCACGCATTCGTCGGCGGGGAACACCCAGCGGCGGCGCCCGAAACGCACGGTCACCTCGTGAACGCCGTCCGGCCCCACATCCAACGTGACCGGGAGGAGCGGATTGCCTGTGGGAAGGAGCATGCGGTGGTCGAGGCGGGAGATGATCACCGAGAGGGTATCGCGCAGACAGATGAAATCGACCACCATCCCGTGGGCATCGGGGATGCCGTCGACAGTCACAGCCACAGTCCAGTTGTGCCCGTGGATCGGCTCGCAGAGTTGATCGCTGAGCGTGATGAAGTGCCCGGCGGCGAAGACGTGCACCGCCTTGCGAAGTCTGACCTGATGGCGTTGCATCACGCGTGGTTTCCTCAAAGGACGAAAGTCGTGGCGGCAGGCCACGTCTGGGAGTCGGGGTGGGCCGGAGAAAGCATGCCGCAGCCGGCCATCGCGGAGAAGAATGTACACCGCCGCAGCACAGAGATCAGCCGTGGTGCCGGGGTTGATCCGCAGTGGAGCGCGGAGTTCGCGGTCAAACTCCGCGACAGCCTGCCGCCAGCGGTCGCTGGGGCTGGCGATCACCTCCGCCGCCCGCAGAGAGACGGCGTTGGCCACGGCGGCGCCGTGCCGCCTGTGGATCAGGGAATCGGGCTGCCGAGCCAACTGGCGGAGGTGGCCGCGGACGAGGGAGTCGCTAAAAGAATGGCCAGAGTCGATCTCCCCGAGGATGTCGTTGACCAGGCCGTCGAGCAACCATCCATAGCCCTCGACCCACAAGCGGGCGATCGAATCCAGGGGGGAGGCCAATGCCATCGCGGCGAGCAGATTCTCGGGAGGAGGCCCGCCAAGATCCCACTTTCCTCTCCTTCCCATGCCGCCAGGCGCTGCCGACTCGATCGCCCGCCAGGTGTCGGCGGCATCGGCGGGGGTCAGCCCGGCGAGCAGGGCCGCGACGGCCCCGGCATCCAACGGAGCGCTGAGATCGCTCCCCGGAACCGCAGCCATCGGGGCGATCGCGAGAATGATCCCCAGGTTGGCGTTGGACCGTGTCACCAGGCGCGACGCGGTGACCGCGTCGAGGATCGTCCGTCCCAGCGGCCGACCGGGGGCGGAGTCCATGGCAGGTGCGATCGCGCGCCCCGCCGCCACGAGCTCAGCGTGCGACAGATCGGTGAACGGTGCGCCGGGGAAGACGTTCCCCGGCTTGGGGGCGGACGCCTCAAACCGGCAGGCCTCGGCGGCGCACCAACCCCGGCTCCATGGTTGGGGTGTCAACGCGAAAGCCGGCTGGAGCCTGTCCGGGGCGCCAAGCGGCGCCGCTGGAACGAGTTCCGGATGCGGAATGCTCTGGTGCACAGGGGGGAATGGCCGGGGGCGAAACTGCTCACGGAGACGACATCGAGGCGGGGTAGACTCGTGCTGTCCGCAGGCTTCCCGCACCATACCATGCCCGCGGAGCCACCGGCCGTGCCACTGCCAACGGGAATCCCCCTATGACCACCAGCGACTCCAGTACCGAACGCCCCATCGGCCCGGATTGCTTCATCAACAGGGAGTTGAGTTGGTTGGAATTCAATCTCCGCGTCTTGGAGGAGGCCGAGAACACCAAAAATCCGCTGATGGAAAGGCTGAAGTTCCTGGCGATCTTCAGTTCCAACATCGATGAGTTTTTCATGGTCCGGGTGTCGGGGGTCCGCGAGCAGGCATTTGGCGAGAGTGCCCCGCAGGACACGCCCCCCGACGGCACGACACCGCTGGAGCAGTTGCGGAGATTGGCAGAGCGGACGCAGGAACTTGTCGCCCGCCAGTACCGATGCCTGCGGGAGAGCATTGGCCCGGCGATGGTCGCCGAAGGGTTCCAACTCGTCCGCTACGCCGATCTTGACGCCCAGCAATTGGCCCGCGTGGATCGCTTCTTCAACGAGCGTGCCCTGCCGATTCTGACGCCGATGGCCGTCGATCCGGCCCATCCATCCCCCCGCTACCACAACCGTGGCCTGTACATCGGCGCCCGCTTGGAGCAGAAGCAGGGGTTGGGGCCGAGGCGGCTGTTTGCCGTCGTGCAGGTGCCGCAGGTCCTCCCCCGGTTCGTCAACGTCGGCTGCGAAATTCCCGGCCAGCACCGCTTTGTACTCCTCGAGGATCTTGTGGCCGCCCGGCTGTCGCAACTTTTCGGCGGATTCACGGTACTCTCCTGGACCGCCTTCCGGATCACTCGCGACAGCGATCTGGAACTGCTTGAGCAGGAGTCCGACGACATGCTCAAGCTCATCGAGGAACGCCTCAAGGCCCGTCAACGCGGCCAAGGAGTGCGGATCGAGGTCTCGGCGCGTTCGGCGGACGATTCCGTGGCCCGGGCGATCATCGAGGATGAAGAACTCCACGACGAAGAGGGAGACGGTGGCTACGGCGAGGTCTACCGGATCGACGGGCCGCTCGACCTCACCTGCCTGTGGGAACTGCACAGGCTCCCTGGCTACCCGATGCTCCACGATCCTCCATTCACTCCCCGGATGCCGCGGGGATTGCGGCGTGGTGACGATCTGTTTGCGATGATCGCCGCCCACGACATCCTTCTCCACCATCCCTACGAGTCCTTCGATCCAGTGGTGGAGTTTGTCACCCGGGCTGCTGCGGATCCTCGTGTCCTGGCCATCAAGCAGACTCTCTACCGCACCTCGGGGGATTCGCCAATCTCGCGGGCCCTGATCGTGGCGGCAGAGTCTGGCAAGCATGTCACGGCACTGGTCGAACTCAAGGCCCGGTTCGACGAGGCCAACAATGTCAGTTGGGCCCGCCAACTGGAGCGGGCTGGCGTGCACGTCGTGTTTGGCTTTCTCGACCTCAAGACGCACTGCAAGCTGTCGATGGTAGTGCGAAACGAGGGGCACGGCCTGCGCCGCTATGTCCACCTTGGCACCGGCAACTACAACCCCACCACCGCGCTGTCGTACACCGACATCGGCCTGTTCACTGCCGACGAACAATTTGCCGAGGATGCCTCGGCCGTCTTCAACCTCCTCACGGGCTACTCGCAGGGCCACGCTTGGCGGAAGCTGATTGTGGCCCCCAACGACCTCCACCGGCGCACGCTGGAACTGATCCATGAGCAGGCCGCGCGGGCCCGGTCGGGGAAGCCGTCTCGGATTTTCGCCAAGCTCAACGCCTTAGTCGATCCCGACGTCATCGAGGCGTTGTACCGTGCCAGCCAGGCGGGGGTGCCGATCGACATCGTCCCCCGGGGGATCTGTGCCCTCCGTCCGGGAGTCAAAGGCCTGAGCGAGACGATCCGCGTGCGGAGCATCATCGACCGTTTCCTCGAACACAGTCGGATCTACATCTTTGGGCCGGACGACGAGGCGAAGGTGTACATCTCCAGTGCCGACTGGATGCCGCGGAATTTCTTCCGTCGGGTGGAAGTGATGGTGCCGATCGAGACTCCGGCGCTGGTGTCCCAGATCCTCCGCGAGATCGTGCCGGTGTATCTCGCCGACAACACCCGCGCCCGTGTCATGGAGGGGGACGGCAGTTTCCACCTCCTCCATCCCGGCCCCGGGGAAGAGCCGGTGCGGTGTCAGTCGTACTTCCTCGAGGAGAAGGGGGAGTCGCCGCGGGCCCCGGCGGAGATTGCTGGCGATATCCAGCGGTCGACCGGATTGCCATCGATGGAAGCTGCCGCCCCGGCCCGTCGGGCGAAGCGGTCCCAGCGGCGTTGAGTGCTGCCATGAGGCGAGCGTCGGGGCCGTGATTGCGAATCGGTGCGCGTGGCACAGCCGCGCCAATCATGCCGCTTGAAGGGGGTCACCGCCGGTCCGTAAGATCGTGAAATCAGGGTCCGCGACCGGCCGATTTTTTCACGGTGGCCGGATCGGACAGACCTTGAGACACCAGAAGACACCTTCAGACACATTGGCCCGAAGGGCACCCAGGGCCGATCCCGCGGGGACGGCGCAGCCGCGATGGCCGACGACCACTATCAGACACTCGGAGTGCCGCGGACGGCATCTGCGGAAGACATCCGCAAGGCGTACCGCGAATTAGCCCGAAAATACCACCCCGATCTCCATCCCGACGACACATCGGCGAAGGAGAAGTTCAAGCAGGTGCAGGCGGCATTCGACACGCTCAACGACCAAAGCAAGCGTGAGATGTACGACCGTTACGGCAGTGCCTTCGAGGGGGTTGCCGGCGGTGGCGGTCCGCGACGCGGTCCGGGCGGTGGCGGTGCGGCAGGAGCGAATCCTTTCGGCGGCGGCAGCGAGATCGATCTCGAAAGCCTCTTCGGCGGGGGTGGTTTCGCCGACTTGTTTGGTGGTGGCGGCGGCGGAAAATCCCGCGCTCGTCGCAAAGTCCCCAAGCAAGCTGGCGAAGACATCACGGCGCGGATCGTGGTTCCGTTTCGGATGGCCATCGATGGTGGGAAGACCGATGTCAAGATCGAGCGGGGAGGAACGGGGGAGACGATCAGCGTCACCATTCCCCAGGGGGTTCCCGATGGAGCGAGAATGCGACTGCGCGGTCAGGGAATGCCGGGCAGCGGGGGCGGACAGACGGGCGACTTGTTGCTCGAGGTGGGGATTGAAGAGCACCCTGTCTATCGACGGGACGGCGACACGTTGGAGGTGACGTTGCCCATCAGCCTGGCCGAGGCCGTGGAAGGGGCGAAGGTCGATGTACCGACGCCGTGGGGCGTGATCGCACTGCGGATCCCGCCGCTGACCAGCAGCGGCCGCAAGTTGCGTGCTGCGGGGATGGGTGTCCGCCATGCCAACGGGCATAAGGGTGACCTGATCGCCGAGGTGCAGATCGTTCTCCCCGCCACCATCCCCTCTGCCGACGTGGTGCAGCAACTGCTGGCCGCGGCCCGCGAGGCGGGGGCTGGGGCTCCCGACCCGAGGGCGCTGCTGAAGTGGTGACACCAACGCGGTTGGGACTGCCGCCTGCGGCCCGGTTGCGGCGCCCATCCGAGTTCGAGCGGGTGTACGGGTTCCGCCGCAGTGCGGCCGACGGATCGATCGTCGTCTATGCCTGCCCGGCAGCGGTGGTTGACGGTGCGACTGCTGCCGAGCGTGCCGTGAGGGTGCGGTTGGGGCTTTCGGTGTCGAGGCGGGTGGGCAACGCCGTCGTGCGGAACGGCTGGAAGCGGCGGTTGCGCGAGGCGTTCCGCTTGATGCAGGGACGTCTGCCTCCAGGACAGGATTACATCGTCGTCGTCCGTCCGGGGAAGATGCCGGAGGGGGAACGGGGTGCTCGTGCAGTGGAGGAGACGCTGCTTTCCCTGGCGGAGCGGATCGTGTCCCGATCGGGCTATCGGACGGCGTCAGTACCAGCTGTGGGCTATCGCCAGCCAAGGCGGCGTTGAAGATGGGCTAGGAAGGTTGGGCGGATCGATGCAGCGGCCGCGAAAAAACCCCCCTCTGGAGCGCTTGGCATCGGTGGCAGACCGGGCCGTGGCGTGGCCGATTCTCGCGGCCATCCGCGTCTACCAGCGCTTTCTCAGTGGCCTGCTCGGCCGCTCCTGCCGCTACCGACCCACTTGCAGCGAGTATTTCCATGCAGCTGTGAAGAAACATGGCGTGGTGGTGGGCTGTTTCCGTGGCACCCTCCGCATCTGTCGCTGCCATCCCTGGAGCCGTGGTGGCTACGATCCTCCCTGATCGCCGCTCGGCGGCAGGATCGTCCCCGCTATCAACCGCTCGAGGATGCGCCGGTTGGCGGTGGGAAATGGCAACTGTGCCAGGTCTGCCATCGGCAGCCACGCAAACGGCGGTCTGGGGATGACTGGCCCTGGGAGCGGTGCCGCGGCGAAGAACCGGATCTCGATGTTGCCAGCGGAGGATGTGGCGGGCACCACTTCCAAGAGGGCGCCGATACGAACGGCCAGTCCCGTCTCCTCGAGGCACTCGCGGGCCGCAGCATGGGCCGCCGACTCCCCTGCCTCCAGCTTGCCGCCGGGAAATTCGGCCAGGCCGGCGGCGTCCAGTGCCATCGCCGACCTCCTGCCGACGAGCACGCTGTCGCCAGCCACGACGACTGCCACCGCGATCACGGTGGCAGTCGCCGTCGATTGGTGGTGGGGCGTCATGCCTCGGGCTTCTTCACCAGATCGAGGAGCCGTCCCGGAGAGCCCATGATGTTGTAGCCGGCATCGACGTGGAGGATTTCGCCGGTGATCCCCAGCGATTCCCTGGAGAGGAGCCAGGCTCCGGCCTTGCCGACCTCTTCGTGGGTGATGTTGCGCCCCATTGGCGACATGTGCTGGTAGAGCCCGAGCATGTCCTCCACGCCGGCGCCTCGGCCGGCGAGTGTCCGCAACGGGCCGGCACTGACGGCATTGACGCGGGCCCCGGCCGGGCCGAGATCGTAGGCCATATACTTCACGCAGGCGTCGAGCGTGGCTTTGCAGACTCCCATGATGTTGTAACCGGGCACCACCTTCTCACCACCGAAGTAGGTGAGAGTGAGGATCGAGGCGTCGGAGGAGAGAATCCCCCGGGCCAACCGTCCCACCGCCAAGAGGCTGTAGGCGCTGGTTTCCATCGCGGTCCGGAATCCCTCACGGCTGCAATTGGTCGTTTCCCCTTTGAGGTCATCCAGGGGCGCGTAGGCGATTGAGTGGACGAGGAAGTCGATGGTGCCGAATTCATCCTTGGCCTTCTGCATCACTGCTGCGATCTGCTCGTCGCTACCGGCGTCCATGGGGACGAGGAATTTCGCGTTCGGCTCGCTGTCGGTGAGGAGGGAAACGCGCCGGCGGTTTCGCTGCCGCTCGTCGTCCGGGCGGTCGGGGAGGTGAGAGAACCCGATCTGGCCCCCCTCGGCAAGGATCTCCTTGGCGATTGCCCAAGCGATTGAGTGGTCGTTGGCCACTCCGAGTACCAGCCCCTTGAGTCCTGTGAACCTGCCCATCGGCGTTCTTCCTCCCCGTGCGTGACCTGGAATCATCCGCCGCCGGCCGGGCCGGAGGGCCCGGTCCGCCGGGGCGGAGCGCGGAATGTAGCGGGTGTGGCTGAAACCCTCAACGCGGATCGGCTCCCGGCCTGCACAGGGAGCGGAGCACTGCCTGGATCCCGGACAGACCCCGCCCCTTGTGTGCTCGCCGCTGGATGGGTAGAAAAGTCCTAGTTGGCCCCGTTAGCTCAATTGGTCAGAGCATCTGACTCTTAATCAGAGGGTTCCTGGTTCGAGTCCAGGACGGGGCACTCTCCGTTTTCTCGCTCGGGGTTTTCTCGCTCGGGGTTTTCTCGCTCGGGGTTTTCGCGCTCGGGGTTTTCGCGCTCGGGGTTTTCGCGCTCGGGGTTTTCGCGCTCGGGGTTTTCTCGCTCGGGGTTTTCGCGCTCGGGCCAATCTCTCCCGGCTGGCCTTTACTCCCCGACGTGCCTCCCAAACCTGTCTTCCGAACGAGGTTTGGGGCTGCTGGTTTGCGGGGGGAGGCTCGAGGAGCCCCCTTTTTTTGGCGCTCTTTGTTGGCCGCTGTCTGATTCCGCTCTGATGCCTGCCTTGCTGGCCAGAGGAGCCGTGGATCGACTTCTCCGGTGACGCCGATTGTGGCGGCCGTTCTCGGTGGGATTGTCACGCTGACCGCAGGCCCCCGCGAGTGTCGATGGAATTCCAGGGCACATCAATCGGTCGTGCTCGGCGGCGCTACGACCTCTGGCGATACGATAGGGAGCGTGGCTCCAGGTGTGAGATCGGGTTTCCCCGGAGAGTCCTCAGACCAATGGCGACATCCCTCCTCCGTCGAACGGCAGTTTTGCTGCTGGCTTTCAGCCTGGCTGGATGGCAGTCGCTGGCCATGGCCCAACGCCCGACAACTAAGAATTTCGGAGGGAATGCCTACCAACTCGGCCGGTACACGGTCACTGCTGATGGGCAAGTTGGCACCACCATCGGCCGGTATACGTTCTTCGACAGCGGATTGGTTGCCACCCGGGTCGGGACGGCCACCGCGTACAACAACGGCTTGGTGTCGGCACAGATCGGCCGGAACACGATCTTCAGCAACGGCGTCGTCGGCGTCCCCACCCGGGGTGGGATGGTGTTCACCCCCGGATTTGAAGCCCCCCAGCCCCGCCAACCCCGTGGCGCGGCCCGGCACCATGCCGGCCACCCCAGCAATGAGCGTGGGAACCGCTGATGTCCTCAGTGGAAAAAGCTCAAGGATGACTTTTTCCACCGGCGGCCAGGAACCACCGTGTCACCATCTTCCGGTAGGTGAACATCAGCCACAGATTGGGCCAGGAAAACAGCAACCTCGTCACCAGCCCCCAGGGCCCTCCCCGGTGGGTGAACTCGATGTGCTCGTCAATCCGAGTCCGGGTCGGAGAAAGTGGCGTGAAGGAGTGGGTGTGGGCCCAGGTGGCAGCCGGCCCCGATTCCTGGACGTCAGTGAAACCGCGGTCGCTGACATTGTGGTGGACCGCTGTCCAATGCAGTGGCAAGGGGCCCACCCAGAGAACGAACCGCGACACTGATCCCTCCGCGAGCGGTTCAATCGAGATCAAGCGGACGAACGTCGGCGGAGGTGTGAGCCGCCGCAGGGCCGATGTGTCGTGGTGGAAATCACAGACCGCCTGCAGCGGGGCCTCGACGCTGAAGGAATAATCGAATACTGGCATCTGTCGTGGCTCGGGCAGTGGAATTGGAAACGGTCAGCCACCATTGTCTTCAGGACGCGGAACGATCGGCAGCAGCGAGAGCGGCGAGGGCCTGCTTGACGTGGTCGTGTGAGGCCAATTGCGCCGAGAACACCAACCGAACGATGCCTTCGCGATCGATAACGTAGGTCACGCGCCCGGGAAGGAATCCGAGGGTCTTGGGGACTCCGAAGGCCTTCCGCAGGCTGCCATCGGTATCACTCACCAGTCGGTAGGGGAGGCGGTGTTGTGCCGCGAACCCGCGGTGGTTGTCGGAAGAGTCGCCACTGACGCCAATCACCTCCGCGCCGGCGGCGGTAAACTGTTCGAAGGAGTCGCGGAATGAACAGGCTTCCTTGGTGCAGATCGGCGTGCCGTCCTTGGGGTAAAAGAAGAGCACGATCGGTCGCTTGCCGGCCAGTTCGGCGAGGTTGACGGTGCTGCCATCATGGGCCACCGCGGACACGTTCGGGACGCGGTCACCGACGGCAACAGAGGGCATCGGAGTCATCTCCCGGGGGGGGCGCTGCGGGTACAGAGGCCGGAGAAGAATGCGTCCGGTTGCATCTATCGTAGTGATCGGGAGGCCGGGAAGGAGGGCCCGGACTGGGAATCAGAGCGTTTTTCTACTTTCAGCGAGCGGAAACGACCAAAGCCGCACCTGCCATCCGAGCGTGACCTACCTTTACGGCACAGCGGGACAATGCCCCCGATGCAAAGGCCGGCGGAGGTTGCCTCAGTGTTTGAATCGATCGCCGCGTGGCTGGTAGTGATCCAGTTTTGCTTCGGCGTCTGGTTGGTGGCTGGGGCATTTCGCAGCCGCTGAAACCGCTGCCAGCGATCCCGTGATCGGCCCACCGCTCCGCCGGTCCGCTGACTATCTGCCCGGCGCGTCGGCCTCGCGGACGACGGCACCCTCCTCCGGGCTTGTGACGAGGATCGAAAATCGCTTGGCTCGGAGAGCGTCGTCGGTGGAGAGACTCGCGTAGTCAAAGCGGCCGCGGATGTCGCTAAAGCCATCTTTGTAGAAGGCGACGCTCCCATCCTCGAAACGCGTGTAGACCTTGACATAGGCCTTCGCCACCGGCTTCCCATCGGCAACACGCGTCACCGCCACCTGCCCATAGGG
>QWOP01000034.1 GCA_003669605.1 Planctomycetota bacterium
CGTGTGCGGCATCCGCCTCGGCCAAGGCCTCGGCTCCTGCCGCACACGCGGCTGTTTGCCTAGGTCAGACCCAACCCTGAACCCTCATATCGCCTGGTACAAGAAACCCAAGCCGGTCACCACCATCCCCAGGAGAGAAGTCCCAGCCGTCGGCCAAGGAACAGTCGGGCTACGGATCCTTGATGCGAAGTCATGCTGCACCCGACGGGCTCGGCCGATGGAGGGGCTTGCTCGCAGGTACTCATCGCTTGATTCACGCCAGCTCGCCCCGGTCCTGTCCCCGCCCCAGCATCCGACTCTCGGGCTGGATCTTGCCAATCCAGTCCTGGACGGTGGGGATCCGGCCTAGGTTTTCGAGGACGTGGTCGGAGGTGGGAGGGGTGAGCCGATGCCCGGCGAGGCAGGGCAGGGGGCGTCCCAAACTGTAGCGCGAAATGCGACGCCGCAGGTCTGCTCGGCTGGAGGCCGGGCGCCCTCGCAAAAAAACAGTGAGCCTGAGGCCATGGATGCGGCACCCCGCAGGGCTGCCCGGCTGGAGGCCGGGCGTCCGCGCAAAAAAACAGCGAGCCTGAGGCCATGGATGCGGCACCCCGCAGGGCTGCCCGGCTGGAGGCCGGGCGCCCGCGCAAAAAAAAGCCCGCCGGGGCCATGGATGGCCCGGCGGGCGTGAAGAAATGGCGGGGACAGGATTCGAACCTGTGACCTCGAGGTTATGAGCCTCGCGAGCTACCGGGCTGCTCCACCCCGCGACATGTGGGTGTGTTATCGGCAGATTTCCCTGCCAACAACAAACCAATCATAGCGGAGTCTTCGGCCGAAGAGAAGTGGGGGCCTGGATTTGTCCCATTGAGCGCTTTTCCAGGAACACCCTCAATTGTTTGCTGCGGCTGTAATTCAAGCTCATTCAGAGGCCAAATGCAGTGCCGATGTGGTTTCTCATTCCCCACCAAGGCTCCGGAATTCCACCGCGAACCGGGAAACTTGCCACAACAGACACTTCTGCCGCGTGCTCACCAACGATCCTCTCAACAACAAAGAACCATAGAAATCCCCCCGCCGTCGAATGCCCGGCGGGCTGGCATTGCAGCCCAGGGGCTGTGGGCGAAATAACGGTGGCGATGCAACCCTCCCGCAATACCCCTGCTTCCAGCACAGAGCCCGTGCCCCGTCAGCCACCTCCCCCACCGGAGCCGACGGCCTGGGAACTCGTCCGCGACCAATTGATCGCCATCCTCCGCGCCAGTCCCGCCTGGACGATCAGCCTCGCCCTCCACACATTCCTCCTCATCGCCCTGGCGGTGTGGATCGTGCGGGTGCCAGCCCGGCAAAAATTCCTTCTCGAACTCGGGTTTGGCTCCACACAGGATCCACCCGGCGCCCCAGGCAGCGAGGAAGTCGCCGTCGAACTCCCTGGCGTCGAGGTGCCCCCCACCGATCTACCAGCCGACCCCATCGAACCGACTCCACCGGTACCTACCGCCGTGGTCACTCCGGAGCCAACGCCGGAACACGTCGCCGTCGTGGCAGACGCCCCCGCCGCACGCCCCGTGATCCGAGTGGCACTCTCCGGACGCGATCCCGGCAAACGCGAGGCGCTCGTCGGTGCCCATGGCGGCACCTCAGCCACCGAAGCGGCCGTCGCCAACGCCCTGGACTGGATCGCCCGGCAGCAACAGAAGGACGGTCTGTGGAGCCTCACCGGCCGCTACCAAGATGGAGGCTCACAAGAAAACCGACTGGCTGCCACAGCGATGGCGCTGTTGGCTTTCCAGGGAGCGGGTAACACCACCAAGGGGGGGCCGTATCAGCAGGTGGTGAGCCGCGGTTGGAAGCGACTCCTCGACGCGCAATCGCCCGAGGGAAATTTCGACGTCGGACAGATCCCCCTTCAGCATGAGCTCTATTCCCACGCGCAGGTGACGATCGCCTTGTGCGAACTTTTCGGCATGACCCGCGACCCCTCCTTGGCCGAGCCGGCAAGCCGGGCAGTGGCCTTTGCGCTCTCAGCACAAGGGCCCAACGGTGGCTGGCGCTATGAACCGGGGAAAGACGGCGACATGTCGGTCACCGGCTGGTACATGATGGCCCTCAAGAGCGCTGAGATGGCAGGGATGGAGGTGCCGGAAGAGGCCTTCAGCGGTGTCACCGACTTCCTCGATACCGTGGCCACGCAGCAAGGCGCTCGCTACGGCTACCGGCGCGATAACCCAGCCCGTGACGCCAGCCCGGTCACCGCCGCAGTCTCTGCCGAAGGATTGCTCTGCCGGCAATACCTCGGCTGGCAACGCGACGATCCGCGGTTGGTCGCCGGACTGGAACTGCTCATGAAGGAGAAGCCACTCGACTTCGACGCCGACAAGGATGTCTACGCCTGGTACTACATCACGCAAGTCGCCCACCACACCCAAGGGCCGGCCTGGGACCGGTGGAACGAACGGCTGCGGGAGGTGCTCCCCGAGAGACAGGTGGTGAAGGGGAAGGAGAAGGGGAGTTGGGATCCGGCTCTCGACCGCTGGGGCTCGATCGGCGGCAGGCTGTTTGTCACGAGCCTCTGCACCTTCATGCTCGAGGTTTACTACCGCCACCTGCCACTCTACGGCGAGGTGCCGCAGTCCCAGTGAGCGCCTGGCCGGGCGCTGGCCGGGCGCTGGCCAGCAAAGTTCCGCGGGTCCGGCAGACGCGGCCTGACCGACGCTTGGTGGGCCGGCCTATTTTTCCACGTCCCCCCCACCAAGCCCCCCCCATTGCCGGAGGGCCTCATAGGCCACGATCGCGGCGCAGTTGGAGAGATTGAGGCTCCGGACCTGCGGCCGCGACGGGATGGTGAGGAGTTTATCGGGGTGGGCTGCCACCAGATGGGGCGGCAGCCCGGCCGATTCCCGGCCGAAGACGAGGACTGAGCCTTTTGTATAGGAAACGTCGCAGTAAGACCGGGCACCGCGGGCACTGAACAGCCAGTCGGGCTCCCGGCCAAGCCGGGCCAGGAGGCTCTCCCAGTCGTCCACCACCTCCCATTCCAGTTCCTTCCAATAGTCGAGACCGGCCCGGCGGAGATAGTAGTCGTCGATCTGGAAGCCCAAAGGACGCACCAGCCACATCTTCGCCCCGATCGCCACGCAGGTCCGCCCCACGTTCCCGGCGTTGGGGGGGATTTCCGGCTCGTGGAGGACGATATGGAGGACGGGATCGTAGCGCATCGCGGTTCGCCGGAAACGGTGGGTCTGCTATCGTGGAGGCGGTCGGAAACTGTTGCGCCACAAGTGTGCCTGGAGAGCCCGCCTTGGTCGAGATCACAAGGAATCCCACCCGCGCCGTCCGCATCGGCACGATCACGATCGGTGCCGGCCACCCCATCGCCTCCCAGAGCATGACGGCAACCCACACCACCGACATCGAGGCGACGATTGCGCAGGCAGAGGATCTGCGGAAGGCCGGCGCTGGCGTCGTCCGGATTGCCGTCGACAGCAAGAAAGACGCTTTGGCCCTCCCCGCCATCCGAGCCGGCACCGGGGCCAACCTGGCCATCGACCTCCAGGAGAACTACCGGCTCGCCGCCGATGTCGCCGCGCACGTCGATAAGCTCCGCTACAACCCCGGCCACCTCTACCACCACGAGCCGACGAAGCCTTGGCAGGAGAAGGTGAAATTCATCGCCGATGTCGCCGCTGCGCACGACTGCGCCCTCCGCGTGGGGGTCAATTGCGGCAGCGTCGATCCGGCGAAGAAGGAAAAGTTTGACGAGCACGATTCCATCGGCCCGATGCTGGCAAGCGCCCTCGAGCACTGCGAACTGCTCGACTCGCTCGGATTTCTCCGCTATGCCGTCTCGCTCAAAGACTCCGATCCCCAGAAGGTGATCGAGGTCAACCGGCGCTTCGCCGCCGAGCGCCCCGAGATCCCGCTCCATCTCGGCGTCACCGAGGCGGGGATGCCACCGGACGGGATCATCAAGACGCGGATCGCGTTTGAGCAGCTCATCAGCCGCGGGATCGGTGACACGGTTCGCGTCTCGCTCACGGTTCCCAACGCGCAAAAGCCCGAGGAAATTGCTGCCGCCGAGGCGATCCTCGCCGACATCGCCGCGGGGCGGGTGCGGAGTGTGGTTGATTACGGACTCTCGTCTCTCAACATCATCTCCTGTCCGAGTTGCTCGCGGGTGGAGAACGAGGCCTTCATCGATCTGGCCCGCGAGGTCAAGGAGATGACGGCCTATGCCAAGGACCACGCGATCACGATCGCCGTCATGGGCTGCCGCGTCAACGGCCCCGGGGAGACCGACGACGCCGACCTTGGCCTGTGGTGCGGCCCAACGCATGTAAACCTCAAGCGCCGTTCCGTGGAGCTCGGCGCATTTCCTTACGACGCGATCCTGCCGAAGCTCAAGGCCGAGCTCGATCGGCTGATCGGCGAGCGTCCGGCAGCGCGCTCCTGAAACCGCGCTCTCGCCCGTCCCCGATATCCCTCACCCCGCACACAGTGCCAGCACGCGAAGAGGACTGCCCGATCCCTCCTGGATCTTCAGTGGTGCGGCGACGATCATGGCCCCAGTGGGGGGGAGTTGATCGAGATTCCGCAGGCCCTGCAGCCCGAATCGCCCGGCTCCATGCATCAACGTATGGCAGGGATAGGGGAGCGACCAGCGATACGATTGACCGGCATCGGTGTTGATCGTCTCGACAGCGAATCCCAGCACGTCGCGTTCGTGGATCAGCCATTCCACCGTCTCCTGCGTCGGCCCCGGCGTGTGGGCACCGTCGTCTCTCATGCTCAGAAACGTCGCCGGATCGGCCAGTCGCTTGTACCAATCGGTGCGGAATGCCAGCCAGCCGCCCGCAGGGATACGACCATGCCGGTCTTCCCAGGTACGGAGAAAGTCGACGCTCAGGAGCCAGTCTTCATCCTCTGCGACCTCGGCGCTGGCATCGACGACGACAGCCGGGGCGATAAAGTTCCTGACGTCGATCGAGTCGACAGTGTTTTGCGGCAGATGCCGGCCCGTGATCCAGTGGGCGGGGGCGTCGAAATGGGTCCCCACATGCTCGCCACAGGAGAAATTGTTCCAGTACCAGCCCGGCCCCGTCTCGTCGTAACGGGAAATCGTCTCCATCCGGAAGGGCCACGCCTGAGCCAACGGTGCCGGCAGGACCAATGTCGGGAAATCCGCCGACAGCACCTGCGTCAGGTCGATCACTCGAACCGAACCCGCCGCGTATGCAGCCGCGAATTGAGCCAGAATGTCGGGCATGCCTGATACTCCTCGAAGGTGTGGCAACTCATGACGCCGCCGACGGGGCCTGTTTCGCGGTTCCCGTGGTCCGCCCTGAACGCTCGAGGGCCCCCGGCCACCGATCAAAGGAACTTCGCGAACGGGTGGAATCGGAAACGGTTCTCGGGATCAACGTTCTTCTTCAGCCGCTGGACGGTCTTTGCCATGGCCTCCGTGCCAAAAATCATCGGCGGCGAGGGGGCAAGCCCGACGTCGTCGGGCTGCGAGTGCGTCCCGCTAAAATCGACCGCCAGACCATCCACGTGACGCGCCTCGTCAATGATCCGCGTGGTGAGGTCGGCGATCGCCTGTCGCTCCTCCACCGTCTTGTTCTTGGCGTCGTAGAGGGTGATGAGATCGACGAAGAACTGGTGATGGCAATTCCCACTGGGAATCTTCCCCTGCGATGCGGCAGCGCCTCCCAGCGTCCGGATTTCCACGATCGAGAACGTTGCCTCGTCGAGCGGCGCGCGGGCGATCACCGTATTGCAGATGAAGTCGAGGATCCTGTCATCGGGCGGGCCCTCGGTTCCCAGGCAGTGCTGCAGCATGGCGAGCGGACTCCCTTTCATCGCGGTGATGACAGGCCAGAGTGCGGCCGCCGTCTGGTACCATGAGGACCAGTGCGATGCCATCGCGACCGGGAGGTTCAAGCGGGCGGCGAGCTCCTCCAGCGGCGTGACAAAGTCCGCCACGCTCCCTCGAAATGTGTCGTAGAAGACGAACGTCACCACGACGACTTTCGCGCCCGAGACGACCACCTCCATCGAGACTGAATCGTCTGGGAGGACATGCTCCCTCTGGATACGCAGCGCACCCCGTGCAAACTCCACCGCTTCTTTCCGTGTCCGGAACGAAACGACCCTCTGCTCGGCATGCTTGACGACGCTCTCGGGCTCCATGCGGAGCGTCACGTCGACGACGATCCCCAGCGCGCTGCCGGCTCCCAGCATCGCAGTGAACAGTTCTTCCCCGGGAGCGAGCACACGGATGTCGCCGGCTGCCGTCACCACTGTCAGGCTCTCGACGCACTGACCGAGCAATCCGAGCCGCCGCGAAAAGTACCCGCTCAATCCGCCGTTGACGATATACCCGACGACCCCGACGCCCGGCCCCGTCCCCACCGGCAACGCGCCGTGTTGGAGCTTCACCGCCTCCACAAGTTCGCGAAAGACGACACCGGCCCCCACCGTGACCAGCACGCGGTCGCCGTCCTTTCGAAACTCGATCGATGTCAGGTGCACCATGTCGAGGACGATCGCCTCGCTGCTGGCAAACATGGCCGCGTTTGAGGATTCGTGACCTCCGCAGACACTTGCAACGGGAGTTTTCGCGGGAAGTGATCGGATCAGGTCGGCGATCTCCTGGGATGACCGAGGTCGGTAGATCCCGCGGGCGAGGGTTCGTGGGGGCATCGAACCGTCGCCGCTGGTCTTCAGGAGCCTGTTGCCGCTGAGGAAACTGGCGCGCTCGGCGAGCCATTCATCCTTCGCTGCGACCTGTTCGACCGCGGCGCTTGCCTGATCGCCTCCGGCACCGGTGAGGACCGATCCCGCGACGAGCCCCACCCCGCCGACCGCAGCCTGCTTGAAGACTGCCCGACGGGAAAGGTCATCGTGTTCTGCTGCCATCGCGGCTGTGCTCCTGAGCGGTTCGTCGTGTGGGCGTGCCCGGCGCCCTCATTCTCCGGGGGAGAGAGGAGCCGCACCCGGAGGCGGCTGACGGCCTGCGGCGGTCTGGCGAGGTCGAGGACCCCGCCCCCGATCAAGTCTTTTCGCATCTATTGATCGGTGGAAAGGATAGGTCGGCCAACGGCACTTCGGCAAGCGTCGGCCGGGCCGGGCTATCCGGAGCCGTGGCGGATGGCTGCCGCTGGCAGGCTTGCCGCTGGCGCTGGTATCGTGCGGGGCATGCGCACACTCCCCATCGTCGATCCGACCTCCACGGCCACCTGCCCCTCCGGCGGCGCGCCGCAGTTGCTCTCCATAGAGCCCCCCGATGCCAACTGCCGCGGCACGTTCGCGATGGTGAGTTTGGGCTGCCCCAAGAACCTCGTCGACAGCGAGCGGATGCTCGGGCTGTTGCGCCAGGACGGCTGGCAGCTCGTTGCCCAGCCCGACGGGGCCGATCTCGTCGTCGTCAACACCTGCGCATTTATCGACGCCTCGCGGGAGGAGTCGTATGGGGTTGTCCGCGAGATGCTCGAATTGAAAAAAGCGGGGGGGACGCGGGGCGTGATCGTCGCCGGCTGCCTCGCCGAACGGCAAAAAGAAAAACTCCTCGACGAGCTTCCCGGCCTCGATTCGGTGATCGGCGTTTTCTCCCGCGACGACGTCGCCAAGGCCGCCGAGCGGCTCATCGGGGGCTTGGGAGAACAGCGGAGCCTGTTTCGCCCGGCGCCGGCGGTGCCGCTGGAGGACCGCGGCCGGATGCGGATCACGCCTCGGCACATGGCCTATCTGAAGATCTCCGAGGGCTGCGACCGCACCTGCACGTTCTGCGCGATCCCCAAGATGCGCGGCAAGCATGCCACCAAGCCGATGGACGAGGTGATTCGTGAGGCCCGCGAACTGGCGGCCGACGGCGTCAAGGAGCTCGTCGTCGTTGCCCAGGACACCACCTACTATGGGATGGATCTTTACGGCGAACCGAGGCTTGTGGAACTGCTCGGGGAGCTCGAGAAGGTCGAGGGGCTTCAGTGGATCCGGCTGATGTATCTCTACCCCGAGCATTTCTCCGACCGGCTCATCGGGCACATCGCTGACTCAGGAAAAATCGTCCCCTATCTCGACATGCCGCTCCAGCACGCCAGCGATCCGGTGCTCAAGCGGATGCAGCGCCGCGTGGCGCGGAAGCCCACTGAACAACTCCTCGGGAAACTGCGGAAGGCCATTCCCAACCTCGTCCTGCGGACGACGTTCATCACCGGCTTTCCCGGCGAGACCGACGCCCAGTTTGAAGAGCTGGTCGATTTCGCCAAAGCGTGGCGCTTCGAGCGGGTGGGCGTGTTCACCTATTCCCTGGAGCCTGACACGCCGGCAGCCAAGCTCGATGGCCACCTCCCCCAGGAGGTGAAGGCGGCCCGACGCGACAGCCTGATGGAGATCCAGCAGGGGATCGCGCACGACCATGCGCGGAAGCAGGTGGGGCGGGTCGTTGACTGCATCGTCGACGGGGCTTCGGGGGAGCGCGACGATGTCTGGCTCGCCCGCTCCAGCGGCGATGCCCCCGACATCGACTGCATGGTCTATATCACTGCCGCCGGGAGCGGTCCTGAAGAGCCACTCACCGGGCGAATTCTCCCGGTGGAGATCGTGGCCTCCAGTGGCTACGACCTAGCCGGCGTGCCGGCGGAGGAGTAGTCGATCCATGGCCGCCACCGCGCCAACGACGTCCCGGGTGTGGACCGTTCCCAACATTCTTTCCCTCGGCAGGCTGCTGCTGTCGGTGTTCTGTTTTTTCCTCGTCGAACGGCAGGATTTCAAAGCGGCCACGGTCGTCTTCCTGCTGGCGGCGACAACCGACTGGATCGATGGCTGGTATGCCCGGCGCTTCAATCAGGTCAGCCGCCTGGGACGAATCCTCGATCCGCTTGTCGACAAGGTGCTGATCTGTGGCGTGTTTATCCTCATTGCCGCCCGCGGGGGGATGGCGATCCTCCCCTGGATGGCGGTGGTCGTCGTGGTCCGCGAACTCGTGGTGACCGCCGTCCGCGCAGAGATGGAACGGGCTGGCTGCGACTTCTCCGCCGGGATGGCCGGCAAGTTGAAGATGGTGCTGCAATGCGCCGCGGTGGGGCTGGAACTGGGCAGGTTTGGATTTCCCCAGTTCTTCGCCGGCACTGACGCCGCGGCCATCACTGGCTGGGTGGCGATGGCCGCTGTGGTGCTCACCGCCTATTCGGGGGCAGAGTATGTGGTGAAGGCTTGGCCGGTGATCACCGCCGCCGGTCCCCCCCAGGTCGGATAGGCCGGCAGTAGACCGTTTCCAGCGATACCCCCAGCAATGGCCACTGGCGTCACCACCGACCTGCCTGCTGCACCTGCTCTCTCTGGAGCGGAGTGGCTGGCGACTGCCGGCATGTGGCTGCTGCTCCTGGGGGGGGGCTTGTGGATGGCCAGGCTGCTTTTGGGGCGGGCCCGTCGTGGCCTGCCGCTGCTAGCGGGAGTGGCTTGGCCACCGGCTACCTGGAGCGGTCTGGAGACGTTTTTGTTGTTCGCTCTGGAGATCTTCTGTGTCAGTCTGTTCGCAGCCGGAGTGGGAAAGGATGCCCCGCTCCTCGACCGAATGGCTGCTCAGGGGGCTGGCTCGATCGTGGGGACGCTGGGGTTGGTGGCGCTGCTGCGGGGGAGGGGGGTATCGTGGCGGTCGCTGGGGCTGGGGAGCAACGACCTCGGTGGCGACTGGAGACTGGCTCTGGGCGGGCTCCTGTTGGTGACCGGGCCGCTGCTGGCGGTGGCCGGCTTTCTCAACACCCTCGTTCCCTACGAGCATCCGGTGATCGACTGCCTGGAGCGAAACCAGGACGGCTGGGGGCTGGTGGTGGTGGCGATCGCCGCCGTGGTGGCGGCGCCAGTGGCGGAGGAGTTTTTCTTCCGCCGACTGCTTCTGGGATGGATCGACACCCTCTGCCCGAGCCCTGGTGGAGCGCTGGCGGTCGGATTGTCGGCGACGGCGTTTGGATTGGCACACTGGGGGCAGGGGCTCGGCTGGGTGCCGCTGATCCCCCTGGGAGTGGTGCTCGGCGTGCTCGCCCGACAGCGCGGCACGCTGGTGCCAGCGATCCTCCTCCATGCATTGTTCAATGCCGTCAGCGTCGGCTTGCTCGTGCTCCAGATCTCCCAGCGAACGCCGGGATGAGGGACTGCGGCCTGGCGGAAAGGCTGCCGAATCCGCTCTGGCAAGCGGTGGGGAATTCCGGCGACAATTCTCCTCCCCACGGATCGCTCCTCTGAGAAGGCCCATTCGACGTGCCCCGGACCCTCGCCACACAGATTTCCGATCGCCTCGCCTACGTCGCCGTGCGGGTGGCCATCTGCGTCATCCAGGCACTGCCGCGTCCGATCTGCGAGCGGTTTGCCCATTCTGCTGCCAGTCTGATCGCCAACCGGATGAAGATCCGGCGCTCCGTCGTCCGTGACAATCTCCGCATTGCCTTCCCGGAATGGACGGAGGCCGAGACCACTCGGACCATCGAGCGGATGTGGGAACACTTCCTCTTGATGGTCGTGGAGATCGCTCATGCCGAGCGCGTCATCCGACGGACCACCTGGCGGAAACACCTCCGGATCCACGGCATGGAGCCGATGGTGAGGCTCTTGTGGAGCGATCGTCCGAAGGTGCTCCTTTCCGGCCACTACGGCAACTTCGAACTGTCCGGATATCTGTTCGGTGTTTTCGGATTCCGGATCTACTCAGTTGCCCGCGAACTCGACAACCCGCTGCTCGACCGGTTCGTGATGAATTTCCGCGAATCGCGCGGCCAGCGGATCCTCCCCAAGAAGGGGAGTGCTCCCGATGTCAGCCAGGCGCTTGAGGAGAACGGATCGATTGGCTTGCTCGGCGACCAGGCTGCCGGTCCCAAAGGCTGCTGGGTTGAGTTTTTCGGTCGCCCGGCCAGTGTTCACAAGGCGATCGGCCTGTTCGCAGTCTCTAGCGGCGCTCCGATCATGGTCTGCTCCGCCACCCGGAGAAGCGGACTGTTCGACTACGATCTCCGACTTGAAGGGATGGCCGATCCGGAACTCGGCTCCCCGGAAACCGCCGGGCTGAAGGAAGTGTCGCAGTGGTATACATCCCTGTTGGAGAAATCGATCCGCCGGGACCCGGCGCAGTATTGGTGGGTGCACCGCCGATGGCGGGGAGAGCCGGCACAGGCTACAGTAGGCCGGCCACCGGCCAAGGCTCTTGCGGCGCGCGTCCCGGGAGCTGCGCCGCCGGCGGCGGACGTGCCCTGACCGCACGGATCGAGTCGGTGTCACACATCAGGCTGCGGAACTGCTGACAGGCACTCTATGGCCGACTGGTTGCCGATCGCCGCAGTGGCGGATTGCCCTCCCGGATCCTCCTTGGAGAGGATCGTGGGAGATCGGATTGTCGCGTTGTGCAACGTCGACGGCACCTGGCATGCGATCGACGGTCTCTGCTCGCACCAAGGGGGGCCGCTGGGCAGCGGCAGCCTCTGCGGGACGCTGCTGAGGTGTCCCTGGCATGGCTGGCAGTTCGACGTCGTCACCGGTCGCCATCGGCTCTCTCCCTCTGTCCATCAGGAGCGTTTCCAGGTCCGGGAATGCGATGGGCAGGTCTGGATTCTGACCCACGAGGCCAATCCTCAGGTGGCTGTCGGTGCGACCGGAACGCAGGCGACACCGAGGGCCGAGGGGTGATTGAGATCCGCTGCTTTCGCAACGACGATCCCCCCCGGCTGGCCGAGGTGTGGCGCGCTGCCGATCTCGGCCCGGCGGCGATGCAGCCGATGACGACAGCGATGCTTGAGGCTGGTGTGTTCTCCAAGCCGTACTTCGACCGTCACGGACTTCTCGTGGCCGTCGATGACGGCCGGGTCGTTGGGTTTGGCCACGCAGGATTCGGTCCGGATACCGATCGCAGCGGGATCGACACCCGCGAGGGGGCCACGTTCCTCGTGGCCGTAGTGCCACATCCGGAGTCGGAGTCGATTGCCGACCGGTTGCTGGCAGCGTGCGAGGAGTATCTCCGGAAGCGCGGGTCAGTCGTGCTCCTTGGTGGCGGTTCCAGCAAGATGCGAAGCTTCTATCTCGGGCTCTACGGTGGCTCCGATCTTCCGGGGATCCTCGACTCATCGGCAGTCTTGGTGGGGGTGTTCCGGCGGGCGGGATATATCGAGGGGGATCGGATTGCCGTTCTGCGGCGGGCGCTGGCGGGATTCCGGCCCCCCGTCAGCCGGCAGCAGATGACCATTCGCCGCACCACTCAACTCCGCGTCATCGACGAACCGGACCGGCGCGACTGGTGGGAGGCAGCCACCACGACTGGAATTGCGCTGCGCCGCTACGAACTGTTTGGCGAGCGTGAGCGGCTGCTGGGGAGTGCTTCATTCTGGGACATGCAGCCACTGGCAAGCGTCTGGGGAGTGGCGGCTGGAGGGCTTCTCCAAGTGGAGGTCGAGGGGGGCCGTCGGCGCGAGGGACTGGCCCATTATCTCCTTGCCGAGTCGTTCTACGACCTGGCGCGGGAAGGGGGGGCGCTGGTGGAGACACACGCCTCAAAGGCCAACTTGCCGGCGCTTGAATTGTTTGCCAAGTTGGGGTTCGAGGCTGTCGACCACGGCACGCTCTTCCGTCGCCCATCGGGCTGATCGATCGGGCGCTTCCGCCTGCGGGAGAGACGTCGGCCGCCGCCGGATAGGTGGGAATCAGTCGGTCGCCGTCGGCGGCTTGTCGGACAGTTGAGAGAGCGTTTCGATGTGCTGCTTGAGGGCGGCGGCCGACGTCTCGACTGGCCCCTCGTAGTATGCCAGCCGCGCTGACAACGGAGCGGTTTTGCCGTCGCGGCGCAGGTCCGCCAAGTAGTCCTGGAGGATCCGCCGCCGCACCGGCGTGGTGTGCAGCAGCCAGTGCACCCAGGCCCAGGACTCGGCGTAGTGGTCCTGCGACATCTCCCCGGCGGAAGCGAGCCCTTCCAGCCGTGCCAGGTCGAGCCGCCACGTGCCCTCAAGGAACCTACCGGTGAGGTAATCGATGTGCTGCCGGTGCAGGCCCTGCACTCCGCGTGGCAGTTCGAAATATTCTGCGATCCCTTCGTCGAGCCACAGTGGGACGGTGGGGACAATCGCGTGGACGTAGCCGTGTGTCGTCTCGTGACGGAGGTCTTCGGCGATCCGGTCCTGCCAGGGAGCAAAGACCGCCAGCGTCGTGTCGGTCTCCACGAAGAACGCCCGCCGCACCGGGAAGTTGGGGAATTGGCGAGCGGCGAAGGCGTCGTATCGTTCGGTGGCACCAAACAAATACAGATGGACCGGCTCGTCGGAGATTGGCAGCCCGAGATCCTGTGAGACGTCGGTGCGGAGCGTCTCGAGGTCACGGATCAGCCGGTGTTGCTCGGCAAGACCGAAGTCGGCATGGATCACCAACTGCCCCGCCTGGACAACGGTCCGGTCGGGCAGTCCCTCCGCCCATCCCAGCGGAGGACCAAACTTTGTGCCTTCGAGGACGACGGTGTTGAGTGCCGGCAAGGCGGCGAACTGGCTACAACCGGCCACACCCGAGATGATGGTCACTGCCGCCATCAGCACCCAAGGGGCCGCGCAGACCACGAGGCCTGATGGCGCGGTGCAAGCGATCGGCGGCCGCAACGGGGCATGCATAAAAACAACGGGGCCGGCGGGAGATGACACGGCGGCGGTGCGCCGGCGCTTGGGGCGGGATGCTAGCGGAGGGGGGAAAGCGGTCCAATGCCAGTGCGTCTGCAGCTCCAGACTGTCGGTGGATAAAGTTCCTGGGTTGGTTCCGCCTCGAAGAGCCGGTGCAAACGCCCCCTCCCCAGGGAATGCCAGGCGCGGTCACTCATGGGCAGGCATGGGCAGGCATGGGCAGGCATGGGCAGGCATGGGCAGGCATGGGCAGGCATGGGCAGGCATGGGCAGGCATGGGCAGGCATGGGCAGGCATTCCAGCCGCCGATGCGTCACGTCACGTCACGTCACGTCACGGCCTGCGAGCGAGCCTGTCGAGGGTTCCCACGAGAGTCTCCAGTCCGACCGGACGGGAGAGGACCGCGGCCGCACCGGCCCACAGCGCGGCGGTCAATGTGTCGCCGCGGGGGAATGACTCGAGGATCACGACGGCCGTACCGGGGCTGTTGGCGGCGAGCATTCTCAGCCATTCCAGATCCCCCCCCTCGATTCGCTCTGCATCCCAGACCACCAGCCCAGCGAGGCCTTCCAGCCCCGGTCTGCCGAGCGTCCGCGTGAAGATCGGATAGCCGGCTGCCGCCAGCAGGTCAGCGAGGCCGTCGAGGTCGAGGGGCCGTCGAGCGACGACGGTCACCGCCGGTCGGAGTGGATGGTCGGCGGCGGAGAACAGCGGGGCCTCAAGGAAGCGGTCCTCGCGGCGGGCGGTGGTCGGCAGGCCGAGCGATCCAGGGTATCCACTGTCGAGATCGCTGAACCACCGTATCAGTCGCCCTGGCAGATCGTGCCAGGCAATCTCCTCGACACCGGGGAAGGGGGGGCCGCTGCGACGACGGCCATCGGCGAGGCTCGAGGCCACCGCGAACAGCGGCGCCAGCGGCCAGGCAAGGGAGAGCCGAAGCGCGTCGTCGGTGGTCCAGCGGCCGGGACGGTCGGTGGCCAGAAGGATCACATCGGGGCAGGAGAGGGGCGGAGTCGCTCCCCCATGATCGCCGCCGACTTTTGATCGGCCCGCCGGCATGGCCACAGACACCGACTCCAATGCCGAGGCGATGGTGGGAAATGAAGTGATCTCAATCACCCCCTCGAGCCACTGCCTGGCAAGTGTGATCTCTGCGCTGCAGTCCAGACCGATCCACATTCCCCGCCGCCGTCGGCTACGGGTGCCGCTCCGTTCCCCACTTGAAAGCACAAAACGTGTGGGCATGGATCGATCCGCGGCAATGGGCTGATAGGAAGCGATGGAGCCAAACATGCAAGTCCAATCCCAACGCCGAACCGTAGTCGATTCACGTTCGGCACGGCAAGGGAGGTGGTCTGCGGGGAAGTCCGGGGAGGAAAAAAAACGGACGCAGATACGGGGTTGACCCCGTATCGGGCCCGCGGACAATGCTCATCGCTTCGTGGTCAAGGACGACCGCGCAGGGACGATTCACACGCTGGCAGGAGGCCTTCCATGGTCGATGGCGTGGCTGGTGGTACGGGTGGAGATGGTGGCCGGAAGAAGGTTTCATCAGGAGGCCGGAAAGGTCTCTCTGATGGCGTTCATCATGGTCTGGAGGGCGATGGCGAAAAATCCGCTGCCGCGGAAGTTCGCACCGGGCGGTCGGCGGGAAGCGTGGGGGTGAGACTTTCCACGATTCTCCCCGTGACGCGATTCATCGCCTGCGATGACATTGTTGCCCGGGGGTGTCACGACGACCCCGACCTCTGCAAGCCGGGGGACGTGTTCGTGGCCCGGCTGGCTGCAGGCAGCGACGGCCACGAGGCTGCGGCCCGCGCAATTGCCAGAGGAGTATCGGGAATCATCGCCGAGCGGATCATTCCCACGTTTGGAACGCCGCTGTGCATCGTGCCGGACACCGCCTGGGCGCAGGCCCGTCTCGAACAGGCACTCGTCGGTGATCCCGCCCACCGCCTGAAAGTCATCGCCGTCACCGGCACCAGTGGGAAGACCACCACGGCCTGGCTGGTCGCCGCAGTGCTGTCGGAGGCGGGACATGTCGTTGGCGTGCTCTCCGACATCGGCTGCCTCGACGCGAATGCCACGGAGCCTGTGGCAGCCGATCTGGGGCAGCCAGGGGTGCTGGCGAAATGGCTTGCCAGACTCGAGGCCGGAGGTTGCAGCCACGCTGTGGTGGAGGTCTCAAGCGCCATGCTTTCCCAGCGGATGCTCGCCGGCGTGCCCTGCGACACCGTCGTCGTCACCAATCTCGCTCGGGCGCATCTTGATGACCACGGTTCGGTCGAGGCCTACCATGAGATCAAAGGCCGGATCGTCGAAGGCTTGACGAGTGATGGCTGTTTGGTCGCCAACGTCGACGATCCACGAGTCCGCCGACTCGTGGCACGGTGGTCGGCCGACGGGCCGGGACGGGGACAGGCCGGGGCGGTGATCGGCGTGGGGCTCTGTCGGCCGGCCGAGTTGTCGGCCACGGCGGTGGAGCGGTCGCTCGGCGGCCAGACATTCCTCATTCGTCACGGTGGTCACTCCGTGGCGGTGGGAGTGTCGACGCCGGTGGCGTCGTTTGTGCGCGATGCGCTCCTCGCTGCGGCGGTGGGACTGCGGCACGGGGTGCCGCTGGAGTTGGTGGCGCGGGGTCTGGAGGCGACCGGCAGCGTGACCGGTCGGCTGGACC
Organism: Planctomycetota bacterium; assembly: GCA_003669605.1. Classification (GTDB taxonomy): domain Bacteria; phylum Planctomycetota; class Planctomycetia; order Pirellulales; family UBA1268; genus QWOP01. Next base: position 16,294 of record QWOP01000034.1, read on the forward strand.
GACTGCGACGTGGCCAGGAGGCGCACGTGTTTGTCGATCATCCCACCAGTGGTCACGCATTGGCAACGACGCTTGCCAGCCTGCGCCGGTTGACGCCAGGAAAGTTGGTGGTAATTGCCGAGGAGGAGTGGGCCGAGGATTTCGGCGGCGGTCACAGGTTTGCCTGCCGTGCTGCACGGTGGTGCAATGAGTCACTCGTTGTGCCTTCCGATATTCTCCACCCGTCGGCCGGTCGCCGCCAAATCTCTGCCTACGCGAGGATCGACCGGCTGCTGTCCAGGCTGGGCAGGCACGACTGCGTGCTCCTTCTGGGAACCCGGCTCCCGAGTGGGGGGGGACCGAGCGATCCGGGGGAGTCGGTACCGTTGGCGGCGCTGGTCGACGCTTGGCTGGCGGCGGCCCATCCAGCCGTGTGGGGGAGTGGCCGCAGAGCGGCCTGACGCCGCTGCTCCACCGGTGAGCAGCGTGGGGGGGGCCACGGTGAGGATGGACGGATGCCGCTGCCGGAAGTCACAATCACTCCCCGCGGAGCGGTCGAGTGAGAGTGCCGGCTGAGGCGGAGAGACCACCAGGCCAAAGGGGCCGAAATCGGAACAGAGGCGGAAGACGATGACACAACGCACGACTGCAGACGAAGGTGGCACGCCGGGGAGCGTGGCAACCCCCTTTGACGACCTTCCCATGGCCGTCAGCGTGGCGGAGCCATTGGCCCCGCACACCTGGCTCGGCGTGGGGGGAGCGGCTCGATTCTTCTGTGAGCCTGTCGATGTCGCGGCGCTGGCACGCGTGGTCCGACGGTGCCATGAGCGGTCGATCCCGCTGCGGGTGATCGGCGGAGGATCCAATGTCCTCATCCCCACGGCCGGATTCGCCGGGATGGTTGTCCGTCTTTCGGCGCCGGCCTTCAGTTCGATCGAGGTCCAAAGGCCCGAGATCGTTGTCGGGGCGGGGGCCAAACTGGTCCACGTCGTGTCGGCTGCGGTGCAGGCGGGGCTTTCCGGTCTGGAGACTCTCGTCGGTATTCCGGGCACCGTCGGCGGTGCCCTGGTTGGCAATGCTGGAGGTCGTGGCGGCGATATTGGCGACCACGTCCGGGAGGTTTCGGTGATGCTCCCCGACGGCGGGGTGGAACTCCGCTCCGGTGCCGCACTGACGTTTGGCTCGCGCTGGAGTAATCTCGATGACGTGATCGTGATCAGTTGCCGCCTGCAACTCGAAGATGAGGACTCCGACCTGCTCACCAAGCGGATGCAGAAGCGCTGGATCGTCGACCGCTCGGAGCAGCCCGCCGGAGTGCGTTCGGTGGCGATGATGTTTAAGGACCCGCACGGATCGACCGCCGAATCTCTGGTGACCCAGGCCGGCGCCCGCGACATCCGTGCCGGTGAGGCCACCGTCCATGCACCGCGATCCAACTTCGTTGTCGCGCATCCCGGCTGCTCGAGTGATGACGTCCGGCTGCTGGTCGAAAACGTGCGGGCCCGTGTCCGTGAGCGGCTGGGGATCGAATTAACGCCCCAGATCGAAGTCTGGTGAGCGGCACCGCCGGGCAATCGAACCGATGAGCACCCCCTCCCGCCGCCGCGCTCCGCTCACCGCTCTCCCTGAGGAGGAGGCCGGGATGATGGCGTCGCTGCTGGCCCGACGGGCCGGGCTGGGGGCGGTGGTGGTCGTGCTGGCCGCGGTGGCCGCCGGAGCCTTGGTGTGGAGGCGGGTTGCCGATCAGGTTCGCTGGGGCGATGACGCCCTGCTGATGCCCGACCACATCGAACTCCGGGGACAGGCGCCATGGGTCAGAGCCGATATCCGCAGCGAGGCCCTTCACGCCGCCAGCCTCGACAAGGGACTGCCGATCGCCGACCCGGAATTGCCGACGCGCCTGGCGCGCGCCTTTGACATGCACCCCTGGGTGCGGCGCGTGGTGCGGGTGGATCTGCACCATCCTGCCGCAGCAGTCGTGGAGGTGCAGTGCCGGGAGCCGGCGGCGATGGTGGGAGTGGCCGGCGGCCTGCTGGCAGTCGATGCCGAAGGTGTCGTGCTCCCCAGTGCTGATTTCGATGCGGAGTCAGCCGCCCGCTACCCGCGTCTCTCGGGGATCGAGTCGAGTCCACAGGGTTCCGAAGGGGCCAACTGGGGCGATCCGGCTGTCGAGGAGGGGGCGGCGGTAGCGCACTGCATCGGCCCTGATTGGCGAGCGCTGGGCTTGAGCGAATGCCGGCCGATCACCCCTCCGGCGGGTGTCGCCGTACCGCAGGGAGCCGCCCGGCAATGGGAGCTAGTGAGCCGTGAAGGCGAGGCAATCCGCTTCGGTTCGGCGCCCGGCCGCGAAGCCCGCGGGGAGCCGACCGCGGCGGCGAAGATCGCCCGTCTCCGGAGCCTCGTGGGACAACCGGCCACGGGAGAGCCTGTCGATCTGAGCCTCGTGCCACCTGGGGCCTGAGCTGGACCGCAAGGGAATGAGTTATCCAACCGGACGAGTTATCCAGCCGGACGCTCGAGGACGAGTTTCCGCACGTCCTGAAAACGCGGATGGTCCGCCGTGCGGCACCACTCGAAGAGAATCGCCTCAGAGGTAGTGAGGATCGCCCCCGCCCCCTCAAGACGGCGCAGCGCAACATCGTGATCGAGTTGATGCCGCGCGGCCACGGCATCGACGGCCACGAACACCGTCCGCCCCGCAGCGAGCAGATCGAGCGCTGTCTGGCTGACGCAGACATGGGTTTCGAGTCCGCAGAGGACCACCGTGACTGCTTTTTCAAGCGCCGCCTCCGCCGCAGGGACGCCACAGACGCTAAAGGTCATTTTTGTGACCGCTGGCGGCAGCAGCGACAGGAGCGAGGAGGGGGTGGGCCCGAGTCCCTTGGGGTACTGTTCGGTGAGCAGGCTGCGGACGTCGAGGATCCGCGCCGCTTCCGCCAGCCGAGCGACTCTGGAGACGACGCGGGCGGCATCGGGGAGGACCGCCAGAAGGCGTTCCTGGACGTCGATCACGCACAACAGCGTGCTGGCGGGGGAGATGCGCATGGGGGGCTCGCAGCGGATGTGGAAGGGAAGCCGGGAAGTGTAGCAGTCAACGAAGAATGGCCGACGCGACGGCTTGTGGGAATGGAGGGCAATCGGCTATCTCCTCCAAGACGGCGGCGGCGGGAACCGCGGCCACCTCCCCCGGTGTTCACCACTATGGCTGGTCATCAACTCAGGATCGTCACGCGGCGCCTCGATGGCCAGCGTCGGCTCGTCGGGGACATCGTTCGCCTCTCGCACCGGGTGCCGATCTTCCCCGTTGACCGGGTGATGCAGTTGGGGGAACTGGAGGCGCTGCGGAGGGCCGCTGTGCCGCGCATTGGGTGGGCGGCAGTGTTCATGAAGGCCTATGCGTTGGTCGCCCGTGAGCGACCGGCACTCCGCAGTTGGTTTGTGCCATGGCGAATTGTGACCCCCTGGCGAAGGCCGCGATGGGCCACGAGCCCGATCAGTGTCGCGTCTTTGGCGCTCAGCCGTCCACGGGCTTCCGACGGTCACACCGTGCCGGAGGCCGATCTGGCACTCGATCCCGACGCGATCTGGTGGGCACGGATCCGTGAGCCCGATGCCCGATCGCTCCCCGAGCTCCAGGCGGCCGTACTCCACCACATGACAGCGCCGGTTGGCGAGGTATTCGCCAGGCAATTGGAACTGGCGATGCTTCCCGGGCTCCTCCGCCGCCTCATTCTCCGTTGGAATGCCCACGCACCGTCCCCGAAGCGGGCGCTGCGGGTCGGCACGTTTAGCCTCTCGACGCTCGCTGGCGAGGGGTGCGCCAACCGAATGCACCCCACCTTTCTCACCAGCAGCCTCACCTACACCCCGCTCGATTCCCAAGGCCGTATGACCGTCACGCTGCTGGCCGATCACCGGCTTCTGGACGGAGTGCCGGTGGCCCGAGCGCTTGCAGAACTCGAGGCGGTCCTCCACGGGCCGATCGCCGCGGAACTGGCAGCGCTTCGCGGCGCTGCCCCGGCGGAATCAGTCGATTGATGCTCCGGGAAGCGCCCGTAATCGTTCGATCACCGCTCGGTGTCGCACTCCCCGACAGCGGATCTCGAACCGTCGGCCCGTCTCCGACTCGATGACGATCCCGACGTCGAGACGCTCCTCCGGCAGGCTGTCGGCGATCCGCGTAGCCCACTCCGCCACCACCCACCCGGGGCCGGCGACGATCTCGTCCCAGCCGAGTTCCACGAGGTCTTGCGGGCCAGCGAGCCGGTAGAGGTCGGCATGGACGAGTTGTTCGGCGGGATGGCCCGCGGGCAGCGGGTGGATGTGCACCAGTCCGAAGGTGGGGCTGACGACGTCGGTGGGATCGATCCCCGCCGCCGCGGCCAAGGCTTTGGTGAATGTCGTCTTCCCTGCCCCGAGGTCTCCATCGAGCGCAAGAAAAGCAGTCGCGGGAAGCGACGCTGCCAAAACTCTCGCCAGCGGCCCGAGGGACGATTCATCGCCGACGCAAAGCGATACCCGTGGCGGCCCGGCGGCCTGGCGGGGGTCAGCCGGTGCCGTCATGCAACCATCCCTTCGGCTCAAGCGGCCGGAGAAGGCCGGTCTGATCCCGGGCCACGAGGCCGTTTCCGGCAACGACTTCGCCGATGACTATTGGCCTTAGACCGGCCGGCGGGTTGATGACCAAGCCTTGAGCATCGGCGGCAGGCATCGCCAAGAGCAACTCAAAATCCTCGCCATCGGACAAGGCGTGATCGAGCGGCGAGAGGCCATCCTGGCTACTTTGACGGACCGCATCGGGGTGTACCGGGATGTGCTGAAGATCGACCACACCCTGCGTGCGGCTGGCTTTCATCAGTCGCGTCAGGTCGAGCGATAAGCCGTCGCTGATGTCAATCGCAGCGTTGACCCGGAACCGACCGGCGATGTCGAGGCTCTCCAGACAGCGCGGACGCACCGCCAGATGTCGGCCCAGCAGGCTGCCACCGCACGGGCCGGTGACCACCAGCAGGTCGCCGACTTGGGCGCCATCCCTCCTCCAGGCCGCGCCGGGCGCGACGCTGCCGATGGCGGTCACGCTGATCACCAAAGGCCCGTCCCAGGTGTTGGTATCGCCACCGGCGATGACGACGCCTTGATCGCGGGCCAGACGCTCGAGGCCGTCAAACAGCCCGCGGCCGATCTCCTCCGCACGGGTGCGGGGGAGGGCGACAGCCACAAAGGCCGCTTCAGGCCGGGCGGCCATCGCCGCCAGATCGCTGAGGCTCACCGCCAGGGACTTGTGCCCCACCGCCCCAGGCAGGCAGTCGGGACCGAAGAGGAAGTCGACCCCTTCGGTGAGCATGTCGACTGTCACCACCGTCCGCCGCTGCGGTGGTGGCCGGAGGACCGCGGCATCATCCCCGCCGGCGATTTCCAGCCGCGGATCGGCAGGGATGCGGGAGAGCAGCCAGTCAACGAATCTGGTTTCCACGGGGCAGCGTTCCGCAATGGGAAAACCCTCTCCTCAAGCAACACTCGGCCGGTGGGATTGTAATCCAAAGCACTGGGCAGGTTGCGGTAGCGAGCAGCAGTTGCCTGTGCGGTGATTGTCGACAAAGAGTCTGCCGAAGATCACGAGGCAACCAACCAGTGGGATCCCTCACCGCCTGCTATCGGCGGATCGTGTCGCTGGTGAGGTGTCCGAAGAGCGTCTCCCGGCCACGGAGGACGTAGAACTTGAGTTGGCCGAGATTGTCCTCGCGGGCCTTGTCGAGCACATAGACGACGTTGTCGGGGGAGATCGTCTCCCAGACGTGAAGGCCGACGAGGATGTCCCCCTCGCGGATCCCTTGTTCATTGGCCGGTCCACCCCCACGGATGCCGGTTACTAAGAGGCCGCCGCGGTAGCGAGACTGAAGTCGCTGGACCTTGACCACCGGCATCAGTTCAACTTTCAGGCCGAGTTCATGCCAGCAGCGTTCTTCCTGCGAGGCCTGCTGCGGGCGGGCGGCCGCCAGCGGAATCTGGATCGTGGTCTCTTCCCCGCCGCGGTTGATGTTCACCATCACCGTCTCCCCTGGCTTGCGGCCGAGCATCGCCCGCTCGACGTCGAGTTGGCTGGTGACCGTGACATCAGCGACCCGCGTGATCACGTCCCCCGGCCGGACGCCTGCCGATTCGGCCGGGCTCTCGCGATTGACCGAGTCGACCGTCACGCCGCTGGTGCTGTCACTCCGGCCGACGATGCCATGCCAGGTTTTATCGATCCGTTCCGATGAGAGCAGTTCGGTGACAATCAGCAACGCCCGGTCGATGGGGATGGCGAACCCAATCCCCTGGGCTCCCGCCCGGACCGCGACATTGATCCCGATCATCTCACCATTGATGTTCAGCAGCGGCCCGCCGGAATTGCCCGGGTTGATGCTGGCGTCGGTCTGGATGAGTTCGTCGTACCGCTGGGTTCGACTCACTTCCACGCTGCGGTGGAGGGCAGAAATGATCCCCCGGGTCACGGTGTGCTCGTAGCCGAAGGCGGTGCCGAGAGCGAGCACCGTTTCGCCGATCATCAGATCGCTGGAGGTGCCCACCGAGATCACTGGGAGAGGTCCGTCGGTGGCGATCTTGATCACCGCCAGATCGGTGCGTGGATCATGGGAGAGAAGGGTGGCGGTGGTGGTCCGTCCCGAGGCGAGCGTGACCTCGATCCTCCGCACTCCCTCGACGACGTGGTAGTTGGTGACAATGTAGCCACGGGAATCGATGACCACACCGGTCCCCATGCCGTTGACACGGCGCAGTTCAGCGCCGGCATCGTCGTCGGGGTTGGAGATCAACTTCTGGCCGTGGATGTTGACCACGGAATCGCGGGCGGTCTCGATCGCCCTGACGATGGCCGTGCGGCGGGCTTCGGCAGCGCCGGCATGCGGTGATGCTGCGGCTGAGAGCAATGCGACTACGATCGGCAGAACGACCCACGGACACCGCATGGTGGACTGGCTCCCGACCGGACCGCCGACTGACCGGTGCTTCCATCCGCATCCCTGCGGTGGTGCCGGTCCAAAGAGTGATCGGACGCCCCGCGGTCACGAATCATCCCGCGAGCAGCCCGACCGCATACCTTTCCCATCCGCCACCCCGTGGGGCTCTGGGAGGACTCCGTGCCGATGCCGTTCCTGAGTCGCAGCCGCCCTGGTCTTCCCAGAGTGCCAAAGCGTGGCCGGTGCTCCTGGAGGAAGTGAGGGCAGGTATGGCCTCAGTCTCAAGCTCCCTCCGGTCAGGCACGCTTGGATGGCGGGGGCGTTGGGGATGGTGGGGGGGAGATTGCGGGGGGGCTCTCTGAGCGGCTTCCAATTAGGAGCGGAAGCGTTTGGAGGAGGAGAAACAGCGACAGCGCCCCGAGCACGACCCCCGGCCAGAGGCCAGCGAGTTGCTCGCCGAACTCCCAGCGAGTCTGGCGGGCGATGCCACCGAGGAGCGTTGCCAGCACGACGAACATCAGTGCCAAGAGGATGATCCCGCACCCCAGCGACGCCATCGTTCCTTTAAAGGTGCCGATCTCGGTGAATTCCTCCTGGTGGAGGTCGATGCCGCGTCCTTTGGCGAGGCTCCGTGAAATCGTTTCGGCCAGTTCGATCCCCCGGGCGGCGTCGTCCCAGGAGGCGCAAAGCGGGAGCGTGAGGCTCTGGTCGACGTCAGTCTGGTGCCCCGGACTGACAGCCATCCGAAGCCGGGCGAGGATTGCCGCGCCGCCGTCGAACGGAGTCTGGGTGTCGGGCGCTCCAGGGCCTGTCCAGCTCCAGAGGCTCGACTCGCCGGCCGGGGGGTCGGCAGGGATGCCGATGCTGACGCTCCCTGAGGCGGCCGTCGCCGTAATCGTCAAGCCGGGGGATTCGGACCGCACCACCTGCCAGCGGACCGGTGGATGGCCAGGAGCGGTGAGGCCGACGGCGAGTGTCGACCAGGCTTGGTCGGCATCGGCAGCGCCGAGCGTGGAGAGCCGCACGGGGGCACCGGCCAGTTCGCGCACCAAATCGGCATCGCGGCAGAAGTGACTTTGCACCGATTCGCGGGAACGGTCCCGGAGTCTGCGCTCCATGCCAATCGATTCGACCCCCCCCGGAACAGATTGGGAGTCGATCCAGAGGCGGAGGCGGTGGATGAAGGGATGAAGCCGGTCTGGGAGGACGGGGATCAGAATGGCGCCGGAATCGCGCCGGATCATGTCGAGTTCGTAGGCCCAGAGCATCGACATCTCGAGCGGATGGGAGAGAACGAGCGTCCGGCCCGCCTGCACGAGTTTGCGGACCGCCTCGGCCCGGGTCTCATTCCAGCCGTCTGCACCGACCAAGACCGCATCGCAGCCTTCGGTATCCAGAAGGGATTCCCAGGGCACCGCCCGTGGTGGCACACCTCCCTGGGTGAGGAGTGGGGCCGTTGCCGGCAGATCGCAGGCCATCACCACCCGGTCACCGCTGCGGTGTCCGGCGGCCACGATGGTGGCGATCGAGTCGTCGAATCCAAGCAGGCCGAGGTTCATCGTTGCAATTCTCCATCCTCGGAGTGAAAGTAACCAGAGGCGGTCGGAATCGACCGCTGGAACCGACAGACTCCCAGCACGGGGTTGGCATGCGGGCGGAAGTGATCTCGATCGGCGACGAGTTGACCACTGGTCAGCGTCTCGACACCAACAGCCAGTGGATCTCCCGGGAACTCGGGGTGTTGGGAATCCCAGTGGCCTTCCACACCACGATCACCGACAGTCTGGACGACGGCCTCGATGCTTTCCAGATCGCGGTCGCCCGGGCGGAGGTGGTCATCGTCACCGGCGGACTCGGTCCGACGGCCGACGATCTGACGCGGGAAGTGCTGGCGGCGGTGGCAGGGGAGCCGCTGGAACTGGTGGCGACGGCGCTTGCCGATGTCGAATCGCGGTTTGCCAATCGGGGAGTGGCGATGCCCGCCTCGAATCGGCAGCAGGCCATGTTTCCCCGTGGCAGTGTCCCGATCCCCAACCCCGAGGGGACCGCCCCCGGGATCGAGATCGCGATCCCCCGCGCCGGAGGTGGTGCTCCGGCACGGGTTTTCGCGCTGCCCGGAGTACCGGGCGAGATGCATTCAATGTGGCAGGCCACCGTGGGGCCGGCGCTGCTCAAGATGCTGCCGGAGGCGGGGACGATTCGCTTCCGGCGACTGAAGTGCTTCGGTGCTGGAGAGAGCGCTATCGAGGCGATGCTCCCAGACCTGATCCGCCGCGGTCGCGACCCGCTGGTGGGGATCACGGCGCACGAGGCCACGATCACACTGCGGATCGCTGCCCGCGGTGATCACGATGCGGCCTGCGAGGAGAAGATCGCCCCCACCGAGGCCCTCATCCGCGGCTGTCTTGGGGAACTCGTCTACGGCACCGAGGACGACGAGGTCGAAGATGCCGCGATTCGCAATCTGGCGGCGAGCGGAGGGTCGGTGGCGACAGTGGAGATCGGATCGCTGGGGTTGGTGGCCGCGCTTTTGGCGCAGGCCGCCGCCCGGGAGAAGAGCGGATGTTTTGCCGGTGGAGTTGTCCTTCCGCTCACCACAGTGCTGCCGGTGGCCGAATTGGCCGAGTTGCGGCGGAGAGAGACTGGGGCGACGTTTGCCCTGGCGGTGGGACCAGTGGTGCGGAATTCCGCGAGTGGTTCCGGGCGACCTGCCGACGCGGTGGAGATGGTCCTGGTCGGACCGGCTGGCGCTGTGACAATCTGTCACACCCTGGGGGGAGCCGGCACCGTCCGGTTGTCACGGTTGGCGAAAACGGCTCTCGACATGCTGCGGAAGGGGGCGGCTCGCAGTCTGCCCGGAACACCGTCAGGGAGTGGGGAGACCTCATGACTTCGTCGCCGCAGCCACCGGAGGTGCGGGGGCCTTCCAATGGGGCCTCGCTCCAGACCGCCATCCTCATGCTTGGCCTGGTATTGCTGGTGGCGATGCTGGCGTTGCCGACGGTGGTGGAAAAGATGCAGTACGCCCGCGTCCGGGGGGAAATGAAGGCGATCCGCGATGCGGCTGCCGTTCGCGAACTGGCGCCGGTGGGAAAGTTGTTCACGACACTGGCTCGGCTCATCGGGCCGACGGTCGTGAATGTCACCGGCAAGCGGCGGGTGGTGCCGCGGGCAGACGAGATAGCGGCCCTTCGCAGCAACGATGTGTCACGGGTGACCGACGAAGAGATCGGCTCCGGCGTGATCGTGGCCGCCGATGGCGTGATCGTCACCAACAATCATGTCGTGGCCGATGCCACCGAGATCGACGTCACACTCGCCGACGGCCGTCGCTTCGTAGCCACACTCCTGGGGTCTGACGGGAAGACCGACCTGGCGGTGCTCCGCATCGAGGCCACCAACTTGCCAACCGCCACCTGGGCGGACAGTGACAAGGTCGAGGTGGGGGAGATGGCCTGGGCGATCGGTAATCCGTACGGCCTCGACAGGACGCTGACCTACGGGATTGTCAGCGCCGTGGGGAGGCGGGGAGTGACCGGCGACCCGAAGCAGGAATTCCTCCAGACCGACGCCAGCATCAATCCTGGCAATTCCGGCGGGCCGCTGATCGACGTCCATGGCAGCATCATGGGGATCACGACGGCGATCGCCACGCGGGGAGCGAAGGGGATCGGTTTTGCGATCCCGAGTAATACCGCCAGGAGGGTCTGCGAGCAGATCCTCACTGAGGGGGAGGTGGAGAGTGGGTATCTGGGAATGGTCTTGCAGGATGCCTTCCAGGATTCCCGCCCGGATCCTTCCCAGATCTCCGCCGCCGAGCAGGGGGGAGCGCTTGTGCGGGCCGTGGCCGCCAGTGCGCCAGCCAGTCTGGCGGGGATCCAACCGGGGGATGTGATCCTCGCCTTCGACGGCGAACGGATCGCCGATGCATCGCAGCTCTCACTCCTTGTCGCCTGGGCCGACGTGGGCAGCGACGTGCCAGTGGAACTTTTCCGGCAGGAAAAGAAGGTGACGCTCACCGTCCGTGTCGGCCGCCGGCCGCGGAGCGGCGGCCGCTGACGAGCCGATTACCGCCGCGGCATCCTTACCCGTCCGATCTGGAAGCCGGTGATGGCCGCGGTGCAGAGGGTGAGGATGGCGACAATCAGGGCGACGTGCCAAGGAGTCGCTGCCGGGGAGATCGCCAGCAGCAGGCCATAGCCTGCCAGGGATGCGATCCCAGCCACCGCCACCAGTCTCGGTTCGAGCCACAGTCCTGCGGCGCAGACCAGCAACGGATAGACCGCAATCAGCGGTTGCTGGACTCCCTCCACACGCCACAACAAAACGGTGACGCAGGCAGCATCGGTGATCACGAAGGCGTCGCTGGAAACTCGCGCGCCAGCATCAGACAGGCCGACCCATTCCCACGCCACCGACAGCGCCCCCCAGAGAGCGAGTCCGGCGAGCACCGGCAGGTAGAACGGCACCGCGGTGGGGTTGGTCAGGCACCTGACCGCCACGACGACCATCGTGCCGACGATGCCGATGAGGTGGAAACCGGCCGCGGGATGGCGGCGGAGCAGCCGCTGGAGGGTATGAAAAACCCCATCTTCACGAAGTCCGATCGACGTTCCCCCCAGCCATGCCTCGAGGTTGTCAGCCAGGATGGTGGCCGAAGGTGGACGCCGGTGGGGTGACTTCTCCAGGCATGCCAGACAGAGCCGGTTCAGGTCGCGCGGCACGCTGCGTTCAAAATGCCGTGGAGGCATGGGATCGCGTTCCAACACCTGCAGCAGCGTGGCCATCGTCGAGTCGGCCGCGAAGGGGGGACGACCGGCGAGCAATTCGTAGAGGATCGCCCCCAGCGAGTAGATATCGGAACGGGCGTCGATGTCGTGGACCCGTCCCGCCGCCTGCTCGGGGGCCATGTAGCTTGGGGTTCCGAGCACGGTTCCGGTGGCTGTTGTGCCGGAGTCGGTGTCGCCGAGGGCAAGGCCGAAGTCGACCAAGTGTGGTTTCCCCGCAGTATCGACGAGGATGTTGGATGGCTTGAGATCGCGGTGGAGGACGCCCGAGGCGTGGAGATGTGCCACCGCCCGTGCCATCTCTGCAACCAGTTGCACTCCGTCGCGCATCGGCAGCCTACCGGCCCGCAGCAAGGCGGCCAGATCGTCGCCGTCGATGAGGTCCATGGCGCACCACAACTGGCCGTCACGGTCACCGGCGTCGTGGATCGTGACGACCTGCGGATGACGGATGCGGGCGGCGAGACGGGCCTCGGAGAGGAACCGGCGCCGCTGCTCGGGGCTGGCGTAGGCTCCTGCTGTCAGCAGTTTGAGGGCCACGTCGCGGCCGAGTCCATCGTGCCGGGCCCTGTAGACGACCCCCATTCCCCCGCGACCGATCTCGCCGATGATCCGGTAGGGGCCGAACGTGCCGACGCTTTGTGGCTGCGGACCACTGTCGGCAGAATCTGAATCTTGGTGGGCCGACTGCCCGTCGATCGTGAGGTCGGAGAGCAGATCGGCGAGACTGTCGAGTCCACGAAGACACTCCGCCCATTCGGCGAGGGCGGGGGTGGCTTCGAGCAACTTTTGCTGGAGCTGGTTGTCGGCCGACTGGATCGCCGTCAGAAACCGGTCGAGCACTTCCGGATCGATGTCGGCGGCAATGGATTCAGGGTCGGTGTTCATTTTCCAGGGTCTTCCGCGGGGAGACGCTCGCGAAGAGTAGCGATCGCACGCAGCCAGAGCATCCGGCAGGCGCCGGCTGAACGCCCCATCCGCCGGGATACTTCGTCGAAAGGGAGCCGCTCCATATTGCGAAGGAGGAGCACTTCGCGGTGGTCCTCGGGGAGGGCGTTGAGGGCGGCGGCGAGGATCAGTTCCTGTTCACCGCGTTCCACCCGGTGGCTGGGAGAGGATCCGGGATCGACGACACCGCCGTGCCATGCCAGCGAATCATCGCTGCCGGCGGCGAGATGCACTTCGCGGGCCGCATCGCGCTTCGCTGTACCCCGGTAGCGCTTGGCCGCGTCGAGGGCGTTGCGGGCGACGATTTGCTTGAGCCACGACAGCCACTCTCCCAACGAATGACCGGTGAAGTCGTCGAAGCCCTGGTGTGCCTCAAGGAGCGACTGCTGGACAATATCGGAGGCATCCATCTTGGCGCGGAGTCCACGCTGCAGATGGAAGCGGGCCGCCGTGGCCACGAAACTCCGCGTTGCGCCAAAGAGGCGATCGCGGGCCTGGGCATCGCCGCGACGGGCCCGATCGAGCCAGTTGGCAATCCGCTCCGAGCGGCTCTCTGCCGGGGCGGGGCCGGGAGCCGTCGCGGGGTTCTGCGGTGAGTTCGGCACTGGCTCTTCCAGAATGAAAACGGTTGGCGAAAAGCCTGCCAACTTCCGCCGATCCCCGGCTATCACTTGTGGATAAGGGCAAAGAAAAAGCTTGTCAGTTCTCCCCAGCGGGTATTTGGCCTTCTGGCGGCGCCGGCTTTTCCTCCGGTGGATCGTCGAGAAACTTCGTGAAGTTAAAATCTCCGTCGCCTTGGCCAAAGCCGAAATTGAAACCCTCCGACTCCGGCTCTGATTTCGCGCTGGCCGTGCCCGCAGCAGCAGCGGATTGATCGCTTTGCGGTCTGGCCACGGGCGTCCCCTGTGGCCGGGCGCGAAGTTTCTCGGAGATGCTCCCCAGCCACTCCTGATTAGGGAAGGCATACGGGCGGAATTTCTCCAGCGTGCCGGTCTCCTCATGGATGAAGAGGGCGCGCTGCGGGCCCAGTTTGTTTGCCGTGGGGCTGTCGATCAACTGGCTCGAATCGGCGGCGCTCATCTGGAACAGCACCCGCAGTTCAAACTCTTTGAGCGCTCCCCGTTCGAACGTCCGCATGAGGTTCGTCAGCGAGTCGCACCACAGCAGCGTGTGCACTCCCACGGTGGGACCATCCCGGAGGAGGGTATTGAAGTTCTCCGCCGGGCCGGCCTTCTTGTCGCCGCCTCCGAAAGAGAAGCCGAAGTCGCCGTCGGCTTTGCGCAGTTCGCGGAATCGGGCCAGGTCGCGGATCACCACATACACCGCCTCGCCGTCGAGCACCTGATCATCGAGGCGGCGTTTGACTTCGGCAGCGAGCCCAGCGATGGCATCGCCGACACCGAGCCGGCTGACAACGTCGAATTCGTGCGGCAGGCTGCGGGAAAGTTGAGAGAGGAGCAGATCGGGCTTCTCGTCGGCGACACCTGGTTCAAAGAGCACGAACCGGGCGGCCCGCCCGAGTTTGCCTCCCGGAAAGGGATCGTTGGCAGAGGCCAAGCCGACGATCGCCATCGCCAGCAGACTCACCGCCAAATCCTCGCGCTGACCGACGACCAAAAGATTGGCGCCACCCTGGCGGCGGAAGATGGCGGTGGTCGGATCCTTGATGGCAATCGCATCCCCCAGCCAGGCCACCGGCGCCACCAACTCGCGACCACCGACCATTCCGGTGGTGAGCAACTCCCCGAGGAGAGCGTTGCCGGCTGGATCGGCAGCTTGGTTGCCGTCAAACACGATCCGTGGGACCGGCGGAATATCAGTCCGCCGATCGGCCAACTTCCGCAGGGCTCCGAGGTACCACTCGCGGCGGTCGTCGCCGAGCCACACGACCTGGAAGGGGTTGTTTCCCGAGAGCATGCCGTTGGCGTCGTTGTAGATCGCTTCGCCGGGCCGCGTCAGGAGCCGGGCGGCGGAGTTCTCCTCAGAAAGGATCAGACTGCTGTCGGCCTCGTTGCATTGGAGGGCGATGCGGACGGCCATCTGCCCCATCGTGGCCCTCGGCAGGCTGTAGGACCCGCCGAGGGTCTGCGATCCCAGCAGCACGTGAATGCCGAAGGCACGCCCTTGACGGACGAGTCGGTCGAGGATCAGCGAGGCATCTTGGGCGAGTTTGTCGTCTTCGATGAAGAGTTCCTGAAACTCGTCGATGATCAGCAACACCCGCGGCATGGGATCGGGATTGCCGGTGGCCCGGAAGCCGGCGAGGTCTTGAACTGCCAGATCGCGGAACTCGTCGCCGCGGCGTTTGAGTTCTCGATCCAACTGCTCGAGCACGGAGAGTCCGAACTCGCGCTCGCTCTCGATGGCGATCACGCGGGCGTGCGGAAGTTGGTAGTGGTCGTAGATTTTGAACTCGACCCCCTTCTTGAAGTCGATGAGATAGAACTGCACCTCGTTGGGGCTGTAGGTAAGCGCCAGATTGGTGATCAAGGCGTGCATCATCGTCGACTTTCCGGAGCCGGTCTTGCCGGCGATGAGCACGTGCTGGCTCGTTCCCTTGCCGAGCTTCATGTGCTGCATCTTCTTGGCACCAGCCGGTCCCAAGGGAACGTCGATCCCGCTGGCCGTGCTCCCCTGCCACCAGTCCGACTCTTTCGGGGCCACCCGGTCGAATGGCACCTCGATGCGCTTCGAGGCTTTGGCCGCCTTTCCGACACGCTGGATGACCTGCGTGAAGACCTCGTCAGACGGTGCCTTCTCCACTGCCAGCGGCCACTTGGAGAATTCGGGATCCTGCCAAGTGAAGGTGCCGTTCTTGAGGACCAGCGTCGTGGCGTGCTGCTCGATGTCGGCAAGGCTGAAGTTGGCCGGCATCGCTTGTTTGGTGTCGACCGACACGATCGTGTAGACGCCGCAGCGTGCTCCGCTGGAGGCGATGCTCGACAGTCTCCGGGCGCTGGTCTCAGTAAAGTTTGCCGGGAATCCTGAGACGACCACGAAGCGGTAGGGCTCGGGCACCTCGGCGTCGGCGTTGTAGGCGCCGATCGACTCGTATTCGTTGCGCAGATATTTCTGGATCACCAGCTCCATCTGCTCGGTGATGTCTGCCAGCCGCTGCTCGATCTGCGCAGGCTCAGTCCAGATCCGGCTGGTGACCAGGAGTTCGTCGTAATCAGCCAGGTGCATGAAGCCGGCGAAGTGTTTTCCGAGTCCCAGCGGATCGATGATCGTGAAGCGGGTTTGGCCAGCGGGTACGCCGGAGGCGATGCGGAGGGTGAGGGCCTGAAGGAAGGCCGCTGCCTCCTCCTTTTGATCAGCGGTCGTCTTCACAAGCACCGACGACTCAGCAGGGAAGGGGACAGCCGCGGGCTGCAGCCAACTCAGCGGACCGAAGGCATTGAGCTCCGGTTCCTCCGACACGCCCCCCGGAACTTTCGCCAGCGTGATCGCCAGTTGCCCGAATCGTAGCCCCGGCGGAGCCTCTTCCGGCAGCGCCGCGGTGCCGTCGGCAAGTGCACTCCAGGGAGCGAACGAGGCCGCGTCGATGCGCGAGGCTTCCTCGAAAACATCCGCCGCGGCGCTCCGCCCCTGCCGCCAGGCCGCGGTCATCGCCGCATGCCGTTGCTGGCGTTTGACTGCAGCGGCCGCCAGACGCTCGTCGCGCGACTGCTCCCGGCGGCGGATATCTTCTGAGAGCGCCGTCTCCAGGGCAGTGATCCGGGCTGGATACTTGCTGTCGGCATCCGTTCGGCCCGCGCCGACCTTCGTGCGGATCGTCTCGGTGGCGGTCCGGTATTGCTCCTCCAGATCAGCCATCTTGGCGTCGCGCTTGGCGGTCAATTCGGCCGTCATCCGGGCTGCCTTGGAATCGAGCTCGGCGACATTCTGCCGGAAGCTCGATTCCATCCGCTTCACCTGCTCGTCGCGGCGGACCGGGAGCCACGCGGCAGCGGCGGGGAGGAGTTTCCTGCCGCGGATGGCGTCGCGTTCGATCGCAGTCCACAGATCTGTCGCCTTCTGAGCGGCGTCTTTTTTCAGGCCGCCGAAGATGGTTTTCGAGGCATCGAGACTTTTCAGCTCAGTGAACCGGCCGAGCACTCCCGTATGGAGGCCTTTGATCTGCTCGAGGAGTTCGTCGCCGTCGGGAGCCGACGCCGTCTGGTCGGCGGCGGCAGCGACTTTGACTCCCCACTTGGCGAGCATCTCCCGGCTGCGCGCCACCACCTGTTCAAACTCTTCGCTGGTGCGGGCGAGTTCCTTCTCCCACTTGGCGAGCAGTTTGTGGGGGTCGTTCTGCTTTTCCTTGAAGACCTCCTTGACCGATCCCTTCTCAAACTCGTGGTCTTCGCGGACCTTCGTGGCCTGTTCTTCGCAGGCCCGTTGGATCTGTGCGGCCTTCGTCTTCCGCTGCTCGTCGATCTTGCGTTGCTCAGCTTCTCCCTGTGAGGCGAGCCGTCGGGTAACCGCTTCGTACTCCTTGCGGGTGGCCTCGATCTCCTGCCGGTGTTTTTCCCGGGTGGCCTCGATCTCCTTGGCGGTCTCCGACTTCGCAGTTGCGGTCTCGCGGGCGAACTCCTCGGCAATCTCCGACTCGAGGCGCGCCCGAGTGGCGGATTCACCGCGGAGCAGTTCCACCTGCCGGCGGAGCAATTCGCGGTCGTAGGCGGTGGCATTGGAGGAGGCGGTGCGGGCCGAGGGGAGGCCATCCTGAGCGGACGGGGATGTCATCGACGAAACTCCGGGGGCAGGCGGGGGCCTGTAGGGGGGATGATGTGGCGGACCATCGTCCCTGCCAGTGACACAAAGGGGGAGGTCGCAGTCACCTGCCCCCCTCGTCGGCGACGTCGCGGGCGGCACGGGCGAGGACCTCGGCGAGCCGACCGATGGCTTCGAGCGTGGTCTTCACCTCGGGCATGATCGGCTCGATGTGTTCCTTGTGAAAACCCTTCGCCGTGCCGTCGTTCCACGTATCGGTGGCCGAGTTCCACTTGATGTCGAGTTGCTTGAGGGCCAGTGCCAACTTCGAGGCCCCGCTGGAAAGATCGAACGATTTCAAGACGGTGTCTCCGGAGTGGGCATGGTGTCGCGTTCGGCCCCCTTCGTCGCTGGAAGAGCGGAAGGGAGGGGAGCGGCCGAGGCGGGCGGCTGCTCGTCGGTCGACCGCGTGATCGACGCAGTTGTGGCACTGCCCCCGTCGCCACTGGCAGAACGGGGCCCGGCCATCTCACGGTAGGAGTCGAGGGCCTTGAGCATCCGCTCCAGGATCGCCATCGCCTTTGGGCAGTCGACGTCGACGACTTCGCGGAAATGGACCATTCGCACGCAGGTTTCGCGAAACTGCTGCTGGACCACCGGCGACCAGCGGCGGACGGCAGCCTCTTTCTGTTCTGCGAACTCCAGGCGGCGGCGGGCCTTTTCGAGGTTTTTCTTCTCCTCGATGCAGGAGGGCTGGTTGTCGCCAACCTTCTTAAAGGCCCGGCAATGCTCGAGGTCCTTGATCGCCTTGTTGACCGCGTCGCCGGCACGGCGGACTTCCCCCTTCCAATGGGCGGCGCAGTCCATGGTGATGTAGTCGACCGCCCTCCTCCCCTCCATTTCGACCTCGGAGAGAGATTGGTTGGCCTCGTGAACAAACGAGGAGATCGCCGCCTTCACGAAGGCCAGCGTATCGACCGACTTGACATCCGCCTGTCCAGACATGGCTGTGGGGCTCCGGCGGGGGGATCAGCGTTGCTGCTGGTATTCCTCGACCCGCTCCGCCTTGCGGACCAGGTAGGGGACGTATTCGCCCGTCGATTCGACGAAGCGGCTGAATTGACTGAGTTGCTGCTCAAATTCCTCGCTGAACTTCTGGTGCTCCTGATCGCGCCAACTGGCGCCCAGGGCCGAAAGTTGACGCTGGACAGTCTGCATCTGCGTCATCACTTCAGTGCTGAAATGGCGCAGACGGGCCGCGAAGCGGCGGAGTTCCTGCGGATCGACGATCGCCTGTCCCATGGTGGTCTCCCTGTGTTTAGCCGGGCTCGTTCAGCACGCGGGCTCGACTGGCCCGCCTGTGGGTGCATTCCACCTGCATCCACTCAGGACAATTGCATCCCCGCAGGGGCCTTGCAGTCGATCGAACGCCTGCGGGGATCAGAGAGCAGGGGTCAACCCGCCCCACTCTCTCCCTTGGCATCCTACCCGTTGGCCCCGCGCATTGGACAGACGCGGCCGGAGGAAGTCTCTGGCATTAGGAAGTCTTTGGCTGGAGGAAGTCTTTGGGGAGAAGGACTGCCTGCCGGAGTGCCTGCCGCTGGGATTGCTCGGCGGGGTGGCATACACTCCCCGCTCACCCGCTCTTCCCTTGCGGCCGGAGGCTCTCCCCTGATGACCCAGCCCGATCCGTCGACGCCCCCCACCCCACCAGCGTCGGGCCGTCCGGCAGCCAGCCACGCTGGCAGTCCAGCTCAGGGCCCTGCCGGGGCACCGGGCCGGCCCGGTGGTCACGCGAGCGCCCACGCCGCTGGCGACAGCACTGTGTCGCTCTCGCCAGCCAAAGGTTGGCACTGCAGCCACCTGTTTTATTCCTTCGACCGGGGCAGGCTCGCCGCGATGACGCCGGCAGAACTCGCCGCCGGCCGCCGGGCTTTTATCGACACCCTCGATCCGGCCACGCCAGGGGCGCCGACCAGGCTGCAGTCGTGGATCGTGCCCGGCCAGAAGGCCGACTTCGGGGTCATGGCACTGGATCTGTGCCCCCTGAAGGTCGACGACGTCCACCAACGACTCCTCGCCGGCCCGCTCGGACCGGCCTTAGTGCCAACGTATTCGTTCATCGGACTCACCGAAGTGAGCGAATATCTCCCCAATGCTGAGCAGTACGCCCAGCGTCTTGTCGAGGAGGGGGAGTCGCCCGACAGCCCTGCCTACCGGGTGAAAGTCCAGGGCTACGCCTCCCGCGAGGAGTCGATGCGGAAGGCGCGGATCGAGCCCGATCTTCCCCCGTGGCCCAACGCCTGCTTTTATCCGATGAACAAGAAGCGGAAGGTGGGGGAAAACTGGTTTACCCTCCCGTTCTCCGAGCGGAGCCGGTTGATGGCCGAACATGGCCGCAGCGGGATGTCGTTTGGCGGTCGCGTCACCCAGTTGATCACCGTCAGCGTCGGCCTCGACGACTGGGAGTGGGGGGTGACGCTGTGGGCCCGGCATCCAGATTTCCTCAAAGAAATCGTCTATACGATGCGGTTCGACGAGGCCAGTGCCCGCTACGCCGAGTTTGGACCGTTCTACACCGGATATGTGTCGGACGCGGCGAAGATCCTCGCGCACTGCCGGGTCGGCTAACTCGACTTTCGCTCGGCCAACGGACCGGCAGGGCGTCAGTCGTCCACGACTCAGTCTTTTACCTCAAAGAGCACCATCTCCACCGCAGTGTCCCGTCGCGGCACCCGCTCGTCGAAGACCTCGAAGAGCAGGGCCTCGTTAGACTGCGAACTCTCGATCGGGAGGTCGAGCGTGGCGGTGGGGAAGTTCGACACGCAGATGAAGTCACCGCCGTCGGCTTGGTAGTACTCCCGGCCGTTGGTGGGATCGGTCCAAAACGCGCTGCCGCCGAACACCCAGTCGGTCTCGAGCGGCTTGCCGGTACGGGTGTCGCGGATCCAGCGCCGTGCATCAGACTGGTGGGGTGTGCCGTCGGCGTCCTTCCATTGCAGGAGCACCCTGATCCGGGGGCCACTGGCAGGGGTGTATTCGGGATCGAATGACACCGGCCGGCCTGGCTCCAGACCGATCGCCAGCAGGCCCGCGTGCACTAGCCTGGCGCTGGCCTTCACGGCCACCACCGACTCGTGTTCCTTGGTTCCCTCCGGGCAGGCGAAGAATTCGAGCAGTCCCTTGTCGAGGGCCACCCGGCCCCCCACCACCACCCGCTTGCGGCGTTGGTCGATCCACACCTCTTCGGTGGGGGAGAGTCTGGTCAATTCTGGATGCCGGTCGGGCTCCGGGGGTTCTGTCTGTGCCGGGGCCTGTTCTGCGGCCGCATCCGCCGGATCGACGTCCTGCCCCCGCGCGGCACGTGGGGCGGCCGTGAGGACCAGGGCGGCGATGAGCAGCGGCCACGTTGCCTGCCGGGTCAGAGTGGAGTGGTGAAAAAAGGAGTGTGGCATCGTGGATCGCCCGTGGATGGTGGCGGAGGCGTCCAGTACGATACCGCGCAGGGATCCTCTTCTCCCATCAATCACCTGAGAGCACCCTGAAGCGGAGATCGCATGGCGACCGACGGAAAGACGAAGCGGGGGAGAATCCGTGGGGGCACAGCACCCGACGGGAAGCGCGCGGAACGAGAGCCCACACGCGACTCAGGCCCCGGTGCCGGGGGCCGCAAGCGGCAGCATGTCTCGATGCATGCACCTGGGTTTGCCGAACAAATCCCCGGGGAGATCCCCGCTCTCGCTCAGGCGAGCCTCCCCCACGGCCATGCCGCCGGGAGTGTGCAAGCCCCGGAGCGGATCCGTCGCCGTCGTGCTGCCCAGGCGATTCGGGCGCTGGCTCGGGAACTGCATCTGCTCGACGGCGACAGCGGAAGTTTGCTCGCGGGGCTGGCGGCATTGGTGGAGGAGGGGCGACGGAGTGGATCCAGACTTTCAGCCTGCGAGACCGGGATCACTCACTGCCTCGACGAGGCCTTGCTCACTCCCCAGAGCCCGCGGGCCTGGCTGCTGTGCCAGGGGGCGGCGTGGGCGGTTGCCTGGTTGGCGCGCTCGACGCGGACCGGCGGATCGGGCGGCGCCCAGTTCGAGCGACTGGTTGCCGAGGCCCGCGGCGCCCAGGGCCTTCTGCGGACGGGCGACACCAGCTCGGCGGCGTTTGTTGCGACGCTCTGCGGACTCTTTTTTACGATCGATGCCTGCCGGCAACTCCGCCCCGATCTGGCTGCTGCGCTCGGAAACGAGATCGCCAGGCAGGCCGGGAGTGAGGCGCATCTGCCGCCGGAGACAGCGGCCGCTGCGGTCGCCAGAGTGGAACGCTGGACGGCCATCCGGGCTGCCAGTTTGGCCAGCCACGCCGGACTCCCCTGGGATGATGCGGCCGAGTCAGGCTGGGAAGATGCCTGCGAGCAGGCCCTGCGGTTGCTTGGGAGCCGGGGACGCCTGCCCGGCCCCGGTGGAGAGGCCGGGAGTCCGCCTGCGGCGCTTGTGAAAGCCCTCGTTGATGCGCGGAAGGGAACGGTGCGGCGGACGGTCGCGGCTCTCTCGCGCCGCCCGGGTGATGGTGCCGTTGTGGGGCGGGTGCTCCCTCGCGATAGCGTCAGCCGACAGTCGTCGGTGGCGGTGCTCCGCTCGGGCTGGGAACGGGGGAGCCTGCGGGTGTTGTTTGACTTCCGTGGGCCGAGGCATCTGCTCGAGATCGCCGCGGGCGACCGACTGATCGCTGCCGGGGAATGGGAGTGGGCTGTGGAAGCCGACGGCGCGCCCCTGACAGTCGCCGGCGACTGGTCGGTGTCGTGCTTTGAGACGGACCGAAAAGCGACATTCCTGGAGATCGTTGCCCCGCTCTGGGATGGGACGACCGCCAGTGGTCTGCAGATCGAGCGCCAGATCGTGCTCCTTCCCAAGGACCGCGTTTTATTGCTCACCGATTCAATCACCACCGCTGGCCTGCCAACTCCAGCCGGACAGCGTCCCGAGAGGCTCCTCTACCGCGGGAGCGTCCCGTTGGTGGGATCGGGAGCCGCCGCGGAGGCCGAGACGAGGGAATTGCGTATCCCCGCCGGCCGGGGGCAGTGGCGGGTACTCCCTTTGGCGCTCGCCGAGTGGAGAACCGCCCCGGCGGTGGGCTGCGCCCGGGCCGAGGCTGCCGGGATCGTTCTGGAACAGGAAGCGGCGGGGGGACGCCTCTCGGCGCCACTGTGGTTTGACTGTGATCCGCGCCGCACCACCCGCCCGCTGACCTGGCGGCAACTGACCGTTGCCGATAACCGCCGCAATCTCCAGCGGCACGAGGCGGTCGGGTTTCGGGTGCAGGCGGGTCTTGAGCAGTGGCTGCTCTACAGGGCGCTCGACACGCCCCGGAACCGCACCCTGCTTGGTTGCAATCTATCGTGCGAATTCCTCGTCGGCCGGATCGGCAGGCGGGGGGAAGTGTCACGGACACTTGAGATCGAGTGAACTGCTGATGATGTCAGACGAGCTTCTCCGCGAGCGCTGTCGATCCAACCTGGCAACCGTCCGCGGGAGGGTGGCAGACGCCTGCCACCGCGTTGGCCGCGAGCCGGCTGGTGTGCGGATTGTGGGGGTGACAAAGTATGTCCCCGTCGGCCATGCGCGGCTGCTGCTCGAAGCCGGTTGCAGCGATCTCGGAGAGAGCCGGCCGCAGGGAGTGTGGGAGAAGGGGGCTGCTCTGACGACGGCCCGCTTCCACCTCATCGGCCCGCTGCAGCGGAACAAAGTGCGGCGGACGCTCCCTCTGGTCGACCTGATCCACACTCTCGATAGCCTGCGGCTGCTGGAGTCGCTCCACGCCGAAGCCCGTCTGGCCGGCCGGACGAGCGGAGCGTTGGTGGAGGTAAACCTCGACGGCGATCCGGGGCGCAGCGGAATCCCCCCTGCAGCCGTGGCTGGTCTGCTCGACATGGCGGCCGCTCTCGACACCGCGGGGGCGGAGGGAGGGATCCGGATCCTGGGGCTGATGGGGATGGCATCCGCTCCCCGCCCTAGCGACCCGGCCGACGCATCACGGCGGCAGTTTGCTCTCCTGCGGGCGCTCCGCGATCAAATGGCCGCACATCATCCGGGCCTCGATGAACTCTCGATGGGGATGAGTGGCGATTTCGAGGACGCCATCCTCGAGGGGGCGACGATCGTTCGCATCGGCTCCGCCCTTTGGGAGGGGATGCCAACGGCGGCGACCGACGGCGGTTGAGCGGAGCACCGGCCGATCAGGTGTCCTCGAAGCGGACCTCGATGATCTCCAGCCGCATCGTGCCGGCAGGCACGGCGATCGCCACGGTCTCGCCGATTTTGCGGCCGAGCAGCCCCTGTGCAAGCGGGCTGGCGACGTTGATCTTCCCGGCGTCGAAGTCCTCCTCGCCGGCGCCGACCAGAACGTAGATCTCCTCATCGCCGAACTTGAGGTCTTTGACCACCACCGTGGCACCGAAGACCACTTCGTCGGTGGCTTCCTTGGGGCGTTCCACGAGTACCGCCCGAGCGAGTTTGTCGGCGAGGAGGTTGATCTTGGCCTGCATCATCCCCTGACTCTCGCGGGCACCGTGATATTCGGCGTTCTCGCTGAGGTCGCCTTCACTGCGGGCCGCGGCCACCCGGGCGGCGATCTTCGGCATCTCGACGGAGTTGAGGTTTTCGACTTCAGCCCGGAGCTTCTCGTAGCCGGCGCGGGTCATGGGGATGCGGTCAGACATGGAAACCTCAAAGAATCCGGTGAAAGAAACGACTGTGCCTCCGGGGGAGCCCCACGCCGGGGCTGGCCACCGCCGGTGGGCGTCGGGCTCAGTGGTCCTTGTTCATGTAGAGCAATCGACCGCAACTGCGGCAGGGAACGACCCGGGCCATCGACAATTCAGCCACCATGTTGCCGGTGAGCTGTTGGTAGCAGCCGCCGCAACTCTCGCCATCGACGACTGCCATGCCGTCGGCGCCCTTGCTCTTGACGCTCCGCCGGTAGGGATCGCGGGAATCCGGGGGGAGTTCAGCCTCGGCTCGCTCAAGGTCCCCGCTGACGCGACTAACCTCCGATTCGAGGGCCGCTTTCTCGGCACTGACCTTGGCCTTGATGTCGGCGAGAACCTTCTCAGCGGCACTCACCTCTGCTTCCGCTGCGGGCTGCGTCAGGCGGATGGAATCGACCCGCTCGAGGGCCTCGAGAATCTCGTCCTCGAGAACCTTCAGTGCCATTTTGTCGGCAGCGATCTGATCCTGGAGGATCTGATACTCGCGGTTGGTCTTGCAGGCGTTGAGCTTGGCGTCCAAATCGTTGAGTCGCGTTTCGGAAGAGCGCAATTGCAACTGTTTCTGGTCGGCGACCATCTTGGCCTTTTTCACCTCGGCCTGAATGGTGGCCAATTTCGAGGAGGCCGCATCGAGCAACTTGGTGCGGGCGTCGATGGCCCGCGGGCCAGCGGTGAGTTGCCCACGGAGATCCTCCAACTGCCGGTGGAGGCGGTGGAGGGTACGGACGGAGTCGGTGGTGACGGCGAGGGCCATGGGTGCCTGCAGCGGAGTGAGGAGAACCCCCGGAAAGACGGTAGTTTACCAAACGACCGCGGCTCGTTCATCTCCCCTGTCACCAATCTGGTCACCAACCAGGAGGCTGCCCTGAGAAACGGCAGGTAGAAATGAGAAAAAATGCGGGCCGGCCGCTCATTGAAGCGCGGCCGGCCCGACAGGATGTTTACGGCGTCTTCGCCCTCTGCACGGGGGAGTGGCTGGGGATCAGCCCAGCACACCGCCAAGAAAACTCTCCAATTGCCGGGAGCGGACCGGGTGCTGGAGTTTCTTCACCGCTTTGGCCTCGATCTGGCGAACGCGTTCCCGGGTAACGCGGAAGATCCGCCCCACCTCCTCGAGGGTGTAGGTGTAGCCGTCGGTGAGGCCGTACCGCAGGCGGATGATCTCCCGCTCACGGAACGTCAGCGTCTTGAGGAGTCCATCGATCCGGTCCTTGAGGAGGCCGTTGGTGGCGGACTGGGTCGGGCTTTCCGCCGACATATCCTCGACGAACTCGCTGAAACTGGCATCCTCGCTCTCGCCCACCGGCCGATCGAGGCTCATTGGCTGCCGGCCCATGTCCAAGACGCGGCGTGCCTCCTCGGTGGGGATTCCAGCCGCCTGGGACATCTCCTCCGTCGTTGGCTCCCGACCGAGTTCGTGGAGCAGTCGCTTGGATGTCGTCCGCAACTTCGACAGCACGTCGATCATGTGCACCGGGATGCGGATCGTGCGGGCCTGATCGGCGATGGCCCTGGTGATCGCCTGCCGGATCCACCAGGTCGCATAGGTGGAAAACTTGAATCCGCGGCGGTATTCGTACTTGTCCACCGCCCGCATCAGACCGGTGTTCCCCTCCTGGATGAGATCGAGGAACGACAGCCCCCGGTTGCGGTACTTCTTGGCGATCGAGACCACCAAACGGAGGTTGGCCGCCGAGAGGCTGCGCTTGGCTGTCTCGTACTCAGTCTGCAACTTTTCGAGCGACGCCACCCTGGTGCGGAGTGAGCGTGGGCTCTCGAGCGTCGAGATCATCAGGTCGTGAAGCTCCTTGCGGAGATCGGCCCTGTCGTCACGCGAACCGTGACCGTGGTCGAGGAGACGGATTTCCTGCTGCACCCGATCCATCCGCGACGACATGCCGCGGAGGAGCTTGAGGAGCGGCTGGACACGGCGGGTGCGGAGGCTCAATTCCTCGACAAGCGTCAGCGACTTGGCACGGTTGCGGCGGAAACGGAGGCGGGCGTCACGGGCATCCTCGGGGCTGGTGTTTCTGCTGACGAGAAGCCGGAAGTCACGCTTGCTGCACTCGATGAGGTGAGCGAGCGTGGCGAGGTTGTGAGGCATCCGCGACTGGATCTGCTCCTTGGTGAGCCGCTCGGTGAGCGACACTTTGATCGTTCGATCGAAGGGG
Source organism: Planctomycetota bacterium (assembly GCA_003669605.1). Taxonomy (GTDB): domain Bacteria; phylum Planctomycetota; class Planctomycetia; order Pirellulales; family UBA1268; genus QWOP01. The sequence goes on from QWOP01000034.1 coordinate 42,590, forward strand.
AGCTTCCCCTCGTGGACACGGTGGAGGGTTTCCACCGTGGTCTGCAGCGACCACGAGCAGCCGAGGATGGCCCGGCGGAATCGCTTTCGAGTGACTTCGATCCGCTTGGCGAGCGAAATCTCCTCGGGACGCGTCAGCAGCGGGATCTCCGCCATCTGCGCCAAGTACATCCGGATCGGATCGTTGCCGGCGTTGGACGGAGCGGTGGTGATCGCCTCGTCGCGCCGCGGCTGCGATCTGGCTGCCTTGGCTGGTTTTCCAGGCTGCCGGACTGGCGTCTCGGCGACGATCTCGGCGGGGGGTTCGTCGAGGAGATCGATTCCCTGTTCCTCAAGTGCCACAAGCAGGCTGTCGATCTTCTCCGGGTCGACAGCCTCGTCGGGGAGGAAGTCGTTGACCTGATCGAACGTCAGGTAGCCCTGAGCACGACCGGTGGCGATGAGCAACGCCAGATCGGCGTCAGGCCCCAGGGACCGCGTCGCAGAGAAGGAGATGCTCTCCGGGCCGAAGGCATCGTCGTCTGCCATCGGGCCGTCGGCCACGACCGGGAGAACGGGCATGAGAATCGTGCCATTCTCTTCCCCCTCCGGCTGCTCCCAGCCAGCGGCCTGAGGTGCGCCGGTGTTTTCCGAACCGGGGTTCACGGGTGTCTGGGACATCGAACGCCTGCCTGACTGCTTCTTCATCGGTGGTCTCCCTTACCATTCTATCGCCACTCGCGCACCGCCCCCCGATGCAACCCCGGCCGATTGGCAGGTGCGCACCGATCGCAGTCACGAGACGGACACCCTCACCCATCCTTGGGATCGGTCATGCCCTGAGCCTCTCGCCGCCGGGCGACGAGTTGCTCGAGAAGGTCGTCCTCGCCCTGGGCATCCAGGGTCGAGGTTTTCAGTGTTCGAACGCTGTCCGCAGCCTGCCGCTCCGCGCGGCGCTGACGGAGGGCAGCGTCCAGGTGTGCCAGACGAGCGGCTGCCGTGGCGGCGCCGGGGGCGTGGACACGCTGATCGACGGCCACCAGCAGGCTCTGAAGCCCGGGATCGGCCAGTTCCAGGAGTAGTCCGCCGAGGTCGACGTCGCGCCCCTGGTCGTACATCCGCCGTGCGGTCTCCAGGACCGTGCGGCAATCGCTGTTTTGCAGATCGTCTGCCGGAATCTCGCGGATCACGAGGCCAGTGGCTTCGGGAACGCCAACCAGAATCTCAAGCACCTCGCGGTCCCAGGCAGGGAGCCGTGAGGGCTGGAGCGTGACTGGAAGGGGAGCCTCCGGCTGCGGTCGCCGGGCGGAAGAGTCGTTGCGAAGGGCTGCCAGCCGGCTCCGGAGCACGTCGCGGGAAAGTCCAAAGCGGCGCACAAGGCGACCGAGGAGCTGGTCCTCACGGAGATGTTGCTGGGAGAGGGGCAGGCTCGAGCGCTGCGAAACCCGTGACATCGCCGCCAACACGCTCTCCACGGCGGCCAGCGCCGCGTCGTCGCCACGGCGCCCGTCGAGCCTGGCAATCGCTTCGTCGAGCCGGTAGTCGAGCGCGTCTCCCGCGGATTCGACGAGGGCCTCGAAAGCCTCGCGCCCCTTCTCCAAGGCGTATTCGCAGGGATCGACGCCGGAGGGGAGCCGGGCAATACGGACATCGATCGGTTCGGCAAGCAGGACATCGAGGACTTCGTCGGCCCGCCGGCGGCCGGCATCGTCGCCATCCAGCACCAGCACCAGTCGGTCTGCATAGCGGCGGAGCACCTTGGCGTGCCGCTCGCCGAGTGCCGTGCCAAGGACTGCCACGACATCATCGCATCCGATCTGCCTGGCGGCGAGGCAGTCGGTGTAGCCCTCGACAACCACTGCCCGGCCTGTCCGCGCCATCCCTTCGCGGGCCGTGTCGAGGCCATACAGCAGCGAGCTCTTGGAGAAGACTGGAGTCTCAGGGGAATTGATGTACTTGGCCCCCTCGGTCGCGCCGGGGAGAACACGCCCCCCAAAGGCCACGCAGCGCCCCTGGCCGTCGCGGATCGGGAACATCACCCGATCGCGGAAGCGGTCGTAGTGGCCCGACCGCTCTTGGCGCTCTATCGTCAGCCCAGCGCGGGTGAGGAGATCGATCGGAAACCCTGCCACTGGCGCCTGGCGGAGGAGCCAATCCCAGCCCGGAGGCGCGTAACCGAGTTGAAACTTCTCGATCGTCTCCACGGTCAGGCCGCGGCCGATGAGATAGTCCCGCGCCACCCGGGCCTCAGTGGCTTGTGCCAGGCACTGGGCATAAAGGGAAGAGGCCCAGGCAAGGATCCGGTGGAGCGATTTTCGCTCGTCGATCGGAAGCCCAGCCCGGCCACGGGGAATGTCGATCCCCGCCCGCTCGGCAAGTTGCTCAAGCGCTTCGCGAAACTCAATCTTCTCCATCCGCATCAGAAAACTGAACACATCGCCGCCGACATTGCAGACCCAGCAGCGGAAGGTTTGCCGTTCGGCACTGACATTGAAACTCGGCTTGGAGTCGTCGTGCCACGGACAGAGTCCGACAAAGTTCTTGCCGGCACGGCGGAGGGTGACATACGACCCGACCAAGTCAACGATGTCGATCGCATCGCGGACCCTCTCTTTGATGTCATCCCCATCGAAACTGCCCTGGCTCGAGGAGGCCTGCGGCTGGTACCGACCTGCCGGTGGGACTGCATCCGACGGATTGCCACCGGGCAGACTGCTGCCTGGCGGGTCGGATTGTCGATTGAAACCGGCCATCGTCATGCACCCCTGACAGGCGACCACCGCGGGCCACGATTCCCGAAGCTTGCCCGGTCACTCTCGGCCGCCACGGCAGAGAGATTCCGGAGGTCACCGCCGGAATGTAGGAGCGAGGGAAACACTGGTCAATCGCACAAAAGCGCTGCGTAGACAGCCCAGTTTTCGCCCCCGCGCGGGCTTGACTGAAGTCGCAAAGTGCTCCCCTGATCGGCGCGACGTTTAGCGGGCTCTGGGGAGCAGACGCTGCACGCTGTCGAGAAGGCGGTCCATCGAGAACGGCTTGCGAAGATAGTCGTCGACACCGAGCATCTCGGCGTATGCCTTGTGGCGGCTCCCCTCGTTGGCGGTGATCATGATCACCCTCACCGGGACAGGATGGCTGCGACGCAGCCGCTCCAGCACCAGAAACCCACTCCGCTTGGGCATCATCATGTCGAGCACAACCAGATCGGGCTTCTCCCGCTCGGCCATCAGCAGCCCCTGGTTGCCGTCACGAGCGACGAGGATCTCGTAGCCTTTCGACTCCAGTACCGTCCGCATCGATTCCACGATCTCGGCGTCGTCGTCCACCAGCAAGACTCGCCGTCCTGGCGTTTCACTCCCCGGCACAGCAGCTGCAGTTTTGTCGGCGGCGGCTGGAGGCGCCACGGCGTCCTCGGGAATCGCTGTGGCGGCGGACGTCTTGCCGCGGGTCGCCTTCTTGGCGGCTTTTTTCGGGGCTGGCATGCCGGGCTCCGGAATGGGAATCGCGTTGCTCGCACGAACTATACGGGACGCAACCTCCACCACGAAACCGGCCGCGGAAATCGCGGCTGCGGTGCATCGGCCACCCGTTGTCTGGGGGGCAAACTCTGTTTCGGGAGTGTCTTGTCCGGGAGTGTCTTGGCAGAGGTCTTGGCAGTGTCGCTGGTGGAGGGCGAGTGGGGGGCGAGTTCCTAGTCCCCCCCCTCCGTGGCGCTGGTCAACTCCCCGCAGACGCCCCGGGAGGTGCCCTGAGAAAGAGCGCCGCTCCCAGCAGGCCCACGGCCAGTCCGAAACAGGCATCGCTGGGGAAGTGGGCCGAGTACACGATCCGCTGGGATGCGGCTAACAGCGCGAAGATGGCGAAGAGCCACGTTCCCTGGGGGTATTTCCACGCCAAAGCCGCTCCCAGACCGGCGGCTACGGCTGAGTGTCCGGAAGGGAAGGAATTGATGTCCGAACGGCTGCCGTTAATGGTGGCGATCACCGCCTCGTTGAAGGTGTCCCACACCGAGGCGTAGGCAGCGAAGTCGAACGCCCGGGGACGCACCCTGTCGACGAGGAGCTTGATAATGTCGGTCAACAGTCCTCCGGTGGCCGCGGCGCCGATCATCCGGGCAAACGTCTGCTGCTGTCCGGTGGGCTGCCTTGACGGCCAGCGGATGGCGGGCCAGCGACAGTTGGGCCAGGCGACGGAACGATCGAGGACCAGTACGGTGAGAAGGATGATCGCCGCTCCGAGAGTGTGGGCGAAGACCTCAGAGAATCCGATCACGCGGTGAAACTCATCCGCCACGGCGACCAAGGCCCGCGGAATGGATGGAGGCCAGGGGCCGTCCTTAAACCAGTCGGCGACAGGGATGTCGATGGCCAGTGCCGTCGTCCCGAGCGCCACCAAGACCATCGCCATGCTGACCAACCGCGGTGCTGGCGATCGCCAGACCGCCGGCGAAAGGCTGGTGGGGGGGGGATGGGAGCACGTGCCAGGCGAAGCGGCAACGGGACTGCGGGGCGGGATGCTCATGAAAGTCCTGTTGCACAACACCGTTGCAGAAGTCGAGTTTGCTCTAAAAATCGAGAGGCCTACTCTTCGTTTTAGTACGCCATAAAAGCCGCTTGCGCCTAGCCGGGATTACTGGCGGGATCAGCTCCAGAGGCTCCGATCGAGCAAGCGATAGTTGATTGCCTCGGCCAGATGCGGGCAACGGATGGTATCGGAGGCGTCGAGGTCGGCAATCGTCCGAGACACCCGCAGCACCTTGTCGTGGGCCCGGGCGGAAAGTCCCAGGCTCGTGACCGCGTTTTTGAGCATCTCCCCTGCCGCCGACTCAAGCGGGCAGAATTCGCGGAGTTGGCGGCTGGTCATCCGGGCATTGACGCGGGTGGCAAGCCCGACGAACCGTTCGGCCTGCCGCTGCCGTGCGGCATAGACGAAATCGCGCATCTGCGCGCTCGACGTTCCTTGGCGGGTGCCCGAGAGGTCGCGGTAGGGCACCGCCGGAACCTCAAGTTGGATGTCGATCCGGTCGAGGAGCGGCCCCGAGATCTTTCCCATGTATTTCTCCACCTGCGGCGGCGTGCACTGGCATTCGCGGCGGGGGTCCCCGCGGTAGCCGCAGGGGCAGGGGTTGAAGGCGGCCACGAGCATGAACTCAGCTGGAAAGCGGGTGGTCGATTTGGCCCGA
>QWOP01000020.1 GCA_003669605.1 Planctomycetota bacterium
AGTTGCGGGACGAGAATAAGCGGTTGAAGACCGCGCTCAAGCGGGCTCACGCTGGAGCGAGAGATCCTTCCAATACGACGGCGTTCTTCGCGAGGGAGTCGCCGTGAAGCACGCCTGGATCCGAGCCCATCGCAACATCGAGCCAGTCAAGGTCATGTGCCAAGTCCTCGACGTCTCGACGTCGGGCTACTACGAGGCTTTTGGTAGGGCGCCCTAGCCCGAGAGCCGTGCGGTATCTGCGGATCCTCGACTCGGGTCTGCCGGGTCCATGCGTAGTCGCGTGAGATCGACGGCAGTCGGAAGATCGCCAAATCGCACGATGAGCGACTCGGGCTCGAGGTCGCCTGTCGCACCACGGTCAGCGAGCAGCGTTAGGAATGAGGCCTGAAAAGCAAACAGCGAATGCGATTCACAGACGACGACGACCGTTGTCGACCCTTCCCAGAAACCTGCCCTCAACTCAATCGATCGCGATTTCACAGCATCAGCGCTGAATCGAAAATGGGTGGCCGACATCGCGTACCTGAGCACCGAGGAGGGATGGGTCTCCGCGCCCGTCGTTCTCGTTCTCTTCAGCCGCAAGGTCGTGGGCTGGTCGATCGGCGATTCGATCGCCACTGATCTTGTTGCCTGGGGCGCTCTCGCAGGCGATCGAGTCGCGGAGGCCGGTTGGCTCTCGGCTACTGCACCACAGCGACCGGGGATGCCAGTACACAAGCGAAGCCTATCGAGGTCTGCTCGACTCGATGGGGATCGAGTGCTCGATGAGTCGGCCGGGGTCATGCCACGACAAGACGAGAGCGGATCGATTCTTCTGGTCGCTTGAAGCTAAAATGGACCAATCACATCACCCTTGCCCACTCTCGAACAAGCCCAGAGGAGTGTCTTCGAGTCCATCGTCACCTTTTCCAACTCGAAGCGAATCGACCAGGCGCTCGGATACCGTTCGCTCGATCTGTTTAAAGCCGAACACACCACGGCTGTTGCGGTATGAAGCCTCCCCGCAGGCCGGAGGGAGAGGTCCGTCTCAGGTTGCGGACCACGCACACACTTTGGTCATGAAAGCCCGTACCTGGCTGGGGAGGACGAAAGCCTGGGGGCGGTGGCAGGCTGGTGCTATGGTATCGGGTCAGGTAGCGGCAACAAGTCATTCTGGCGGTGGGGGGGAATGAGCGATGGTGCGACGTGCGGACTCCCGGCGTGCCTGCACTTCCTTTTGCGTCTGCACTTCCTTTTGCGTCTGCACTTTCTGGCGCGTCTGCTCTCGAGGAACGGGCCTGTGGGCGGCTTGGGTATGGATGTTGCTCGGCGTCGTCACGCACGCAGAAACGCTCCCGCCTGCCCCCTCCTTCGCCCGCGACGTGCTCCCTATCCTTTCATCGCAATGCTTGGCATGCCACGGTTTTGATGCCGAAGCCCGGCAGGCGGGGCTGCGTCTGGACACCCCCGCAGGAGCGCAGTTGATTCTCGCCTCGGGCCATGCGGCCATCGTTCCCGGTGACTCCGCTGCCAGTGAGCTGCTCCGCCGCGTCGGAAGCAGCGATCCAGCCGAGGTCATGCCGCCGCCGGAGACGGGAAAGACGCTCTCGCACCACCAGCGTCAACTGCTCGCCGACTGGATTGCCGCCGGTGCCCCCTACCAACCTCACTGGGCCTTTCAGGCTCCCGTCGACGTGCCGCATCCGGAAATGGCGGCGGGCGAACATCCCATTGACCGCTTCCTCGCGGCCCGGATGGCTGGCACAGGCCTTGAGCCGGCTGGCTTGGCAGCGCCGGAGACACTCCTCCGCCGAGTCAGCCTCGATCTGACAGGCTTGCCGCCGACCCTTCCCGAGATCGACGCCTTTCTGGCCGCGCAGGGAGTGGATGCGGAGGGAGCATGGCGCGAGGTGGTGGAGCGGTTGCTCGCGAGCCCCCACTACGGCGAACGGCAGGCGCGGTGGTGGCTCGACATGGCCCGTTACGCCGACAGCAATGGCTACTCGATTGATGCCCCCCGCGAGATCTGGCGGTGGCGCGATTGGGTCGTCGATGCCTTCAACCGCGATCTCGCCTTCGACCGCTTCACCGTCGAACAACTCGCCGGCGACCTCCTCCCCGAGGCGACAGAGAATCAGCGGATCGCCACCGGCTTCCATCGCAACACGCAGATCAATGAGGAAGGGGGGATCGATAAGGAACAGTTCCGCATCGATTCAGTATTTGATCGGGTGGCCACCACCGGCACGGTGTGGCTGGGCCTCTCGATCGGCTGTGCCCAGTGCCACGACCACAAATTCGATCCCATCAGCCAGCGCGACTATTACCGGCTGTTTGCCTTCTTCAATAACCAGGCTGAACCAAAACTCAAAGTCTCTGATCCAGGGGTCGATCAGCTGCAGCTCACCGCGGCCCGCGACGCAGCCCGCGAGGTCGTTCTTGCCTACGTCGAGGCCCGCGCCGAGGCGCTTGTCGCCTGGGAGGCCGGGCTCAACGACGACGCGCGAAAACTCCTCGATACCGAACGCATGGCGGCCCTCGCCACGCCGGCAGCCCAGCGGACTCCCGACCAGCGGCGGATATTGTTTCATGCGGGCCTGGGGGCCAACGACCAGGAATTCCGCCGGCACAACGAGCGCTATCTCGATCTCCAGGGGAAGGTGATCGGCGGACCGACGACGCTTGTGCTGGAGGAACTGCCCGAGCCGCGGCGGACGACTATTTTTGTGAAGGGGGATTTCACCCGTCCCGCCGAAGAGGTGTCGCCGGGCACGCCCCAGATTCTGCCGCCCCTGGAAGCCACGAATCCCCGTCCGAACCGGCTCGATCTCGCCCGGTGGATCGTGTCCCCAACCAATCCGCTCACTGCCCGGGTCCTCGTCAATCGGATCTGGCAACAACTTTTCGGCCAAGGGCTCGTCGAGACCGACGCCGACTTCGGCCTGATGGGATCTCTCCCGAGCCATCCAGAGCTTCTGGATTGGTTGGCCGGAGAGATCCAGCGGCAGGGATGGAGTCTGAAAAACTTCTATCGGATCGTCGTCACATCACGAGCCTACCGTCAGGACTCGCAGGAGACGCCGCGCCACGCCGAACTCGATCCCCTCAATAGACTGGTTTCGCGGCAGCGACGGCTGCGACTCGACGCGGAACTCGTCCGCGACGCGTTGCTGGTCGCCTCTGGAAAACTGGTGGCGACAATCGGCGGGGTACCAGTCCATCCGCCAATCCCAGCCGGTGCCACCGCCGTCGGACAGGTGAAGCGGGACTGGCCGACGAGCACCGGCGATGACCGTTTCCGCCGCGGACTCTACACGTTTGTCTACCGTGCCTCGCCCAGCCCGAGTCTCTCGGTGTTCGATGCCCCCGATGGATACCAGTCGTGCACGCGGCGCAACCGCTCCAACACCCCGCTGCAGGCGCTGACGCTTTTGAACGACGCAGCGTTTGTGGAACTGGCCGGGGCACTTGCCGACGTCGTCCGCGCGCAAGGGGCCGCAGAGGCCTTTCGCCGTTGCACTGGCAGGCGTCCGGACGCCGAGGAGAGTGCCGTGCTTTCCGCGCTTCAACCGGCCGACTGTGCCAGGGTGCTGCTGAATCTCGATGAGACCGTGACTCGCGAGTGACTTCCGACAGGATGGCGACCATGCGCAACGGCGAACCCGATCTCCTCCTCCGCGATCAGACACGGCGTCACTTTTTCGGTGGCTGCGGTGTCGGCGTGGGGGCGATAGCGCTTCGCTCCCTCCTCGAGTCGGAAGGCCGCGGCGCGGCATCGGCGACTGACGTTTCGTCGTTCCGCGGGCTAACCGGGCTCCCGCACTTCGCCCCCCGGGCGAAACGGGTGATCCATCTGTTTATGGCGGGGGGACCATCGCAGCTCGATCTTTTCGATTACAAGCCAGAACTCACGCGCCGCAACGGCCAGCCGATCCCCCCGAGTTTTCTCCAGGGGAAGCGGTTCGCCTTCATGAACGAGAGCCATCGCACCGACCTCCTGGCGTCGAAGCGGTTGTTTCGGCAAGTGGGGCCATCCGGGGCTTGGATCAGCGACCTCCTCCCCCACACCGCCGGTATCACCGATCGGTTGTGCATCCTCCGCGGCTGCTCGAGCGATCTGTTCAATCACGCACCGGCCAAACTCTTCATGAACACCGGCACCGGCCGGTTCGGTCATGCCTCTGTGGGGTCGTGGGTGACCTACGGCCTGGGGAGCGAGAGCGCCGACCTGCCGGGGTTTGTCGTCCTGCAAAGTGGTCCGCGCGGTCCTCGTGGCGGAGCGGTTTTGTGGGGCAGCGGGATGCTGCCGAGTGCCTATGCCGGCGTACCGTTGCGGAACAGCGGCGAGCCGATCCTCAATCTGTCGAGCCCGGAGGGGGTGGATGAGACGCGGCAGCGCGGGGTGGTGGATGCCGTCCGCCGGCTCAACCAGCAAAGGCTCGAGGCCACCGGCGACGGCGAGATCGCCACGCGGATCGCCGCCTACGAGATGGCCTTTCGGATGCAGCACAGTGCGCCTGACTTGGTCGACTTCAGGGGCGAGTCGGCCGAGACACTCGCCCTCTACGGAGTCGCCGATCCGCGTGAGTCGACCTACGCGCGGAACTGCCTGCTTGCCCGCCGGCTCGTCGAACGTGGCGTCCGCTACGTGCAGCTGTGGCACACCAACTGGGACCATCACGGCGGACCGAGTGAGAATCTCGAGAAGCACCTCCCGGAAGTCTGCGGGCAGGTCGATCGGGCGACGGCTGCGCTGGTTGTCGATCTTGCCCGCCGGGGGCTTCTCGATGACACGATTGTCGTCTTCGGGGGTGAGTTCGGCCGGACGCCAATGGGAGAGAAGCGGGAGTCGACGGGACGCAATCATCACATCGACGCTTTTACGATGTGGTTTGCCGGTGGCGGCTTCCGCCAGGGCTGCGTCCATGGCACGACCGATGATTTTGGGTTTGCCGCGGTGGAGGGGGGCGTGCATGTCCGCGACATCCACGCCACGCTTCTCCATTGTCTCGGCATCGATCACGAGCGGCTTTCGATTCGCTTCCAAGGACTTGATGAGCGCCTGACGGGCGTGAAGCCGGCACGCGTCATCCGCGAGGTGCTCGCCTGATCGTGGTGGAGCGGCCCGCCGCGTCAGTCGAGGAACCGGGCCCGCAGTTGGGGCGTGGGGATGCGGCAGGCGTCGGTCCGCCCGAACCAGCGGTAGCGATTGCGGGCGACGAGTTTGTAGATCGCGTCGCGGAGAAACCGCGGCACGATGAAGCCGACTCGCGCAAGCGGCCAGAGTCCCGAGAGATATCTCGTCGTCGCCAGCGCCGCATCAGACCGGAGACGCACCCGGTCCCCTTCGATCAAGACCATCGTGTCGGGCACCTCGGGCATCGGGAGGCCATGCTCGGCGAGAAGTGTCCGGCCGGCTTTCGACTGGAGGGAGGCGAATCTCAGCCGGCCCCGCGGGTCGCGATCGATGAGAAAGTTGACGACGCCGCTGCAGAAATTGCAGTGGCCGTCGAAGAGGACGACGGCGGAAGTCTCGGCTTTCCCATGGAGAGGGGCCGGCCGAGGAAGTCCGTCGGGGCAGGAGGCCAGCGGGGGGGGAGTGTGTGTGCCCATGGTGGACGTGCGTCGGCTGGCTGTCCCGGCGGGGATCTCCCGGCGCCGAGCCGCTTTTTGAATCATGGAATGAAGTCAATCATGGAATCATAGGTCAGCCGGGAGAGCCATGGAGGGTGGGCTTCGAGCGATTGTCGGGGATATGCCGGCGGTCACCTCGCTGCTGCGACCGGGAAGCCTGATCTGGGGGAGGAGCCGCTTCGCCGGCGGTCTGCCGCTGCGGGGCGGTAGACTTCGGCTTCGTCAACAGCCCCGCCATGAATTTGGATGGAACGCTTCATGCCCGATCCGATGCCGGTAAAGATCCTTGTTCTCTATGACTCCAAGACCGGTAACGTCGAGGCCATGGCCCGGCTCGTCGCCGCCGGCGCCGCTGCCATCGCCGGCACCGAGGTCCGCCTCCGGAAGATCGAGGGACCGCCGGAGATCAAAGCCACTGCCGACGACGTGGTGTGGTGCGACGGGATCGCCGTCGGCACCCCGACAAACATGGGGATCCTCTCCTGGAAGATGAAACGCTTCTGGGACGAGGAGATGCTGTCCCACTGGATGAAGATTGACGGCCGGATTGGCTGCGCGTTCAGCTCCGCGGGCGGATGGGGAGGTGGCATGGAATTGGCCTGCCAGAGTGTCACCAGCGTGCTGTTGAATTTCGGCTTCCTCGTCTTCGGCGTCACCGACTACACCGGGCGCGACCTGACGCTCCATTACGGCGCCGTCTCCGCCAAGGCCCCGGTCGATCAGCAGGGACAGGCCGCCTGCCATCTCCTCGGACAACGTTTGGCAGAGTGGACCGCAACGCTCGTCCATCGCCGGGTTGAGGAGCACCCCGGCGGCAAACTCGCCACCCGCATGCCGCCCCACGGCTGAATCGCTTCTTACTTTTCCGAGGGGGGCGTAGGGAGTGCTCTCGCCCCCCTGCAGACAGGCCTGCTGTCGGGTATCATCTGTCGGTCCTGCAGGGGGTGACTTGGATAGCGGAGCCGCTCCTCGAAGCAGGGAACGGTAGCCCACAGACCCCGTATTCAGCAGCCGTGAGGAGTCTTCAGCATGTCCAGTCCACAGTCCTCCCAAGTCGTGTCTGCCGCCGCCCCGGGCCGGGCGTCGACCGTCGTCGCCGCCGAGGCCGAGATGGTCGCTGACGCCCACCGGAGGATGACCCGCGCCCTCGGGGCGGTGATCATCGGCCAGGAGTACGTCCTCGACCTGATGCTCACGGCGCTGTTCTGCAAGGGGCACTGCATCCTCGAGGGGGTGCCGGGGCTTGCCAAAACGCTGATGATCTCCAGCCTCTCCAAGCTCCTCTCGATGTCGTTCAATCGCATCCAGTTCACCCCCGACCTGATGCCCTCCGACATCACCGGCACCGAGATCCTCCAAGAGAACAAGTCGACCGGTCAGCGTGAACTGCGGTTTGTGCAGGGGCCGGTGTTTGCAAACCTTGTCCTCGCCGACGAGATCAACCGCACACCACCAAAGACGCAGGCGGCGCTGCTGCAGGCGATGCAGGAACACCATGTGACGGTGGCTGGGAAGTCGTTTGCGCTGCCCAGTCCGTTTTTCGTGCTCGGCACGCAAAACCCGATCGAGAGCGAGGGCACCTATCCGCTGCCTGAGGCCCAACTCGACCGTTTCATGTTCAAGATCAGTGTCGACTACCCCAATCTGGCCGATGAGATTCGCATCGCCACCTCGACAACATCGCGGCAGTCGGTGACGCTTGAACCGGTGATGAACGAGGCCGACATCCTCCGCATCCAGGATGTTGTCCGCGATGTCCTCGTCGCTGACCCGGTGGCGTCGTACGCCGTCCGTTTGGCCCGGGCCACGCGGCCGAGCGATTCGTCCAGTTCCAGCGAAATCCGCCGCTGGCTCTCTTGGGGAGCCGGTCCCCGGGCCTGTCAGTCGCTGCTGTTGGGCGCCAAGGCGCGGGCGCTGCTCGACGGGCGTCCGAGCGTCTCCTTCGACGACGTCCGAACCGTCGCCAAGCCGGTGCTGCGGCATCGGTTGGTGGCCAGTTTCACCGCCGAGAGCGAGGGGGTCTCCACCGACCAGATCATCGACCGGATTCTCGCCGGCCTCGCCGAGTCAGCCTGACCATCCGGGAACCAGCCATGCCACCTCCTCCTCCCAATCCCGTGCCAGTTGGTCCCTCTCCAGCCGGAGCAGCAGTATCGGCCGCCGCGCAGCGTCTTCTCGATCCGGCAGGAATGGCGCTGGTCGAACGGATGGAGTTGGTGGCCCGCACCGCCGTCGAGGGAATGTTGTCGGGGCTCCACCCGAGCCCGTTCTTCGGCTCAAGCGTCGAGTACGCCGATCACCGCCCCTACACGCCATCCGACGAGATCCGTTCAATCGACTGGAAACTCGTTGCCAAGACCGACAAGTATTACGTCAAGCTCTTTGAGGAGCAGACCAACACCCGGATCACGGTGATCCTCGACACCAGCCGCTCGATGCAGTTTTCCGGGGCCGGTGGGATCACAAAACTCGACTACGGCCGCTACCTGGCCGCGGCCCTGTGCCACTTGGCACTCAAGCAGAACGACGCCGCCGGCGTGGCGACGTTCGACGGTGAGGTGCGGTCCTATATTCCCGCCCGTTCGCTGGCCAACCACTTTCGCCACATTCTCACGGCGCTTGCCCAGGCCGAGCCCGGGGACGACACCCGCATCTCCGGAGTCCTGCAATCGCTCGCCGGCCGGATCCCGCGTCGCGGGATCGTGGTGCTGATCAGTGATCTCCTCGACGACGCCGCTGGAATTGCCACGGGGCTGTCGCTCCTCAAGCACCGCCGTCACGACCTGCTGGTGTTCCACGTCGTCGATCCGGCGGAGCGGGATTTCCCCTGGACGAAGGTCACCCGCTTTAAGGACATCGAAGGCCAAGGGCGGGTGGTCACCAACCCACGCACCGTTCGGGCTGCCTATATGGAACGATTCGAGAAGTTTCTCGGTGGTGTCCGGGCGGCCTGTCTCGAGCGATCGATCGGCTACGAACTCGCGCTCACCGACCATCCCTACGCGGAGATGCTTTCCGCGTACCTTGCCAGGCGTGCCCGTCAGACCGGCTAGCCAGCCACTTCATACCTCGTCAGAGACCCTGCCAGGCAACACCCTTGCTGCGGGACGACACCCATGCTCAATCCGCTGCTGTTGTGGTTCCTGCCGCTGGCCCTGCTGCCGGTCCTACTCCACCTCCTCAACCTCCACCGTCTCCGGGAGGTCGATCTGCCCACGTTTCGTTTCCTGATGGAGGGCTATGTCCAGGAGCGGAGCCGGATCAAATTGATCGAGTGGCTGCTGCTGCTGATGCGGACCGCGGTGGTCTTGCTGATCGTGGGGGCGCTGGCCCGGCCGGTGGTGCAACGGTTCGGAACGCTCTTCGGTGGAGGGCCGCGGGATGTGGTGTTTGTCGTCGATGCCGGGATGAGCACGGGGCTTGTGAGTGAGGGAACATCTGCCCTCCACCGGGCCCGCGAGGCGATCCGGGGAGCGGCTGGTCGGCTCCGCACCGGCGACTTCGTGACCCTTGTGCGGGCGGGGATGGAGCCGCGCGTGCTGCACAGGGGGGTGTTGGGGGACGCTCGCCGCCTGCAGGCGGAGCTCGACACCATCGAGCCTGATCCGGGCGCCGCCGACCTGGCCGCCGCGGTGGCCGAAGGGCTCGCCGCGCCGGCCCGCGGGCCGCGCAGTCTGTGGATTGTCTCCGACTGCCAGAGGCGTTCTTGGCAGCGGCTCGCCGAGAGCCCCACCGCCAAGCAGTTGCCCGACGAAGTGCAGTTGGTGCTTGTCGATATCGGTGCCCGCCAGCCGACCATCAACGTCGCCCTTCTCGGCGATCCGCCGCGGCCGCAGCGTCCGGTGGTGGGGCTGCCCGTTGAGCTGACAGCCCGCATCGAGGCTGCCGGGATCGATGCCGCCATCGAAGTGCCGCTCTCGGTGACGCTCGACGACGAGCTGGTCACACAAACCACCGTCACCATCCCGCCGGGACAAATGGTGACGGTGCCGCTGGCCTTGGTGCCGGCGCGGGCTGGCGTCATCAAAGGGCGCCTCGATCTCCCGGCGGATTCCTTTCCGTTCGACGACCGGATGATCTTCGTCCTCAATGTCGAACGCCGCGTCGGCGTGCTTGTGATCACCTCCGCAGGCGTGTCGGGGCTCACTGATCCAGCGCTGTTCCTCGATGCGGCTCTCGGAGCACCGCTCGATTCGCTGACTGCCACACTCGGCGACGAGCCTCCGCAGGTCGTGGGGGAGGAACGGATCGCCCGCAGCCTCGACGTCGAGGTGGTCCGGGCCGACCTCCTCGACGAACGGCGGGTGCAGGAGGCCGACGTGATCGTGATCGCCGACGCCCGGCTCGACGGTCATCGCAACCAGTGGGTGCGCCGGCGGGTGGAGGATGGAGCGGGCTTGCTGGTGTTCGCCGGGCCGCTCCAGGGCCCGGGGCCGGAGATTGCAGGACTCGGTACGTTTGCCGGCCGCGACCCGGCGGCGATTGCCTGGGGCGAGGCGGTCGGCGACCCCGACGATGAAAACTCCGGCCAGGGTTTTGGCCAAGTCGATCTCTCCCACCCGATGTTCGCCCCGTTTCGTTCCGGGGGGGGGCGGACGGCTGAAGACGCCACCGAGCAGAGAAACTCCTCTTTCGACACACTGCGGTTTTTCCGCCATCTGCCCCTGGTGATTGCGGCGCCGTCGGCGGGTGCGTCAACGGCACGGACGGCTGCGGTAAACATCCTCGCCCGCCTCGACGACGGTACGCCGATCCTCGTCGAAACCAGGCTGGGGCGTGGGCGGGTGGTGGTCAGCGGCATGGCAGTTACACCAGACTGGTCAAATCTGCCCGTTCATCCAGCCTTCGTGCCGCTGCTGCTGCGGGGCGTGCAGACAGTCCGTCCTGATCCGCCGGCTGTGGCCGCTGAAAGCGTCCATCCTTATGAGCCGGCTCCCGTCCGCCTCGACGAGCGTTGGAAGCGAGCCGTGGTGCAGGCGACGGATCCTTCCGGAGGGAGGACTGCGATCGAGACGGTGGCCGGTGATGGTCGGGTCACCGGGGCGCTCGAGGACACCCGCCGCATTGGCTATTACGAGTTCGATGTCCAGCCTCCTGCGGGGCAGATCGCCGAGCCGATCCGCCTCGGGTTGGCCGTCAACCGGGAAGTGGAGACCGCGACGATCGAGCGGATGCCCGGCGACGAAGTGGCGGCGACGTTTGCCCCTCATGCCGCCACGCTGCTGGCCGGGACCGCCGACGACCCGATGCTCCACACGCAGCTCACCAGCCGCCGGGAGATCTGGCGCTGGCTCATCACGGCGGTGTTCCTCCTGTTTGGAGTGGAGTTTCTTCTCTCCACGCTCAAAGCCCCTGAGCCGCGCCGTCCGGGCGACGCGCCCCGGGGTCTGATGGAACGGTTCAACGATTGGCTGGGTCGGACGGTGGGGATGCAGGAGAACGAGGGTTCGGAACCGAGCACGCCGTAGTCGGCTCCGCCGGAATGGTTGCCGGAATGGTTGAGAACGAACTCAGGGCCGGGTGACACGATGCACAGTGCTGGAGGATCGCACATGGCGACAGCGAGTGTGAACAGTCTTGAAACGCGGTCAGCACGGCTGGCGGGGCTTGTCTCCGCTGCCCGCATCCGACTGGTCGCCGCTGCGCTGGCAGCAGGCCTTTGCCTGGCAGCATTTTTGGCGCTGGCGTGGCTGGCAGGGGGAATCCTTCTCGATCTGATAGCGCCATTGCCAGTCTTGCTGCGGACAGCGGTATTCGGTGGGTGGTGGATCGCTGTGGCCACGGCACTTTCAGTCTTTGTCGCCCTGCCGGGCTGGCGGCGGCCGTTGCTCGACAGCGTCGCCCTGCGGATCGAACGCGCACTCGGAGGCATTCAGAACCGTTTGCTGACCGTCCTCGACCTCCACCGCGGCGGTGCCGCGACGCGCGGCTGGAAGGGGGATTCTGCCCGGGAAGGGCTCGTTGAAAAGCTTGTTGAGCAGACCGAAACGAAACTGGTTGGATTTGCCCCCGGCCGGGTGGTGCGCTGGTGGCCACTGGTCCGCGGAGCCGGTTTGGCTGCGGCAGTGGTGGCGCTGCTGGCGGGAATGCAGGCCGGACTCGGCGAGCGGTTTGCCGTCACGCTCGACCGTCTCCTTCATCCCACGGCTGATATCCCGCCGGCGACGTGGTTGCAGTTGGCCTCTCCTGGCGAGATCGAGGTTCTCCAAGGAGATGGCTTAGAGATCAAAGGAAAGGTCACCCGGGGGAGTGTGGACGGAGTCGATCTGGTGATTTCATCGGCGGACGGTCGTTCGCGGCGCGAGCCGATGCGGATGGAGGCTCCCGGACTGTTTAGCGCCGCGCTGGAAGGACTCGATGCCGACGCCACGTACCGCCTCGAAGGGGGCTCGACGTGGACCAAGACCCATGCCATCCACATCCTCAAGCGGCCGGTGATCGACACCGTATCAAGGGTGGTGCGGCTGCCTGAATACATGCGGATCGACACCCCACGGCCGGTCTCCGACGACGCGGTGCGAATCGATGTCCCGCAGGGGTCGACGGTCGATTTTGTCGCCGAGGTTATCGGCGGGGCGACCTCAGGGACCTTGAAAATTCTCGATCGGAAACTCGAGACGACGATGGTCGAGCGGATTGATGAACGGGTCTGGTTTGAGGACGACTTGCCGCGTGACGCCGTGGCCCCGACGCCGTGGAAGTGGACGACGTCGCACGCCGCCGGTGGGCTGCGGGCGTTCACCTTCGGCTTTGATGGCCGGCCGCTGGAGATGCGGACGCGGCTGGAGCCCTTGGTGCTCCCCAAAGAATCGCTCGACGACCGGGCGCTCATGGTGATGGTGAGGAGTGACGCTGCCGACGCCCCGACTCGCCTGTCAATGCAACTGGCGCATGAGGGGGGGGGACTGGAGCTTGTGTGGGGTGACGATGCCGCCGGGCCGCCTGCCGATCTGCGCGTGCCGCGGGTTGTTGTTGGGCCGTTGCCCCGGGCCGGGGAATGGGCCAGGGTGACTGCGGCGCTGTCGGCGCTGCCGCAGATCGTGGGGCGGCCGATCACCGCCGTGACCTTCGCCATCGACAAGGGTCGGATGCTTCTCGACCGACCGGGGTGGATGGAGCGATCGATGCAACCGCTCCAGCAACCGGTCGATCACTCCCTCGGCGAACTGCCGCTGCGCCGAAAATACGATGGCGGCGAAACGGAGGCCTCGGGATCGACGACCTGGCTGGGGGAATTAAGCGTCGCTGCCCCGGCGGCTGACAGCGGAGCGACAGCGCGGCCGAATCCGTTCTGGGCCACGCTTGAGTTGCAAAGCGCCCAGGGGCATCCCAGCCGACCACTGGCACCAGTCGAGATTCTGGCGACTGTCGATCGGCCACCGTCGCTGGTCGTCGAGGAGCCCCAGGCGGAGTCGCTGTCGCTCCTGCCTGGTGATGAGGTCGATGTTTCGGTGCTGGTGTTCGATGACTGGGGAATTGACCAGGTGGCGTTTGTGGTCGGGCCCGATGCGGAGCATCTCGGTGATCCGGTGGCGATCGCTGAGGTGCCACTCATCCACCGGCCGCCCGAGAGCCAGTTGCTGGTCTCGACGACGATCTCGTCAGATCGATTGGGCCTGGCGCCTGGCAACACCGCGATCTGGAAGTTGGCCGTCCGTGACACCAAGGGGCAGTGGGCCCAATCGCGGCCGTTCCGGATCATGGTGCTTTCACCGCAGGAAGTGCCTCCGCCATCGAGCCCCCTCCCGGCGCTCGACGAGGCGCTGCGCGAGGCCACACAGGCCCTGCGCTTGGCTGAGAAGAACGAAGACGTGCTCGACAGAAAGCGGGAAGAGACGCTCCGGGCGATCGGCGAAGAACCACTCAAGGCCCTCGACCGGGCGGAGGAGGCCACCGCAGCCGCAAAGCAGGCAGCCACCGTGGCAGCCGAGAAGGCGGCAGATCCACAGGCGACTCTTGCGGAGCAGGCCGATGCCGCCACAGCGGCTTCTGCAGAGCAGCAAAAAGCCACCGAGCAGACGGCCGCGGCCCAGCAGCAGACCGATGCGGCGGCGGCGGCGCTTGCCGAACCGGCGAAGCAGGATCTGCAGACGCTCGACGAGTATCTCGAACGCCGGCGCGAGGATGTCGGCCAGGTAGCGGCCCGACTCGACGCCGCGGTGGAGCAGGCGAAGTCGAGCTCGCAGGTGGCCGACAGCCAGCGAGAGCAGCTTGCCGCCGCCGCGGAATCGGCCCGCGATTTGCAAAAGAGTCTGCAGCCGAGTCCCCAGTTCCAGGCCGAAGCGGCGAAGGTCGACAGGCTCGCCGACGCGCCGAAGCCGTCGGAGATTGCCAACCGCCTGGAAGAGATTGCCCAACAGGCCCGAGCGGTCGCCCAACAACTCGACGCTGCGGGGAAGTCGCAGCAACTCGAGTCGCTTGCCGAGGACTTGGCCCGGCGGGCCAACGCCCTGGATGTGCTGGGACAGCAGCGTCAAGATCTCCAGGCCAATGACGGCCAGCCACCAGCGGCTGCCACCCAGGCGGCACTCGATCAACAGGCAAGGAATGATGTTCGCCAGATCAATCAGATCCTCGGTCCCGATCAGAGGCCGGCCCAACAGCCGCCGTCGCCCCCCAAAAAGGCCGCGACCGATCCGCTCGATGCGCTGATCGATTCGGGGAAGGAAGCGGCCAGGGAAGCAGCCGACAGCGCCGCACGGATTGCCGACCAACTGGCCGGTCGCCAGCCTCCTGCGCCGGATGGCGCTTTGCAGGCACAGCAGCAGGGGCAGGCAAAGGATGGCCAGCCTAGCGAGGGCCAGCCAGGCGAGGGCCAGCCAGGCGAGGGCAAACAGGGCGAGGGCAAACAGGGCGAGGGACAGCCGGGCGAAGCGGTCAATCCGCAGGCCGGCGCGCCGCCGCCGTCGGCGAAGGAACTCGATTCGCTGCTGAGTAGCAAGGAAGTCAAGCAGGCTCTGCAGATGGCCGACAGGGCTCGGCGGCTCCAGGAGCAGGCCAGTCGTAGGGCAGCCGAGAAGATGGCTGCCGGCCAGCAATCCTCCTCCGAGCAGCAGGGGCAGGGAGAGGGCGCACCGGGCGCCACACCGACTGGTGAACCGACGCAGACGGCTACCGACGGCGGCGCCAAGGCCGGCAGAGCGGCTCTCAAGGAGGCCGATCTGCGTGGCCTCGATGCCGCCCGTCGGGCCGCGATCTACAAGTTGCCACCACGGGTCCGCGACCCGCTCCTGGAAGGGATGCGGCAGCGTGGACCGGCGGCCTATCAGGAGGTGATCGACACCTACTTCAGGAACCTTGGCAGGGACATCCCGCAATGAACGATCTCTTTGCCCGGCTGGCCCGGGGGGCCGGGGTCGGGCACGAGCTCGCCTCCCGCATCGATTCGGTGGAGTGGCATTGGGCCCGGCCGTGGGTGCTGTGGACTGGCTTGCTGCTTTTGGTACCAGCCGCGTGGTGGATCTGCCGCCGTCACCGCAGTCGTCTCCCCTGGCTTTCGCCCGGATTACGGCGGGCACTCAATGCCTGCCGGATCGGCGTGCTCTCACTGTTGGTGTTTGTACTGGCCGGACCATTTCTCCGCCTCGATGAACGGATCGTGCAGAAGGCGGTGGTGGCGCTGGTCGTCGATCAGTCCGACAGCATGGCTCTCCCGGTGGGGCGGTTGCCTGCAGCAGGGATCGGTGCGGTGGCCACGGCAGTGGGGCTTGAGCCACCGGCGGCCGGGGATGTCGCGGCCGACGACGCCCTGGTGGAGATGCTGGGACGCTGGTCGCGGGGGGAGTTTGTCACCCGGCTGTTGGCGACCCAGTCCGATGCCATGCTGGCCGATGTCGGGAAGAAGTATGAAGTGCGTCAGTACCGCGTCGCCCGCCGGCCGGCGCGGTTGGTGGATGGCAAAGAAAGCGACACCGGTGGCGGCGCCGACACGGCGCTTGGCGAGGCGATCGGGATGGCGCTTGACGACGCCTCCGACCGGGTGCTCGCCGGGATCGTGCTGGTCAGCGACGGTCGTTCGACTGTCGGCATCGATCCGCTGGAGGCTGTCCGTCGGGCCGCGGATGCCGCCGGGGGGATCGCCAGGGCGCCTGTGATCGCCGTGCCGATAGGCGCGGCCGAACCGCCGGCCGACATCGCCGTCACCGACGTACTCGCCGCGCCGGAGGTGGCTCTGTCCGACACGGTGTCGATTTTGGCCACGATCCAGTCGAGCGGACTTGCCCGGCGGGCGGTGAAGGTCGAACTCTCGGCGGGTGACACCGTCGTCGGCTCGGTCGATCTGGTCCTCCGTGACGGCCGTCAGCAGGCGGCCCTTCCTTGGCATGCGACCACCGCCGGCACCAGCCTGCTCACGGTGGCAGTCAAACCGGAGCCAGAGGAGACGATCCCCGAAAACAACGCGATTGAGATCCCGGTGGAGGTGACGGCCAGGAAGTCGCGGGTGCTCGTGATCGATGCTTCTCCGCGCTGGGACTTGAGATTCCTCGACCACGCCATCCGCCGGGACACCGGCTTCGAGCCGACGGTCGTCGTTGCTGGTGCACTCCAGGCCTCCGCGGCGGGGGCCGCAGTCGTGCCGGAGGGCTACGCCGGCTTGCCAACGGATGCCGAGGGATGGGGCAAGTACGACTTAGTGGTGATTGGTGACGTTGCGGCAGCTGATCTGTCCGCCGCCAGTCAGAAGGGGCTGGTGGAGGCGGTTCAGGAGCGCGGGGTGGGGGTGGTCTTCCAGCCCGGAGGCGAACATCTCCCCCGCGAGTATGCCGGACAACCCCTCGAAGAACTCTTTCCAGTGGAGATCGACCGCGCGAAAGGGGGGAGCAACGGTGCCATCGAGGCGGCCGATTTCCGCCCCTTCCGGATGCGGGTCACGGCCCGCGGTGCCATGCACCCGGCGTTCGCGCTCTCCGGAGATGCTGCCCGTAACCGGGCTTCCTGGAGCGCTATGCCCCCTTTCTTTCGCGTGGCTGCGGCCCGGGTCGCGAAGCCTGCGGCCACGGTGCTGGCCGATGTTGAGCGGCCAGCGGGGCAGGGGGGAGCGGAGGGGCCGGTGCCGCTGGTGGTGGAGGCGCCTGCCGGTCGCGGACGAGTGGCCTGGATCGGGACCGAGGAGACCTTCCGCTGGCGGAGAAACGTCGGCGATGCCCTCTTCTGGCGGTTCTGGGGGCAGGCGCTGCGGAGTGTCGCCCGCCGCGACGACCGGCCTTGGGATGCCAGTTGGCTGGTGGTCACTCCGAGCCGCTGTGAACCGGGCAACCCCGTATTTATCGAGTTGAATCTCGTGGATGACCAGAAGAAACCGGTGGCGGCGGCAACGCAGGCGGTGATGGTGGAAACGGCGGCAGGGGGCACAGAGCGCGTGGAATTGCGGGCTGCCGGGCGGGCGGGGCTCTTCAACGGATCGTTCGTCCCGGTGGCGGCTGGCCGTCACACACTGTCGCTTGAGCGGACTGCAGAGGCTGAGGGGCTGGCCACGCAACTCCTAGTGGCGGAGCCGACGCGCGAGCGGGCACAGCCGGGCGTCGATCGGGAACTGCTCCGCTCACTGGCTGACCTCTCGGGCGGTGCGGTCGTCGAGGCGGGGGAGGTGGCCACGATTCCCGAGCGGCTCACCGACCGCTCGGTGGAGACCCGGAGGCAGGTTGATGACGACATTTGGGACACCTGGCCGGTGCTTGGATTACTGGTGGGTTTGTACTGTGTCGATATCGCCATCCGCCGGCTCTCGGGACTGAGTTAATTCCTGCTGCGAGGAGTACACGTGTTGACCAAACAAGTCACCCGCCGGTCCTGGAGAGGTTCGTGGGCTGCGCGGCGCGGCGCTGCGGTGCTGGCCTGTGTGGCCGGTCTGTCGGGATCCGTGGCCGTGGCGCAGCCGGGCGAAGCTGGGCTCGGCAACGTCTCGGAAGCGGAGGCCCGCGACCTGCTCCGCGTTGAGGCGGCCGTCGATCGGGGGCTGGAATACCTGGCGGCGAAGCAGGATACGGGGGGCTCGTGGCAGCATGGGATGTCGCAGCAGCCCAACACCGGCGTCAACGCCCTCTGCTTGCTGGCCTTCATGGGCCGGGGTCACGTCCCGGGGCGTGGCCCCTACGCGGCCACAGTCGGTCGGGCGCTGGATGCGATGATCGAATCGCAGCAGCCCGACGGGCTGGTGGTCAGGGCGGGGGGCAATTCGCACGGCCCGATGTATGAGCATGCCTTGGCGACGCTGGCCCTCATCGAGGCCTCCGGCTGGCGGACCGACGAGGCGATGCGCGACACCTGCCGGAAGGCGGTGGCGGTGATCGTGGCTGCCCAGAACAACGAAGGGGGTTGGCGCTACCAGCCCCGGCCCCAGGATGCCGATCTGAGCGTGACGGTGATGCAGGTAGTGGCCCTCCGCGCGGCGCAGAGCGCCAGATTTGAGGTCCCGCAGAAGACGCTCGACGAGGCAGCAAAGTACATCAAGCGCTGCGCCAAGCCGGAGGGGGGCTTCGCCTACCAGCCGGGGCAGGGGGTGAAAAACGCGCAGTCGGCCGCCGGCGCGCTCTCGCTGCAGCTCCTCGGACTCTATGACGACCCTGATGTCAGGAAGGCGCTTGAGTCGCTCCAGAGTCGCGACTACCGGCCACAGATGGACGAGTATTTTCACTACATGAATTACTACGCCATGCAGGCCCACTTCCAAGCCGGCGAGGAGCAGTGGGCGCTGTGGAGCCCGCGAGTGCGGGGGCTGCTTCTGGAGAGCCAAAATGCCGACGGCAGTTGGCCCGGTTGGGGGGAGGAGCGGATCAACGGCCCCGCCAAGAATTACTCCACCGCGATGGGGGCGATCACGCTTGAGGTGTATATGCACTACCTCCCCGCCTACCAGCGCTGACTGCCCTTGGAAAAAGCTGTCGCCGAGCTTTTTTCACCGGAATTCCCACCGAAAAAACCGGCAGTTGTTCCAATTTCACTGCCCGTGCAACGCCTTCTGCAGCGGGCGTCGGCAGGGGAGCCACAGCCTGCGCGCAGGGGCTTGGAATCCTCGTTTTTGACCGAAAAAAGAGGCCATTTTCGAATTGTTGTGTTGACGACTCATGTGCAGACGACTATTATGCCGAGATGATGGTGAAGGATCCCACCGCCGGTCCCCGAGTTCGTCCGCGGCATCTGGTGCCGGCGAGGGAGTTCGATTCCCCGCAGCAAGAGGCCTACCTCAACCTCTGGCGGACCTACGACCGTCTCAAGGCTTTTGAAGACGAAGTGTTTACCGCCTTCGATCTCTCCGCGCAGCAATACAACGCGTTGCGTCTGCTGCGGGATGTGGCCCCTCAGACGCTCCCCACGCTCTCCTTGGCTGCCAGGCTCATCTCCCGTGCGCCAGACATTACGAGGTTGGTCGATCGTCTGGAGGCCCGCGGCCTAGTCTGTCGCGAGCGGCAAAACCATAACCGGCGGGTGGTGCAGGTCGGCCTCACGCCCAGCGGCGAGGCGTTGCTGGACGCGATGGCGGACAGGGTTCTGGAGTGCGGTGCCCGTCAACTCGGGCATCTGACCGCCGAACAACTCCAGTCCCTCGTCGGCCTCCTCAAGATTGCCCGCCTTCCCCATGAGTCGTCCGTGGCCGATCCAGCCACCACTGCCACCCCCCTGAAGAAAGTCGTCGTCATTCCCCAGCCCCTGTAAGCGGCTGTTCAGGTTTTTCCGCTCCTCGCCAGGCCAGCTTTTTTTCAGTATCCCCTCTCCACGCCCTCTCCACGCCCTCTCCACGGAGCATCATCATGGTGACTCGCACCTCCGGTTCCTCCCGTCCTCACGTGATCGTGATCGGTGGCGGCCCCTCAGGATCGACCGCTTCGACGCTCATCGCCCAGCGGGGGCATCGCGTGACCCTCTATGAACGGGAGACGTTTCCCCGCTACCACATCGGAGAGTCGTTGATCCCCGAGACGTTCTGGGTGTTCGAGAAGCTTGGGGTCCTCCCCAAGCTGCGTGCCAGCCACTACGTCAAGAAGCACTCGGTGCAGTTTGTCACCGGGCAAGGAAAACTCTCCGAACCGTTCTATTTCGCCGACAACAAGCCGCACGAATCCTCTCAGACATGGCAGGTGCTGCGGAGCGAATTCGATCACATGATGCTCAACAACGCCCGGGAGCACGGCGTCGAAGTTCATGAAGGGGCCCGCGTGCTGGAGGTGCTCTTCGACGGTGAGCGTGCCGTGGGGGTGTCGCTTGCCGACGGGGATGGCAAACGGGAAGTGTATGCCGATGTGGTCATCGACGCCGCCGGTCAGAGCGCCCTGATTCAGGACCGACTCGGTCTCCGCCAGTGGGATCCGGAGCTGAAGAAGGCCGCTGTCTGGACCTACTGGAAGGGGGCCTACCGTGACAGCGGCAAGGACGAGGGGGCCACGATGGTGATGCAACTCGACAACAAGCAGGGATGGTTCTGGTACATCCCGCTCCACGACGACATCCTCAGCGTCGGCGTTGTCGCTCCCTTCGAATATCTCTTTAAGAACCGCGACACCAAAGACCACGAGCAGATCTATTTCGAGGAGGTCGCCCGTTGCCCGGGTCTGCAACCGCGGATCAAAGACGCCACCCGGGCGGCGCCGTTCCGGGCCGCCAAGGAATACTCCTACCGGGCCAAGAAAGTGGCCGGTGACGGCTGGGTGCTCGTCGGCGATGCCTTCGGTTTTCTCGACCCGCTCTATTCCTCGGGGGTCCTCCTCGCCCTGCAGTCGGGGGCCAAGGCTGCCGAGGCGGTCTGCGAAGGACTCGAAACGGGGGACACTTCCGAGGCCCAACTTGGCAAGTGGGGACCGGACTTCATGCAGGGCATGGAGCGGATGCGAAGACTGGTGTGCGAATTTTACGACGGCCTCAGTTTCGGCCGCTTCGTCAATAAACACCCCGACCTCAAGGGGCATCTCACCGATCTGCTGATCGGAGATCTATTCACAGACAAGGTGGACGACGTCGTGGCTCCGCTCGACGAATTCCGCCGCGAGCGTGAATACTCCCGTTCGGTCACAGCCAACTGACCTGCTGCGCCGTCGGCCGGGGGGCTCCGCCGCGGACGCCCCCTCGCTCGGCGCCTCTCGAAGGCCCACCATGCCACCGTTTGCAGATCTGTTCCCCGCGGCCCTGCTCTTTGCCGCGGGGAGGGAAAGCGAACTGCGACCGCTGCTCATGCAGTTGCTGGTGATCATCATTGCCGCCCGGCTGGGATCGATGGTGGCCCGTCGGTTGGGGCAGCCCAGCGTCGTGGGGGAGATCATCGCCGGGCTCCTGCTTGGTCCATCGGCAGTGGGGGCTTTGGCACCGGAATGGTCGGCTGTTGTGTTCCCTGTGCGCCCAGATGGGGCAAGCGGGCTCGAGGCCTCGCTCTGGGGCTTTAGCCAAGTGGGGCTCTTGCTGCTGATGTTCCTCATCGGCTTGGAGTTCGATTTTTCCCACATCCGCAGCCAGGGGCGACTGGCAGCAGCGATCTCGCTGGCGGGGATCACCGTCCCGTTCGCCTTCGGTATCGCCCTGGCGACGATGATGGTGCCGCGGTTGACGGCGCTGGGAGCGCCGGAATCGCTCGACACGATGTCGTTTGCCCTCTTCATGGGAACGGCGCTGTCGATCACGGCGATCCCGATCCTCGGACGGATGCTTGCGGAGATGGGTCTGCAGCGGTCGTTGATCGGCGCTACGGTGATCGCCGCTGCCGCCTGCGACGACTGTATTGGCTGGACGCTGCTCACGGCCGTTTCGGCGGTGGCCGAGGGAAGAAGCGATCTGTGGGTCATCGTTCGCACGCTGGCCGCAGCGGTGCTTGTGGCTGCGGTGGGAATCCTGGTCGTCCGCCCCCTGTTCTTGCCGCGCTTGGAGCGGGCAGTGGAAGGGGAGGCTGTTGGCCAAGAGCCCGATGGCGGCCGGCTCCCCCTCCCCAGCCTGTCGCTGCTGCTCTCGGCACTTCTTGTGGTGGCACTGGTCACCAGTTGGATTGGGATCTCCTCGGTCTTTGGCGGCTTTCTCCTGGGCGCGTCGTTGTCGGGTTCAGCGCGGCTCCGCGGGGCGTTGGCGGGGCAGTTGAGCGATTTTGTCACGACATTCTTCCTGCCGATCTTCTTCACCTACACCGGACTGCGGACGAACATCGGATCGCTGGCGACTCCGGAGGCTTGGGGCTGGTGCCTGGCGGTGCTGGCGGTGGCGGTGGCAGGCAAGTGCGGTGGCTGCACCTTGGCGGCCCGGTGGTGCGGTGTGCCGGCGGCCGAGGCGACCTGCATCGGCGTCCTCATGAACACCCGCGGCCTGATGGAACTGGTGGTCTGCAACGTGGGCCTCGATCTGGGCGTGATTCCCCAGGCGGTGTACTGCATGCTGGTGCTGATGGCGATCATCACCACGCTGATGGCCACGCCGCTGGCCACGGCACTGCTCCGCGGTGGCCAGCACGAGGCCCGACTCATCGATCGCGGATTTCTCCGCGCACCCGGTTAACCGGCTCAGTCTGCCAGTTCAGCAACCACCAGCGCATGGACGTCGAGCCTGGGAACGGTGACGCTGGTGCCTTCCGGTCCGCTGGTCGTCGCCAGCACGATCCCCTCGGGCTCGAGTTTCACCTCCCCGATTGCCAGCCCAGGACGGAACGTGAGGCGGATGCCGTGCACCGGCAGCGTCTCCTCGCGGAGTGGGACGTCGTCGACGGGGAGGGCGTGACCGCCGGTGGTGTTGACGTCGTTCAAGAGGTGGACGACCAGACGCTCGCCGTCCCGCACTTGGCGGCGGATTGTGGTCTGCACGCACATCGGCGCCTCGACCCGCACCGGGGGAGCCGCATCGCCGGCTGCCCAGCGGATCGCGGAGGTGAGCACGCGCCGCTGGTAGGGATAGGGATACTGCCAGTAGGCGGCATCGACACCGGCAGCGAAGTACACCACCCGGCCCTGGCCGTGCCGGCGGGCCGTGACCGCGGGGACGGGCTCGCCTCCTCCCGGCTGGCCGGGCGACTCAGGCTGGATGGTCGCGAGCACTTCCGTGCCCGCGCGGGGCGTCACCCGGACCGCGGGCCCCTTGAATGTCACCGGATCGGTGCCGACCCAGGCTGCCAGCCGGTCATCCTCGAGGAGAAACGTGCCTGGCAGGAAACGCCACTGGAAGACCCCGCGGCGCTTTTCGTGCCAGTTGGCCGGGAGCGACTTGGCAAAGTTCACGTCGAGGTCGGCCGCGGCGACTCCCACGGAGGAGGTGGCCGGCCCGCGGTGGTCGACACCGAGGAGATCGGCCAAGGCGAGATTGCCGCGTGAGTCGCCGAGGCCATCGCACACAGAGGCATCAAGGCTGGCGACGAGGCCGCCTCCCGCCTGCACCCAGGCGTCGATTGCAGCCACCTGGGAGTCGTCGAGGCAGGCGGTGTTGGGGAGGATGAGAACGGCCTGCCGTCGAAGGAATTCCGGAGTCAGGTTCCAGTCCTCGATCACGGTCGTGGGAAGGTGTTCCTCGGTACAGGCCCGGAACGCTCCCACCACATTGGCCAGGTAGCGTTCTTCCACGAGCCCCGCCGAGCGGCCATAGAAAGTCTTCGTCGCATCGCTCATCACCAGTGCCGCCCACGGCTCCGGTGCCACGTCGGTGAGCCACCGGCGCCGTGCCTGCACCTCATCCAGGGCGGCGTACATCTCCCGTTGCACCCGTGGCGGCTGGGAGACGGCGATGCTGGCCCCGCAGCCGTGCGTGATGCAGAGCATCATCCGGTGGAAGATCTCGTGGCCTGGGAAACTGTCCTTGCCGTAGGGATTGCCGTGGCTCATCAAGTACGGTTCGCTGAAAGCCGTCCGGTGATTGGTGGTCGCCCACGCGTAGGCGACGCCGAATGCGGGGAGGATCGTGTTGCCACGGTTGGTCTCGTCGAGCCACAGTTCCTGGTCTGGGCCGTCGAACTGAAGATTCATCCGCGCCGGCATATTCCTGGGCAGCGAGAGGAAGTGGCCGAAGCGGCCACCGTTGGTGGTCCAGGTGACCAGCGCCACCTCCGGTTTGACAGCCTTGAGCCGGGCTTGTGCCCGGGCAACAAGATTCTCCAGCCGGGCATCGGCCCAGGCCTGATACCGGCGAAAAGCAGGGTCGTCGAGATTCGCAGTGGGGATCTCCGCGCCGCTGTCGGCCCGGTAGTTGTCGCGGCAGTGGGCGCACCAGCACCCGCCTCCATGGTGGAGTCCGTCGAAGCTGAACGCATCGACTTCAGGGTGCTTTCGGAGAATCTCTTCGAGGACGTCAATGAAAAACTCCCCGTAGGGGCCGAGGGGGCAGAGCATGCCTCCGTGGCCGAACTTCTCCATGTCGATGTTGGGGATCTCGCGGGTGTCGGTGGCGACCCGCCGCCAGTCGGGATGAGTCTCGTAGACCTCCCCTTGGAGCGTCGGCGGATAGACGGCGAGAATTCGCACGCCGAGCCGCTGGTACTCGGCGATCTCCTCGCGGATCCGCTCGAGCGGCACATGGGGGCTCCGCTTGTGGAGCAGTGCGCTGTCGTAGTACGGGAAGAAGGGATCGACGAAATTCATCTCGCTGATAGTCACCCCATGCTTCACTGCCTCCTCGCGCTGTTGCCGTGACATTCCCGAGAGCGTGTAGCCGACCCCCACCGTCTGCCGCACCCATTCCGGGATCTCGACCGGTGGCGGGACAGGCTCGGCGGAGCAAGCGCCCCACGCCCCGAGGCAGGCGACCGACACCAGCACCGCGGCAAAGCAGGTGAGGCGACGAAGAGATGCGTTGTGTCGACGAATGATTGCCAGCATGGAGGGGCTCCTGGGGTGTGCCCATTGCGCTCGTCAGACCCTGCAAGCGAGTTGCGCCCGCCGAATCGCCTTCTGGTTCTCAGTGTAGCGGGCCAGATGGAGCCGAGACGGGGGGAGGCCGTGCCTGGAGGCCGCTCGGGATGGTCGTCTGATTGGAATGCGGGCCACGATTCGTTACCATTCATTCCCGGCCAAAGCCAGGGATAACCTTTTCCACGAGCGGGGAGTTGAACGAACCCGATCGCAAAGCAAGTTGTCTGGCGTCTAATCGCAATCCTTGCGGCCTGATCTCTCATTCGTCATCAACAGAAACACGGCGGATATGTTTCAATCACTCATCTACTCATACTTAAGACGCTGTCCGATCGACTACGGAAAGGGATTCGTACGCAAGCTCGCCAGGCTTCCCAAGGGTGCGGAAAAGATTGCGTTCACGAGCCCCGACGGAATCCGGTACAAGCTGGACCTGACTAACCATGTGATGCGTGAAATATTCATCTTTGGGCAGTATGAGAAAAATACGGCAAGACTTCTGTCAAGAATGGCAAAGGAAGACTCTGTTTATTGTGATGTGGGGGCAAACATCGGCGCGTACGTTCTTCCGTTGAGCCGGAAAATTACGAAGGGCAAGATCTTCGCATTTGAGCCTAACCCGCGCGCACTTGTGATCCTGAACGAAAACCTCTCTCTGAATAATGCAGCAGGCGTGGAGGTCATTCCGTGCGGATTGTCTGATAAGAAAGAGACCTTGACCCTGTTCACGCCGAGCTTGACGACCGCGTCTGTTCATAAAAATAAAGACTCCGGAGAGCAAGAAATCATCCAGTTGATCACGCTGGACGAGTTTTGTGATTCGCGTGGCATTCGCAGCATCGACTTGATGAAAATCGACATCGAGGGCCACGAAATGCAGTGCCTTCAAGGCGGCCTGAATGTGATTCAAAGAAGCAAGAATCTCGTGCTGTCGGTTGAGATTGATGACAATTGTCTTGCTGGAGGATATTCAAAACAATCGTTGTTTGATTTTGTCGTATCTCTCGGGTTTCGGGCGTACGCTCCGAGGGGATTTCCGTTTCGAATGCGTGAGATCCGGGCGATTCCCGATAACTATACTGACAATGTTATATTCATAAAAAAGTAGTAACGGAGGGCTGCGTCTGAGGCGGGCCGTCGTGTGCGATGTGTGAAACCGAAAGCAGCGGCGCCTGGTGGGCTTGTTGTGAATTAAACAGGCATGCCGGCGTCGGGACGGCCTTCTGGGATGCCGTCTGTGCCCATTTGTGCCCATTTGTGCCCATCATGGCAGCCGTAGCCTGCAGGGCGAAGAGTTGCTCCTCCGGAAGATTTGCAGGTATCCTGCGATGCCGGCCGGCTTGCTTCGATCAACCACCGGCCGGCCGCGATCATCCAATTGGGAAATGCCATGCTCGGGGGAAATGCCATGCAGACTCAGAAGACCCGCCGCCCACCCGCTTCGGCAGCGTTTTTGTCAGCGCTGTCAGTGCTGTTTGTCTGCGGCTGTGAACCGGCCAAACCAAAGCAGATTTCATCGACCACTCCGCCGGTCGAGACCCGCAAGACGATCGGCAAGACGACGCAGAACGTCATGGCTCTGGCCGATGCCCAGCAGGCAGGGGGCGTGCCTGCCGAGATGTCGATCACTGGCTCCGGACTCGAGGCGGTCACCTCCGAGGCCTACCGGACGAGCATCGGCAAGATGGGCGTCATCGCCGTCCAGCACAAGATGCAGATTGTCGAAGCCACAGACGGCCCCAAGCCGATGGGGTATGAGGAATTCATGAAGAAGATCATCGCCAAGGGGGATCCTGATGGCATCGAATTGCCGATGCTCCCCTACTATCAGGAGTGGGCCTACGACCCTGAGACCAAGGCGCTGGTGGTGATCGAATTCCCCCTCCGCAAAGAACAGCGCCAGCAGGAGACCACCGGCCCTGCAGGGCTTTAACTGACTTCTGGTGTCTGTCGAAAAGGGCTCTTGAGGGCCATGAAGTCGTCAGTTGACGGTGTTTACGGCCTGTTCACGGGAACACCCCGCGCAGCAAAAAAGCGGCGGTGGCCACCGCAAGGTGGGCCACCGCCGCCATGATCGCTCGGCAGACGTTTTGAATGTCGTTTGCCCAGCCTCGCGGGCAGGTTTTCCTACGGAAAGTTAGACCCGCTGGATCTCGAAGCCCGCCCGTGGCTGCCGCGCTGCAAACGAGGCAGCCTGCTCGTCTCCAACGATTTTCTCGGCTGCCGGATCCCACTTGATCGTACGGCCGAGGCGGCCGGCGATGCTCGCCAAGTGACAGGTGTTCATCGCCATGATGTGGCTGTAGACGTCTGACACGGGCAAGCCACCCTCGCGGATGCAGCGGTAGAAGTTTTCCTTGTGCCCCTCAAAGGGCTTTCCTTTGTAGAGCTTCCGCACGTCGGCGTCGGTGAACTGGTCCTTGTCCCAGGCCTCCTCGATCGGTTTGCCGGAGCACTTCTCGCGGTTGACGAACATCCGTCCCTTCTCCCCCTCGAAGAGGACGCCGTTGTCGGAGCGGCTATCGATCACCATCTCCACGCCACTGGGGAATTTGCAGACCACCGCGAAGTCGTGGGCGGTGTTGTAGGAGTCGTCGACCGTCGCGAAGCCGTCCTTATAAGGAACGGGATGCTTGACGTCGGTGCCGTCGATGCTCGTTGGCCCCTTCCCCTTCGTATCCTCTTGGAGAGCCCACTGAGCGATGTCGACATGGTGGGCGCCCCAGTCGGTGAACTTGCCACCGGAATACTCGTACCACCAGCGGAATTCATAGTGGCAGCGTTTTTCGCGGTACGGAACCGCCGTCGCCTGTCCCTGCCACATGTTCCAGTCGAGTTCCTTCGGCACCTCGGCGATTGGGAACGGCCCGCCGGTGGGGGCACCGTTGATGCCGACGGTGACCTTCTTGATGGGACCGAGAAGCCCCTTGTGCACCATGTTGACGGCGCGGAGGAACTGGTCCTTCTGGCTCCGCTGCTGCGTGCCGATGAAAAACACCTGCTTGGGGAATTTTTCGGCGGCGTTGCGGCAGAGCTGATTCTCTTCGAGTGTCAGCGACAGCGGCTTCTGGCAGAAGACATGCTTGCCGGCTTGGAGGGCCTCGATAGCGATCTTCACGTGCCAGTGGTCGGTGGTGACGATGCTGACGACGTCGATATCCTTCCGTTCGAGCACGCGGGAATAGTCGCGGTACGAATCAGCCTTTCCCTTGCCGATGCCGGCGTCCTCGCGGGCCCGCGAAGAGTGGCGGTCGTCGACGTCGCAAACGGCGAGAACGTCGCCGAATTGGGCGTGCTGCTGGGCGTCTCCGGTGCCCATCGATCCAGTGCCGATGCAACCGATTCGCGGCCGGTCGTTGGCTGATTGATTGGCAAAAGCTGCCTGCGTCCAGGCGAAGGCTGGCACGAAGCCACCGCTCACCGCCGCGGCTCCGCCAGCTGTGCTACCCAGAAATCCACGCCGCGTCGTGCCGTCTTTGCGTGCCATGCTGTGTCACTCTCCGCAGGAAGGAAGGCCCTGGTAAGGAAGGCCAGGAATGAAGAAACGCGTTCCGGAGGAGCCGGCCGCAGAATCCATTACCGTGGTGCCCCCCAAGGAAAAGATTCTACCGCCGCCAGGCGAGGCCTGCCACCGTGGTCGGGGCGCCGGGAATCACTTCCCGGGACTATGCTGGTCGGCAGCGAATGGTGGAATGGCAATGGAGGCCAGTGGGCGTATGGATCCAACGACGACGATGGCTGCACTCGAGAATCATCTTCCCCCGGGGACGCGGGGCTACGTCGGTGAATTGCTCTCCGGCATCGCCGTCGTCGTCCGGCCGACGCGACCACGGCGGACAAAGCTCGGCGATCATCGTGGCCCCGCCCGGGGCTGTGCCTTCCATCGGATTACCGTCAACAACGATCTCAATCCCTACGCTTTCCTCACCACACTCCTTCATGAGATTGCGCATCTGGTCACCTGGGAACGCCACCGCGGCTCCCGGCGAATCCGGCCACATGGACCGCAGTGGAAGGCGGAATTCGGTCGGATCCTCGCCCCTGTCGTCGACCGCGGACTCTTGCCCGCTGATGTCAGTGCCGCTCTGGCCCGGGCGCTTGCCAATCCCGCCGCGGCGACCTGCAGCGATCGCGGCTTGCTAACGGCTCTTTCCCGGTACGATCCCCCCGATCCATCGCGGGTGCCTGTCGAGCAGCTCGAAGACGGCGCGGCTTTCCGCGTCGAGGGGGGGCGAGCGTTTCTCCGCGGACCGAAGCTCCGCAGCCGCTTTCGTTGCTTCGATGCCGCCAGCGGCAGGGAATACCGGATCCATCCGCTGTGCCGGGTCGAGCGCTTTGAAGTAGATACTACCGGCATGCCGGCGGCGGTGCCGCGGCCAGATCCGTTGTCGTCCCGGCCGGTGGGCCGACAGTCCAGCCACAAACTCCGACGTCGGGCCTGAGGGTTTTGTGCTCTCACAGAGCCCATCCCATCGATCAGATCAGTTGCGTGCCTGCGGATCATCTGCCGGCTTTCAATTCAAGTCACCTCAAGTTCAGCGCCGTCGCTGCTATCGCCGCTCTCCGCAGGAGTCGATCTACGATGTTTGGCAAGTCATGGTCGCCATCACCCTTTCGGGCTGGTCTTCGCTCGGCGGCCTGGTTTGGCGCGTCGATGGTTGTCGCCTCGATGATCGTCGTTCCGGCGATTCTTTCACGGGCCGACGCGCCGGCAAAGTCGGTAGGCACGCCGCGGAACTGGCCGGGATTCCGCGGCGCCGCATCGGCAGGGCAGGGGGGCTTGCGCCGCTTCCCCCGAGCCTGGACAACGGAGGACTGGACCTGGTCGGTTGATCTTCCGGGCACGGGACACTCCTCACCGGCGGTCTGGCAGGGGCAGGTCTACACCACCTCAGCCCTCGTCGATCCGGCTGATGCCAAGCAGTGTGTGCGGTCGCTGACCTGCCACGACGCGGCGACCGGAAAACTCCTCTGGGTGCAGCGAATCCCGGGACCAGTCGAGGAGTTCAACGCCCAAAACAGTCTGGCGTCATCGTCGCCGGTGGTCGATGCCGAGGGTGTCTATTGGCTCTGGGGGACGCGCGATCTGCTCCGTGCCGAGGCTTTTTCTCACGACGGCAGACAACGCTGGCACGCCGACCTCGGAGCTTTTCAGACTGAGCATGGCTTTGGTGGCTCGCCAGGATTATGGCGCGATCTCCTCATCGTGCCGATGGAGCAGGACGGGCCGAGCAAGGTCGTAGGCGTCGACACCGCCACCGGAGTGGTGCGTTGGACGCTCGCACGCGAGAAGGCCCGGACCGCCTACTCGCCACCGCTGGTCCTTGAGGGAGACGATGGAAAAGTCAGCGGCGTAGTCCGCCCGCCGCAGGTAGTTTTGGGGAGTATGGCCCACGGCCTCACCGGCATCGACCCAGCCACCGGGCGCGTTCTCTGGGAGCGGCGGTGTCTCCCGAAACGATCGGTGTCGTGTCCGGTGGTCGCGGCGTTGGCTGACGAGCAATCGGGAGGAATGATCATTGTCGGCACCTGTGGTGACGGCGGCGGCGACAACACACTCGTCGCCGTCCGGGCACCGCAGGACGGCATGGCCGCCACAGGCGACGGGGAACCTTCTGAACCGGAAGTGGCGTACCAAATCGACCGCAGTGCAGCCCCGTATGTGCCCTCGCCACTGGCCGTCGGGGAGCGGCTTTTTCTCTGGGGCGACCGTGGCGTCGTCACCTGCGTGACGGCTGCTACCGGCGCTGTCCGCTGGCGGGGCCGGGTCGGCGGGACGTTTTCAGCGTCGCCCGTGGCCCTTGGCGGGGCGATTCTCAATATCTCGGCTGACGGCGAGGTGATTGTGCTCGCCGACGGCGACGATTTCGAGGTCCTGGGACGGACTCCACTCGGCGAGGAGTGCCGGGCGAGCCCGGCGGTTGCCGATGGCAGGCTCTACATCCGCTCCGTCGGCAGGCTCTCGAGCCTGGCAGCAGAGCCCGAGTGAATGGGCAGTTTCGCGGTCTGCCGGAAGAGTGCAACGCTGGCAGGGAGTTCGTATGCTGAGCAATCCCCTCGTCCGTCCTGGTAGCGGCTGGGGTTTCAAGTCGTTTTGCCCCGGAGAATGTATCGATGCCCACACGGTCCTGGCTCGGGGTTGTGATCGGACTCGGAGCGTCACTCTCGCTCGTGCCGCCAGCGCACGCAGAAGAACCTGCCGCAGTGGTGAAACGGGGTGCGGAAGAGCATGCTGCCGGGAGCACCGAGAGCGCCGATGCAGCGCTTGAAAGTGGCCTCGAGGAGGCCACTGCCGCCTACTGCGAGGCCTTGAACGGCCGTCATTTTGAGACTCTTGCCGAACAGTGGACCGCCGGCGCGGAGTTGATTGAGGGGGGAGGCCGCGTGGCTGGGCGCGACGCCATCATGGCCTCGATCCGCGGCTGGGTGGAAGCCAATCCGGAATCCCGCCTGGAGATTCGTCTGGAAAGAGTGAAAGTACTGTCGCCGACGGTGGCCCGCGTTGGGGGAGTGATGGGGTTCACCCGCAAGCCGGGGGCCAAGACCGTGGAAACGCGCTTCGAAAGTCTCCGCGTGCACGAGAACGGGGCCTGGCGACTGGCTGAATCGATTGTCGAGCCGAGTCAGGTTGAAGCCCTCGAGGGGCTCTCTTGGATGGTGGGTACCTGGAAGGCCTCCGATCCGCGCAATGGTACTTCCGTCGAGGCGACGTATCAGCGTGTCGCCGGCGGTCACCTGATCCTCGGTGGCGTCCGCTACCGTTCCACCGACGATGCCGCACGCGATGGCGGTGACGTCGATGTCGTGGAGTTGATTCATCCGGACAAGACGACAGGCACTGTCCGCTCGTGGGTGTTTGATTCCACAGGCGCCCGAGCGGAGGGGGTGTTTGAGACCGACGGAACGGTGTTCAACCGCCGTTTCGTGGGCACCACCGCCGACGGAGCCACAGCGACTGTCTCGCGCTGGGTGCAACTGATCGTGCCCACCGGAGAAGGGAAGTGCACGATGCAATCGATCGAACGGTCGCTCGATGGCGAGCCGCTCCCCGACCGGCCGCCGCTGCACTTCACCCGCGTGAAGTGAGCCCTTTGGCCGTTGGCGTTCTTCGTTCCCCCCTTTTGAAGTCACGGAGAGTTCCCATCCACATGCCCCATAAAACTCCTGCGTTGTCGCTCGTTGAATCGCTCGATTGCCTGGCCCGCGGCCTGCTCGTCGCTGGCATTCTGGCAGCGGGAATCGTGCCGCCGCGGCACTGCTTGGCCCATGGAGGAGGTGGTGGCCACATGGGGGGAGGAGGTGGCGGTGGTGGTCGGGCAGGCGGCGGAGGGGGTGGCGGTGGCGGTGCTCATTTTGGCGGCTACGACGGCGGCGGGATGCGCTCCGGTGGTTTTGACGGTGGCAGGCCGGGCGGGGTTGACAGTGGCATGCGTGGGGACAGTGGCATGCGGGACGGTGGCATGCGGGACGGTGGCGTGCGGGACGGTGGCGTGCGGGACGGTGGCGTGCGGGACGGTGGCGTGCGGGACGGTGGCGTGCGGGACGGTGGCGTGCGGGATGGTGGCGTGCGGGACAGTGGCGTGCGGGACGGTGGCGTGCGGGACGTGGGGCCTGGTCACTTCGCTGGCGAGGGATCGCTGTCGCGGACGCAACTCAATAATCTGGCTGATCGGGGGCTTGCCGATCGAGGAGTGGGGAACCGGGGCATTCGTCCCTACTCGATGAACACGCTCGACAACCGCGGCACGATGATCCGCAACAACTTCTATCACGGTGGGTGGTACGGCGGCCGCGGCTGGTACGGCAACCATTTTGGGCCCTGGTGGCCGGGCGCCTTTGGTGTCGGCGTCGGCGTGGGCATGCTCGCCGGCTGGGGTGGCATGGGCTGGGGGAGCGGTATCGGCTACGCGCCGCTATGCAGTTGGGGAGGCTATGGACAGTCTCCGGTGGTTTACAACTACGGCAGCACGATCTGTTACCAGGATGACGGCGTGTACGTCTCGGGTGAGCGAGTCGCTTCGGCGCCAGAGTATGCCCAGCAGGCCGCGACGCTTGCGGCCCAGGGAGGAGCAGAGGTGGAGATCGCCAAGGACGATCAGTGGCGTCCACTGGGGGTCTTTGCACTGGCCCGCGAGGAAGAGACGGCTCCGAGTACCTTTGTCAGCCTGGCGATCGATCAGGCCGGATTGCTTCGCGGCACCTATTACGACGCCGTCTCTGACTCGACGACCAACATCACCGGCAAAGTCGACAAAAAGACGCAGCGTGCCGCCTGGACGATTGGAGACAAGAAGACGCCGATCTACGAGACCGGGCTCTCCAATCTCACGCAGCAGCAGACGACAGTCCTGGTCCATCGCGACGCGGGGGCCGACGGCGGCACCGGCAAGGTAGAGCAGATGCTCCTTGTCCGCGTGCCCGATCAGGACAAGGAAGCGGCGGCAAAGGGGAGCGGTGCCGGAAAGGGAGCCGCCACGCCGGAGCGTCCCACGATTCCAGCCCGGACATCCTCGGATGTCGATGCGGAGAGGCTCTCGGTGCCAGCGCCCTTGGACGGTGACGAGAAATGATCGTCTCTGCTGCCAGAGGTGTCGCCGGGACGATGGTCAGATCGACGACGTGTCGCTTGGCAAGTTGTGTGATAGCGGCAGCACTGGCAGCGATATTCGGGCAGCCAGGCCCAGAGGCGGGAGCAGAGGAGACGTGGATCGATCTCACCCACGCCTTCGATGGCGAGACAATTTTCTGGCCTACCGAAAAGGGATTTCTGTTCGAGGCGGGAAACAACGGCCCGACTCCGAAAGGCTACTACTACGCCGCCAACCGCTTTGCTTCTGCCGAGCATGGGGGCACGCATCTCGATGCGCCGCGTCACTTCTCGGCCGTGGGGCAGGCCTCCGATGAAATCCCCATCGACCGCTTCGTCGGTGAGGCAGTGGTGATCGATGTCACCGACTCCTGTGCCACGAATGCCGTGTACGAGCTATCGACCAACGATCTGGTCGCCTGGGAGGAGGAGCACCATCGGCAACTCGTCGACGTGATCGTCCTTCTCAAGACTGGCTGGTCGTCGCGGTGGCCCGACAGAAAAGCCTATCTGGGGACCGATCTGCGCGGGCCAGAGGGGGTGGCGAAACTACGGTTTCCGGGGCTCGCGCCCGAGGCGGCGAAGTGGCTCGCCGAGCAGCGACGTGTGAAGGCGGTCGGGATCGACACCGCGAGCATCGACCATGGACCCTCGACTCATTTCGTCAGTCATCAGGTACTCTGTGGGTCAAACATCCCGGTGTTTGAAAATGTGGCAGGCCTCGACGGTCTTCCGGCGACGGGAGCCTTCGTGGTGGCCCTGCCGATGAAGATTGCCGGTGGCAGTGGCGGCCCGTTGCGGATTGTCGCTCGGCTGCCGTGAGAATCGGCGGGACGTTGCGGTATTTCTGCCGACATCCCCCACCGGGCTGTAGCAAATCCTCAATAGTGAGAACTCCTGAGAAAGCTGAAAACATGGCGCGAAAAAGGATTGTGATGCGTTCGGGGGAGGCGCTCGTCGAGGCGGATCAGGCGTGGAGCGCGGCTGAGCCGGAGGTGGTGATCGGTGAACTCGATGGGCCCGTTGGCCATGCGATCGCCAACCTCATCGGCGACCAGGTCAAGGGGCACACCCGCGTTTGGGCGATCCTCAACAGCGATGTCCAGGTTCGGCCGGCGACACTGATGGTCAGCAAGTACACCGCGCCCAACGCCCGCTACACGAACATCCTCATGGGGACGGTGCAGGCCGCTGTGGCCAACGCCGTGCTCGATTCGGTGCGGGCTGGTGACATTCCCAAGGGAGCCGTCAACGACATCGGAATCATTGTCGCGGTCTGGCTCGATCCATCGGTGGCGGACCCAAAGGTGAAGATCGACCACAACGTCCTTTTTGAGACGCATCGGGAGGCGACCGTCAAGGCGATCCACAAGGCGATGCACAACGAGCCGTCGATCGATTGGCTGCTCAAGAATCAGAAGAAGGTCGGCCACTACTTCCATGAACTGGGTGTGAAGGGAGAACTCTGACGCTTCGCTTTCCCTGCCTCCATTCCCTCCCGTCCCGCACTTGATGGAAGACTGACCATGGCCCGCGATCCCCGTCTGCTTGTCAAGACCTCACCCAAACAGATCGAGGCCGCCTGGAAACTCGCCAAAGAACGGTATGGCGCTCTCGGTGTCGATGTCGGGAAGGCACTCAAGTCCCTCCGTGCGATCCCCGTGTCGCTGCATTGCTGGCAGGGGGACGATGTCGGTGGCTTCGAGAGCCATGGGAATGCGATCGGCGGCGGACTGGCGGTGACGGGCAATTACCCCGGCCGGGCGCGGACGGCGGATGAACTGCGGGCCGATCTCGATCAGGCACTACTGCTCATCCCGGGCAGCCACCGCATCAACCTCCATGCTTTCTATGGAGAGTTCGCTGGAAAAAAGGTCGATCGCGACGCAGTGGAACCGATCCACTTCAAGCACTGGATCGCCTGGGCCAAGGAGCGGGGAGTCGGCCTGGACTTCAATCCCTCGTGCTTCGCTCATCCCAAGGCCGCCGATGGCTTCACCCTCGCCCACCCGGAAAAGAGCATCCGGAAATTCTGGATCGAGCACTGTCGCCGCAGCCGGGAGATCGCAGCCACCATTGGCAAGGCGCTCGGCAGCCCCTGCGTGACTAACGTCTGGGTGCCGGACGGCTTTAAGGACACGCCGGCCGACCGGATGAGGGCCCGGGAGCGACTTGTGGAATCGCTCGACGCGGTGTTTGAGAAAAGTTTTCCGCCGCGCTATCTGCTCGACGCGGTGGAGCCGAAACTGTTCGGGATTGGCGCCGAGGCCTGCACCGTGGGATCGGCTGAGTTCTACCTGGGATATGCCATTACCCGCAAGAAACTGCTCTGCTTGGACGCAGGGCACTTCCATCCCACGGAGACGATCTCCGATAAGATCTCGAGCGTGCTGCTCTACCTCCCGGAGATCCTCCTCCACGTCAGCCGTGGCGTTCGCTGGGACAGCGACCACGTCGTCACGTTCGCCGATGACCTGCTGGCCATCGCCCGGGAAATCGTGGCCTGTGGTGACCCGTCGCGGATCCATATTGGCCTCGACTACTTCGACGCCAGTATCAATCGCATCGCTGC
Source organism: Planctomycetota bacterium (assembly GCA_003669605.1). Classification (GTDB taxonomy): domain Bacteria; phylum Planctomycetota; class Planctomycetia; order Pirellulales; family UBA1268; genus QWOP01. Next base: position 35,570 of record QWOP01000020.1, read on the forward strand.
TTGGACGATCGGCACCCGGAATATGCTTAAGTCGTTGCTGGTAGCGCTGCTCGAACCGCCGGGCATCCGGGCCGCCGAGGTCGCCAACGACACCACGGCACGGCTGGCCCTGCAGGAGGAATCCAGAGGGCTTCCGTTCGGTGCGGTGTGGGACTACTACTGTGAGGTTGAGGGGGTTCCCGTCGGGGAGGCGTGGCTGGCCGAAGTCCGCCGCTACGAAGACCAGGTCACGGGAGGGCGGAAATGACAGGCAGGCATGACACCGGGTTGAGCCCCGAGCACGGTATGGTCGAGGAGATCGAGTCGCCGGCCGTCGGTTCGGAGTACGAACGGCAGCCTGTTCCTGAGAAGGCTCTGATGGGGCCAAGTTCGTTCTGGGGGATGTACGCCGGCGAGCACACTGCCGGGACCGAGTTCATGATCGGCCCGCTGTTCGTGAAGTGGGGAGCCGATGCCTTCAGCCTGTTTGTCGGACTGTTGATCGGGAATCTGCTGGCGGTGCTCACCTGGCGTTATCTGACCGCGCCGATCGCCTGCAGCGAACGGCTGACGCTCTACTACAAGATGGAGAAGATTGCCGGCCGCCGTCTGGTGACCTTCTACAATCTCGCCAACGGCCTCCTCTTCTGCTTTCTCGCCGGGGCCATGATCACCGTATCGGCGACCGCAGTCGGGCCGTTCTTCCCGGAGGGAACGATTCTGATGCCGACGTTCTCCTCGACGATGCCCACGGGGCCGGCCTGGATTGTCTCCTGCATCGTCATCGGCGCCGCGATGACCTTTGTGGCCCTCAAAGGGTACGACGTCGTGGCCCTCGTCGGCCACTATGCCGCGCCCTGGATGTTCCTCATCTTCCTAGCCTGTGCCATCGTCACGCTGGGCAAACTGGAAACGACCGACGTCTGGGGCCTCCTCACGCCGCCGCCGGGAACGACCAAGTCGATCTCTTTTTTCGGGATCGTTCTCTTTGCCTGGTTCTGCAACGCCGCCATGCACATCGGCATGGCCGATCTTTCAGTCCTCCGCTTTGCGCGGAAGCCGAGCGCCGGTTGGGCCAGCGCAGCCGGGATGTTCCTCGGCCACTACGTCGCCTGGATCTGTGCCGCGATTCTCCTCATCTACTGGGTGCGGGAGCGGGGCGTCGATCCACAGGAAGGGAAGGATCCCGGCACGATGGTCAACGACGCCGTCGGTTGGGCGGGCTTGGTCTGCATCATCATCGCCGGATGGACCACCGCAAATCCCACGATCTACCGGGCTGGCTTGGCATTCCAGGCGCTGTTTCCGGCGCTGTCGCGGACTGGTGCGACGTTGCTGGCCGGGGGGGTCTGTATCGCCTCCGGCATCTTCCCGGCGTTTGCCATGCGCCTCCTCGACTTCGTCGGCGTCTACGGCACGATTCTGGCCCCCGTCGGGGGGCTGATTGTCGTCGACCACTTTCTCGCCGATCGAGTGGGAATTCCCCGGGATCCTGCCGAGAAGAGCGGTTCGTCATTTAACGTCGCCGTCCTCATCGCCTGGATGGTGCCGGTTCTCGTCGGCCTGTCGATGACGGCTGTGTCGCCGGTCAATCCGTGGGGTTTTGAAGTGCCCGCGTGGTACCTGCCGCTCCCCTGCACGATTGCCTGCGGGATTCTTTACATCATCCTCTCAAAACTTGCTGGCGGTCGCTCCGCAGCAATCGCCTGATCCTGGGAGCATTCCGCATGCAGACGCCTGCCAGATCCCGGTTCCACACCCCGGCCAAGATCGTTGGACTCTCGGCCCTTGCCGGGACGATCCTCCCTCCGCTGGCATTCGTACTCGGCGTGATGCCGCTCGACGCCGTCAAGGTGATGATGTTCATCTCCACAATCGCCTGGTTCGCGGCGGCCCCCTCGTGGATGAAGGTTGACTGACGAGTAGGCTCCGGCGGGCAGCGCCGGACGAAGTGGCGGCCAGTTGCCCACGCAGCGTGTGGCCCCAAAGGCGACAGGCTTGCCTCGAGGACGTCGCGCCAGCAGCAGATCAACGGAGGGTTTTTCGTTGCATCAGATCATTCCCACTGGCGAGGCCACCGGGATCCTCCCCACCGGCGATCCGACGAGGCCGATCACCGTCATCGGCACTCCGGCGATTTGCGCGTCGTTCGACGCAGTCTGCCTGCGGCAGGCGATCAACTCACGGCGTGCGCCTGGGGTCACCGACTTGATCCTCAATCCCGACGGCCACTGTGGCTATGGCGCGCCTGTGGGCTCCGTGCTCGTCTCGCCGACGCATATCTATCCAGGTCCCGTGGGGGTCGACATCAAGTGCTCGATGAGCCTGCTTCAGTTCGATCTCCCGGCGGAGGCGATCCTCGAAAAGAGTGTTCGGCGGGCGCTGATCAAAGCGCTCTGCGAGCGGATCCCGACGGGAATGGGGAAGGGCCAACGGGATGTGAAGAAGGGGCGAATGGTGTCGTCTGGCACCGGCCAACGGTTGCTGGTGGAGGGGGCATCAAAGGAAGTGTGCAACGAGCTCGGCATCCGGCCTGAGTGGGCGTCACGCTGCGAGGATGCCTGCCATGACGGCCATGACGGCCATGACGGTACGAGTGGGACACTCGGCGCTCGCCTCAAACTCCACCTCGATCGCGGCAGCATCCACAACTTCGACGCCAAAATCTCCCAACTGGGATCCTACGGCGGCGGCAATCACTTTGGGGAGTGCGAGGTGGTCGACGTGGCCGACAACGACCGCGCCCGACGGAGTGCGAAGGTCTTCGGGCTCTGCGACGGAAAGGTCGCTTTTCTCTCCCACTGCGGGTCGCGTGGTATGGGGCACGCGCTGGCGATGGGGCAGTTTCACGACCTCCAGCGGCGCTTTGCCGAGGGCGACATTCCCCTACCGGGCGGCGACAAAGAACTCGTCTACGCCCCGCTGGGGTCGCCCGAAGCCAATGCCTACCTCGATGACATGGCACTGGGAGCCAACTTCGCCACCCTCAACCACCTGCTCATCAACGCCCTCGTCCTGGAGGCCTTTCGAGATGTGTTCCCCGGCGTCGAGGGCCAGTTGGTGTATCTCATCAGCCACAATATCGCCCGTCGTGAAACTGTCGACGGACATTCGGCCTGGGTGCATCGCAAGGGAGCGACGCGGGCCTTCCCCGCCGGTCACCCCGCCCTCGCCGGCACCCGCTATGCAGAAACCGGGCATCCGATCCTTCTGCCCGGCAATCCGCAGGCCGGATCGTGCGTCATGGTGGCTGAGCCCGGGGCGAAACTCTCCTGCTACAGCGTCAACCACGGGCTTGGTCGGGCGATGGGACGGAGAGCAGCGATCCGCGCTCTCGACCAAGCGACGATCGACAGAGCATTTGCCGAACACGACATCCTCAGTAATTGCCACCGATACCCGCTCGACGAGGCCCCGGCGGCCTACAAGGACTTCGACGAAGTGCTGCGGAGCGTAAAACTCGCTGGGCTGGCCAGCGAAGTCGCAAGGCTCCGGGCCCGGTTCGTGATCAAGGACGGAGACAAAGCCGATGACTGATCTGCGACCCTTGGGTGAAAACAGCGACGGCGCCCGAAGGGGCACACAAATCAGGTCTCGGCGTATTCTTCGAGAAGGCTCTCGATCCTTCCGAAGACGTCGGCCATCAGTTCGGCGTCGGGGAGGAGCGTGACCCGGAAGTGATCGCGGTAGGGGACGTTGAAACTCGATCCTGGGGCGACGAGAACGTGCTTGCGTTCCAGGAGATCGAGCGCGAAGGCTTGGTCGGAGAAGCCGGCCGCCGCGCCGCCGAGCCGTTCGGTGAGGATGCGGACGAAGCCGTACATCGCTCCCCGCGGCGCGACGAGTGAGAGGAAGCGGCTGTTCTTGACCGCTTCCAAGAGCGCACCGCGGGTGGCATGGAGTCGGCCTCCCGGACGAGTGAGATCGAAGATCGACTGGTGGCCCCCCAGTGCCGTCTGCACGGCGTATTGCCCCGGGACGTTGGAGCACAGCCGCAGCGACGCGAGCAACTCCACTGCTTGGATGTAATCGCGGGCGTGTTCGCGTTCGCCGGAGAACACCAGCCAGCCGACGCGGAGGCCGCAGGCCCGGTAGATCTTCGAGAGCCCAGCAAAAGTGAGGCAGAGAGTGTGTTTGGCAAGCGGAGCGGTGGGAATAAACTCCGCGTCCCCGTAGAGCATCTCGTCGTAGATCTCGTCGGCGCAGAACACGAGATGGTGCTTTTCGGCGATCGCCGCGAGTCCCTCGAGCACCTGGCGCGAGTAGACTGCTCCGGTCGGGTTGTTGGGGTTGATGACGACGATGGCCCGCGTCCGGTCAGTGACCAACCGCGCTACCTCGGCAGGGTCGGGGACGAAGCCGTTTTCCGGACGACAGGGGTAATGAACTGCCTTGGCGCCGTGGATGACCACCGAGGCTGTCCACAGCGGATAGTCGGGGCTCGGCACCAACACCTCGTCTCCGGGGTTGAGCAGCGCCCGCATGCTGATCATGATCAACTCGGAAACGCCATTGCCGATAAACACATCCTCAGCGCTGACGTCCATCACGCCGCGGTTCTGCTGCTGCATGACCACCGCCTCGCGGGCGGGAAAAATCCCCTTCTGGTGCGAGTAGGGGTCGGCCTGATGGAGATTTTCGACGACGGCAACGCGCATCGATCCCGGCATGCGGAAACCGAAAGCACCGGGGTTGCCGATGTTGAGTTTGACGATTTCGTGCCCCTCCCGCTCCAACTGCTCGGCGCGGCGGGCCAGCGCCCCCCGGATCTCGTATTTGACCTCGTGGAGGTGTTCGGAGGCACGCAGCAAGGGGAGACTCATGGGTCGGAGTCCGGGGCTTCGGAGGCTGGGCAGGCAAAAAGGAACCGGAGGACCTTTTGAGATTACCATGCAGGGGGTTTTTTGGTGGCGCGGCAGACTCCCCCGACAAAATGGGAACACCTGCGTGAAAAGCTGTTCGTGACACCCCGACGGCGTTGTCGCCTGAGGTGATGAGAAGGGTCTTTTACCCTCAGGCTAAGGGAGGTTGTGATGGCACCGCTTATTGTCGAATTCCTGGTCCCAGCTTTTTTCGGGTTGCTGGTGCTGTGGGTCGTGTGCGTTGTGCCGATCAAAACCTTCTTGGCCGTGAAACGCCTCCGGGCTGAGCAAGAGCGGGGATTGGCCAGCATCAACTCCCGGCTTTGCTCCCTCGAGACCCTCGCCAATCGGGCCGATGAGCGCCTCGATTCCATTGCCGAGCGACGGCAGATGGCCGCTGCCGACTCGGTGCGATCTCCGCAGCCTGCCGAGGCTGTGGAGATGGAGCGAGCCGCTGTGTCCGATACGCCGGCGACGATTCTCTCCGCGGCCCCCGCTCCGTTGGACACGGTCGGACGGGCAGGTTCGTTGGCGGTTCCGGATGGCATTCCAAAGCGCGACGCCGTCGAGGAGGCGGCAAAGATTCCTCTGCCGCCACGCCAGCCCGTTTCCCGAGAGCCGGGGCGGTTTGAGGCGGCGGCGTTTGCGACACTCCAAAAGATTTGGAATTGGATCATCGTTGGCGAGGAACACGTTCCTGAGGGAGTCTCCCCCGAGTTCGCCGTCGCCAGCCAGTGGCTGCTGCGGATCGGCATTATTACTCTCGTCTCTGGCATCGGCTTCTTCCTCAAGTACTCCATCGACCAAGGCTTATTCCCCGAGGAAGCCCGCGTCGGCCTGACCGTGATCACGGCACTGGCGATGCTCGTCGGCGGCACCCGACTCCTCGGTGGCCGCTACCAGACCCTCGGGCAGGGGTTGATGGGAGGGGGGCTCGCCGCCCTCTACTTCGCCATCTTCGCGGCGCACCAACTGTTTCATCTCATCGATGCCACCCCCGCCTTCGCACTCATGGCAGCCGTCACGGTTCTTTCCGGAGGGATCGCAGTCGTCTTCGACTCGATACTCGTGGCGATTCTTGGGATCATCGGCGGATACGCGACGCCGTTCATGCTGAGCACGGCTCCGACCAGCCTGACCCCGCTGTTTGGCTACCTCCTGATCCTCGGGCTCGGTGTCCTGGGGCTCTGCTTTCGAAAAAACTGGCCGCTGGTCAACATGCTGGCATTCGTGGGCACCTGGGGACTGGTCGTCCCGGCCATGCCTCGAACTGACACTCCGGCCCTGTTTTGGGAATTGTTTCCCTTCCTCATCGGCTACTTCATTCTTTTCTCGACCGCGACGTTCCTTTTTAAGATCGTCCGGGGACTGAAGGCCGATCTCATTGACCTGATCGCGCTGTTGCTCAACGCTACGGTGTTCTTCGTCGTCGGTCGGAGGATGATCGATCAAGCGTTCCAAGCCACGTATGGGAGCCAGCCGGTCGCCCTTCTCGCCCTGGGGCTGGCCGCCTTCTACGCGGCACACGTGTGGATCGTGCTTCAAGCCCGGATCGTCGACCGCGAGCTGATCGTCTCCTTTCTCGGGCTGGCGTCGTTCTTCGTCGCCATCACGATGCCCCTCATCCTCTCCAAGGAGTGGGTGACCGCGAGTTGGGCGATCCAGGCCGTCGTCATGCTCTGGATGGCCGAGCGGCTTGGGAGCCGGTTCCTCCGCCTCGCCGCCAGTGCGATCCTCGGGCTGGTGCTGTGCCGGTTTTTCTTCCTCGACCTCAGGACCACGTTCCGATTTGCTCCTCACCTTGAATCCGTGCCACTGGCCGACTTCACCAGGGAACTCCTCGGCCGGATCGCCTCCTTTGGAATTCCAATCGCTTGCCTGGGGGCCGCGTCGTGGTTCCTCCGTCGGGCCGCAGTTGCCGAAGCGTCCGGATCGCCCAATCGTGAACTGCCGATTGAGCCCGGCAACGACATCGGGTCGGTTGGTCAAGCATCGCAGTTTGTCGAGGCCGCGATCATCGCCATGGTGGCGATGATCGGCCTCTATCTCCACCTCGAAGTCTCTCGCACGATGGGCTATCTCCACGCGCCGCTGCGGCTGCCGATGCTCACGATCCTCTGGATCGGAGCCTGTCTGTTCATCTTCAGCCGTATCCGGACATGGGGAGAAACGTTGAGTATTCCTCTCTTCTTGGCCGCCGTTGCTGCCGTGATCATCAAACTGTGTTTCTGGGATCTTCCTCAGTGGGGGCTCCAAGGCAATTACGTGTACGCTGGACCTTGGTCGGAACATCTCGCGCTGATGCGACTGGTCGACTTTGGTGCCGTCGCCGGATTCCTCATCGCCGTGACGGCCCTGGCGACCACTCACAAGCCGCTGGAGATCGTCCGGCAACTGTGCGCAGTGGCCTCCGTCGCCACGCTCCTCACCTGGAGCACGCTTGAAGTCAATTCCTTTCTCTATGACTACAAGCCGGGCTTTCGCCCCGGCGGCGTCTCCATCACCTGGGCCCTCTTTGCCCTGGCCTTTATCGTTGCCGGTATCAGTCGCCGGCTCCCGGCCCTCCGCTACTGCGGCCTGATCCTCTTTGCCGTCGTCGCGATCAAGGTCTTCACGATCGATCTCGATAACCTCGATCCCATCTGGAGAATCGTCGCTTTTGTGATCCTCGGGGTTCTCCTTCTGGTGGGTTCCTTCCTCTACCTCCGCTTCCGCGAGACAATTCAGAGCGGGCCGCGGCCATCCGCCGCGGCGGATGGGGGGGCACCCGGCAGCCAAGGGCCCCACGACCGCGGCAGCGACAACTCCTCCGGGAAGGAAGACAACGCATGAAACATTTCCCTTTCCGCGGACTTCTTTGTGCCGCGATCCTTGTCGCCGGAGTCTGTTCGAGTGTCGGTCTGCAGCCGGTTCGAGCTGCTGATACCGAGCACCTCCAGTATCGTCGCTCGATTTCTGTGGGTCCTCGGGCCACCGAGGAGCTCGTGGCAGTCCGTCTCGATGCAGCTGTCGCTGCTGTCACTGCTGACGGTTTTGCTGATGTCCGGGTCGTCGACACAAGTGGTCGCGAGGTCTCGCGGATCCTCCGCCGGGCGTCGGTCGTCAAGACCCGTTCGGTGCGGAAGTCGTTTCCCGTCGGCGCTCCCCGGGTAAAGCCCCTGCCGGGGGGCGGTCTGGAGATCGAGTTCACAATCGATTCCGAACGATACCCCGCTGCCGTAGACGGCTTTCGCATCGACACTCCCTTGAAGAACTTCGAACAGCGAGTGCAGGTGCACAGGCTCGACGTGACTGGCACGTGGCAGCCGGTCGGCGACGACACCCTCCTGTTCGACTACTCGCAGTGGATGGATACCCGCCAGATCGACGTCGCTTTTCCCCATGGTCAGCGTCAGCCCCCCGGCGGCACCTGGCGGATCACCGTCGATGAAACAACGATCGAACAGCAGTCAGCGCTGTCTGAGCTCATCCGGACCCTCGAAGGGGGCGTTGAGACTGGCCGCAAGGAGGAGATTGCCGTTGTTCGGCAGCCGTTTCGCATCGATTCGATTCATGCTTGGCACACCGACGACATCGCTGAGATCCAACTGGCCGACGGCATCGATGTGCCGCTGGCTGACTTCCGCGTCGACGAAGAGGTGAAAGAGAAGCGGACGAGGATCCGTGTCACGAGTCATCGCGAGCCGATCACCGCCCTGCGACTGTCCGTGGCCGACCGCAATTTCAAACGACTGGCCCGGATTGAAGGAATTGTGCCCGATGGAAGCGGCCAGGAACGGGATCGCTCGTTGTCTCGGTCGGTCCTCGGCAGTTCCCGCGTCCAGCGCTTCGATCTCCGCGGGATCAGCGACGAGCAACTCCTCATCCCAATCCCGGAATCGAGGCACACTGACTACGAGATCGTGATCGACAACGCTGATAGTCCCCCGCTCGACGTGACCGCCGTGACGGCCGTCGGCCCGGCCTACGAACTGGTGTTTCTCGCCCGGCCAGGAATCGACTACCGGCTGGCCTACGGCGGCGTCACCGCAGACGACCGCCCTTTTCCTGTGCCGCAGTACGACACCGCGGCCCTTGACGTCGCTCTGGCGGCGGGAAAGGTGCCGCTCGAAGGGGGCTTTGAGGCTGTGGAGGAAATCGCCGTCGTGCCGGTCGAACGCCCCTGGCTCGCGCGGCTGCTCGGCAATCGCTTCCTGATTGGCGGCATGATCGTACTTCTTGCCCTCGTCCTTGGGCTCTCGCTCTTCCGTGCCGCCAAGCGGATAGACGGAGTCGACAGCGATGCAGGCAGGTGAGCGACTGCCTCCCCGATCGGTCGCCTTTCGCCGCAAGCGCCTGCCGATGGCCTCAGACGGTTTTGCGGAATTCCGGCAGGACAGCGAAGTCGAAGACGACGACCCGCTCCAGACTCGGGACGACGATCTGTCGCACCCGCTCGTGTTCCGGATGGGGTAGGTAGGCATCCCGGGCCGCGGCGCTTTCAAACGTCATGATGAAGCCGTGGGTAAATCCGTCGTGCATCGACTCCGGGCTCTGGTAGGGGCCGTGGGACATTTCGAGGAGCCCCGGAATCTTTCCGACCATCCCGCGCATCTCAGCGAAACAGTGATCGATGTGTGCTGCAGAGATCGTCGGTTTGAAGAGAAAAACGCCGAAGTGTTTGACCTGCGACATGAGACAATCCTGGAAGGCTGACCGGCGCTTCCGGGCGGGGTTCACCACCGACCGGAACGGATCTGCACGTCAGCATACCAAGTGGCTCGATTCATCAGCCGGTGGTCCGCATCCCGGCGGCGATCCCCTGGACGCACAACCTCAGTAGGGCCCGTTCCTCGTCAAGGGGAGGAGTGTCGGCTGACTTTGCCGCAGTCCGGCGGCGGCGCATGAATTCGATCTGGATCAGATTGAGCGGGTCGACAAACGGATTGCGCATCTCGATCGACCGCTGAAACCAGGGGGTGGTCGCCAGGAGTTCCCCTCCGCCGACGATGTCGAGAATCCCCTGACGGGCTCGGTCACGCTCGGCGGCGATTCGCTGCCAGATTCGCCGGCGGGCGTCGGTGTCGACGGCGAGTTCGGCGTAGCGCTGCGCGATCGCCATCTCGGCCTTTGCCAGTGCCAGCGTGGCGTTGTCGATCGTCGCCTGGAAGAAGGGCCACTGCCGGTACATCTCGTGGATCCGTTGCCAACCGTGGCGGTCATCGTATTTGCAATCCGGCGTCGAGGCCCAAAAACCCCGCGGGAAACGCAGATTCCGGGGAAGTGCCCACGAAAGTGCCCATGCTCAACCCTGCCGACCGCGATCTCGCAGTGGTGGTCGAGGCATGGTCGAGCCTGCCTCCCGCGGTTCGGGCGGGCATCCGGGCGATGGTCGAGGCGAGTCGGTGAGGCGGTCCGCAGGATGGCGGGCACCTGCGATACAAACCTCGATGGTTTGCTCCGCGTGCGTGCCCGCAAATTGGCCGCGGTATTTTTGCAGGACGCAAGCCGGCCAACCCCTATGGGGGCGGCAAGCAGGATGGCGAGAAGCCGCCGCATAAACCTCGCGGCTTCTCCCAGCGTACGCGGGGCCGAAATTGAAAAACGGCGAACCGAGGGGGGTGGGGTCGCTGTGAAAACTGATCGCCCGGCCGAAACGCCACGCTCACTGTGTGCGTGCGGCCGCAGATTACGAAACCTTTTTTTGCCGGTCCCGGCGATCCCGGCGGATCAGCGGTCAGGCTTCCGGCGGGAACTCCAGCGTTGGCAGGCACTCGCTTCACGCCATCATCGGCTGGAACTGCCTGCGGAACTTCGCCGGCGTTATGCCAAAGATGGCGCTGAACATCCGCGTAAAATGGCTCTGAGAAGAGAACCCGAAATCGATGGCGACTTCTGACAGAGGTGCCAAATCGTGCTGAATAAAGGCCGCCGCCATCAACAGCCTGCGCCGATAGATGAACCGACTGGCGCTCAGCCCCGCCGAGCAAAGAAACTTTCTCGCAAAGTGGCTCGGCGCGTAGCCCACCAGCGAAGAGAGTTCCTTCAGGTGAATCTGGCGAGACAGATGTGTGTCGATGTATTCCACAATCAGTCGCATGATTGGGGCCGTAAAAACACTCTTCTCGCCTTGCAAGTCCGGGGGTTTTCGGCCAGCAATCTCCGCGAGACGCAAAACCAGTTGGCGAGCAGCGGTTCCGGAACCAAGATCATCCTTCCCTACACGCTGGCCGAGCGTGCCTCGAAGCCGCCTCATGCATTCAAGCAATACGGAGTCGTTTCGCGGCAGAAAGCCTTCCCACTCACTCGACAGAACCCCTCCATTACGCTCGACACTATCGCTCAGATGCTGAGGGGGCACTTTGATGGCAAAAACGCTCGACGGATCCGCTCCTGACTGGGCGATGATGACATTCATCGAGTTGTCGCCAGGGTAGCAGGCTACTTGATGGGTTGCGTGTTGGAATGCCGGAGCGTGTCAATGACTTTGAGACACCTGCGGAACGAATTTAGTGTCGCGGGGTAGTTCAAGTGTGCGGGCTGTTGGTCGATTTTCGGGTGGGTTGATCCAGACTTCCGCTGCCGGCTTCAGCGGCCTCGGAACGCCTCGGACGAACC
>QWOP01000023.1 GCA_003669605.1 Planctomycetota bacterium
CAGCCACACCCCTGCGATCACCGGCATCCTCGCCCCGCACATGGTGCCACTCGACGACCGCGGTCGCATCAAGGAAGAGGAACTGGCCCGCTCCGTCACCTGGATGATCGACCGGGGGATCCACGGCCTCTATCCCAACGGATCGACGGGGGAGTTTCTCCGCTTCTCTTTCGAGGAGCGGAAGCGGATCGTGCAGGTGGTCTGTGCAGCCGCAGCCGGTCGGGTGCCGGTGGTGGCTGGTGCCGCTGAAACGACCGTCGCCGACACGATCCGGGCCTGCGAGAACTGTCTCGAGGCGGGGGCCCGGGCCGTAGCTGTTGTCGCCCCGTACTACTACAAACTCTCCAGCGAGAGTGTGTATGCCTACTTCCGCGAGATCGGCCGGCATAGCCCGATCGATGTCACGCTCTACCACATTCCGATGCTTGCCTCGCCGATCGAGATCCCGGTGGTCCGTCGCCTCGCGGAGGAGTTTCCGCGGATCATCGGTATCAAGGATTCCAGCGGCGATATCTCCCACATGCAGCGTCTCATGGCCGCGGTGCGGCCGGTGCGGCCGGAGTTCTCCTTCCTCACCGGATGGGATCCGGCACTGGCCGCCATGCTTCTCATCGGCTGCAACGGGGCGACTGTTGCGACCAGTGGGGTGATGCCCGAACTGACCCGGCAGGTCTATGACCGCGTTCATCAAGGCGATCTGCCTGGTGCCTTGGCGGCTCAAGCCCAGGTGACTGAACTGTTCGACATGGCGATGCAGGGAGCCGATTTCCCAGAGGGCTACCGGGTGGCCGCCGGCCTCCGCGGACTGCTGATGGGGCCGTCGCGGCAGCCGGCCACCGAGGGGCAACTCGCCGATCGGGAAAAACTCGCCCAGCGGTTGCTTGTGCTCCTCGCGCGACTCGGTATGGACCGTTCACACCCCGAGGCAGCGGCACGGCTGACGGGGTGAGTCCGCCGACAGCAACAGCGGCGTCCGATGGGGAGCGAACTGCGGAACACCTGGGCCTGATCGTCGGTGTCGTATCCGTGGTAGAAGATCCGGCGGAGGTTCTCCTTCGGGTCTGTTCGCCAGACCACCTCCCGTCACGGAACCCCCTCCCAGATCCCCATCCCCAGCGGGCAGCCGATATTCAGGCAGGTCATCGCCTTGGCAAACCGGACGGCGTGCCGCTCGGAGTTCCGCGAGGAATGCCAGCATGGGACTCATGCGGTTGCCGCTGCCGTTGCACGCTCTGATGACGATCTCAATAACAACTGCTCCAAGCGGTTGCCGGCCGCTCGGCTGCCGAGGATCTGCACCACCTTTTCGACGATTGTCGCCGCCGCCTCGACCGGCGGCAGGCCGGCGGAGTAGATGTTTGAGATCACCGTCACCTCATGACGAATGTCAGCGTTGCCACTGGCCAGCGCCGCCTCGTGGCGGGCCTCCTCAGGAAGACGGTAGACGAGGTAGGCCGAGAGGCTGCGTGAGGCCAGAGCGTCGCCCCCAGGCCGCTCCCCGATGAGATGAATGATCAATTCAGCGCCGAGCCTCTCGGCCACCGGTTCGGCGAGTTTGACCCGGCCGTGCCGGGCCAGCAGCGGCGTCCCGACCCCGATCTTTCTGGCGGTCAGCCCTTCCAGCAGCATGGGGAGAAGATCTGGGAGGTTGTGATGGACCGCCGCCGCTGAGAGGCCGTCGGAAATGAGGATCTGCACCGGATAGGGCTCGATCGTGATTCGCGCCAGCGATTCCGCCGCAAGGCGGGTTCCGAGTGCCGGGGCATTGAGATGCGAATCGTGTGTCGTCGCGGCCGTGGCGATCGTGCGGACCGGATGAATGCGACGGATCAGCTCAATGTCGAGCGGAGTGTGCACCGCCTCCCGGCCCACGGCCTGATGCCAGCGGACCTGACGAGAGACAGCGTCGGTCGGCCGTGGGCCGGCTGTGTCGAGGCCGTGGATGGCGGGAGTGGCGGCGAGGAGTTCTTCCCATTCCTGGGGGGAATCGACGAACCGTTCCGGCCGGCCCCAGTGTTCGCCGCGGCGGATACCGTCATCGTCCCGGATGAGGATCCCGCGGCCCAGGCACCACTCGAGGAATTCTCCCGCCGGTAGCCTCCCATGGATCTCGCGGAGCGTCTGGTTGTCGTGGGCGCTGGTGTCGAAGTAGGCGAGCATCCGATCGGTGTTGAGGGCCACGTCCATGAAGTAGGTGGCTCCGGCGGCGGCAAGCAACTCGGTAGTGGCCTGCTGCCCCTCCAGCCCGCTGCCGGCATGGAGGGTGTAGCAACTGCCGATCCCCATCGGCAGGCCGAGCAATTTCCCCATGAAGAGATCCTGGAGACTGGCGATGAGGAGTTCGAAGTTGTCGGAATGAGTCTCGGGTCCGATAAATCCGGTGACGTTGTTGATCATGAACGGATCGTAGCGCCGAGCGAGCCCGTAGCAGAGTGCCTCGGTGGTCGTCATGTCGATCCCCTCGTGGCGGCCGTAGCTGAACTCGCTCCCCTGGCCGGTCTCGAAGTACATGGCCTGGCTTGCCGTGCCGGCTAGCGGGCCGCGCTCGGCTATCAGGGCATGGCCATGGTCGAGAAGATCGATCGTGATGTCGAACTCGGCGAGGTTCGTCGATTCGGTTCCAGCCAGGCTCTGGAAGAGGATCTCCACCGGCGCGCCCTGCTCCAAGCAGGCCAATTGCGTCTTGATGTGGGAGAGGACGCAGATCTGCGTCGGCACCCCGCAGCGCCGACGGATGGCATCGAGATGGCGGAGAATCGCGGAGACGTTGTCGACGGTGTCGATCGCTGGGTTGACGCCGATCAGCGCGTCGCCGGCGGCGAGCGACAGCCCCCAATAACAAAGCATGGCGATGCCGCGGGGGTCGTCGGTGGGATGATTGGGCTGGAGTCGCGAGGAGAGCGTTCCGGGGGCGCCGAGCAGCGTCCGGGCCTGGGTGGGATTGGCGATTCGCTTGGAGACGAGGATCAATTCGTGAACGTCACACAACTTGGCCACTGCGGCAGCGCAGACTCCTGTCAGGCCTCTTCCGAGCCGCACCGACTCCGGCCCCGGGGCAGCGAGGAGGCGGTTTTTCAGTTGCCCGAAAGTCAGGCCGGCGATCTCGGCGTAGACATCGACGTCGATGTCGTAATTGACCCGCATCACGTCATCAATCCGGCCAACTGCCGTCACCAACGGGCGCTCGTGGACGTGGCCGATGGTCAGCGAGGCGAGGATCGAGCGGGCCGCCTCGCGGATGGTGTCGTCCGCGGCGGCGAGTCCAGCGTTGCGGTCGCCTGCCTTGGAGTAGTCAGCGGCGCCGAGGAGTTGCTTGAGGCCGAGAAATGTGATCGGGCCGGAGGGCCCGGCGAAAAAGTAGTGCTCGTCGGGGCGGGGGGCTGGCACGGCGATCCCGGAGAGCGGCCGAAGGGGCTTGGGCATCTGAGAAATCTCCTTGGGCTGGCACGCCAGGCGGTGGCGCCCGGCGTGCCGACAGCATACCGCCACTGAGCGGGAAGGCTCCCCGCGCGGGCCGCCTCAAGGAATCAGGTAGTCTGGGCGTGGTGCAGAGTACAGGAGGAAGCGATGAACCGACCCTGCTGGTGGATTTCGCTCGCGCTGATCGCGTTCGGGTTGGCGGTGTCGGTCTGGCTCTATCCAACGCTGCCAGAACAGGTCGCCACCCACTGGAACATCCGCGGAGAGGCCGATGGCTATGGGCCAAAGTGGATGGCTGCTTGGGCTTTGCCGGTGGTGGCGCTGGGGCTGCTTGGGGTGATGGCCCTCCTCCCCTGGCTCTCTCCGAAGGCGTACCCGATCGACGCCAGCCAGTGGGCCTATGAGTTTCTCGTCGTGGTGCTGACGGCGATGTTTGTCTTCATTCATCTGGTGGCGTTGGCCGGAGCGGTCAACCCCGGCTTTCCGGTGGGGAGAGTGCTCTTTGCCGGCATCTTTCTGGCGCTGGCCGCCATCGGCACGAGCCTGGGGAAGTTGAAACGCAACTTCTTTATCGGTGTCCGCGTTCCTTGGACGCTGGCATCGGAGCAGGTGTGGGACGAAACCCACCGTCTGGCGGGGAAGGTGTTCGTGGTCACCGGCCTGCTGGGCTGCGGACTGGCGGCCCTCAACCAGATCGTGGTGGCGAGTCTGCTCCTGATCCCGATGGCGCTGGTGCCGATCGTCTACTCATTCCTGCGCTGCAAGCAACTGGAGCGTCAGGGGCGGCTTTGACAGAGCCTGGAGCTCCGGTGGCTCGTTCACTTCCGTAGCCCGTGGAAGGACACCGGCACGACGCCGTCGCGGAGCCGTCCGATCGCCGCATAGCGGGCATCGGGGAGATCGAGTTCATCGATCACGAGTAACTTCACCGCTACCCTTCCCCAGCGCGTGGCGCACTGACCGAGTGCCTTGCCGGCGTTGCTTTCCAGCAACAGCACCAGCGGCCGATCAGCGGGGAAGCCGGTGGCCACCAGGCAAGCGGCGAGGCGTTCCCCGCACTGCCGCACCGCTTCCGCGGACGTGCCCAGCCCCTCGATCCTCAGGCCAGCTCCGGTGGTGCTCCTTCTGGCGAGATCGAGCAGGTGGCGCAGTGCGTCGTCCGCCAGATCAGGGCGGAGCGTGCCGACGATCGGGAGATCGGCCAATGGCAGCAGGTTGGCGTCGGGGAGATGGAGGCTCGTCCCGGAGATCCGCGTGGTGTGCTGGAGTAAACCAGCCACTGTTGCCCGCCCGCCACCGTCTGGAATGAACTCCGTCCAGAAGGGGCGCCACGCGGCGTGATCGTGCAACCGCCCGGCCAGTTCGATGCCCAGGTCGCCGAAGGCGGTAGTCGGCGGCAGCTGGCGGCCGGCGGCCGCGGCGTAGACCAGTTCCCCGACGCCGCCGGAGAGCGTGATCACCGCGGCCTGCCGCTGGGAGCTGGAAAGGGGGGGGAGGAAGGGCACTTGGACGGAGGCGGCGGCGCGAGGATCGGCTCCTCCGACAGACTCTCCTGTTGCTGCGTGCACAATCTGGTTTGCCGACCAGGCAGCGATCCGCCCCACCTCCTCCGCCGATAATTGGGCACCGAGCGTGGGGTGGATGCCAAGCGACGGGAGTACCGTTGCCGCTTGGAGTGAGAGCCCCGTGATCCGATGTGTGCCTGGCTCCACCCGGACATGCCTGGCGCCGACCAGCAGGCAGCCGGTAGCATGCACCTCGCCGTCGCGACCAAGGGCGAAGTTCGCCGTACCACCGCCGATGTCGATGTGGATAAACCACTTCTCCGGGTGTCGTCGCGACAGCGCCGCACAACTGCCCTGGAAAGCCAACCAGGATTCCAGGCAGGGATCGTCGGCGGTGGCAACGAGCGTGTTGCCGAGCCGCCGGCGGATCGCCGCGACGAGCCCGGCGGCATTGGCACGCTGGGCGGCAAGGCCGGTGAGCAGGGCGCCGCCACCGAGGAGATCGGCAGGATCGACGGCTGCAGCGCTCAACCATCTGTCGAGAAGTCGCTCCGCCGCTGCCAGATCGAGGAGCTCGCCGTTGAGCGGCGTAAACTCCAGCTCTGAGCGGTATGTTTCCCGGAAGTCGGCCAGTTCCATTCTCCCGCTGCTGGCATTGCGGCGGACGCGTGCCTGGGCCACCAAGGCGCTTGAGGTGGTGGTGCCGAAGTCGAGCCCCACAAGCCCGTGCATTCCGTCTGTCGGCATCAGGAGTCTCCGGGGGCACCAGTCGACCTGAGGATCACGCTGGGCGGTCCCGGAAAATGGTGACGCTTGTGGAGAAACCACCAGGCTCCGAGAACGGCAGCCAGACCGGGGACCAGCCGCAGCGCAAACTCGTTGGGAGGCTGGACGCCGATCACGAACAACGCCCCCCCGCCGGCGAGGCAGATCACGGCCAGTGGCCTGTACCACCGACCCAGTGACCAGGGTCCCATCCGCGTCCAACTTCTTCCCCAGGCAAGGAGCCCGGAGAGCGTCGGCATCAGGTAGGAGACATAGAGCAGGATCACGCACACTGCCGTGATCGCCAAATAGGGGACCAAGCCTGTCACCACCACGGCCAGTGAAGCCACGACCCAGATCGCGATCGCCGGCGTGTGGTGGATGGGGCTGACGCGGCGGAGCGTCTTCGACCAGGGGAGCCCACCGTCACGGGCGAATGCGAACAGCATCCTTGATGCGCTGGTCACCGTTGCCAGTCCACAGCAGTACTGAGCGACGAGAATTCCACCGAGCAATGTGGAGCGGAGGGGGGCCGGGAGCAGTTCCTCGAGCGTCCAGAAGAAGGCATTGCCCCCTTGAGCGACTGCCGCATCGATATCGGGAATCGCCATCACCAACGCGGCGAGCATGATCCAGCCAAAGAGTGCCGAGACAACCACCGCGCGAATGATTGCCCGCGGCACCTCCCGACTGGCGCCGATGGTCTCCTCGGAGGCATGGGCCGAGGCATCGAATCCGGTGATCGTGTAGGCCGGCAGGAGGAGCCCGAGGGCGAAGGCCCAGGCCGTACTCGCCGTCGCCGGCCAGACTGGCTCGGCAGCGGGCAGACCGGTGGAATTGGAGAGCGTGATCAGGCGGAGTGGATGCAGGGACGGTGCCCAGACAAGCAGTGACACCGTCAGGGCGGCGGCCACCAACAAAATCAGAGAACCGCTGGCATCGGTGAGTCTGGTGGTGGTGCGGATCCCGAGATGATTCAAGCCCGCTTGCGAGGCGGTGAGCAGGGCCACGGCAACCAATTGGATCACAAGCATGCTCAGTCGACCGTCGGCTGATGGCGACAGAAACTCATGGACTGGAGTCGATCCGACCAGCGTGGAGAGCCAGTGGCCGGCCTCAGCAGCGGTGAATCCCGATGCCGGTGCGAACGCGCCGAAGGCGAACTGGACAGTGGCTAGGTTGATCGCGGCGAGGACAGTGATCAGGCCAGCGAGGTTAAACCACGCCGTGGCCCAGCCCCATCCGCGGCCGCCAAGGATTGATGCCCAGTGGTAGAGTCCGCCAGCGGTGGGGAAGGCCGATGCTACCTGGGCCATCGTGGCGGCGAAGGCCAGCGCCAGCAGGCTCACCAGCGGCCAGCCCAGCCCCACGCTTGCGCCGCCGGCACTGCACAATCCCACCGGAAACGACGTCACTCCGCCGGCGAGGATGCAGATGATTGACAGGCTGATGCAGTAGTTGGAGAAGCCACCGATGCGTCGCTGGAGCTCCTGTGCATAGCCCATGGCCGCAAGCGTGCGGACGTCGTCGTCAATGTCAGGGGTTGGATCGTTGGCCATGAGTGGAATGGGAGCCTGCTGGAGGAGAACGATCGACAGACCAAAAGTGGGCCCCATCAACGGGAGACTGGCCGGTCAGAATACCCCGGCTGGCTGGTGGGAGAAGGCGCGGCTGGCGGATACTCTGCTGTGGAGCATCGGCTCAGCCGATCGTCCCCCGCATTCCTTGGCGAGAACCCTGGCATGGAATCGACCCCGGCACTGAGTCCCCCTTCCCGTACGACCTCCGGCGATGCGGCGCTGGTGGTGATCGCAGTCGTTGTCGCCGGTGCAGCCGTCACGCACCTGGGGCCTGTGCTGCAGCCGTTCCTGGTGGCGCTGTTCCTCTTCTATGCCACCCGCTTCGGCGTCAAGACCCTCTCTGGGCTGGGGATGCGGCCGTTGACTGCCTACGCCACACTCGTCGGCCTGATCCTGATCACGTCGGTGTTGCTCGGCCAGTTTGTCTACCGCGAGGCGGTTTCGTTCCGGAGCAGTTGGCCGCGGTACGAGGACCGGATTGGCGACATCATCACCCGCTTCGGCGGTCCGCTCGCCGGCGCGGTGGTTGGGGATGTCCCGCCGGTCGCGGATGCCGAAGGGGCCTCAGGCCGTCTGCGGACATCGCTTTCCGATCTGTTCCGGATCTCCAGTCGTGACGTTCTCAACTTTGTGTTCGCCAAAGGGATCGACGCTGCCGAACTGATTGTGCTCGTGTTTTGCTACCTCGTGTTTCTCTTTGTCGGCAGCCGGAAATTCGAGGCCCGTGTGCAGCGGGCCTTTCCCGACGAACGGGGCACGCGGCTCCTCGCTGTGGGGGAGGGCATCTCGGCATCGATGGAGCGCTTCATGATGGTCAAGACGGTGATCGGGATCGGTATGGGGATCTCCGCGGGAGTGATCATGTGGCGGTTTGGTCTCGACCACTGGCCGCTGTGGGCGTTTCTCTTCTTCGCTGCCAACTACATCACTTCGATTGGCAGTTGGGCGGCGTGTGCACCGCCGATCGTGCTGGCCGCTCTCGATATGGGCTCGCTTTCGGCAGCGGTGCTGGCGGCCCTGATTGTCGTGAATCGGGTGTTGTGGATCGACTTTCTCGAACTCAAGCTCTCCGGAAAGCAGCTCAACCTCGATCCCACGCTGCTCTTCCTCTGGCTCTCCTACTGGGGTTGGGCGTGGGGAATCCTCGGTCTGATTCTCGCCTACCCGATGATGGCGGCGGTGAAGATCTCGCTCCACCATCTGGGTGATGCCCGTGGCTGGGCGGAGATGCTTTCGGACGAGTAACCGACGGGGAGTCGGCCGGAGGGTCATGGCGCCGTCAGAGCGGCCGCCTCGGTGAACCGATCGAAAAGGGATTGCATCGCCACCTCGTGGACCACGCTTACAAGAGTCGCCGGCGACGTGGCGTCGAGCGCTTCCTGAAACTGGGCGTCGGTGCAGACCACGGGCGACGCTGCAAGCGCATCGGCAACGGCGAGCACGGCCCGCTCCGCCGCCGAGAGCCCCGACTGATCGCCGGCGAGATCAGCGAGATCGGCAGCGGTGGCCCCCAGAGCCCGCATTTCGGATTCTGCAAGCGCTAGCCCATACCAAGCCCGATTGCGCCGCGCCACCGTCCAGTGGATGTGCGCCTGCTCGATCGGCGTCAATTCGGCTGCCGCAGCCGTCAACTCAAAGGCCTTCACCATCCGCGGGCCAGCCAGTGGGTAGTTGGCAAGCAACCGCATCCAAGCGGGAAGCGGTCCCTCTGTTGTGAGGTTGCCGAGGAGCGTGCGGGCGGCGGCTTCGTCAATCAGCGGGAGCCGGGGCGTGCGGGCACGGGCGGCATCGATCCCGCGTGCCATCTCAGCCAGGGAGAGCAACTCAGTCGAGGCTTCGGTGGCGACGAGTTCTTGGGCGGCATCGTCGGGGGTGAGGATGGCCACAGCCGATGCGAGCGACTTGAACTTCTCTGCGGTGGGAGTGAGGTAGGAATGCGCGCCGGTGACACCAGTCTGTGCCCAGCCAGAGTTGCCGCCATTGCCCGCTTGCGGCACGCCGATTCCCTCTTTCCAGCGGTTGATGGCATTGTTGCCCGCCACCGAGAGGGCCATCTCCAAGACCTCCTCGCCGGTAAAGTGTTCCAGGCAGCGGTCGATGTCGGCGTCCTTGAGACTGCCGGGATCGAGCGTGAGTCTGCGGGCAAACGCGAAGGCGGCCTGTTCTCTCTCCGGGAACACGCTCCAGTCGGTGTCGAGGTGGGCCAGATCGTCGTCGGTCATCCCCACGGCAAGGAGTTTCGATTCCTGGTGACCGAGACAGTACTGGCAGTTGTTGACCCGCGACGCGATCCAGAAGAGCCGGGTCTTGAATCCGTAGTCGAGGGTCACCGCCGGATCGGGTTCGATCACCACTTTCGGGGCCGGGGCGTTGGGACGCTTGGGCGCCGTGCCTCCGAAACCGAGGTAGCCGCGAAGCTCGGTGCCGGGGAGGTAGAGCGACCGGAGCCGGTTCTCGTAGGAGAGCACCGTGGGATCAGTCTCGGCTGCCCGGATCTCGGCTGCGCTTGGCTCTGGGAGCGGGATCCGCTCGCGGCGGGTCTTCATGCCTTCGAGGAGTTGCTTCATCGCCGGCCGTGTCACCGGCGTGGGGCGTGGTGCGGCGGCCTCGTCCGCTTGGGCTGTACCGATCGGAATGGAGGATGTGACCAGCGCAAGAAGCAATGTCAGCGGTCGGAGAAACGTCTGCTCAAGTCGCATTGCAGTCTGGGCTCCGGAATGGTGGCGCGGGAGATGTGGTGCTCAGTCGCCAAGCGCGACGCTGATCGCCGGTTGCGTGGAAACCATGTAGACGACGTTCTTCGTTCCCAATGGTGCCGGGCCTTCGAGCGTCACCTCGAAACGGGTGCTGGGGCCGAAGGGACGGGAAGCATGAATCGTGAACGATGTCAGTTCGGCACCCTTGAGCCACCGTTCATCGGCCACGTACACCGGAGGCGATTGCTTCTGAAGATCGACAGCAGTCCGCCCTTCCTTCCAGGCGTTGAGCACCGATTCGAGAACGGCCCGTGCCTTGTCGGGTTCGGCCTTGTAGTCCGGCGGTTTGGCACAGCCGGCCGTGAGGCTGGCCGCAAGCGCGGCCAGCGGCAGGAGGGACGCCTGCGTGAGCAGGCGCCTGCGACCGGATAGGGAGGGCTCAGGGGTGAGCATGCGTTTCCTTGATTCAAATGAAGGATGAGGAAAGTCGGTGGCTGGGTGGATTGACGTCAGTTAAGAGCCGTATCCGGAACCGTTATTGGCCCAGATGGAAGGAGGCTTTGGGGAGGCTACTGGGCGAACCCCGCCACGATTTCGCCGCCACTCTTCGTGCCGAGGCCCCGCCACACCGTCTGATCGACATCGTCCGACACGAACCGCACCGACGCATCGCACATCCCCATCATCACCCCGCCCGGGTGCGAACTCTGCGCGGTGGTCATGATCCTTCCGGGAGGGAACATGCACGAGCGGGCGTTAGGGACGTTTGAGTGGAAATAGATCGTCGTCGAGTGGTAGCCGTAGAGCCACGGTCCTCCGATGTTGCTGAATCGCTGGAAGGAGAGGTTTTTGGTGTCGATCGCCTGGCACTGCTGCACCGCCTCGTTGGCATTTGCAGGGGTGGTCTGCGGCCAGAAGGTGTCGGTCCGGCTGGAGAGGCCATTGTTGAAGTCACCGACGCCATGTTCACTGATCGCCGCCGTCTGCGTGGTGCCGTCGGTGATGTCCTGGATCCGCACCCGACTGTCGAGAAAGAACACTCCATCGGGGCCAGGGATGCCGAAATTGGGGTCGGAGGACGCCGTGGGGGGATTGCCCCAGAGGATCCCCGATCCCTGGTTGAAGCGGTAGTTATTGCCGGCGTAGGTGGCCGGGAGATAGGCGGCGGGATCGGAGGCGCAGATGAACGTCGGCACCTTGGTGGCTGCGGCGGTGGTGTGAAAGGGATCGTTCCAAGCCTTCGTCGGATCGACGAGTTGGAGAATTGTCGTTTGTTCGATGTAGGGGAGGAGAAATGTCTGCGTGGAGATGCTCATCGCATTGCGGCCGGTGGGAAAGGAACTCTTAGCGGAGTAGTAGTTCTGAAGGGCGGTGCCGAGTTGCTTGACATTGTTGCCGCACTGCGAGCGGCGGGCGGCTTCACGGGCCGCCTGCACCGCCGGCAGCAGCAGGCCGACAAGCGTGCCGATGATGGCGATGACGACAAGCAACTCGACGAGGGTGAACCCCCGCGGATGACGCGATGACGGAGACAGCAGATGGTGTGACATGACAGGAGCTCCAGAAGACTCGATGATGGAATGAAGTATGAGAAAAATAGAAATCGACAAAATAGAAATCGACATCTCGCAGGGCAGCATTCCTGGAACAATCCTGAATCGATCCAGGATCACTCGGACGGCTGCCGCCCCGGCACGCTTGGAGCAGCGGCAGGGGGATGAACAGGCCGACGGACTTTTTTTCAACGGCTGCAGAGGTCGGGACGACGCCACGCCATAATCGCGCAGCACCCTGTCCCGAAGACCCCCCACAGGCGATCGCCTTGAAAAAAATCAAGACGAGAGAGCCCAAGACGAGATGGCTCAAGAACAAGTCTCAAGACAATCCGCGCACGGGGCGAGGGACAGCGTCAGACGCCTCTTGGCGGACGGTCGAGACGGCCGGGAACGGCCGAGGGAAGAAGAGTGTCGTCGGCAGGACGGTCCAGACGCTGCTGGAAATCCTCCACGGTGGCAATCGCGACGAGGTGTGCCGAACGCTCGATATCAAACCGGAGTACCGGAGCGTCTGTGGGGGCCAGCGGGGCCAGCGGCGCTCGGGAGCAGGATGGGCCACTGCAGGGACGTCGGGCAGGGGGCGAGTGCTGGGAGTCGGTCGCTCGCTGCAAGGGGATCGATTGGCCATCCACGCCCGCTGCCGTCACGTCATGACCAACGAGCCAGTCACCGCAACTGGCCTGGGCAGGGGTCACTCCGCCCGCCCAGAATGCAAGCGCCATCGCCACCGCGGCAAACAGCGTCAGGCTGTTGCGAAGCGTCGGGATGGAGAAGGGGGCAGACATGACGGGCATGAACGGCATGAAGAAAAATACGTTTCTGAGGTCCAGAGGGTTCAAAGCGGGCAGGTGTCAGGCTGCACGAAAGGCGCGGGATGAACTCGCTTGTGCCACCGCGACCGATTCCCCTTTGACACTGATACAAAGAATAGTCGGTGCCTTGTTCCAGAGTCAATCGACCGACTGACGACTGACGGAATTTGTTGCGGAAGGACTGCTTCCCACTGGCCGCCCCCATCTGTCGGGCGGGGCGGGGGTGGGGTGAGGATGACGATCTGGACGATCTGCTAGCATCCGCTGCGAACCGAAGTTGAGGCTCTGGCGAGATCGATGCCGCCGTGCTGAGCCGCCGCTGTCAGGGGGGAAGTGATGCCTGAAATCTGCCGGGAATTTGAAAACCACTTGCCGCGGAGGGTGATGACGGGCCGGGGGTCGAGCAGCCACGTCGCGGCCATCTGCCGGGCCAACGGGTGGCGGCGGGTGGTGCTAGTGAGCGATGCGGGGGTGGCCGCTGCCGGGCTCCTGGCGCGGGTCGCTGGCCCCCTCCAGGAGGCCGGACTGCTTGGGGAGACGTGCGCGGAGGTGCCGGCCGAGCCACCGATCG